>CBFGRV010000014.1:0-74139 GCA_965651265.1 uncultured Rhodothermales bacterium
TCGATCCGAGCGAGCACGTCGTCCAGGTGGAGCCGTGTGGCGCGGTCCTGCGTTCGGTTTAACGCCGTGCGAACGCTCTGCTGAAGCGCGCGCAGTTCACCCCGGGCATAGGCCCGAATGTCGCTCTGGCTGACGTCAACCGGCGTGAAGCCCACAAATGCTCGCATTTGCTCAGACGGTGCCTCCACCTCTTTAGTCATCAGTGATTCGATTTGCTCGAGGTAGGCACGCTGCAAATTTCGACGGTAGGGATCGACGGCCGAGCCGGTCTCAAGCTCGCTCCAAACCGCCTCGCGGACATCCGCCAGCATCTCGATCGGTCTGTACGACACCTCCCCAACCCGGGCTTCGGCCTCGATCAATCGGGCAAGCCGCTGCGGATCGAGTACGATGTTCAAGAGTCCCGCGTGCACGCGCCGCACGCGATCCATGGCACCGGCATGGCCTATGCGGCGGAGGATGTCCTCATCCAGCAGCCAGTCGGGCGTCGTGAATCCATGTTCGCTGAGAAAGGCCATGGAAGCCTTCTGATTGTCCACCGGCACGAATTCGAATATGACGCCATCCTGATCGTACGTCTTCGGAGTCTCGTATACCCCTCCAATGTGCCGGGCGGCGTGACCCAGATAGCGATTCCACTGCCCGACCACCTGTCCGTAGAGCTCTTCCAGCTCCCGGTAGTCCTCGCCCTCTCTGTACGTCCAGTCGATCAGATTCGGCACGATGCGCCGCAGATTTGCGATGCCGTACGTCCCTGCAGCCACCGGATCGTCCCCCAGGTCTTCGTTCTGAGATCGCGGGTCGATCGGATTGAAGCTCTGCCGGCCATAGAAGTAGCGTGGATCGTCGGCCCGCCGCAAGACCCATGCATTTAGCGTATCGCGCTCTGCGGTTGGAGACGCGGCCTCCGGCAGGACCCTATATCCCCACATGATGGCCCACTTGTCGTACTCGCCAATCGCCGGCAGGAAGTTCGTGACGCCGTCGCCCGGTTGGGCGATGTAATTGAAGCGGGCGTAGTCCATGATGGAGGGCGCCGTGCCGTGCGTTGCCGTAAACGTCGGTGAGCGAAGTGAATCCACGGGATAGCCGTAGCTGGAGCCCCAGTTGTGCGGCAGTCCCAGGGTGTGGCCCACTTCGTGCGCAGAAACGAAACGGATCAGCTCGCCCATCACGTCATCATCAAACTTCACCCCACGCGCCTGCGGATTTGCCGCCGCGGTCTGCACGAAATACCAGTTGCGCAGCAGGTTCATCACATTATGGAACCAGCCGATGTCGCTCTCGAGAATCTCTCCTGTGCGTGGATCGTGAACGTGCGGACCGTAGGCGTTCTGTATTTCGGAAGGGAAGTACCGAATCACCGAATAGCGCACGTCCTCCGGGCTGAACTCGGGATCCTCATCCATTGACGGCGGATCCTTCGCGAGAATGGCGTTCTTGAAGCCGGCCTCTTCGAACGCCACCTGCCAATCTTCGACCCCCTGTTTGATGTAGGGGCGCCATTTCTCCGGAGTGGCCGGATCGATGTAGTAAACGATCGGCTTTTTTGGCTCAACGAGCTCTCCTCGGAGATACGCGTCCTTGTCCGAGGGCTCGAGCCTCCACCGTGTGATGTAGCACGCCCTCTCCGCGCGCTGGGAATCGGCGCTGTAATCAACCATCTGGACGCGGAAGAAGCCGACCCGATTATCGCAGAGCCGTGGCTGCATGCGATCCGCCGGAAGGAGCACCATGGACTGGTTCATCTCCAGCGAGATCGTGCCCGTCGAAGGGTTGGCCGGCGGCTCGTCCGCCTCATAAGTCAAGGTATGCCGGACCTCGACGTTTTCCGGGAAGCTCTTCGCCCAATTGATGAAGGACCGATCGGTGTCGAGACGCTTCACCTTGAACCGCTCGCGATTCGACTTCCCCATGCCGAGCAACCCGATATCCGTGGTGAAGAGCTTCGAGACATCGATGATGTACGTCGTTGAATCCTCGTTGTAGGCCTTGATCTCGAAGGCGCTGACGATGGGCTCGAAGTTCGCATTTCGCACGGCCTCGTAGATCGGATGCTCCTCGCTGGCCACATTTTCGAAGCTCACGACACGGAGCAGGATGGTGTCGCCATTGCGCTGCCAGCGAACGATTTGCGTGTTCGCTTTCTCTCCGCCGTATCCGATGTTGGTGTGCGTACGCGCGATACGGCTGACGAGTAGCATTTCCTTCTCCAGTACGGAATCCGGGACCTCATAGTACAGCGTGTCGCCCACACGGTGGACCGTGAACAGCCCTTCGTCGGTTTCCGCACGCTCTACGAGGGCACTGTATGATGTCTTCTTATCCGCGACCGGCGTCGGCTCTCCGACCGAAACGCTACCGCGACTGCCGGCACAGGCTGCAAGGAGAATGGTCGACGAAAGAACGAGGAGGAGTACCAGAATTGATCGCATTACAGAATGATTAGCCGTGCCAGAGTATGTGAGAGCTCGAGATCCGACCTTAAAGTTACCGAAACGTTTCTGTACTTACATCTATGAATGGTGAGCCGAATCTGCGGCATCCGGTTCGATCAGATTTCCGTCCACTCCTTCGATGCCAGAGTCAGAACGTCGGAGCCGTCCTCGCGAAGTACGATCAAGTCCTCGATTCGGACGCCGAACCGGTCGGGCAAATAGATTCCAGGCTCGATAGAGACGACGGCTTTCGGTGGAAGCGTATACTCGGCGGTCGAGGCGACGCGCGGCCATTCATGGGTTTGCAGACCGATGCCGTGTCCCAGTCCATGCGTGAAGGCTTCTCCGTAGCCCTTCTCCGAGATCACATCTCGCGCCAGTGCATCGAGATCCTTCGATGCCATGCCGGCATGTGCACCTTCGATGGCCTTCAGTTGGGCCTCGAGTACGACGTCATATACCATTCTCGCCTCGTCGTCGGGTTTGCCTACCGCGACAGTTCGCGTCATATCTGACGCGTATCCATCTTTCACACAACCGAAGTCGAGCAGGAGAACATCACCGGTGCTCAGGGTGCGGCGCGTGGGCCGTGCATGAGGCAATGCGCTGTTCGGCCCCGACGCTATGATCGGCTCGAACGACATGCGTTCGGCGCCCCGCCGCAAATGCTGGTAGATGACCTCGGCGGCGATCTCCTGCTCCATCATTCCGGGCCGAATCCAATCGAGCAGGTACTCGAAAACCGCCTCTGTAATGCGCTGTGCAGCTCGAATGGCGTCGATCTCCTGTTCGTCCTTGGACGCGACCGCTTGGACGAGGAGTCCCTCATGGCCTTCCCATTCGATGCCGGGAATTGATTCTTGTAGGCGGACGTACTCTGCAACACTGAGGTGATCACTCTGGAAGACCGCACGCCTACAACTTTCGAGAATGCGATCCGACTTGACCGTTTCGACGAGATTAGCTCCACGAACGTGCACCCGGGCCTGCTTGACCTCTCGAGCTGCCTGAGTCGTATATCGGCCGTCCGTGATGAGGTGCAGCGACTCACGGCGCACGATCAGTAGACCGTTCGATCCGGTGAATCCACACACCCATCGAATGTCCGGAAGGGATGAAATCCAGAGGGCATCGGCCGAGTGCTCGTCGAGCGCCCCGCGAAGCGTATTGATGCGTGCCTCAGTCAAACTCCAGCCGAGCACGCTCCTTCAGGAGAATCCAGAGAGAATAGGCGCCCAGTGCGGTCCCGAAGGGAAAGCTGAACAGATCAATGATGCTCAGCAGGAGGATCAGCATCCTGGCCCAGGATCCGCGGCGGATGAGCCCTACGCCCCCCACCATGGATGGCAGTCCGATGGCGGCGAGAATGAGTCCAGCCGCGATCCCTCCTCCGGTGCTGGCTACCCACGACGCCAGCGATGGCAGTACCACGGCTCCAACGGTCACAGCGAGCAGCATGAAGGCCGCAATGAGGAGAAGCACCGCACCGTATCCGATGTGCAGATAGCCGACCAGGTCGATACGTCGCGTGAGATTCATGAGCGCTGCGGGTTCCGTGTACGAATAATCCTGCAATACGGCAGGCTTGCACGGAAGATGCGTCAGCTCCGCGAGCTGTAGTTTGGTGCTTCCTTCGTGATGAAGACGTCGTGCGGATGGCTCTCTCGATGCCCGGCCGTCGTCACACGCACGAACTGGGCCGTCTCCTGCAGCTCCTTGAGCGACGCCGCGCCGCAATAGCCCATGGCCGCCCGCAATCCGCCAATCATCTGGTAGACGACTTCGCTCAGATATCCGCTGTAGGGCACGCGGCCCTCGATGCCTTCAGGAACGAGCTTCTTGATGTCGTCTTCGGCATCCTGGAAGTAGCGGTCCTTCGATCCCGATTCCATCGCTCCGACGGATCCCATCCCGCGGTAGCTCTTGTACTTCCGGCCTTCGTATAAAATGGTCTCGCCCGGGCTCTCTTCGACGCGGGCGAACAGGCCGCCGATCATCACACAATCGGCGCCGGCGGCGATGGCTTTCGGCACGTCACCAGTCTGTTTGATGCCGCCATCTGCAATGGCCATGACGCCATGTTCGTGCGCCACGGCGGCGCACTCCATGATGGCCGTCAACTGCGGGACGCCTACGCCGGCCACGACGCGCGTCGTGCAGATGGACCCTGGTCCGATCCCGATCTTGATAGTATCGGCCCCCGCGCGAATCAGGTCTTCAGCGCCCTCGGCCGTTGCCACGTTGCCCGCCACGACATCCACTCTGCCGGTAAAATTCTTCACGGCTTCGACGGTCCGAAGGACGCCCTCCGAATGACCGTGGGCCGTGTCAACGACCACGAAATCGACTCCGGCTTCCACAAGCGCCGAGACGCGCTCGAGCACGTCGGCCGTTACGCCGACGGCCGCGCCCACCCGAAGGCGGCCATGCTCGTCCTTGCAGGCGTTCGGGTATTTGCGCTTCTTCTCGAGATCCTTGAAGGTAATGAGGCCTTTCAGGTAGCCCTCCTCATCCACGACGGGCAGCTTCTCGATCTTGTGTTGCTCAAGAATGGCTTCGGCCTGCTCCAGTGTGGTGCCGATCGGAGCCGTTATCAGGTTCTCGTGGGTCATCAACTCGCTCAGGCGGATCCGCCCGTCCTGTGTGAATCGCAGGTCGCGGTTCGTGACGATGCCGACGAGCCGGTTAGCCTGATCCACCACGGGAATGCCGCCGATGTGATAGCGCGCCATCATCGAGCGAGCATCGGCCACAGAATCATCAGGATGCAGCGTGATGGGATCGAGGATCATGCCGCTCTCGGACCGCTTGACGCGGCGCACCTCGGCGGCCTGGCGTTCGATCGTCATGTTCTTGTGCAGAACGCCAACTCCACCTTCGCGAGCAATGGCGATCGCCATATCGGATTCCGTAACGGTGTCCATCGCAGCGGAGAGCAACGGGATGTTCAGTTCGATGCGCGGAGTGAGCCACGTCTTTGTCGACACATCACGAGGCATCACGGATGATCGGTTCGGCACCAGTAGCACATCGTCGTACGTAAGGCCCTCGGTCCGAATACGTTCGATTACCCTGTCGTTGTTGATGATCATTTTGCCTTTAAACCTGCGTCGTTCAAATTCTTCGTGTAGGGCCGAATACAACAAAGCCGCAGCCATGCCGCGGCGATGAGCTCATTTTAGTTTCACCATTCGTCGGAGGCGGGCGACCTCGTGCGTCTCGAGACGCCGCCACTTTCCCCGCCGCACGCCGGCTGTCGTGAGGCCCGCGTAGTTGATCCGCTCGAGGTGGACGACCTCGTGGCCGAGCGCCTCAAACATGCGGCGGACCTGCCTGTTGCGACCTTCGTGGATACGAAGCCCGACTTCGTGACGATCCGGAAGCGCCACGTATGCGGCTTCTTTCGCTGCGGCAACGCCATCGTCGAGCGGTACGCCCCGTCGCATCATATCGATCTCATGGGGCTTGACAGGATCTTTCGTGCGCACGCGATAGAGCTTGTCGACCTCATAGCTCGGGTGCATGAGTCGATGTGCGAGCTCTCCGTCGTTGGTGAGCAAGAGTACGCCTACCGTGTCGCGATCGAGACGCCCGACAGGGAACAGGCTGTTTTTCTCTTCCCCCGGGATGTCGACGAGATCCATCACGGTTCGCCGGTCACGTGGATCGTCCGTCGTCGTGATGGTATCGGACGGCTTGTTGACAAGGATGTAGAGGTGTCGATGGGGCGAAATCCTGCGGCCGTTCACCTCCACCTCATCCTGGTCGGTGACGTGCGTGGAGAATTCCCTGACGACGGCGCCATTGACCTTGACCTGGCCCGATTCTATCAGCCGGTCGGCGTCACGACGGGAGCAGACCCCTGCGCGCGCGATGTATCGATTGAGCCGATATCCACTATGGCGAGCCGATGAGCCGTTCGCATCGCTCGGGCGCTCCTTAGGCTGACCGCTTCCAGGGCGGCCGTACCGTCGGCCCGAATGCGTCGATTTTCTCGCCATCACAAAGTTGACAGGAACAACCGCCGGCCCAAGAATCTGCCGGTTTCCCTGTGCGGGGCCGGTTTCATCCCGGCGAAATTGTTGCGTGGATGAACGAACGAGCCGCCCCCGTGTTCTCGAGCAATCAGCTTTTACCGCTTCGCGTCCGTTCCCGGCGTGGCCGGCTTTCCAGCTCTCGTTTCCGGCGCCCATAGAGGGCGACGATTACGACCAGTGCCGCGAAGGGCAGAAAGACGTGACTGCCGAAATGTGAATCCGGGTCATTGGCGATAACATATTCGTACATGCCCACGGCAAACGCCACGAGAGCCAGTGCCGCGGCTCCCAGGTAAATAATTTTCAGGACGACGGGCATCTTCAACCGCTTTCCGCGCCATCGCCCTGGTTGGCAGCGCCCTCCACGTGGGGATGCTCGCCCTCAGCGTACTGCAGCCGCAGCAACTGCGCCCGCTCCTTGTTGAAGGCTGGATCATTGAGGATCTCCTCGATCTCGCGCAGATCGGGAAGGTCCTCGATGCTGTTCAAACCAAACTGCTCCAGAAAGAAGCTCGTCGTGCCATATAGCAAGGGTCGGCCCAGGGAATCGCTGCGACCGACGACATCCACCATCCCCTTCTCCATGAGCTTGTGGACCGCGTATCCCGAATCCACACCGCGTACGAAATCGATCTCCGGCTTGGTAACCGGTTGTCGGTAGGCTATGATGGATAAGGTTTCCATAAGGGAGCGTGAAATACGCTGCTCCTGCTCACGGTTAAAGTAACACTTTAGGAACGGCGCTACGGATTTGTCCGTGGCCATTCGATATCCCCCGCTCCAGGCTTCGATCCGAAAGATCCGGCCACTTTGCTCATAGATTCGGTTCAGACGGTCGATGGCCGCTATGATTTGCTGTTCTGTGGGCCGGTCCTGACCGGTAACCTCCGCATACACATCGGCCACGTCGTTCGCAGATACAGGTACATCGGCCGCAAAAACGAGAGCTTCCACGGCGCGTTGGAGTCCGTGCTCGACGAGTTCGTGAATGGAGGCCAATGGGCTACGGCTACTGGTTAGTGGTTGCTGATTGCTGATTGGGGGGCGGGCTTGTCGACGCTTCGTCGGAGGTTTCTCCGTCGGTGCTTTCCGGAGGTGTACGGGACTCAAGATAGAAATCGCCGGGCTCGTCATTTTCGAGCAAGATCCAGATCCGCTGCTGTCGAGCAAGCTCGAGGACCGCGAGGAACGTGGTGATCACGAACGGCTTGGAGCGGCCGCGAACCGTCTCCGCAAATGAGATTCGCGAGCTCTTCTGCAGAGCATCAAGCAGAAAATATTGCTGCTCCTCGATGTGATACTCTTCGCGCGAAACCGCATGCTCCGGCTCGGCCGGCGCCTCCGTCAGAATCCGCTTGAGGGCAGACACCAGGTCGAAGACGGAGACATCGTATGTCACCTCGATCTGCTCCTGCCATCGTTCCCGTTCGCTCGAGGCATGGCCACGCGTGAAGCGATCGGATCGCGACTCGAGCAGACCGGCCAGATTCTCGGAGGCCTCTTTGTATCGCACATATTCGAGCAGCCGCTCCACGAGCTCCCGGCGCGGGTCGATGGGCTCTCCTTCCTCGTCCAGCTCCGGTTTCGGAAGGAGCATGCGCGCTTTGATGCTGATCAACAGCGCGGCCATGTACAGGAAATCTCCGACGCTGTCGAGATCGATCCTCTCCATCAGACGCACGTACTCCAGGTACTCATCCGCAATACGGGCGATCGGGATGTCGAAGATGTCGAGCTCATCCCTCTTGATGAAGAACAGGAGGAGGTCGAGAGGCCCTTCGAAATCCTGTAGGGTGATGCGGTACATGCGTGGGCCTACCGTGGGCCTGCCGAGCGGAACCAGTCTACCGTCCGAGCGAGCCCCTCCTCGAGCCGCACGGTGGGCTTCCATCCCAGAACGCGTTCCGAATGTCGATAATCGAGTACGCTGCGACGCTGTTCACCGGGGCGGGCGTCGCCGCGGACCTCGGAGAGGCGCTTATCGATGTAATCGCGAATGATCCCGAACAGCTCATTGACGCTCGTTTCGACGCCCGTGCCGACGTTGAATACACCGGATCGTTCGTACTCGAGAGCGCAAAGGTTGGCGCGAACTACATCCTCAACGAACACGTAGTCTCGAGTCTGCTCGCCGTCACCGTAGATCGTGGGCTGTCGGCCATTCAGCATTCGTTCCGCGAAAATGGCCACCACTCCGGCCTCCCCATGCGGATTCTGTCGCGGACCATACACATTGGCATAGCGAAGAGCCACGTACGGAATGCCGTGCTCATGTTCATAGTAGTAGAGGTACCGCTCCGTACACAGCTTCGTGATACCGTAAGGTGAAATCGGGCGTAGCGGATGGCTTTCATCCTGAGGCACGTAATCGGGCTCGCCGTAGATGGCTCCGCCGGTAGAAGCGAAAACGACCTTCTTGAGTCCGATCTCTCGGGCCGCCTCCATCAAGTTCAGAAAGCCGATCACATTGACATCGGCATCGAACCGTGGATCGGCTACGGATCGACGCACATCCATCTGCGCGGCATGATGAACGAGCGCGTCGTAGGCTTCCGTCCGGACCAGATTCGCCGCTTCGTCGGACCGAATGTCGAGCTGGTGGAGGCGCGCTTGTGGGGGGACGTTCTCTTCACGACCCCCTGAGAGGTCATCCATGACGTGGACCTCGTGGCCCGCATCGACGAGGGCATCTGCGACGTGGGATCCGATAAAGCCGGCACCGCCGGTAACGAGGATTTTCATGAGAACGGTTAGTTGGCCGGCAGCAAGACGACTGTTGAGAAGTTTTCGGGGTCGAAAAGATCGGCGGCCACGCGCTGTACATCATCGGCCGTGACGCCGTCTACATCCGCATTGATTTCATCCAGCGAAAGATAGCGCTCAAAGAACAGCTCCTGCCTCCCGATGCGCATCATGCGATTGCTCATGCTCTCGAGTCCGAGCATAATGGATCCTCGAACCTGGTTCTTCGCCTGACTGAGCATGCGTGCACTGACGGGGGTGTCGACGAGCCGCTGGAGCTCGCGCAAAATCAATTTCCTGGAGCGCTCGACGTTCTCGGCGTCCGTCCCGATATAGACTCCGAAATCGCCCGTATCGGAGTGCATGTTGACGAACGAGTACACGTTATAGCAGAAGCCGTAGCGTTCCCGGATGTTCTGGTTCAGACGGCTCGACATCCCCCCGCCCAGGATCGTATTCAGGACGGTTACGGCCACCCGGTCTTCGTTGTGGATGTCCACGCCTCGGGTTCCGAGCACGACATGCGCCTGCTGGATGGGTCGTTGCTCGACCACTTCCTCGGGCGAATATCCGTTGATGGGAGATCTCGTGGGCATCCCCCTGCGGTCGGCGATCGAGGCGAACGCCTTCTCGGCGTACCGCACGACCTGGTCGTGGTCGACATTTCCGGCAACGGCCAGAACGATGTGATCGGGTGTGTAAGTGCGATCGATGTAATCGATCAGCTGCTCGCGTCGGAAGGCACTTACCGTCTCGGGAAAGCCAATTACGGGCCTTCCCAACTCATGATTTCGGTAAATCACGCCCTCGAAGCGGTCGAAAATGAGGTCCTCCGGATTGTCCTCGTACATCTTCATCTCTTCGAGGACTACATCCTTCTCCTTCTCGAGCTCCTTGCTTGGGAATTTCGGAGATACGACGAGGTCGGCTACCGTTTCTATCGCGCGCTGAAGATGTTCGTCGAGCGCGCGCGCGTAGTAGCAGGTGTACTCTTTGCTGGTGAAGGCATTGAGGTAGCCTCCCACCGACTCCATTCGTTGTGCGATATGGTGGGTGCGCCGCTTCTCGGTGCCCTTGAACACCATGTGCTCGATGAAGTGGCTGATGCCTGACTCGGGGTCCGCCTCGTCGCGGCTTCCTGTACCGATCCACACTCCGACGGAGATGGATCGTACGGAGGGGATCGCTTCGCTGACCACCCTGACGCCGTTGCCGAGCGTCGTCTTACGAAAGAGCGGGTACTCCACGGCCATAAAGAATGAGAGATAGGTCGACGAATGAACTAAGAAGCTACAGGGCCGCGCACCTGAGCCGGTTCAAACCGGGTCGGGCGGCGGCCCCGAAACATTCGTAGAGCCGGGATAACGGCGTCTTCTACCGAAGTCGGCTCCGGTTAGCGCCGTCCGCGGCCACCGCTACCGCCGCCGCGGCCATCACGCCCGCGATCCCTTCCACGGCCTCCGCCGGGTCCGCCTCGGCGACCTTCACCGCCACGACGCTCTCCGCGTCGGCCCTCGTCTCGGCGTGGTTCGTCGCGACGCTCGTCGGGCTGGCCGTTCTCCTTCGGCGGAAGGAACGCTTTCCGGCTTAGACGTAGCTTGCCGTCATCGCGTACCTCGATGAGCTCGACCTTCACCTTGTCACCTACCTGAAGGTAATCCTCCACGCGCTCGACGTAGCCGTAGTCCAGCTCCGAGATATGCAGGAGGCCTTCCTTCCCGGGAAGGATCTCCACGATGGCGCCGAAGCTCTGGATGTTCTTGACGGTGCCCTCGTAAGCTTCGCCCACTTCCGGCACGGCCACGATACCGCGAATGATATCCACGGCGGCCAGTGCATCGTTCTGATTCGTGGCCGCAATGGTGATGTACCCTTTGCCCTCGCGTTCCTCGATCTCGATGGAGGTGTTCGTGTCGCGCTGGATGCCCTGGATGATCTTGCCTCCCGGGCCGATGACAGCACCGATGAACTCTGCATCGATGGCAATCTGCGTGAGCCGAGGAGCGTACGGTGAGAGCTCCGGCCTCGGCTCCGAGATCGTCGCGTCCATGATGTCGAGGATGTGATGCCGGGCCCGCCGGGCCTGCTCGAGTGCCGTGCGCATCACGTCGCGCGTGAGGCCGGCTATTTTGATGTCCATCTGACAGGCCGTGACGCCGTCACGCGTGCCGGTCAGCTTGAAGTCCATGTCGCCGAGATGATCCTCGGTTCCCAGGATGTCGGTCAGGACGGCCGTACGGTCGCCCTCATGGATCAGTCCCATGGCAATACCAGCGACAGCCTTCCGGATGGGAACGCCTGCATCCATCAGAGCCATCGAGCCCGAGCATACCGACGCCATCGACGACGATCCGTTGGACTCGAGAACATCCGCATTGATACGAATCGTGTATGGAAATTCTTCGGGCGAAGGCAGCACGACCTGCAGCGCCCGCTCGGCCAGCATTCCGTGGCCGATCTCGCGCCGGCTGGCGCCTCGGAGGAACTTGGCCTCGCCCGTCGAGAACGGCGGGAAATTGTAGTGCAGATAGAAGCGCTTGTCTTCCGTGTCGAAGATTTGGTCCACCGCCTGCACATCTTTACCGGTGCCCAGCGTGACGGAGGCCAGTACCTGGGTTTCGCCCCGGGTGAAAATGGCCGACCCATGGACGCGCGGCAGGTAGCCGACTTCGGTCCAGATGTCGCGCACTTCGTCGAGCCCGCGGCCATCGATGCGCCGATTCTCATTGAGGATCATGCTGCGCATTTCCCGCTTCTCGATGGCGCTAACGGCCTCGCGGATCTGCTGCTCGGTGTATCCTTCTTCCGTCACCTCGGCGCGCGTCAAGCCGATCGCGGGGTTGTCCTCACCCAGCAACTCGGTTACGACGGCCTCTTTGATGTCTCGGATTCCGCCGTAGAAGGTGGACTTTTCGTAGGGCAGCCGCAGATGCTCCCGAATCCGTCCGGAGAGAAGGCTATCCACCTTTTCGAGAAGTCCCTCCGGTAACGTCGCGGGTTGAAATTCGAAGGGTTCGCGGGCGCCGGCCTCGGCGACCAGATCGCGCTGCGCGCGGCAGAGGGTCCGAATGGCATCGTGCGCCACGTCGAGTGCCTCGAGGATCTCATCCTCTGACACCTCGCGCATCTCTCCTTCCACCATCACGATAGCGTCTTCCTTTCCGGCGACGACGAGGTCGATGTCGCTCTCGTGGGTGTCCTGTACCGTCGGGTTGACGACGTACTCCCCGTTCACGCGTGCAACCCGGACTTCGGCTATCGGACCATCGAACGGTGCTCCGGCCAGCATCAGGGCCGCGGAAGCGCCCACACCGGCGAGCACGTCCGCGTCATACTTGTCATCGGCTGAGATGACGTATGCGATGACCTGGATCTCGTTGAGAAATCCGTCGGGGAAGAGCGGCCGGATGGCGCGATCGATGAGGCGCGATGAGAGGACCTCTTTGTCGGTCGGGCGTCCCTCGCGCTTAATGAACCCGCCAGGGATTTTCCCACCCGCAGAATACTTCTCGCGGTAATCGACGGTGAGCGGAAAAAAGTTTTGGCCTTCGCGGACTTCCGGCGAGATGACGGCCGTGCACAGGACCATAGTATCTCCTTGCCGGACGACGACGGAGCCGTGGGCCTGTTTGGCCAGTCGGCCGGTTTCGATGGAAAGCACGCTTCCCGGCGCGAATTCGATCTCCTTGGTAACGGCTTTCGGTTGGTTATTCGCTTTTTGCATCTTGTCTTTCAGTCTCCAAAATCTACTCTAGTGCGTCTTCCTCCACTCCATCAGCTCGGCCGTTCTGCTTGCGATAGCTAGGCCGTAACGCACGACGGCATCCCCCTTCGTTGAGAGGATGCCGCTTGCAGCTCAACTCCTACTTCCTGATCCCAAGTTCCTTGATGACCGAGCGGTAGCGCTCGATGTCCCTTTCCATCAGATAATTCAGAAGTCGTCTCCGTTTGCCGACGAGTTTGAGGAGACCGCGCCGCGTGGAATGATCCTTGGGATGGCGCTGAAGGTGTTCGGTGAGTTCGTTGATTCGAACCGTAAAAATTGCGATTTGAACTTCAGGCGCGCCGGTGTCGGTGGCCGTCTTTCCGTATTTCTCTACGAGCTCTTTTTTCTCTTCGGTCGAGATCATGTGATCCTCTTTAGATTATACCATCGTAAAGAAGAACGTGGGGTATCTCAGGTCAAGCGTTTCAGGGTCCCTGTTCTTTCATTTCGATGCCGGCAGCGCAGAAGTCGCACCACCCCTGAGATCTGAAATGTAATACCTGGAAACGTTGCCGACCTACACGGGCCGGCTAAGCAGGTCCATACAACGCGCCCGATCTTTCGAAAGTTGCTCCACTAGCTCCTCTATCGAATCGAATTTTCGCTCGTCGCGCATTCGTTCGGCGAATTCTACGCGAAGTTCCCTCCCGTAAAGGTCGCCGCTGAAATCTAGTAGATGTACCTCCAGACTCAGATCGCGCTTTCCGAACGTGGGCCGGTAGCCAATGTTCATCATACCCGGGTGCAATGATTCTTCTCCGTCGCGCTCGCTCTGCAGAAGGGCCACTTGAACGGCATACACGCCGACGGCCGGAATCACCTTACGCGGATGGTCGATCTGCAGATTTGCCGTCGGGAAGCCAATTTGGGCTCCGCGTCCATCGCCTTTGATGACCGTGCCGCGCAAGCTATAGCGCCGGCCGAGAAGCTGTGCCGCTTCGGACACTTGCCCTCTTCCGATCATCTCTCGAATCTGGGTCGACGAAACCACATGCTGCTCCACCACCTGTGGTGGGATGACGTCGACCGAAAATCCGTACCTGCTCCCGAGTGCCTCGAGCAGTTCCGCATCGCCGCGCCGGTCATGCCCGAATGCGTGATCGTATCCAATCACCACCTCCTGGATGCCGATCCTCTCCACGAGTACTTGCTCGACGAACTCCTCGGCTGCCAGGCGCGAGAATTCGAGCGTGAATGGGATGATGATGAACCGATCCACGCCGAGGGCCTCGAGCGCATCCGCCCGCTCATCGATCGTCGTCAGCAGCGGCACCTCCTCCCCATGCACGATCTCGCGCGGGTGTGGGCTGAACGTCACCACGACGCTGGTGCCGTTCTGATTGTTCGCGCGATTGACGAGGTAGCGAATGATGGCCTGATGTCCAACATGTACGCCGTCGAACGTGCCGACCGTTACCACGGACGTGGCATCGTACTTGATCTGATCGAGTCCGAATTCGCGCTTCAAACGAGTGCTTCCCTTAACTGATCTATGGTCCAGGCGTCATCGACGCTGTAGTCCCCGATGGCCGTTCTTCGCAGCGCCACGAGATGAGCACCCACGCCGAGCACCTGACCAAACTCATGAGCCAAACTGCGAATGTACGTCCCTTTCGAGCATCGTACCACAAACGAAACATCCGGGCCTTCCCGTGATGTGAGCTCGAAGTGGCTGATCTCGACCTCTCGAAAGGGAGGGTTGACCTCCTCTCCCCGCCTCGCCTTGCGGTAAAGGCGCTCGCCGCCCACTCTCACGGCGGAATAGGAAGGAGTTTGTTGGCGAATCGTTCCGAGGAAGGAGCGTCTGGCCGTATCGAGGTCTGCGTCGCTCAGATGCGAGATGTCACGGCGCTCCACCACGTCCGACTCCGCGTCATAGGTTGGAGTCGTCTCACCCAGGCGTAGCGTGCCCGTGTATTCCTTGGGCAGCTGCATGAATCGCTGCATGAGCTTCGTGGCCTGCCCGACAAGCACGATGAGCAGACCCGTGGCCATCGGATCGAGCGTGCCTGCGTGGCCGACCTTGCGCACTCCGAGCAGCCGTCTCAACTTCCGGATGACGTCGAATGAGGTCCAACCCTTAGGCTTGTCGATCGGCAGCACGGCTCGCTCAAAGCTTGTCGGCAGATCGGGTCGTGCGAAATAGACCTCCGACAGCGGTAAATCCCGGATGGAGGTCTGCGCCATCAGCCGTCCGTCTGTCGTCTTTCGCGTTCGGCTCGGATGCGATCGAACAGCTCGTCCATGCGACGAGCCTCGTGGATGGATTCATCCTGAAAGAATTTGATTTCCGGGATGCTTCTCACCTGGTGGCGGATCCGATCGGCGAGGGCCGCGCGAATCTGGGGAGTGAGCTCGACCAGATGCCGAAACGCGCTCTGCCGCTGCGCAAGTTGCTGTCCGTATACACTGATGTTCACGTACGCAATACCAAGATCCTTCGTCACGCGCACGCTCGTCACCGTGAACATGGCCGGAAGCTGTTCGGCGAACTCGGTTTGCAGGATGTCGGCGATCTCACGCTGAAGAAGCTTGGCGATACGCTCAGTCCGGATACTCATTTTGAGTGCAAGTAGAGAGTGGAAAGGGCGTGTCGAGGCCAGAGGCAGGCGTAAGCGGCCGGACCGCGACGGGCGCTAGACTTCCAGCGTACGCCGTTCTTCGACCACTTCATAGCATTCGAGGTGGTCGCCGACTTTGATGTCGTTGAATCCTTCGACGGAGATCCCGCACTCGTATCCATTCTGGACCTCTCGAACATCGTCCTTGAAGCGCTTGAGAGAGCTGATCTCGCCGTCATAGATGACCACGCCGTCGCGAATGACCCGGAGCCTGTCATTTCGCCGTATGCGACCTTCGATGACATAGCATCCTGCCACGGTGCCTGCGCGCGGTACTTTGAATATCTCGCGGACCTCGGCCGTGCCGACCGTCACCTCCTTTTGCTCCGGCGACAGGAGGCCTTCCAGCGCATCGCGCACGTCTTCGATGGCGTCATAGATGACGGAATACGTCCGGATGTCGATCTCCTCGCGCTCGGCCAGTTGGCGTGCGCCGACGGCCGGTCGAACCTGGAATCCGATGATGACGGCATCGGACGCCGAAGCGAGCATGACGTCGCTTTCGGTGATGGCGCCAACACCGCTGTGAATGATGTTCAACGCCACCTCGTCCGTGCTGAGCTTGAGCAAGGCATCGGAGAGTGCCTCTACCGAGCCACCCACATCCGCCTTGATGACGAGCTTCAGCTCCTGGAAATCGCCAAGCGCAAGCCGGCGGCCGATTTCGTCGAGCGTGATGTGTTTCTTCTGGCGAAGCGACTGCTCGCGATGGATCTGTTGTCGTCGTTGGGCGATGTCGCGTACCTGCTTTTCATCGTCCAGTACGACGAACTGGTCGCCGGCTTCGGGAGCGCCGTCGAAGCCCAGAACCAGCGCGGGCTGCGAGGGCCCCGCTACATCCAGACGATTATCGCGCTCATCGAACATCGCACGGACGCGGCCGCTGTGGATGCCGGCAACGAACGAATCGCCGACATGAAGCGTGCCGTTCTGCACGAGAACGGTCGCCACGATGCCCCGGCCCTTTTCGAGGCGCGACTCGATCACCACGCCGTCTGCGTTTCGGTCCGGATTCGCCCGGAGCTCCAGCAACTCGGCCTCGAGCAGAATGCGGTCGAGCAGGTCATCCACACCTTCCCCCGTATGCGCCGACACGAGGGCGCACTGTACTTTCCCACCATACTGCTCGACGAGGACATTGTGCTCGGAGAGCTGCTGCATCACACGCTGAGGGTTGGCCTCCGGCTTGTCCATCTTGTTGATGGCAACGACGATCGGCACCTCGGCGGCCTTGGCGTGATTGATGGCCTCGATCGTCTGCGGCATCACCGAATCGTCGGCGGCAACGACAAGCACAACGATGTCGGTGACCTGCGCCCCACGCGCACGCATGGCCGTAAAGGCCTCGTGGCCGGGCGTATCCAGAAACGTTATGGACTTGCCGTCACCGACATCCACCTTATGTGCACCGATGTGCTGCGTGATGCCGCCGGCCTCCCCCGCCACCACGTTCGCGCTTCGGATGTAGTCGAGCAGAGACGTTTTCCCGTGGTCGACATGGCCCATCACCGTCACGATGGGGGCGCGTGGCTTCAAATCTTCCGGTCGATCCTCCTCGAGGACGATATCCGTGGCACCGATTTCCGTGATGAACTCAACGTCCATCCCGTACTCATCTGCGACGAAAGAAATCGTGTCGGCGTCGAGACGCTGGTTGATAGAGACCATCATCCCCGATTCGAAGAGCATCTGGATGATCTCATTGACCGGCACGTTCATCAGGTTGGCCAGTTCGCCGGTAGACACAAACTCCGTCACCCGCAGAACGCTTTCCTGCTCGCGTGCCTCTTCCATCTCCAGTTCTCGAGCTTCGGCATGGCGTTCTCGCCGGCGGCGCCGCCGGTGCTGGCGGGCTCGGCTGGCACCCATCTCGAGCTCCCGGAGGGTCTTTTGGAGGGTCTGCTCGACATCCTCTTCGTCGACTCCTCGGCCTCTCTTCCGCTTCTTTCGCTTACGATCGAGAGCGGTATCCTCTTCGGCGATGGTTACCTTACCCTCATCGGTGGAGGCCGCCTTTCTCTTGCGCTTACGCTTGCGCTTGCGTTTTCTCGGCGACTCGTCCTCGACTTCCGATAAGTCCAGCTTCCCGAGCACCTTGGTGCCTGCAAGCTGATAGCGCTTTGCCGACAGGACCTCGTCCTCTTCGGGCGCCTCAGCCGGGCTCTCGGTTTCTTCCTGCGATTCGTCGACGACGGCGTCGGCCGTCTCCTCGACAGCCTCCGCCACCGGAACGTCCTCGACTTCGACGGCTTCCTCTTCCGCAGGGGTCGCCTGCTCCTTGCCATTCTGGCCGACAGTCACGACGGCTTCCTCCTCGGAGGGGACCTCGTCGATTTGTTGGCCATCGGAGGGCGCGACATCTGCCTCCTCCTCGGAGACCGAAACCTCTTCCTCGGCTTCGGCTACAGGAATTTCGGCCGGAGCTTCGACGGGCGTGGACTCGGGCGCTTCGGATTCGGGTTCGGGTTCTGCCTCCGGCTCGTCCTCATCCTCCCGAAGTGTGACCCTGTCCGGCTCGTCCGTTTCGCTCAGCTGGTCCGCCTGCCGCGCTGCCCTCTTTTTCTTGACGCGCGTGGCTACTTCCTTATCGGCCGCATAAGCTCGAAGGAGCTCATTGTAGGCCTCCTCGTCGACCACGGACGCATTGATTCCAGTGCCCGAGAGCGCATCGGCGTAGCCTTCCGCCTCAAGATGCTGCACGAGCGTGTCCACGGAGACATTCAGCTCGCGCGAGATCTTGAAAAGCCGAACCTTCTTAAACTTCTTCGCCATAAAGAAAATATATCAATACTCGAGCACTGTGCCGCTCCTTTCGGTGCGGCGCGCATCGGCGGCCGATGGGAAAACAAGACTTACGGCCGCCACTTACCCTTCCAGTTCTTCTTCCTCTTCGTCCTCAAATTCCAGACGGATGGTTTCCAACACGTGCTGTGCGGTATCGTGTTCCAGACCGGATCGGCGAATCAATTCGTCAATCGACAACTCCAGAACCTGTTTGGCTGTGTCGCACCCGATATTGTGAAGGCTCTCGAGGGTCTCGGGCGAAAACGCGTCGGCGAATTCGTCGATCTCGATGTCTTCCTCGTCGGCAGCTATCTCACGATATACGTCGATCTCGTAGCCACAGAGTCGCGACGCCAGTCGGATGTTGATGCCGCCGCGCCCGATGGCCTGGCTCACCTCATCGGCCTTGACGACAACCTTTGCCCGCGGCGGGTCGAGGTCTTCGTTGATGGTGACGGATAGCGGTGAAGCCGGCGAAAGGGCACGTGCGATCAACTTGTGCGGGTCGTCGGACCACTCCAGCACGTCGATGTTCTCGTTGCCGAGCTCCCGCACTACGGCATGGATGCGAACGCCCTTGACGCCCACACAGGCGCCGACCGGGTCGATCCGTTCGTCGTGGCTGATCACGGCCACCTTCGCGCGCTCACCGGGCTCACGAACGATGCGCTTGATCTCCACGATTCCATCGTAGATCTCGGGCACCTCGAGCTCGAAGAGCCGCTCCATGAAGATGGGGTCGGCACGGCTGATGATCACCTGTGGGTTTGCGCCGGCATCGCGCCTGACCTCCTTCACCACGGCACGCAGCATGTCGCCCTTTCGATAACGATCCTTGAAAATCTGTTCGCTTCGGGGCAGCACCAGCTCGGTTTTGTTGTGGATGACGAGCACCTCGCGTCGGCGCGTCTGATACACTTCGCCCACCACGATCTCGCCGATAAGCTCGGAGTAATCCTGGTAGATGTTTTCCTTCTCGATGTCGCGGATACGCTGACTGAACGTCTGTCGGGCCGTCATCACGGCGCGCCGGCCGAAGTCGACGATGCTCACTTCGCTGGCTACTTCGTCGCCAATCTCGAAGTCCTCATCCACCTTTTTTGCATCGTCCAGCTCGATCTGGGTAACAGGATCCTCGAGATCGAGGTTGGGCACTACTTCCCGAACGTGAATGATCTGGATGTCGCCGTGGTCGGGATTGAAGATGATCTCAAAGGAGTCGTCTGCCCCGTAACGCTTACGAATCATGGCCCGAAAGACGTCCTCGATGATCAGCGTCAGCGAATCGCGATCGATGCCTTTCTCGCGTGCAATCTCCGCAAATGAAGAAACAAGTGTCGTGCTCTGCATACGTTAGAATATCTTCTCGTTGATCAATCCTTCTGGCGCGTGCACCGGCAGCGTCCCTCACCAGGGAAGCTGGACTTTCGCCCAGATGACGTCACCCATTCCGATGTGAACGACCTCATCGTCGGATACTGTGATCTCAATTCCTTCCTCGTCGGCGTCAGTCAACGTACCTACCACTTCCGTGTTGCCGGATCCATCCGGCTTTGCAAAATGAACTCGCAATAGTCGGCCTACATTCTTCCGAAACTGGCGAGGCAGGGACAGCGGCTTGTCGAGGCCCGGCGAGGACACATTCAGGTTGTACTTGCCCTCGATGGGGTCCTCCGTGTCAAGAAGGAACTCGATGTCCCGGCTGATCCGCGCCAGGTCGTCCACGGTCAGATCATCATCGCTATCCACGAAGATCTCGACGACCCGCGAACCCCTATTTCCCCGGATCTGAACATCGACCAGAAAAATGGGCGACCCGGCGATCACCTCTTCGACCACCTGGCGAATTCGCCGGTCGAGCGAAGATCCCGCTTCGTGTACCGCATGTCCGACCCTATCACTCATTACCGTTCTTCCTTATCACGAAAAGCGCCCGGACCCGAATGCTCGGGGCGGGCGCAACGTACATACGCTAACGAAAAAAAGGAGGCTCTCAACAGGGCCCCCTTTCCGCGCTCTAATCATAGGCGACCGGAGGCGCCTAAGGCGAACTCTGCTCCGCGCCGATCATAAACGCGACCACCACCGGGCTGTTCCGTTCGATCCGATACACAAATTTAGCCTGCATCAGACCAGCGTAGCGCGCCGCTCACTCTCTACCGCCTCCGGATAGTCGAGCGTGTAGTGCAGGCCTCGGCTCTCCCGGCGCATCTGTGCGCTGCGAATAATGAGGTACGCGACGGCGATCATGTTGCGAAGCTCACACAGCTCCGCAGAGACGAGCGTTCGTCGATAAAAGTCCTCTGTCTCCTCATATAAAAGACGCGTGCGGCGGAAGGCGCGATCCAGTCGGAGCTGTGAACGCACGATGCCCACGTAGTCCCACATGACACGCCGAAGTTCTTCCCTGTTGTGCGAGACGAGCACCCACTCGTTCGGCCGCTGTGTGCCGCTCGTATCCCACGCAGGCACGTCCGTACGGAAGCTCACCTCGCGAGCATATTCCACGGCCGCCCTCACCGCACGGTGACTGAAGACAAGGGCCTCCAGCAGCGAGTTGCTGGCGAGCCGGTTGGCGCCGTGTAGTCCCGTGCAGCTCACCTCGCCACATGCGAACAAGCCTGCGATCGTCGTGCGGGCATGGTGGTCCGTCACCACACCGCCGCACTGATAGTGAGCGGCGGGCACCACCGGCACGGGTTCGGCCGTGATGTCGATCCCGTAACCAAGACAGGTCTCGTAAATGTGGGGGAAATGATCCCGGATCTCGTCGGCCGGCCGGTGGGAGACGTCCAGCAGGACGTAATTGTCGCCTCGCTGCTTGAGCTGGTCGTCGATGGCTCGCGCGACGACATCGCGAGGCGCGAGCTCTCCCCGGGGATCGTACTTCGCCATAAACCGGTCGCCCCCAAGGTTGTAAAGCCGACCACCGGCGCCACGGACGGCCTCCGAAATCAGAAACGAGTTGGAATCCGGGTGATAGAGAGTCGTCGGGTGAAACTGGACGAATTCCATGTTTGCGATCCGGCCCTTCGCACGATAGGCCATGGCCACCCCGTCGCCCGTGGCAACAGATGGATTCGTCGTGTGCAGATAGACCTGTCCGGAGCCGCCGCTGGCCAGGAGCGTGGTCTTCGCCAGTATGGTCCGCACGCGGTCCTGCCGGCTGTCGTACACGTAGGCCCCGAAACAGTGGACATCCGGCCGTAGCCGGGTGACATGCTGGCCCAGGTGGTGCTCCGTGATGAGTTCAACGGCGAAGTGGTATTCGAATACGCGGATGTTGGGGTGGGCTCGGACATTGGCCAGTAGCGCCCGCTCGATTTCGCGACCCGTGGTGTCCGCGGAATGTACGATGCGATCTGCGCTATGGCCCCCTTCCCGACCCAGATGCAGCCGGCCGTTCTTCCGCGTGAACGCCGCACCGAGCTCCATCAACTCTCGGATGCGCTCGGGCCCCTCCTTGACGACAAACTCGACAACCTCCCTGTCGCACAGTCCGGCTCCGGCCTCGAGGGTATCGCGGATGTGGCTCTCGAACGAATCCTCTGGCGACATCACGGCCGCGATGCCGCCCTGAGCGTAGTTCGTGTTGGACTCGACGCTGTCCTTTTTCGTGATGATGGCCACACTGCCGTGCTCGGCGACGCCGAGGGCGTACGAGAGACCCGCCACCCCGCTGCCGATGACGAGAAAATCAACCTGAAGAGCATCCGACATGGTGACCACGAAAGGTCAGAACCGCCCATTGGGTCCTGACAACTAGGGGCGATGGTGTGGGGGCGGCGTTCGTTAGACGCTCGTCTGCTGCATGAGGTAGGACTTGATAAATGGCTCGAGGTCACCGTCCATAACACTCTGGACATCAGTGACTTTCATCTCGGTCCGATGGTCGTTGACCATGGTATACGGCTGGAAGACGTAGGAGCGAATCTGACTACCCCATTCGATTTTCTTCTTGGTGCCCTCGAGCTTGTTTTTGGCAGCTTCCTGGATCTCGCGTTCGAGCTGATAGATGCGGCTCTTCAGCATCGTCATGGCGCGCTCGCGGTTCTGCAGCTGGCTGCGTTCCTCCGTACACTCGGCGACGACTCGAGCCTCCTCACCGTTCGAAAGCTTGCCCTCCCAAATGAGGCGAACGCCTGTTTCGACCTTGTTAACGTTCTGCCCCCCTTTGCCGCCGGATCGGAAGGTCTGAAGCTCGATTTCGTCGGGGCTCACGTCGATCTCGATACTATCGTCGATCTCCGGGTAGACGAACACACTCGCGAAAGAGGTATGTCGTCGGCCGCTCGAATCGAACGGTGAGATGCGAACCAGCCTGTGCACGCCGGTTTCCGATTTGAGGTATCCGTATGCGAACGGGCCAATTATGTGAAGCGTGGCGCTCTTGATGCCGGCGACGTCGCCAACCTGGTGTTCCAGAAGCTCGACCCGAAACCCATTCTTCTCCGCCCAGCGCGTGTACATGCGGAGCAGCATCTCCGCCCAATCCTGACTCTCGGTGCCGCCGGCCCCCGGGTGGATGGTCACGATTGCGTTGCGTTGGTCGTCAGGATCGCCCATCATGTTGCGAAACTCGAGATGCTCGAGTTTTCGCTCGAGCTCGGCCGCTTCCGACTGGATTTCCTCAGAGAGGTCCTCCCCCTCCTCCTTGGCGAGCTGCATGAGCGTCTGCACGTCTTCGGCTGAGCGCGACAGCGCGGCCCAGGCATCCAGCCATTCCTTCTCGGCCGCGATCTGCATCTCGACCTTTCGCGCCGCATCCGGATCGTTCCAAAACTCGGGATCCAGACGCTTCTGATTCAGCTCTTCGACGACGGCTTCTCGATGGGCGATGTCAAAGATAGCCTCCGAGCGTGTGGACACGCTCCAGCAAAGATCGTATGTCGTCGTCGGTGTACATCAGGTTGCTGGTTGCTGGTTACTGGTTGCGGAGAGTCGGGCGTGCAAAAATGGGTCAAAAGGAATCAGGTAGGGGCGGGGCGTCGGCTACGGATCAGCCGCCGAAGCTGTGCTCCCGTTGCGCCCCCGAGAAAGCCGAGAATGCACCCGATCAGAAGGGTGATGGCAACGATCACCACCGAAGGCAGGTTTCCCAGGAGGTCGCCCATGGCCGAGGTCATCGCGCTCATCGCACGCGCATCCGACGCGTAGTTGAACAGGATGAGCAGGAGCCAATCCGATCCTACGACGAGAAGGCCGAGGAGCCATCCCCGGCGCGGCACGGTCAAACCGGCCACCAATCCGGCCGCCCACGTCCATTCCCAGCTCAATATCACGTGTAGCAGAACGGCGAGCAGAACCAGGATCGCAAACCGCAGGAATGCCATAGTGTCGCCTAACTCCCTGCAAGCTTCTCAGCCGGCACCATTCTTCCCGCGCTGCCGCTCCGCGAAGCGCGTTATGCGTTCGATGGCCTCTTCGATCTTGTCGAGGGCCGTGGCATACGAGCATCGCACGTATCCAGCGCCGCTGGGTCCGAAGGCATCACCCGGAACAACGGCCACTTTTTCCTCCATCAGCAGGTTCTGGGCAAACTCCTCCGACGAGAGTCCGGTCGACGTGATGTCCGGGAAGCAGTAGAAAGCGCCTTCAGGCTCGAACGTGGGCAACCCGGCCGCACGCAGGCCATCCACAATCCTTCGGCGGCGTTCGTCATAGGCTCGCCTCATCCGCTCGACGTCGTGCTGGCAATCCTTGATGGCGGCTACCGCACCGATCTGACCCATGGTGGGCGCACTCATGACGACGTACTGATGCATCTTGTACATCGCGTGGTAGATGGGCTCCGGTGCACACGCATAGCCGATGCGCCAACCCGTCATAGCGTAGTTCTTCGAGAAGCCGCCGAGCAGGATCGTTCGATCGTAGAGTGATTCTATGGAGGGCAGGCAGACATGGCCGCGCTCATAAGCTTCCCCATACACGAGCCGGTCGTAGATCTCATCTGAGATGACGAGGAGGTCATTTTCCTCCACGACCTCGGCGATCTCTTCCAGGGTTTCACGGCGCAGGACGGCGCCCGTCGGATTGTTTGGGTATCCAAGGAAGAGCGCCTTGGTCCGCGGCGTGATGCGCTGCGCGATGTCATCGGCCGTGACCTGGAAATCATTCTCCACGCGTGTGGGAACGTAGACGACATTCGCGCCTGCGAAGGTCGCGCTGGGGCCGTAGGATACGAAGCAAGGCTCGGGAATCAGGATTTCATCTCCCGGATCCAACGTGGCCAGCATGGCGATCTGCATGGCTTCGCTGGCGCCCACCGTGACGATGATCTGCTTGACCGGATCGTAATGGACTCCATAGAGGCGCTGTAGCTCGCCGGATATGAGTTCCCGCAAGGCCATGAGGCCGGCATTCGCCGTGTAGCCCGTCTTACCCTGCCGCAACGATCGGATGGCGGCCTCGATGACCGGCTGGGGTGATACGAAATCCGGCTCTCCGATGCCGAGGGAGATCACGTCCTCCATCGTAGCGGCGATTTCGAAAAATCGGCGGATACCACTGGGCGGAACCGTACGTCCGCGATGGCTAACCAGCTTGGCGACATCCGCACGTGCAGAAACCTGAGACATGGGCAAACGGCTTTTGACTTTCTAGAATATAGTCGATTCTTGCACGGTACCGTTGGCCGGAGACGTGGATCCCCGCTTCGCTCGCGCCGTATCGAATCACCGACTTCTCCATACGTACCAAACCGTGATCATACGCACAAAGATTGCATGTCAGAACGTTTTCAAAACTACATAGGCGGATCGTGGGTCGATTCGTCGGGCGGTGACACTTTCGAAAGCATCAATCCGGCGCGAAACGTCGATGTGATCGGCCGCTTTCCTGAATCTACGCCGGACGACGTGGATGCGGCTGTCCGGGCCGCCCGCGAAGCCTTCAAGAGTTGGAGCCGAAAGCCGGCCCCTCAGCGAGGTGAGATCCTCCGGCGGATCGGAGATCTGCTCACGCAAAGGAAGGACGACATCGCGTTCGAGATGACCCGCGAGATGGGGAAGCCATTCGTGGAAACGCGGGGCGACGTGCAAGAGGCGATCGATACGGCTTACTATGCGGCCTCCGAAACGCGGCGCCTTTTCGGCCATACGGTGCCGAGCGAGCTGCCGGACAAGTTCAACATGAGCGTGCGGAGGCCGATTGGCGTCGTGGGTGTCATCACCGCGTGGAATTTCCCGGTGGCCGTGCCTACCTGGAAGATGTTTCCCGCGCTGGCTGCCGGCAATACCGTGATTTTCAAGCCATCGGAAGATGCGCCCTATTCCGGGATGCTGCTCGTGCACGTGATGATCGATGCCGGGGTGCCCGAGGGCGTCGTGAATCTGATTCAGGGCAGCGCCGATGCCGGTCGAGCCCTGGTTGAACACGAGGGCACGGATGCCATCACGTTCACGGGTTCGACGGAGACGGGATCAAAGATCGGAGAGGTCTGCGGTCGGATGCACAAGCGCTTCTCGATGGAGATGGGGGGCAAGAATCCTCAAATCGTGCTGGACGATGCCGACCTCAATCTTGCCCTCGAGGGCGTACTCTGGGGCGCCTTTGGGACCACGGGCCAGCGCTGCACGGCAACAAGCCGCTTGATCCTTCAAAACGGCATCCATGATGAATTTGTGGATCGACTCATCGAGCAGGCGAAAGAACTCAAGCTGGGCTATGGGAACGATGACGGCGTCCAGGTGGGACCTCTCATCCATCAAGAGGCGCTCGACAAGGTCACGCGTTATATCGAGATAGGCCGGCAGGAAGGCGCGGAGCTTCGTCTGGGTGGTCATCGCGCTACGGGAGATGGTCTCGACGACGGATTCTTCTTCGAACCGACCATCTTCACGGGCGTGAAGCCCACTATGCGGATCGCACAGGAAGAGATCTTCGGTCCGGTCCTTTCCGTCTTCCGTGTAGGCTCTTATGAGGAGGCCGTAGAGGTTGCCAACAACACCAGGTACGGCCTGTCCTCTAGCATCTATACACGCGATGTACGCCTGGCCTTTCGCGCCATGCAGGATATCGAGGCAGGGATTACCTACATCAATGGCCCCACCATCGGTGCCGAGGCGCACATGCCGTTTGGAGGCGTCAAACAGACCGGCAACGGGCACCGGGAAGGGGGTTGGGAGGTCTTCGATTTCTACACCGAAACGAAGACAATCTACGTCGATTACAGCGGACGCTTGCAGAAGGCCCAGATAGATACGGAGGCCTGAGCCTCCATTGACCCTTCAGGACAAGTCCGGATGTCGCAAACGAAAAGGGCGCCATCCCCCAGGGGAAGGCGCCCTTTCTTTTTATCTATGCCAGTCGGGGAACGTTAGCAGGCGACTATCGGCGAGCACCCCGCGGATCGCCCGGCTACTCGCCCTCTTCGCTCTCCTCCGCCTTGACCTTCTCCTTCTTCGTGGTCCGCTTACCTTTCGTGGCCTTCGGCTGAGGTTCTTCGTCGGCATCCGACTCGTCGGCTGCGGCGGCCGCTTCCGGCTCCGACACCGAGTCCTCGGCGGGTGCCTCTTCCTGAGCGGTCTCCGTGGCCTCGGCAGTTCCTTCGGCCTTTGCACCCTCGTCGCCTGCCTCTTGCTTCCGCTTCCCACGGCCACGCGTCTTCGTCGCTGCCGAATCTTCCGCTTCGGCCGGGGCGTCCGCTGAGGCGGCGTCGGCCTGCTCCGTTTCGACTTCGGCTTGCGCTTCGGGCGTCGATCCTTCGTCCGCAACGGCGGTTGCATCCTCCGCGGCCGCCGATTCTTGCACCTGCTCGGGCTCGCGCGCCTCGGCCTCTTCGATCTGCGCTTTCAAATCGGCAAGTCCGCTGAGCTCGCCCAAAGTCGTCGGACCGGACGTTTCTTCGCGTTCCTGGAACTCCTCGAGGTCTCGGCGTTCGCGTTCGCGCCGCTCGCGGCGTTCGCGCTCCTGCTCTTGACGCTCGGCACGTTCGGTTGCGCGGTCCTGCGCCACTTCGCTGAGCACGATCTCCTTCTGGTTCGGATCGAACTTGATGACGCGAAGCTGTAGCTCCTGGCCTTCCTTATAGAACTCCTGGAAGTTCTGAGGACCGTGCTTGAGCTCACTGGCCGGCACAAAGGCTTCGACCTCCAGCGGCAGCTCGACGACCAGCCCACCCTCGTTCGAGCGAACGGCGCGCGCGGTCGTGTCCGTGCCTTCGGCGTAGACCTTAGCGAACTGATTCCACGGGTTCGTCTCGACCTGCTTGTGGCCAAGGGAAATCCGGCGAGCCTCCTCGTCGACGTTCAGGATGACGACATCCAGCTCCTGGCCCTTCTTGATCATCTCGCTGGGGTGGCGAATTTTCTTCGTCCACGACAGGTCCGAGATGTGGACCAGACCGTCGATTCCCGGCTCGATCTCGACGAAGACACCGAAGTTGGTGATGTTTCGAACGGTGCCTCGCAGCACCGTGCCCGGAGGATAGCGATCGGCAATACCGACCCATGGATCCGGCTCGAGCTGCTTCATGCCGAGCGAGATCTTCTTGTCCTCCTTGTCGATGTTGAGGATCTTGACCTTCACCAGCTGTCCCAGGGAGACCATCTGGCTCGGGTGGCGAATGTGCTCCGTCCAGCTCATCTCGGAGATATGGACGAGTCCCTCGATACCCTTCTCGAGCTCGACGAACGCGCCGTAATCCGTGATCGACACGACCTTGCCTTCGACGACCGAGCCCTCCTCATATTTCTCTTCGATATCCTCCCATGGGTGAGGCTGAAGCTGCTTCAGACCCAGCGAGATTCGCTGCCGCTCCTTGTCGTAATCAAGAACGACGACGTTGAGCTTCTCATCCAGCTCGACGAGTTCGGACGGATGCGAGACGCGGCCCCAGGAGAGGTCGGTGATGTGCAGGAGACCATCCACACCGCCCAGATCGATGAAGACACCGAAATCCGTGATGTTCTTGACGGTGCCCTCGAGGATCTGGCCGGGCTCCATGGTCGAGAGAATCTTCTCCCGCTGAGCTTCGAGCTCCTTCTCGATGAGCGCCTTATGCGAGACGACGATATTCTCGTTGGCCGGATTGAGCTTTACGATCTTGAACTCCATCCGCTTTTCGAGATAGGCATCGAAGTCGCGAACGGGGCGAACGTCGATCTGTGAACCCGGGAGGAAAGCTTCCATCTTCCCGATGTCCAGCTCCACGATCATGCCGCCCTTGATGCGGCGCACGATCGTACCCTCGATGATGCGATCATTCTCGAAGGCATCCTCGATGCGCTGCCAGCGGCGCAGCTGGTCCGCTTTCGCCTTCGAAAGCACGAGCTGGCCGTGATAATCTTCGAGACGGTCGACGAATACTTCGACCTCATCGCCCGGGGAAAGCTCGCGATCGAATTCGTTCAGTGAGACAACGCCGTCGCTCTTGAATCCGATGTCGATGACGGCATCTTTCTCGCCGACGCTGACGACGCGCCCGTTGACGATCTCCTGCTCGTTTACCTTGGTGAACGTCTGATCGACCAGCTTCATGAGCTGATCGTATCCCTGGCCTGTCTGCTTCTCTTCTCCGTAGGCTTCCTCGAGCTCCTCGAGCGTGACGACGCGTCCTTCGATCTCGCCGGTATAGCCGATGCGTCCTGTCTTTTCGGTAGCATCCGTATCCTCGGGAGACATTGCGGGTGCGCTCTCCTCAACGGAATCACCGGCATCCGTTACCTCGACCTCTGCGGCGGGTGTGTCGCCGCCCTCGTCGGCCGGTGCGGTGCTTTCGATGGCCTCGCCGGAATCATCCGCTGCGGCCGATGCCTCCTGTGCCTCCGCGGTGGGCTCGGTAGCCTCGTCCGCGGATTGATCCGCCCCTTCGGCTGCGGGCTCTATGGTGGCGTCGGACGAGGACGCGGTCGCGTTAACCTCACCGTTTGCCTGGGATGTGCCTTCTGCCGCCGCAGCCTCGTCGTCCAGATTCGTTTCTTCCTCGACTGCTTCTTCCTGGTTTGTTTTCTGCTGATCCTCAGCCATATAGTTCTCCGGGTCCACGGCGTCCGCGATCAAATGCGGACCTCTTACATGGTGGGCCCTTTCCTTTTTTAAAGTGTTCGCACATCGCCCCTTCCTGCGCCGAACGAACGCTTCTTTGATGGAACATGTAGTATTCCCCCAGGGAAGGGAGCTGCGCCCTGGCCATTCTAGCGGCAACTCGTCGGACGCATCCTGGCGGATTTTTTAGAGAACGTAGCTATACGGCGGAAAGGTTCGCGCGTTCCTTGATGACCTCCAGGACTCGTTCGATTTGATCATCGATTGTGAGGTTCGTCGTATCGACTTCGACGGCATCGTGGGCCTTGACGAGCGGGGCGATGGCGCGGGTCGAGTCGGCCTCGTCACGCCTCCGGAGCTCCGATAGCACTTGTTCCAGAGAGACCTTCTCCCCGCGCTGCGCCATCTCCTCCTGCCGTCGACGGCTGCGCTCCACTTCGTCGGCGACGAGAAAGATCTTGACGTCGGCATCGGGAAACACCACCGTTCCGATATCCCGCCCGTCCATGACGACTCCTCCCCCTTCCTCGACGCGGGCCAGCGCAAGGCGCCGCTGTTCGATGACCAGTTTCTCGCGAACCTGGGGGATCGCGGCGACGGCACTGACCGTGCTCGTTACCTCGGCGCTACGGATCGCATCGGATACATCCTCGCCGTTCACGAAGACGCGGAGCGCGCCCCGCTCTTCGCGCAGATCGATCTCGATGTGAGGGAGCAAGCGAAGGGCCTCCTGCGATGACGGCTGGACCCCGGCCCTCAGGAAGGCCAGTGTCACGGCTCGGTACATGGCTCCGGAGTCTATATGGAGGTATCCGAGACGCCGGGCTACGGCTTTCGCCGTGGTACTCTTGCCGGATCCGGCTGGTCCGTCTATCGCTACAATCACTGAGTCACAGAGCTATCGCTGGAGAGTCTCGAGCGGCCGCCTCCCGTCGTCCTGTTCGTGGACACTCCGCCGCATAATGATTATCCGTGCAACACACGATGGACTGCAAGGGGTCCGTGAATTGTGAAACTGGCGCACACCGACCGAACTACCGCATCGATCAGGGTTCAGAGGACGTATTTCTGCCGCCGACCTCGCGGTTCACGATAGTAATCGGGTTGGGATAGGCCATCGGACCGAGCGGAGTGTCGATCGTGGGCGTGGCGCGCAGCTTGATGTTCTGCGGCTCACCTTGACCCGCAACGGCCAGGGCAAGATCGACGAGATCGCGGGCGCTCCGATCGAAAAACTCGAGGAGATCGAGCTCGATCCCGATCGGAACATCGCGCGTCTCTCCCGGCGGCAGCAGAATGGTCTGATCCGTCATTCCGCTGATGGTCTCACGATCTTCAATGAGGAGCGTCCAGTCCATCCGCACGAGGCGGGCCTGCACGTTGTTCTCCTCCGGGTTTTGTGCGGCAACATGGAGCTGGAAGCGCAGCGGCAGGTCGCGATCGGCTACCGCAGCACCGATTCGGATCACATCCATGGCGGAGAGATCCTCGTAGGATCGAAGCCGTTGTAAATCAATTCCAGCCAGGGTCGCGTTCGAGACGCGATCCACTGCAAAATTGACGGACCGTAAAGCGGCGATCTCCCGCAAGGTCTGACATCCCTGGAATCCGATCGAGGCTACAAGAATTGCGGCGAGGCCGATCAAGGTGCGGCGAAGAGAGCGCATGCGTAAGTTGCTGGTGTTCAGAGTCGATCGATGCGAAAGCTGAAGCACGAGGAAATACCACGTCTAGATCCGGAAACACTCCGGTCATTACCAAAGCATCCCATCTGCGTGCTCGTCCATAACGTACGCTCTATTTACAACGTCGGCTCGATCTTTCGCACATCCGACGCGGCACTCATCGAGCGAATCTATCTGAGCGGCATTTCAGGTACACCGGAGAACCGTGGACTGCACAAGACGGCTCTGGGTGCTCAGGACACGGTGAGCTGGGAGTACGTGCCGGATCCGGTAGCCCTCGTGGACGAGCTGAAGCGGGAAGGCTACACGATCGCAGCCCTCGAAATAACCGACGAGCCGACGGCCACCGTCGACATCGATCGGGATGCGTTTCCGCTGTGCCTCATCGTAGGGAATGAATTGGAGGGAGTCGATGATGCGCTGCTCCGCTGTGCCGATCTCGCAATGGAAATCCCTCAATTCGGTGCCAAGCAGTCTCTGAACGTTGCCGTGGCCTACGGAATCGCCATCTTCGACATCGTGCGCCGATATCGCGCATTCTCCGGCCTTCCCTCTGACCTCACGAACCGGGTCGCCGTCGATGAGCGGTAACAGCGTATCGCTCGACGAGCTCTTGAGGGCTTTCCCGCCTGTCTCGGCGGACGAATGGGAGGCGCAGATTCGGCGCGATCTCGATGGAGCGCCTGATGAGCTCCTGTGGACGACGGCGGATGGCTTGACGATCCGGCCCTACTATCGGAGGGAGGATCTCGACGGCCTTCTCCACCTCGAGGCAGAAGGTGCGGCACCGATCGATTCTCTCTGGCTGATGCAGCAGAATGTGGATGCAGGAGATCCGTCAACGGCTGCAGAGCAGGCCCGCGCAGCAATCGAGGGTGGGGTAGATAGGTTGGGTATTGTGGCGATACGATCCCCCGAGGCTCTTGCCCGGTTCCTTGATGATGTTCCGCTCGGTGGCGCCAGGCTCCACCTCGAAGGACACGGCCGGATGGCGGAATTCATTCCATCCCTGATCGCGGGTGTCCACAGGCAGGGCGTTGACGTCGCTGACGCCGTTGCGAGCCTGGCCTGCAATCCAATTGCACACATCGCGCGGAGTAGCCGGGAAAACTCATGGGTCTGGGATGATGCGGCCGACGTTCTGAGGACTCGCGATATCGACCTTACAACTCCATGTGTGCAATGCAGCACACATGTCTTCCATTCTGCCGGTGCTTCCATTGTGCAGGAGACGGCGCTCGCCCTGGCAGCGGTGGCCGAAACGGCCGTTCAGCTCGAAGAGCGAGGCGTTCCTCTCCAACACCTCTTCGAGCGGATCTTCATTTTGGTTTCCGTCTCCACTTCCTTCCTGCTCGAAGTGGCACGCCTCCGGGCCCTTCGTGCCCTGATTCCTAAGGTTGTCAGGACATTCTTGCCGGATGGCCCGGATGTTCATCTGCCTATCCATGCATCGACGTCTCGGCGCGTACTCACCCTCGAAGATCCATACACGAATCTTCTGCGGGCCACGACGAGTGCGGCGTCGGCGGTGATTGGAGGATGCGACGTGCTCGTCGTTCAGCCCTACGATGCGGCCGGCGGCTCGTCCTCTCCCCAGGCGCTGCGGCTGGCGCGCAACATCCAACACCTGCTTCGACACGAGTCGAGCTTCGATCGCGTGGACGACCCCGCCGCCGGGAGCTACTACGTCGAAGTGGTGACGGACGCCATCGCCCGGGAAGCATGGGACGAGTTTCGTCGGATCGAGCAGCGTGGCGGACTTCTTCAGGCGCTCCAAAATGGATACGTTTCGGAGCGGATCGCCGCAGGCCGGCGGCAGCTTCTGGATGATGCGGCCAGGCCAGAGCGCCGCCATAGCACGGTGCCCCGACCACGATTTGATCAGGTCGACTACGATCCGACGTCACTGCGTCCGCGCCGGCGGGGTACGTGGCAGCCTCTCGAGGGCATTTCCATCGCGGAATCGTTCTCACGGGAGGACGTGGAAGGACTCGTCCACCTGGACTATGCCGCCGGCATTCCCCCTTTTCTGCGCGGGCCGTACAGCACGATGTATACCGTGCGGCCGTGGACCATCCGCCAGTATGCCGGATTCTCGACTGCCGAGGAGTCGAACGCCTTTTACAGGAAGGCGCTCGCCGCGGGTCAGCGCGGGCTTTCAGTCGCCTTCGACCTCCCCACACACCGCGGATACGACTCGGATCATCCGCGCGTGATCGGGGACGTTGGAAAGGCGGGCGTCGCGGTCGACACCGTTGAGGACATGAAAATTCTCTTCGACGGCATCCCGCTCGATCGAATGTCTGTGTCGATGACGATGAACGGGGCCGTAATCCCGATCCTGGCCTTCTTCATCGTGGCCGCCGAGGAACAGGGTGTGCCGAAGGAGCGCCTGACGGGCACCATTCAGAACGACATCCTGAAGGAGTTCATGGTGCGCAACACGTACATCTACCCGCCGGCGCCTTCGATGCGAATCGTGGCAGACATTTTCGCGTACGCGGCCCGGCACATGCCCCGCTTCAATTCGATTTCGGTGAGTGGGTATCACATGCAGGAGGCAGGCGCCACGGCGGATCTCGAGCTGGCCTATACGCTGGCGGATGGACTGGAGTACCTGCGTACGGGTTTGCGCGCGGGTCTCGACATCGATGACTTCGCGCCGCGCATGTCGTTTTTCTGGGGGATCGGGATGAACTTCTTCGTGGAGATCGCAAAGCTCCGGGCGGCCAGGATACTCTGGGCGGGGCTGGTGAAGCGGTTCGACCCGCAAAATCCTAGATCCATGGCCCTGCGCGCGCATTGCCAGACGTCCGGATGGAGCCTGACGGAGCAGGATCCCTTCAACAACGTTGCGCGGACGTGCATCGAGGCGCTCGCTGCCGCTTTCGGGCACACGCAGTCGCTGCACACAAACGCCCTCGATGAGGCCATCGCGCTGCCATCGGCCTTCTCGGCCCGCATAGCGCGGGATACGCAGATCTATTTGCAGAAGGAGACGGACATCACGCGGGCGATCGATCCGTGGGGCGGATCATATTACATTGAGGTGCTCACCGATCGTCTCGCGCGACGGGCGCTCGAGTTGATCGATGAGGTCGAGGAGTTGGGTGGAATGACGAACGCCATCGAGCGAGGGTTGCCGATGGCTCGCATCGAGGAATCGGCTGCTAGAAAGCAGGCCCGCATCGATGCCGGCGAGGATGTGATCGTCGGGGTGAACCGATATCGGGAAACGGGCGCCGAGCAGCTCGACGTTCGTGAGATCGACAACACAGCCGTGAGGAACAAGCAGATCGAGCGGCTTCGTTCCGTCAAGGGCGCGCGGGATGAGGCAGCGGTGCGCGATGCCCTGGAGGCGGTGGCGAGGTGCGCCGGGACCGGAGAGGGCAATCTTTTGGAGGTTGCCGTGGAAGCGGCGCGCCGCCGCGCGACCCTGGGCGAAATTTCGGATGCGATGGAAAAGCACTTTGGACGACACCGCGCGCGACGCGAGGTAGTCGGGGGCGCGTATGCCCGGGGGGCGGCCACTCATGAAGCCTTCGAAGACGCTCGCCGGCGAACGGCCGAGTTTGCTCAACGCGAAGGCCGGCGTCCGCGCATCCTGGTCGCGAAAGTAGGCCAGGATGGCCACGATCGCGGCGCAAAGGTTATCGCGGGGGCGTTCGCCGATATCGGTTTCGACGTCGACGTCGGCCCGCTATTCCGTACACCGGAGGAGGTCGCCCTTCAGGCCGTCGAAAATGACGTCCACGTGGTGGGTATTTCCACGCTGGCGGGCGCCCACAAGACGCTCGTTCCGGCCGTGATCCAACGGCTGCAGGAGCTCGGCCGACCCGACGTTCGGGTGGTCGTGGGCGGTGTCATTCCGCGTGCGGATCAGGCATGGCTGCACGACGCCGGGGTATCGGAGATTTTCGGGCCGGGGACGCCAGTCGCCGACGCGGCGATGCGGGTGCTCCGGCTGCTCACGGAAAACCGGGAGTCGACGTGACCAATCCGTCCGTCGACGACATCCTCGCGGGACTGCGGCGCGGTGATCGTGCCGTACTCGCGCGCGCCATCACGTTAGTGGAAAGCACGCGACCCGAGCATCGCCGCCTGGCCGAGGCAATCGTCGAGCAGTGTTTGCCGGCGCCCTCGTCTACGTTTCGGCTCGGGATCAGCGGGGTACCGGGTGTGGGCAAGAGCACGTTCATCGATGAGCTAGGAGTCCGGCTGATAGGGATGGACCGCCGCGTTGCCGTCCTGGCCATCGATCCCTCGAGCGACATCTCGGGCGGCAGCATCCTCGGTGACAAGACGAGAATGCCACGGCTGGCCGGAGAGTCGAACGCGTTCATCCGGCCATCCCCCAGCGCGGGGCGACTCGGTGCGGTCGCGCATCGAACCCGCGAGGCCATCTTCCTGTGCGAGGCAGCGGGATTCGACTTCATCATCGTAGAGACCGTCGGCGCCGGCCAGTCGGAGACGGCCGTCCATTCGATGGTCGACTGCTTCCTGCTCCTGGCGTTGGCGGGCGCCGGCGACGAGCTTCAGGGCATCAAGCGGGGAATCATGGAGATGGCTGATGTCGTCGTGATCACGAAGGCGGACGGCCACAACGAAGCCGCCGCGGAGGAAGCGCGCGGTCAGCTCGTGCACGCTTTACGCATCCTTCCTGTGTCCAAATCCGCATGGAAGCCTCGTGTACTGACCACATCCGCGCTGACCGGCAAAGGGTTCGATAAAGTCATCGAGACCATTGAGGCCTACGAACGTCACGTACACGCTCGCGGATATTTCGAGGAGCGCCGGCGCGACCAGCAGCGATTCTGGCTCCGCGAGACCATCGAACGGTACCTTTTCGAATGGATTTACGGGACTTCCCCCGCGAGCGGCGAGCTGCGAGAACTGGAATCGAAGGTCGTCACGGGAACAACGTCCGTCCCGGAGGCGGCGGCTGAATTTCTCAGCAAATATCTACCCGGCTCCCTCCAATCGGAGGATTTCGAACTTCCGGACTAGCCGAGAGCCTCGGCGGCCCGACGCATCCGGCGCAGGCACGTCTCCTTTCCCAGCACCTCCATCATGTGAAAAAGACTTGGGCCATACGTAACACCGCTCACCGCCAGCCTTGTCGGATGAATGATTCGGCCCGCCCCTACCTCCTGCTCCTCGGCAAGATCGCGCAGCACGTTCTCGATCGCTTCGGCATCAAAGGATTCGCTCGCCTCCAGCCGCTCGGCGTAGAGCCTGACCAGGAAGGCCGAATCGTCCTTCCATCGCTTCTTCACACCGGCCTCGTCATAGGTGGAGGGATCCTCGAAGAAATAAGCGGCGGATTCGCCCAGATCCTTCGAGAATGAGATCCGCTCCTGCATCAACTTGGCCACTGCGATCAGGTAGTCCTCGTCCACCCTGTCGCGAAATCTGGCCAGGCTGGGACCGGCTCGCTCGATCAGCTCCTCCGGAGTAAATTTCCGGATGTACTGCTCATTGTACCATCGCAGTTTGTCGAGATTGAACTGCACGCCGCTCGAGCCGACGCGCTCAAGCGAGAAGGCTTCGGCGAGCTCATCCAGTGTGAACAGCTCCTGTTCCGTGCCGGGGTTCCATCCCAGAAAGGCCAGGAAGTTGATCAGGGCCTCCGGCTCGTAACCCATTTCTCGGTATTGCCGCACGTTCACGGGGATACCGAGCTCTTCCGCGTCTCGCTTCGAGAGCTTGCCGCCGCTCGGACTCATGATCAGCGGAAGATGGGCCATCGCCGGAGGTTCCCATCCGAAATATTGATACAGGAGTATGTGCTTCGGCGTCGAGGAGAGCCATTCTTCGCCGCGGATCACGTGCGTAATGCCCATCAGGTGATCGTCGACGACATTGGCCAGATGGTAGGTAGGCATCCCGTCGGATTTCACGAGCACCTGATCGTCGAGCGTGTCGGTCTCGAACGTGACGACATCGCGGACGTGATCGCGAAATCGAACCGTCTCACCTCGGGGCACTTTGAGGCGAATCACGTACTCGTCGCCCGACTCGATGCGCCGGCGTGCTTCCTCCTCACCGAGCGTCAGCGAGTTCTGCATCTCCTCACGCGTCGAGGAATCGTACTTCGGGGCCGGGCGGCCGCTGGCGGCGAATCGCTCACGCATTTGCTCGAGCTCCTCGACGGTATCGAAGGCATAATAGGCGTGCCCCGACGCGATGAGCTGCTCCGCATACTTTGCGTAAATCGCCTTCCGCTGCGACTGGTAGTAGGGTTCCGACGGCCCGCCCACGCGCGGCCCTTCGTCATACGTGAGGCCGGCCCATGAGAGCCCTTCCAGGATGTCGTCTTCCGCTGCCGGGACGTAGCGCTCGCGATCCGTGTCCTCGATCCGCAACACGAACGTGCCGCCATGCTTCCGGGCAAATAGATAGTTGTACAGCGCGGTCCGAAGGCCGCCGATATGTAGCAGGCCCGTCGGGCTGGGCGCGAAACGGACGCGAACGTCGGATGCCATGTCGTGGTGGGCTCTTAATCTGAAAGACGAAGAGGGTGCGCCCTCGATGGAAGTCGCACCCTCTTTTAGCAGTCCGAATTATAGAGCGGGTCCGTCAGCGAGTTCCAAATTTGCGGAACAGCACATACTCGTAGGCGTCAATCGCCCCGGCGAACGGAACCCACCTCCCGTTCTTCTAAAGGCCGACGTCATACGTCGCCCATCGCCGGCGGCTGCGAGGATGCGCTGCCACCCATCACATCAGCAGAATCGCTTCCCTCAACACCATCAGCGTAATGCCTACCCACTTTGCAGCAACACGATTCACGTTTGCGGCACGACGACTCACGCATTTCATCGCCATTGGCGGACTCCTCTTCGTGGCAATCGGCTGTGGATCATCCAGCCAGAGCCGACTTCCAGCGGAGGCTCGCAATCCGGATGTTGTCGCCGTTTTCGGGAACGAATTTTTGACGCTGCACGACTTCGAGCAGCGCTACGAGCGGACGACCGGGTCGATAGATGCCGCCCGGGACGACTCCCTGTCCCAGTACCAGGATTTTCTGGAGCGCTATGTCGATTTCCGCCTGAAGGTGCGCGCCGCGGAAGAGGCCGGGATCGATGAGCTACCCAGCGTGCAAAACGAGATCCGCACCTATCGTGCGAATCTGGCTCGACCGTACCTGATCGAACAGGAGATCGTCGAACCGCTGGTCAAGACGCTCTATGAGCGGCGCCAGACGATGAATGACGTCAGCCACATCCTGTTGCGACTCGATCCGTATGCCGAGCCGGCGGAGACGTTGGCCGTCTATCAGAAACTGTCGGCCATTCGCGACTCCATCCTGCAGGGCGCGGACTTCGGTGAGATGGCGTTGCGGCACTCGGAAGATCCGTCGGCCAGGCGAAATCCGGATGCGCCCGGCTACAAGGGCCGCCTCGGCTTCTTTTCGGCAGGGCGTATCGTCGAACCGTTTGAATCGTACTCGTACGAGCTGCCCATCGATAGCCTGTCGCCCATCTTCCGTACGCGATTCGGCTACCACTTCCTGAAGGTGAACGACCGGATCGATGCCGTTCCGAACATCCGCCTTTCCCACATTCTGCTGAGGGAGGGCGACGATCCCGACAGAAGGCGGCGCCTGGCCGACAGTCTCCGCCAGGAGATTCTAAACGGTGCCGATTTCGAGGATATCGCACGCGAGTACTCGGAGGACATTCAATCCCGGATGCGGGGCGGGGATATCGGGATGGTGAGCTACGATGCGCCCCTGCACTCGTCCTTCAAGGAGCCGGCGTTTGCGTTGAAGAATCCCGGCGATATCTCCGAGGTGCTCGAGACGCCTTACGGCTTTCACATCGTCAAGCTGACCGATCGCGCCGTGCCGAAGTCTCTGGAGGAGGAATACGACGAGCTGAAGGAGTTGGTGACGCGCCTGCCGCGCTATGACATGGCACAGCAGCGGTTTGCGGGGAGGATGATTCGAGAACGAGGCGGCTGGGTCGATACCACGCTCGTCGTGAATGCCTTCGAGGGCGTGGCGCCAGACTCGGTCATTACCACACTTGTCGGCAAGAAACTCCCTGCCGACTTGCTCGAGGACACCGTAATGACGTTCGCCGGCAATATCTATACATTTGCGGACCTGGCGGATGGTACCGAGCGTGTTGCCATTGCCGGATCGGCCACGACGGAGGGACGGATTCGTACAATACTGACCGACTTCGTGACCAATACCGTCATCAATTATGAGGCAGACCGCCTCGAGGAGCGCGATCCTGAATTCAGACGCCTGATGGCGGAGTTCCGCGACGGGCTCGTGCTCTTTCAGTTCATGGAGGATTCGGTCTGGACAGCCGCCGAGAACGACTCTCTTGCGCTCCTCGCCTACTACGAAGAGCACCGAGACACGTATCGCTGGCCGGACCGGGAACGCATTATAGGTTTTCTAAGCCGGTCCGATTCTCTACTCAACGTGATCTCCGGCCGCATCCAGGCAGGTGAGGCCATCGCTGCCGTGTATGAGGAATATGCCGGCGATTCTCTGATTACCGTACGAATGGACACCACGATGATTGCGGACTCAACCAAATCCGTGTATGACCAGGCGATCGGCCTCGCGGCCGGAAGCGTCGTGGGTCCGATTCGCCATCGTAGTCAACATATCCTGCTTGTGAATGATGGCATCGAGCCCGCTCGACCAAAGACCTTCTCCGAAGCGAGAGCTCAGGTTGTGAACGAGTACCAGCAGGTGGTTGAGGCTCGGCTCATCCAACGACTGCGCGACCGCTACAACGTTCAAACCTTCCCACAGCGCCTCGTCAACGCCTATCGGTCCGATGACGTACGAACGGAGCTAACGTCCGGGGGATAGTAGATGGTCGTGGTGCCACGACATCGGGGTGTACGAGTATTGATCGTCGCCGTCGTGCTGCTTCTCGCAGGATGCAACGGCGACGATAGTGCAAACCGGTACGTTGCGCGGGTCGGCGACCGCTATCTTCTCCAGGAGGATGTTGATCGGCAATTAGCGGCGTTGCCCGTGCGCCCGGACTCCATCGTGGCGCGGCAGCAGATCATCGAGCAGTGGGTAATGAATGAGCTGCTCTATCAGGAAGCACAGAGGCGAGGCCTACAGAACGACGCGGAGGTCAAGCGGCTGCTGGAAGACAGCCAGCGGACGGTGCTGGTGAATGCAATCGTCGAGCGGATGTACGAGGAAAACGACGTTCAGCCCACCGCCGCCGAAGTTCAGGCCTACTACGAGCGCCACAAGGACCAGCTCGGACTGCGTGAGAGCTTCGTCCGGGTCCGTTACCTGGAAGTACGCGATCGGTCTGAGGCGGAATCGGCACGTCAAACAATGGCCGGAGCGGCCATCGCCGAACGAGATTCGGTGTGGAATGGATTGATCGACCGCCTGGCCATCGACCCTGCCGCCTGCAGGGGTATCTCGAATGACTACTTCCCGGAAAGCCGGATTTTCGCCGGAAGTCCAGCCATTCGAGACGCACTCGGGCGCCTGGCAGATGGCGACGTAAGTGCCGTCATTCCGACGGATTCCTCGTTCGTCGTCATCCAATTGGCTGAGCGCGTGCCTCCGCAGACCATCCCCGAACTCCAATGGATCGAAGAGGAACTAGCGCGCCGGCTCGTGATCGAGGGTCGGAAACAGTTGTATGCACGTCAGGTTCAACGCCTCAGGAACGAAGCGCTGGCTCGCGAGGATCTAGAAATCCGGTAGCCGACCCACCGCTTCCTTCGACTTCCGGTGAGCGGAAGCAGCGAAGAAGGCTTTTCCCGGTCTTCCGCACCAGTCCTTCGGGGTAGCCGCATGAGCCTGCCCCTTCTTCTGCGTCAGGACGAATCTTCGTACATGCCACTTCCGAGACTCACGACCGTTGCGGGCCTTTTTGCGGCCGTTCTGTTGGCCACTCCTTTCATTCCCGCCGCGGCGCAGGACGGTCGGGTCCTCGATGAGATCGTGGCCATCGTTGGCGACGAAATCATACTTCAGTCTGAAGTAGATGCGTTGCTGTCCAACCTCATGAGGCAGCAGCCCCAAGCGACCTACTCCGACGAAGTCTGGATGCAGGCGCTCGACCAGATCATCAATCAGCACGTGTTGACGGTCGTCGCAAAGCGTGATACCAATATCACCGTCACGCAGGAAGAGGTCGATCAGGTTCTCGAGCAACGCATCAATCAGCTCATCCAGCAGGTGGGCGGCCAGGCGCGTCTGGAAGATCTCTACGGGAAGAGTCTCGTCCGCATCAGGGCAGATCTGCACAACGAGTTTCGTGATCAGCTTCTCGCCGAGAAGTTGCAGCAGACGAAGGTCCGCAACATCCGGGTCACTCCCACCGAGGTGCGGGAGTGGTTCGCCCAGTTCCCCACCGACTCTCTCCCCACGATACCGGAGCTTGTGCGGGTCGCGCACATTGTCCGATATCCGGATCTCACCGAAGAGGCCATCCAGGAAGCCTACGACATCATCTCGGCCATTCGAGACTCCATTGTGAGTGGAGGGGCGGATCTCGAGGAAATGGCACGCCAGTTTTCCGATGATCCCGGATCGGCCGCGGCCGGGGGCCGCATCGAAGACACGAATCTCGCCGATCTCGTACCCGAGTTTGCTGCGGTGGCGTCGCGGAGTCCAGTCGGCGAAATCTCGCAAGTATTTCGGACGACGTTCGGGTTTCACATCCTGCGCGTGAACGAACGTCGCGGCGAGAACGTCGATTTCAACCACATACTCATCCGGATCGACGACCGAAGGATCGACCCTACGCCGACCATTGCGTTTCTCAACTCTGTACGCGACTCGGTGCTCAACCAGCAGATACCTTTTGCCGTGATGGCAAAGCGGCACTCTCAGGAAGAACGTAGCGCACAGCTCGGAGGGCGCGTCATCGACCCGCAAACCGGTGAACGCGACCTCGTCCTGGAAAATCTCGGTGAGCTCTGGCGTGCGACGCTCGACACCATGCGCGTGGGCGACATCAGCCGGGCAACGAGGGTAGATCTGGAGGATGATCGGCAGGCCTACCATATCGTCGAACTGCAACGGCGCGTGCCCGAGCATACCGTAGCGCTCGACACGGACTATGAACGCATCGAACAATTCGCGCTACAGGAAAAGCGGGCTCGAGTGCTCCAGGCGTGGGTCAATCAGCTCCGCGAGGATGTGTACGTCGACCTGCGCGGGCGTGCCGAGCAACTGGCGCTGGCCCAACGATAGCCGGATGTAGAGACTGATGGCCGAGATCGAGCAGCAGACACAGACTCCGGAGGTTCTCGACGCGCTTCACGACGGCTTTGGCCGCCTGCGCGATGAGGTTGGAAAGGTCATCGTCGGGCAGGAGTCCATTATCAAGCACGTCTTCGTGTGCCTCCTGTGCCAGGGACACGTGTTGCTGGTTGGCGTGCCGGGTCTCGCTAAGACTCTTCTCATTCGGACGCTTGCTGAAGCGACGGACCTGGAGTTCAGCCGGATACAGTTCACGCCTGATCTGATGCCGAGTGACATCACCGGCACGGAGATCATTGAAGAGGATGCTTCAACAGGCCGCCGGACGTTCAAATTCGTCCGCGGGCCGATCTTCGCAAACGTGGTGCTGGCCGATGAGATCAACCGCACCCCGCCGAAGACACAGGCGGCGCTACTGGAGGCGATGCAAGAGCATCGGGTTACGGCCGCCGGCCAGACGCACGTCTTGGATGAGCCCTTCTTCGTGCTGGCCACCCAGAATCCGATCGAACAGGAAGGCACCTATCCGCTCCCCGAAGCGCAGCTCGATCGCTTCATGCTGAACCTCTGGCTGGACTATCCAGAATTCGACCAGGAGGTCGAGGTGGTCCGGAGCACCACGAGCGCCCGGTCAGCCGACGTCCGTCCCGTTATGCAAGCCAGCGAGCTGCTCAGGTATCAGCAGTTGATCCGGCAGATTCCGGTCGCCGATAACGTCATCGAGTACGCCGTGCGGCTCGTCGGCCGCACCCGCCCGGGGCGCGATGGCGCCCCCGATTTCGTCTCCAACTACATAAACTATGGTGCGGGCCCTCGTGCATCGCAATACCTGATTCTGGGGGCCAAGGCGATGGCGGCGCTCGACGGCAGACTGACCCCGTCCATTGAAGACGTCAGGCGTGTTGCCGTCCCCGTTCTGCGACATCGGATCGTTCCCAGCTTCAACGCCGAGGCCGACGGCGTCAACACGGTGGACATCATCGAACGGCTTTTGGAGGCCCAGAAGAGCTGATCGCTCATGATCACGATCGATCGATCCTCGTCGGCATCGATTCACGACCAGATCAAGGAGCAGGTACGTTTCGAGATAGCCGCCGGACGGTTTAAGGTCGATCAACCCCTCCCCTCCACGCGCAAGCTCGCCGATCAGCTCGGCGTTTCCTTTCACACGGTCCGCAACGTCTATCAGGAGCTCGTGGAGGAGGGACTGCTCCTGTCGATTCCGGGCAGCGGCTTCATCGTTCGCGAACGCATCCCTCTTTCAAAGAGTGAGCGGATGGAGCGTGGCGCGGCAACGGTGGAGCGCGCGCTGAAACACCTCATGGGGCTGGGCCTTTCCGATTCGGAGGTGGAATACCTCTTCCAGGAGCAGCTTTCGCTACTCGAAGGGGCCGGGCACGAGCACAAGCTACTGGCCGCATTTCCGTATCGCGAGATGGCCGAGCTCTGCGCCGAGCAGATTCAGCAGGGCATCCAGCAGCGCGTGGTTGCGACGACGTTCGAGGAGTTGGGACGTCACTCGGATGCCGATTATGTCTTCACGGATCACGCCCACTTGAAATGGGTCATGACCCAGCTTCCGCGGACGGATGTCGTCGGCATCATCACGCACCTAAGACCTGAGGCGTTGGATCGGATCGCGAGGCTCCTGGATGACGCCACGTTGGGATTGGTCACGCGCTATGCAGATGCCATCCCTTACCTGACCACGGAAATTCGAGATGCCACATCGTTTTCCGGTCAGGTGATTGCCGCCTCCATCGAAGAACGCGCCGAGCACCTGAAGCCGTTCGTGGACAAAACCGACCTGCTCGTCTACACCCCATCATGCCGCAGACGACTGTTGAGCTTCCTGAAACCAGGGGTAGCGCACGAGTCCATCCAGTCGATTGTCGCGGCGGAGTCGATGTCGTTGATTCGGCGCTCCGTACCGGGGTGACCTCGACGGGGACTATTCCTCGTCCCCCTTGGTGCGAGGCCCTTCTTCGGCATCCGGCTCCATCGGGGGCGCGCCGTCGCCCTGTTGAACGGGCCCTTCGTTGGCCGTGCCATCGAGATTGACGCCCTGCGCTCGTCTCTGGACATCCTCCTCGGACGCCGGCCCGGCTCCGCGAGCGGCTGCCTCTTCTCGTGACCTCTTGGCGCGTTCGGCTTCCTCGCGATGGACACGATCGGTCTCGTCCGATGGAGGCTCTTCAGTCTGCGAACCGCCCTTTTCGTTCGACGTCGCACCGGCCGCCTTCTGCGGCGGCACCGATGGTTCTTGCTGTGCTTCAGCCGTCTGGACCTCGCCACGCTCTTCAGGTTCATCTGCCGTCGCCACATCGACGCTCTCCGCAGACTCCAGCTGCTCCTGTTGGCCCGGGTACTTAACGCGCACGTGGTAGATGCCCAGAAGAATCGACAGGAAGGTCTCCTTTATCAGCGTGAGCTCGCGAAATGTCAGATCGGTGCGATCGAGCTGCCCATCCTCGATCCGCGCCGTGAAGATCATATCGATGAGCGTTTCCAGGCGTTTGTGGGTCGGATCCGAGAGGCTGCGGCTGGCTGCCTCGACGGAATCTGCCAGCATGAGGATGCCTGTCTCCTTCGAGTTCGGCCGAGGGCCCGGATATCGAAATTCCGACTCGAGAATATCGGGATCCGCCTCCTTTCGTTGATCCAGAGCCTTGCGATAGAAGAACTCGATGCGGGTAGTCCCGTGGTGCATGGGGATGAAATCCAACACCCGCTGAGGCAGCCTGTGATGCCGACCCATTTCGAGGCCTTCCTTCACGTGGCTTGCAATAATAAGTGCACTCATTCGAGGCTTCAGCTGCGTATGCGGATTGGCGCCCGGGCGTTGATTCTCGACGAAATACTCGGGCTTGAGCATCTTCCCGATGTCGTGGTAGAGCGCACCCACCCGCGCGAGCAGTGCATTCGCGCCGATGGCGTCGGCGGCCGCCTCGGCCAGATTGGCGACCTGAAGGGAGTGGTTGAAGGTCCCCGGCGCCCGCAGTGAGAGCTCCTTGAGCAGCGGCCTATTCGTATCGGACAGTTCGAGCAGCGAAAGGTCCGTCGTGATGTCGAATGCCCGCTCGAATACCCACAGGAGCGGGTATGCCATGATCAGCAGGAACGAGTTGATGGCGACCATCAGCAGGTCCGAAAGGAAGATGTCCCGCTGCACACCAAAAAAGATGGCCGTCGCCCCCAGGACGACAAAGTAACCGAGGAAGATCAGACCTGCGCTGATGAAGAACTGTCCGCGATTCTTGATGTCGCGTACGCTGAAGACGCCCAGCGTCGAAGCAAACAGCGTGGCGAAGGCGAACTCGAAATCATAATTGAGGAGCTGGCCTCCAATGAGCGCGAGTGTGAGTGCACCGAAGAGCCCGACCCGCGAGTCGAAAATAACGGTAAACAGAATCGGCGCGATGGCCACAGGCACGATGTACATGGCCAGGCCCTCAACCCGAATCGCTACCGCATACAGCGCCACCATCCCTGCAAACAGGATGGCCAGTACCATGATCTGCCGGTTATCCTCAAATATCGAGCGGCGCAGCAGATACAGATACAGGAAAAACATGAAATAGGTAGCGAGCGTGATGAGGAACTGGCCAAGCAGCACACGCCAGAGGAAGTCGTTCTCGCCACGATCGATTCGGGCCCGTTCCAACGAGGTGAGCTGACGTTTGATGTCCTCCGTCACCCTCTGTCCTTTCTCAACGATGAGGGTGCCTTCTTCTATGTGGCCCCGCGTAAGCGCAATCCCCCTCTCTTCCTCCATCCACTTCTGGATGGTCTTCCCGCGATCGTAGATCAGCGAGGGAACGAAGATCGCACGGAAGAAGGCCGTGCCGAGGCTGGCTATCCGCGGGTTTTCATACATGGATGTAAACTGCCGATCCACGTACATCTCAGCCTCGTCGAGTCCGTAGACGTTCTGCTTGTCGACGCGCCGGTCGGTGGCGCCCAGCGTGTCCCGGACGTTGATTTCCTCCGTGAGCACGCTGTCGATGGGCACATCGAGCACGCCCGCTACCAGGAGCTGGGAGCTGAGCTCCCAGGCTTGCGTCAGAAGCTGCTGATCGAGACGCGGTCCCTCGGGGGGCTCGCGGGATGCGCGCGGAAGCTCAGGAATGCGCTCCGCATACGAGTCGATGAGGAGCTGCCACTGGTCAGCGGTTGCCTTCAGCCGCGCCGCTCGGCGAAGCTCCATGTACAGCATCGAGTCGCGCGCCGCCTCGTCCGTGCGGCCCCCGCGGAGATTCAGGCGGTAGCTCCGGTAGGCCTCGAAAATGCGCTCCAGCTGCGCGGCGAGCGTGTCGCGGTTTGCGGCGATACGCTCCTGGGGATTGGGCACCGGGTTGAAGTAGGGCGGCACGCGACGGCGGATTTCGGCTCGCTGTTCGGCGAGCTCCTCCTCGGTCTTGTAGATGGAGAAGCTGAAAGGTGCTCGCAGATCCTCCCACCGCCACTCGTCTCCGACCTGGACCGTGTATTGATAAACCTCGCCCCGCGGGAATGCCGCCACGGTTACGGCGACAAGAATGAGGAAAATGCTGGCTTTGAAGGCGCGCCTGGTGCGTTTCAGACGGGACGGAGACTCCCGCCCCTTCTCCAGCATCTGCCCGACCGGACGCGGCTTCTTCCTAGCGAGGCCGATTTTTTCGAGCAGTCCCATAAATGTACTCACCAGGTCGGGGGACGGGCATCAGTAGACGAGGACGGGTGAGCTCCGGCCGGACCAGGTCCTCTCCGGGATTATATATAGTGCCTACCTATGCCGCAATGCGACCAAGGATCCTAGGATCAGATGGAGGGCGGCCCCAATAACGGTATACCAGGGCCATCCGATCGAGCGCAATCCCCGTGCAGCGATGACCTCGTCCGACGGCGCCAAAACGATGGTCCAACCGTCCTGCGGGCTGTACCAGACGGCGAAAATTACCCAAACCATGGTGGCGATCGTAACGATGAACGAGATCAGCGCATCGATCTGATTCGTGCGCTTGTTGATCAGGCCCAGGAGGAAAACACCCAGGAGGCCCCCATACGTGAAGGAGGCGATCGCGAGGCCCAATTCGATGACCGGGTTGTCCTGCTCCTGAAAAAGGCTCGCGAAGAAGATGAAGACGATCCCCCAGACGAGTGTGAAGATTCTCGAAGCGCGCAGGGCGCGTTTGGGGCTCATCGCGCTACCCTTGATGCGCTCGTAGAGGTCGAGCATCGTCGACGAGGCCAGCGAGTTCAGCGAGGACGAAAGCGTGCTCATCGCGGCCGCGACGATCCCGGCCAGGAGGAGGCCCGAGACACCGGGCGGTAGGCCTTCGATGATGAACTTGGGGAAGATCTCATCGCTACGAGTAAGCTCTAGATCGGCGATCGACGCGCCTGCATAGTGATTCCAGAGCAACAGACCCACGAACAGGAACAGCGCAAATTGCACCATCACCACGATGCCGGAGCCGATAAGGGCCTTCTGGCTGTCGGCCTTGTTCCGACAGGTCAGCAGGCGCTGTACGATGAGTTGATCGGTGCCGTGAGAGGCCATCGAGAAGATGGCACCTCCCACTACCGCCGTGATGAAGACATACGGATCGGTAAACCACTCGGCAAGCGATTGCCCGAGCCCTATGTTGATGATCTTCGTCTTCCCGGCGGTTGCTGCCTCGGACCACCACCCCGGCTCGGCATCCCCGAGCAGAACAAACATAGCGCCGATCGCACCTCCGACGTAGACGACCATCTGAACCACATCCATCCATACCACGGCCTTGATGCCGCCGATCAGCGTGTATGCGACCGTGACGAGCGAGATGATGGCGATGATCTGGAGGTAGCTCAATTCCAGCCCGGCAGAGTCGGCAATGACTTTGAGGGGAATGGCCGTGGCGAACAGGCGCACGCCGTCTGCCAGAAGCCGCGTGATCAAGAAGGTGACGGAGGCTGTGCCTCGCATGGTGTCGCCGTAGCGCTCGCCCAGAAATGCGTAGGCCGTCGACAGATTGCCCTTGTAGTAACGCGGCAGAAAGATGATGCTCACTACGATTCGGCCCAGCAGGTATCCGAACGTGAGCTGTAAGAACGTCAACGAGCCCAGGTACGCCACCGCCGGGGTCCCGATGACGGTCAATGTGCTCGTTTCGGTGGCCACCACCGAAAAGCACACCGCCCACCACGGAAGATCCCGCCCTCCCAGAAAGTAGTCCGTGGTATCCTCCTGGCGCCCTCCAGACCAGATGCCAAAAACGGCAACCCCGAGGAGGTACAGCACAAGAACAACGAAATCCAGGGTAGTCAGCATGAACGAGTAGGGGTGTGGGCGTTATTCCATCTGAAGGAGTTCGCGGAGACCTTGCTCGTCGAGAACGGGGACTCCCAGCTCCTGTGCGCGATCGAGCTTGGAGCCGGGGCTCTCCCCGGCAACGACGAAGTCGGTGTTGCGGCTGACGCTGCTGCTGACGCGGCCGCCGGCACGCTTGATGAGGCTCTCCGCCTCGGTACGTGACAGCGTCGGGAGAGTGCCGGTCAGCACGAACGTCTTTCCTGTCGCGGGCGTCTCGGCATCGGCTGCCGGCGCTTCATCCGGAAGCCTCCGCGTGTTGACGCCATTGGCTTCGAGGGCCCGGATCAACTCCTGATTGTCTTCGATGCGGAACCAATCCACGATGCTTTCGGCAATGACCCGGCCGATGCCCTCGATACTCTCCAGATCCTCGATACTGGCCTTTGAAAGCGCATCGAGCGAGTCGAAGTGGGAGACGATGATTTCGGCTGTCGTTTGGCCGACGTGTCGAATTCCGAGGGCATACAACAGGCGACTAAGCGGCCGGTGGCGAGCGGCTTCGATGCCCGCGAGCAGGTTTTGCGCCTTCTTGGGGCCAAAATTGTCGAGCTTGAGCAGGTCTTCCTCGGTGAGCGCGTAGATGTCGGCCAGATGCCGGACCAGCCCCTCCGAGACCAGGGTGATGGCCAGTTTGGAGCCGAGTCCTTCGATGTCCATCGCCCCGCGCGAGGCAAAATGCTCGACGAGCCGAATGAACTGCGCCGGACAGTCCGTCGAAACGCAGTAGTAGTCGGCTTCGCCGGGCAATCGCACCAGCTCACTGCCGCAGGCCGGGCAGTGGGTCGGCATGCGCCAGGGCTTGCTTCCATCCTCCCGGGCCTCGACGATCGGCTTGATGACCTGCGGAATGACATCGCCGGCGCGCTTGACGATGACCATATCGCCGATACGGATATCCCGATTGACGATGTAGTCCTCGTTGTGGAGGGTCGCGCGCGACACGGTGACGCCGCCGATGTGCACTGGCTCGAGTTTGGCTTCCGGCTTGATGGCGCCCGTGCGCCCGACGTTCACCAGGATGTCGAGGAGCTTCGTGGTAGCCTCCTGGGCCGGAAATTTGTAGGCCACGGCCCACCGCGGGGCGTTCGACACGAACCCGAGCGCCCGCTGCTGTTCGAAATCGTCAATCTTGATGACGACGCCATCGATCTCGTAGTCGAGAGATTCTCGATGCTCGTTCCAGTGGTTGTAGAAAGCGAGAACCTCTTCGGTCGTGCTGCACCGCTTCGTGTTCGGCTCGATCGGAAATCCGTAGGCTTGCAGCCACTGGAGCAGCGCGTACTGTCCGTCGGGCAAGGCAACGCCCGAGACGGGTCCCGTGCCATGCGCGATGAAGCTAAGCGGGCGAGATGCCGTGATGGACGGATCGAGCTGGCGCACGCTCCCCGCCGCCGCATTCCGCGGATTCGCATACGTCTTCTCGCCGGCGGCCGCCGCGCGCTCGTTCAGGGCAGCGAATTCACTCTTCTTAAAGAAGATCTCACCACGGACTTCCAGACGCTCGGGGACACTCAGCCCCTCCGCTTCCCGCACTGGAATGGCGAGGGGGATGGAGGGAATCGTTTTGACGTTCTGCGTGATGTTCTCGCCCTCGATGCCGTTCCCCCGCGTAGCGCCAATGGCCAGTTTGCCATGATCGTAGGTAATCGCGACTGCGATGCCATCCAATTTGAGCTCGGCCGTCATGACCGGCTGTACATCCTCACCGAATTGCGCCTTCAAACCGCGGCGGCATCGTTCATACCAGGCGAGAAATTCGCTTTCGTCGAATGCGTTCGAAAGCGACAGCATGGCCACTGGATGGCGCACCTTCTCGAATCTATCGAGAACCTGGCCCCCTACGCGGTGCGTCGGGGAATCCGGTGTGACCACCTCGGGATGCGCCGCCTCGATCTCCTCGAGGCCGCGAAATAGCCGGTCGTACTCGGGATCCGTGATGACGGGGTCGTCGAGCACGTAGTATCTATAATTGTGCTCGTTGACGAGTGCGCGTAACTCCGCTGCCAGAGAGGTAGCCTGCTCGTCGCTCAGCGATCCCACGTCGAGCGACTCGAGCTTAGCCAGGGCCTGGTGAGAAGCCTCAACGAGATTCATAACGAGCGGATGGGTGCGTTCGGACGGTCAAAGGCCTCCGCGAACTCACAGGCCCTGCCGGAGAGATGCAAAGTAGTTCTCGATGGAATCGCGGTTGATGACGATGCGACCTTGCTGATCGCGCCGGTCGGTCGGGTATTCGATTCCTTCGACGGAAAGGGCGATGTTGTCGAGCAGCTCCTCGATGACGATCCGATTGGCCGCCCGAAAGCCGAGAGAATCGCCGTGGTCGATCCAGTATGGACGGCGCAGGTCGTCGTCGACGGTCACCCGAATCGGGTCGACGGCATCGTGTGCGGCGATGATAAAGATGTTCAGGGTATCACCGATCTCGGGCAGCTCGATGGGAGCGACGGAGATGGGTTGAGTGTCGACGGTGTCTTCGACCTGTGTCGTGTCGGCGGCGGCCATGGATTCTTCGGCTTGCACGTCAGGTTCGCCGTCGAGTGTGCTGATCATGAGCCAGATGACGGCCGCGGCGACCACGATGATGCCGGCGGCGACGAGCCATCCGCGACCCGCGCCCGGTGCAATATCGGCCCGGCCGGTGCGCGTGCGGCTTCGCTCGATCGGGCGGTGCGCGGCGATCGCCGCCGATGACCTCCTTCCGGGAGGTGGAGATTGGCTGGCCCAATCCGCGTCGTAGGTCTGTTCCTCGGATTCGGACTCACCGACAACCGAATCGTCTTCCTCACGCAGCCGGCGCTCTTCACCTGCGGCAACCTCTCCCGTCGTCGAAACGAGGGGCGGAATTCGGAGCTCTTCGTCGAAGTCGTGGGGAATGCCTGACCCCATTTCCGTCGCGCCGGGAAGACTCTCGCCCTCAGGAGCGTCCTCGGTCGGCTCTTTGAAATCGGCTCGAGATGGATCATCGGCTTCAGGGCTGGGCCTCTCCCCGACCTTCGCGGCGTCGTCGCCCGATTCCGTGGCTTCTCCACCCTCCGCAACCTCCGCATCTGAAGCCGCGGTCTCAGCACCCTCGCCAAGGTATTCCGCCGCGAGCGCATCCGAGTAGCGACCGGCGAGGGCCTCCTCCAGCGCCTCCAGCGCGAGATCCGCATCCACGCCGACCACTTGCGCATAGGTGCGCATGAAGGATCGTAGGTAAACGCGATTGAACTGCGGGTGGTCGAAAAGGCCGGTATCCTCGAAGGCCTGGATGAGACCAAGCGGGATCTTCGTCTCGTGATGGAGATCGTCGACGGTCAGATTGCGCGCTTCGCGAATGCGTCGCATGTCACGCGCAAGCCTTTTTCCTGCTTCAGCCTCCTGCAGCATGTGAATGTAGACCTATCGATGCTTTCGCTCGTGGAGCGTCTCGAGGATATCCGCTGTTCGAGTGGTGTCCGGCCGCTGCGACCTGGTTCGGCCCCGGCGCATTCCGGATCCGAGGACGGCGATGAAGATAGAAAACCCGGCTTCCCGATGCGAGAATCGGCGAGGTCTGAGGTTATTTTGTGGCAACCCCAAGCGAGTCCCCGGGGAATATCGGCCATACGCGGCAACCGTGCCCATTTAGGGCCGTTCGTGAGATCACGGTCGAGATCTCCGGTTCGTTTGCCGAAGAGCATGTTTGGACGTCTACTTGCCCTATTTCTTATCGCGCCGATTGTGGAGCTCGCGCTGCTCATCCAGCTGGGGCGATACATCGGATACTGGCCGACGATTGGGATTGTTGTGCTAACGGCACTGATCGGAAGCTACATGACCAGGCGCGAGGGACTAGGAGTCTGGCGGCGATTCAACGCACGCCTGCAGTCGGGCGAGCTTCCGGGACAGGAGCTGCTGGATGGCGTGATCATCCTCGTCTCGGGTGCTCTCCTGATCACACCGGGAGTTCTCAGTGACCTGGCGGGATTCATTGGTCTTTTTCCTGTCTCGCGCGCCGTTGTGCGCCGCATGCTGGATCGCCGGATTCGGGGCGCGATGGAGCGAGGCACGATGCAGATGATGTTCGGCGGTGCGTTCAGCTCGATGAGCGGGTTCGGAGCGGCGAGACGTTTCGATGAGCAGCCATCCGGAACGGCCGGTTTCGGGGAGGGGGCTGATGCATCGAAACGCGATCGCGGCGAAGGTGGAAACGCGGATGCCGTCTGGCGTGGACACGGACGTGACGTGCCGGGATACAGCCAGGATCGTTAGTTCCGGTGTGATGGTTGGCGTCGCGCGCGTCGGTGTGGCGCTGGCCTCGCTTGCCTCAACAGTAGTTTCGCAGAACGAAAGGTCTCCGGCGTCGTAAATTTTTGTCTGTGGACGTCGAGCATGCAAGCTCGAGCGCTCTCGCGGATCACATAGGCCCGTAGCTCAACTGGCAGAGCAGCTGACTCTTAATCAGCGGGTTCGGGGTTCGAGTCCCCGCGGGCCTACCGTAGGCACTTCCCGCGCCGCCAGTGCGTACCTTGAGGCGATGAAGATGGTGAACGGTCGTGACGGCGCCTCTCTGGATTTTCTCCCTTCTTCTTGTTGGCCCGATGGTCGTCAGTGGGCTGCCATTCTCCGACATCGGGCCGCGTCCGGACGCCCGGATACCACGATTGGAGCCGGTGAGTGCGACATACCCCGGACCCGACGACATGGGCTTCCGTTTCGTTCGCATTCGCTATCAGAGCATCGGCCGGTGGAATGGGCGCACCTGGGCGTACGATTATCCGCGCGCTGAACAGCATCTCTACGAAGCCCTCGAGCGGACGACGGGCATCTACCTCGAGGGACCGCCCATCGTGCTGGATCTCACGGACCAGCGCATCTTCGACTATCCCGTCCTATACCTGTGCGAGCCCGGATACTGGGATGCCTCCGAGGAGGAAATCGAGAATCTGCGCACCTATCTGGACCGCGGTGGGTTCATCATCATCGATGATTTTCATGATGCCGGAGGCGGGACCTTCGGACGGGAGTGGGAGAATTTCTACCGCATCCTGAAGCGCATCTTTCCGGATCGCGAGCCCGAGGAGCTTCCAAACGACCATCCGATCTGGAGCATCTACTACGACATCGATCCGCTGGCCGCGGTATCCACGAAGATCGAGACCGGCCAGACGCCATGGTTGGATTCGGACGACGACACGTACTTCGGGATCTTCGATGATAAGGGCCGCCTGGTGATGATCGTGTGCTACAATCAGGACATCGGTGACGGCTGGGAATGGCCCGAATACAACCTGGCCAACGCATCGACCGTGAGTTTTCAGATGGCCATCAACTTCATCGTCTGGGCACTGAGCCACTGAGACGGGATGAGACGATGCGCAGAGTCATCCGCAACGCAGAGCCGGCTGATCGAGCCGGTCAGTTCCGTTCCAATTCGTCGTTGAGGCGAGCGAGCTGCACGAATAGGACCTCGAGCTCGTCGTAGTAGCGATCCTCGGGGAGTTGTGCCTTGCGGCTCTTGAGCTCGGCGATCGCCTGCTCGAGCTCCCGGATCCGGCGGATGACCGGTTGCTGCTCGGCCGAGGCGATGGCGCGATCATCAGCCGGCCGGAAGTACGTCATGGCAGCAAGATGCCCATCCGCCTCGCTCTCAACCTGCTCCAGGCGGGAGGGGTTGCCGTCCCCATTGTCCTCGAGGAGGGCATGCTCGGTGACGATCAGGCCCGCCGTCTCGTACGATCGCGCGGTTTGGCGCGAAGCGTAAACGAATGCCTCACGGACCGACAGCGCGCCGTTCTTGTCGAGATCCGCATCAGGCGAACGGAGCGCCTCGATCAGGTACTGCGGAAAGCGCGTCTCGTCTCGTTCGGTGCCCGTGGCCGTCGCCGTGATCACGATCCGGTTCGGACCGGCCAGAACACCGGCGAACGGGCCACTGGCGCTACTCGTGTTGATGAAGATGACGCGGCCGCCCTCGATTCCATCCAGCAACTCGCCGTACTCCGCGTCGGCAAGGTCGCGGCGCGGGATGTTCAACGCGGCATTGGATCCGTCGAAGGATCCATGCCCGAAGAGGAGGATGAACACCTGATCGTCGGGGCGAACGGAACGGCCGAGCTCCTCGATGTGCTCTCGGATGTTCTCGGCCGACGAGGTGCCATCCACGAAATCGCGATCGGCCAGCCCTGCCTCGGCGAGTACGCGGACTCGATCCGCCGCAAATCCGAAGCGATTGATGAGCAGCGAGCGCGTCTCGCTCAAGTAGGTCGCGAATTTCTGTGTGTACTCCGGCGTTCCGCCCAACCCGCCGATGATCAGGGCATATCGCTCCGCGCCATTCGCTCCGGGGCCACGTGCCGCTCCGGTCGACTGCGCGCCGGCGCCGGTCGGCAGCATCATTGCCCCGATGGCGGTCACGATCAGGATGAACGGCGACCTGAGAGCTCTCATGGCAGCCCCTTGCTTCGCCTCCACATCCACTCGCCCGACCAGAGGAGCAGCGCCATCGCAAACATGAACGGCATATCCCACAGGTATTCCACGCGGAAGATCGATGAGCTCGTGCGCCGGCTCCGAACATTTTCGGCCACGGCCTGAGCGTCGGAGGGTTCGTAATAGCGCCCTCCCGAGGTTTCTGCGAGATGTTCGAGGAGCGACCGTTTCAGAACGGCATCCGTGTATTCCTTGTTGGATGGCCGCACGAGAAAGCTCTGTGATCTTGTACCCAGAGACTCGCCGCCAAAGACGGCCTCCGCCTCGATGTGATGAAGGCCTTCGTCCGTACTTGCAATAACGGCATTATAGATGCCGGGTTGACCCAGGTCGGGACGCAGGCCCACTTCCCTCTCGGAGCCTCCGGGGCCCGTCACGCGCACGCGTACGTCCGCCTGATCGATCGGCCGGAAAGCATCATCGTAGACCTCGGCGCGAAGTCGAACCTCCTCGCCCGGCGCATACCGTCCCTTCTCGAGCTGCAGATTCACGGAGCGCGGTGCCGACGCCCCTAGCCAGCGCACGAACTGCCGCCAGAATCGCTCGTGCCGCTGATCCTCTGCATCCAGAAGCATCTGCCAGCGCCAGGTGCTCGCCGTCATGAGCGCAGCCGTGCGACCGCGACCGTAACGCTGCACCACAAGGATCGGCTCGGAGGTGTCGCCATCGCGCATCTCAGCCAGAACGCTTGCACCCGGCTTCACGGCCCCGGCATAGTTGATGCTCATTAGACGGGGCATCTCTTCCCACAGAGCACGGGATACGTCGAGGGATGATGCGAGCCGCAGAATGGGACTTTCGAGGCCGGCGCCGGTCGGCCGAAACAGGAACCCTTCCTCCTCGCCCTCCGAGATCTCCGGAGCCAGGATGCTCCGACGGTTCGGATCGAGCTGGACGGGAAGAAGGTCCGCGATCGGATTGTCCCAATAACCGCCCTCTGCAAAAGAAAGTCGTCCGCCCAACATGGCGAAGCCTCCTCCCCGGACGCGAACGAATCGCTCGATCATGTTGAGCTGTTCGATGGAGAATTGAGAGGCCTCGACGTCACCCAGCAGTAGCGCATCGTACGCGAACAGCTCGGGTTCATCAGCCGGGAAGCCGCCGGCGAGCTCGTCCGCCCTCCGCACACCCTGGCGATAGAACTTACCGGTGCCCGTCCGCAGAATGGACGCGATGTCCACGACGGCATCATCCACGAGAGCTCGCCGCGTAAATTTGTACTCGCGCCGGGGATGTCCATCGATGTAGAGCACCCTGAGCGTGTCCGCGCGCGGATCGATGAGCACGTGTGAGGTATTGTTCTGGGTATTTCGCTCACCAGGCGCTTCCTCGATGCGCAACAGGTACTCGGCGGCCTCCGTGCCCCGGGGCTCATAGGTCAACGTGAACTGGTCGATGCGGCCCTCACCCTTGAGCTCTACCCGCTCGGAGTGGACGATCTCGCCGCCGCGAAGCAGCTGCACCTCAACGGGTCCCTTCTCATCCTGCCATGAGCGAGCCTTCACGTCGATCTCGGCGGCCGTCGAGACCTCGACTCCACGCGTGGCGACGGCTTCCAGCACTTCCCGGTCGGAGGAGGCTTCCGAATTTCCGATGCCGATAATGTGGAGCGGGATGCCCTGGCCGCCCAGGACCTCTGCACCATTCAGGGGCACGCCGGTGCTGTTGTCGCCACCGTCCGTCAGCATCACGACGCCGGCGAGGGGCAGCCCACGGAAATCGTCGATGACGCGCTCCAATGCCACGGTAATGTTGGTCTCGTGCTCACCGGCATCCGCGACCAGGGCGCTGTCGACACGGCGCGCCTCTCCTCCGAACGTGTAAAAGCGCACCTTGAAGTACTCTTCGAGTGCGGGAACGAGCGATGCAGGGCCGCGCCCCAGCAGATCTCCCGCGACCTCCAGGCGCGTTCGCTCATCGTCGGCGTCCTGGATGTTCATACTGGCCGACGCATCCACGAGGACGGCTACGAAATTCTCGTCCGGGACGACATCCGGCATGGCCAGGATGGGCTCGAGAAGCGGAAGCGCGAGGAGGAGCAGGATGACGCTGCGCAAGGCGAACGACGTCGCCGCCTCCGAGCGCGAGGCGAATCGGTCCGTGCGCCGATAGACGATCATCAGGCCAACGAGTCCCGCCACGAGAACGATGACGAAGAGGATCGGCCCGGAGGTCTCGAGCAGACGGACCGATCCCTCGGAGTAGTTGACGGGATCGAATTTAAAGAGCTTCTCGAACATGCGGCACCTGATCGCCTATCGGGCGGACTTCGAGAGCGCCTCGTAATAGCGTTCGACAATATCCCGATACTCGGGCGGCACGTCAGCGGGCCGGCTCCCAAACAGCTTGCGCTCCATGGCTAATTGATCGAGGCCCGCACTAAGCGTACCCTCCAGCTGCGAGAGGGGCGCGAAGATGCGTTCGTCGAAGAAGGCTTCTGCCGCTTCGCCGACCAGCGAGACGCCCTGATGCTCGGCATAAGAAACGGCGCTGTCCAGATTGTTCAGGGCCGGCACATCACCCAGATTGCGGCGAAGCTGCTGCAAACGATCACGGATGCGGTCCAGCTGCGCTCGTCGTCTAGCTTCGTCCGCGCGGGACGCGCGATCTCCACTGGACCCTTCAACCCGCGCATCGCCATTCCTGTCTGCGTCGTCAGCCCGCGCATCACCATCGCCTCTCGAGTCGGACCGGCCCCGCATCTCGTTCTCCAGAGATTGGAGTTCTTCCTCCAACTGCCGCACATCGCTCAACGCCCGCGCGAGGCGCTCTTCGTCCGTGACGGGCAATTGATCCGATACGCGCCCCATCGGCTCCTCGAGTCGTTCGATGGCCTGCACGATGCCCTCCTGGCGGCGGCGGGCATTGTCGAGCCAGCCTCTCCGAATCGCTTCCTCGGAGCCCTGCATCTGTTCATCGATGGCCTCGCGGCGCAGGGCCTGGGTCAGGTTTCGGAGCGCAGCGTCCAGCTCGGGCTCGCGGCCGCCGGCCCCGGCGAGCGCTTCGGCATCGTCCTGTATCCGCTCCATCGCCTCACGGGCCGCCTGCCGGCGCTTCAAAAGATCCTCGCGGACAGCGCCGGGAGGGGTCTGGCCCTCGGCCGCACGCTCCAGCTCACGTTCCAGGCGCGCCTCGTTGTCGCGTACATCGTCGAAGGCCCGGCGCATCGCCTCCAGCTGCTGCCGATCGCCCTGGCGCGCCGTGCGCCGATAGTTTTCGGCCATTCGTTGGAGTTCGTTGAGGGCCTGCTGCTGTCGAGCACTCGCCCGCTGGGCATCCCCGGATCTCAACGCCTCCTCGGCCTCCTGCATGTTCCGCATGATGCGTTCCATGGACTCGGAAGACTGCTCGCCGGATGACCCCTCGGCGCGGGCCGATTGCTCGAGCCGGCGGGCCAGTGCCTGGGCCTCGCGACGCAGCTCATTCTGCTCGCGCTGAAGCCGCTCCACCTGCCGGCGCCGGTCCTCACCCGTCACGCGATTCCGGCTCTCGTTGGCAAGGTTTTGCTGGCGCCGGGCGAGCTCTCGCAGCTTCTGCAGGGACTCGTCCGCCTCCCCACCTCCACGTCGCTGCGATGACTCCGGCAGCATCTCGTATTTGTCCTTCGAGATGTCGAGCTCGAGATCCATCAACTCCGTCATCCGCTCCTCCGTGGCCGATCCGCCGCCCCCCGGGCTTCCGCCCCTGTTGAGCGCAATCCGGCGCTCCTGATTCAGCGCCTCCACCCGAAGCAGGAAGTTCAACGCCTCGCGCTCCGGTCCGAGCGCCTCGCGAAGTCGATCCTTTTCGAGTTCATCGACCGCCCTTGACATAGCGCGCACGGCCTGGCGTAACATCTCGGCGACGCGTCGGCCGTTCTCATCCTGTTGAAGCTCGATCGAGAATGCCGTCCGGCCAAGTCGTTCATCGATGCTCTGCCTCAGATTCTCCTGCGCACGGGCAAGCGCGCGGCGCGATGTGTCGTACTCATCCGGCGACATCTCCACCCTCTCCCGGAACAGCTTCCAGGTCGCCGCGATGATCTCTTGCTGGCTCAGCACCGTCGCGCTTGGCCCTCCGCCCATCCCGCCCATCGCCGACACCTGGCGATACTCCTGATCGAAGGGCATTACCTCGATGAAGTACATGTCGGTCATCTCGGGGCTTTCGTGAAACGCATCCTCCGCCTCGATATAATAGGAGATTACATCGCCAGGCTGCAGCGCGAAGTCTTCGAGGAAGAAGAGATGCTCCCCCTCCACGTCCGTTCGGCGGGCCTCGGCCGGCATCAACGACACCTCCTGCTCCTCGCCCGAGTTGACGGCGAAGCGAAGTCGCACGGCCTCCACGCCGAAATCATCCTGTACGCGAGCCGTCACGAGGACCTCCTCGATGGCATTGGCCCGCACATCGCGCTGCGGATTGATGATGGTGATGTAGGGCCGCTCGTCGTCAGTGGGCGTGATCCGGTACTCCTCAGGAAATCGGTTCGATTTGCCGGCATCATCGTGCAGCAAGACCTGATAGGTGCCCGGCTCCTGCAGCCTAAGGTGCCCCCGGAAAGTGCCGGCTTCGCTGCGCTCGAGCTCGAGGCGATCGCCGCCCGACAGAACCAGCTCGGCGCGCTTCGTCACCTCATTCGCTCGAACGTCCACAGTGACCAGGGCCCCCTTCAATCCATGGATATCTCCAGCTCCTTCCTCACGCCGGGAAGGCTGCCCGGTATAGTTCGGGTAGGTGTATGTGAGGTCGATGCGTTCGACCGCCGGATAGGTGTAGAGCGAAATCTCGTAGACATCCGACCGATGCCCTTCGTGCTCGACGAAATACGAGAGGGGATCCTGTACATCCACGAACTCGAACAGGAAGGCGGGTTCGTCTACGGCGCGTCGCATCACGCCCTGTCGCCACTCGCCGTTTGCCGTTCGGTAGGAAATGACGGCGTCCGCGTCGCTTTCATCGCGCAGCGTGGCGACGATGTCCTGCGAATCGCCCTGCTCGATTTCGATGCTGCCGGGTTCGACGCTCATGTAGGGCCGTTCGACAGGCACCAATCCTGACAGCGAGGCGCCACGAAGCGACAACTGGAGGCGGTCGAAGGAGAGTAGACCTGCCGCAAGGAGGAAGACCAGGCCGAGGGCACCGGCGCCCACGAGCACCTTCTCTTTCTGCCGGTCGATGACGGCCCCTATCGCGAGGGAACGCGCGCGATGAGCCGCATCATCGATCAGCCGTTCGGCGAGCTCCGCGTGCGCCTGTCGCCGGGCCTTCGGATCGTTGAGCTCCACGGCGCTGATCAGGCGGTCCTCCAGCTCCGGCCGGGCCTCTTCGATGAGAAGGGCGATCTGTCGATCCGACGGCCGCCGGAGGAGCGGCCTGACGATGAACAGAGCGGCCACGACGAGCGCACCAAGCCCGCCGAGCGCACACCAGGCGAGCAGAATGGAGGGCGATGCTCCGATGAATCGATCGAGAAACATCAACCCGACCGCCACCGCGACGAGGAACGCGATCAACCAGATCCCCCCCGTAAGGAGCGTTCGGCGGCGCCACTGCATCCGCACGTCACGGATCGTGGCCTGAATGCGCTCTTCGCTATACCTCATCTCCGACCTCGCTCGGCTGTGTTGATAGGCTCCGCCGGTACGGCATCGTGATACCTGTCCAACGTCGTCCGCCCTTTCCTGCGCTCTTCGATCGAGAACCATTCGGGGTGCGGCGATCATCCACGGGACGATTCGCCAGATACGTCTCCATCCCGAAGAGGGCGATCACGACCAGCAGCAGCCACTTCCACATCTTCTGATTGCGCTCCTCCGATTGAACTGCGGCAACGGCCTGTTCCGGCGTGACAGGCGTGTCGCTCGGCCGCGGCATCACCGCCGCGTAGACGTCCTCCGCCGATCGAAAGTCCAGCACCGACTCTCGCGGGTCGACATTCACGGAAAAGAACTCCGGACCGCCCGCACCAGAGGCCCGGTAGTGCCCCGGGATGTCCGTTCGATCGAACCGGCCGCGGCCATCTGCATCCACGTCGACCGAATAGATGCGGCCGTCGGGTGTGCGGACCTCGACCGATCCGCCCGGGCGTCCCGCGATGGGGACCGACTCTCCGATGGTGAAGTTTCGGCGCTCGCCGGCGGCGCGGCGCGCGAATCCCACGAGCTCGTACAGAAACGGCACGTACATCTCGTCCAGCGGCATGTCGGTCCAGGCCGTCCCGAAGGTCGAGGCGTGAAACATGATGCGCCCGCGTCCCCGCTCCCGCTGCACGAGAAAAGGATCTCCGCTGTCGAATCGGCCGAGGACACGCACATCCGCCGCCGGATTCAGGCGAGCGAAGCGCCGAAACCGGGGCCTCAAGATGGCGCTTGTTTCGTTACTTCCGAACGGCTGGAAGATCGCATGGCGCAGATCGACCTCCCCGATGATGGCCTCGTATCCGAGCTCGCGGCGCGCGTCGACGATGCCTTCGATGCGGCCGATCCCGAGCGCGGCGAGGGCCTCCGAAACGCGGCTCGGGTCGGCGCCGGGCGCAACGGACAGGATGGCGCCGCCTCCCTCGTCGACAAAGCGCTGCAGGGCGCCAGTCTGCGCCTCCGTGAGGGCTCCATTCAGGCTCAGGAAGAGGATGTCTACGCCGGCCAGGCTCGTGAAGCTCGTGGATTGGCTGACCTCATACCGAGCGGCATCCCCCAGATCGAAGGCATGCCGGAGGAAGAAGGCGTCGCTCGTCCATCCGCTTCCGCTCGGGTCCACGATCAGAATCTGCGGCCGGCCTCGAAAATGATCCGTAAAGAAGAACAGATCGTCCGCAGTAAGAGGGTCGCCGGGCAGGCGAAGTACTCCTTGAAAAAAGCCTGTTCGAGAGTATGCGTGCTGAAAGCTGACATTCGTGCGCCCGGACTCGAGCACCTCGCGTGCGGCTTCCATACCGTCGAGCTCGAGCACTACGTCGGTTGGATGTTCAACCGCCCCTCCGATGCGGGCGTCGAAGCGCGCCACGCCACGCCCGCCCAGCATTCGGGTATTCTGCTCGAAGGCCTCGACATACCCGTTCGCCACTTCGCCGAGCTCGATGGGCATCGGCTCGAAGACGATCCCCTCCTGGAACTCCCAGTCCTCCAGTGAGCGGCTCCATCCGGCATCCTGGAGATCGGAAAACAGTGCGATCACCCGTCGCGGGTGCCGGGCATCCTGCAGGATCTCCTCCGCCCTCTGCAGCACCGGGAAGTAGTCTGTCGCCCTGTATCCCGGTTCGATGGTGGCGAGCGCCGCCGCCGCGGCCAGTCGGCCTGTCGCCGCCTCACCGAGCACCTGCACGCGGTCGTCGAAGGCCACCACGGTGATCTCGTCGGCATCCGACGCCCTGTCGATCCGATCGCGCGCCAATGCCACAGCCCGCTCGAAATGGTCGCCATACCGCATGCTGAAGGATCGGTCGACGAGAAGCACGATCGACTCGTTCTCCCGCGAACTCACCAGCGGAATCTTGTCGGCCGGGACAAATGGCCGCGCGAACACGAGCGCCAGCAGCACGAGCAGCGAACAGCGAAGCGCCATCAGCAGGCGATCGCGAAGTCGCCGCTTGCGCACCAGTTCGTACGGAGTGGCCTTCAGGAACAACAGCGAGCTGAACGGTACGGTCCGCGCCTTCATTCTTCGCACGAGGTGAATGGCGATCGGGATGACCGCCGCCGCCATTGCGAAGAGAAATATGGGGTTTATGAACGACACGGGCGTCAGAAGCGTCGGGAACGTGCGGCGAGATATTCAAAAAGGGCGAAATCCAGCGGGCGATCCGTGCTCATCAGCTCGTAGTCGATTCCCATTCGACCACATCGCTTCTTCAGATCTAACGTAAACGTTTCGACGGCAGACAAATAGGCTTCGCGCGCCGCCTCCGGAGAAAGCAGCAGCCTCTCGCCCGTCTCCATATCCTCCAACTCTACCAGGTCGTCGAACTCGAATCGCAGCTCTTGCGGATCGAGGACGTGAAACACCATCACATCGTGTCCCTGGTAGCGGAAGTGTCGTAGCCCCTCGATGATGGCATCGACATCATCCAATAGATCCGATATGAGCACGATGAAGCCGCGCCGGCGACGCTGCTCGGCGAGGGCGTGAAGGGGCTTTCCGATCGCCGTGCGCCCGCCCGATGGCACATTCTCCAGAAACTGCAGGATCGTGTGCAGATGCGACGTCGTGCTGCGGGCCGGGACATGCTCTCGCACATCGTCGTCGAAGAAGGTGATCCCTACGGAATCTCGCTGTCGGATGACGAGATAGGCGAGCGATGCAGCAAGATAGGAACCGTACGTCCGCTTCGTGACCTCCCCGGAGCCGTAGTCCATGGAGCGGCTCACATCGAGCAGGATGTGTAGCGCCGTGTTCGTTTCATCCTCGAACTCCTTCACGTACGTCCGGTCCGTACGGGCATAAAGCTTCCAGTCGACGTGCATGAGGTTGTCGCCCGGGACATATGGCCGGTACGACATGAATTCGACCGAGAAGCCCTTGTAGGGGCTCCTGTGCAGCCCCGTGATGAAGCCCTCGACGACCGAGCGCGCCCGGAGCTCCATGGTCGAGATGCGGGAGAGGACGGCCGGATCTATGAAGCGCGTTTCGGGCATGCGTCGAGTCGAATGGCGTTCGGTTTCGGGGAGCCTCCGGGCCTCTATCGCGCCAGGCCGGAGACCGGCTCCTGCACATCCTCGAGGAGGCGGGTCACGATGTCCTCCACCGTCACCTTCTCGGATTCGGCGTAGAAGTTCGTGAGGACGCGATGGCGCAGCACGGGGTGGGCAAGCGCCCGAATGTCTTCGACGGCGACGTTGTAGCGATCGTAGAAGACGGCCCTGACCTTCGCGCCGAGCAGCAGGTATTGCGTCGCCCTCAGCCCGGCTCCCCAGCTGACCCACTCCCTGACGTAGTCCGGGGCGTCCTCCTCTCCGGGCCTCGTTCGGCGGACCAGCTCGACGGCGAACCGCCCGACGTGCTCGGGCACGTACACCTTCTTCACCGCGCGCTGGAACGTCAGTATGTCCGCACCCGTGAGGACACGTTCCAGCGGCTCCTGCTCGCTCGATGTCGTGCTGAGCGCTACGGCCAGTTCGTCATCCGCCGACAGATAGTCGATCACGATGTTGAACATGAAGCGGTCGAGCTGCGCCTCCGGAAGCGGGTAGGTCCCCTCGAGCTCGATCGGGTTTTGCGTGGCCAGCACGAAGAAGGGCCGGGCCAGCGGCATCAGCTCGCCCCCCGCCGTCACCTGATACTCCTGCATGGCCTCGAGCAGCGCGGCCTGCGTCTTCGGCGGCGTCCGATTGATCTCATCGGCCAGGATGATGTTGGCGAAGATCGGCCCACGCACGAAGCGGATTTCGCGGCTTCCAGTCGCCCGATCCTCCTCGATGATGTCTATCCCCGTGATGTCGGACGGCATCAGGTCGGGCGTAAACTGGATGCGCTTGTAGGTGAGGTCGAGTATTTCACCCAGCGACTTGATGAGCAGCGTCTTCGCGAGACCCGGAACACCCGTAATCAGGCAGTGTCCGCCGGCGAACAGCGAGATGAGCACCTGATCGATGACATCGGCCTGACCGACGATGCGCCGCCGAAGCTGCTGGAGGATGGTGCCACGCGCCTCCCGAATTCGTTCGAGGATTTCGGATGCCTCGTGGAGCTCACCGTTCTGTCGGTCCTGCGGGGGTTCTGCCATTTCATTACTCCGTGTCGTGGTGACGGACGATACTTGTGTCGTCAGTGAGTGAGCGCATACAGGATGAAGTTGATGCCCATCTGGAAGGCCGTCGTGGATGCCTGCTGAAGATTGTACTCGGGCCACTCCCAGCCGTCGCCGATGTCCTGGTTATAAAGGATGAGCGCCATCATCCGGCCATCGTCATCGAACAGGGCGAAATACCGGTCCTCGAACGTGCCTCCAAACCCGAATCGGCCGCTAACCAGCGATGGCGCCGCGACCGGATCGATGTCGTAGTAGATGGTCCAGATGAAGTGATCCTCCGGCAGCTCTACGGGCTCGCGATCCGGATAGAGCCTTTGCAACTCGCTCAACAATTGGTTCAACTCACGCTCGCCACGGAAGTCATCGAAAAGAATGAATCCGCCTCGGTTCAGGTATTCCTTGAGGTTGGACAGCTCGTCCTCATCCATCGACCAATAGCCCGGCTCACAGAGGTACAGAACGGGATATTCGAAGATGCGCTCGTCCGACAGCGTAAGAACCAGCGGCGGCCCCTCTACGAAAACCTGCGTGGTGCGCTCGAGGGCTTCGTAGAGATGAAGCTCGGCGCGCGGATAGTCGTGACTCCACGGCTCGCCGCCACGGCCACCCCATCCCACTTCCTCGCCGTACTTGATCCGAACGAAGCGAAATCCATGATCGTCCTGAGCCCGAACGGCCGGAGTCGCTAGCGCAACGATCAGCACCAGCAACCCGAAGACGCGGGACGCGCCTTCGGTATGCATGGGTTTCGCCAGGAGGGTGATCGACGGCGACGATATGGTACGTTTATTCAGGATGGGTGCATGTAAATCCCCGTGCGTTCTACGCCGTCGACGGCCGGAGCACACGGATCGAATTCATGAGTTCAGCTGTCAACGATTCTCAATAGCAATTTCTGCGCATCTCGATAGTCTGGAGCGGCCTCCAGGGATTGCAGCACAGCCCGCCGGGCCTCGTCACGGATCCCACCGGCGTTTAGCGCACGGGCGAGCCTGAAAAGCGCGCCGGCCCGATCGGCCGGATCCAGCGACACCTCGGCCCTCCGATGTCGAATCGCAGCCTCGAAGCGGCCCGTCGCCTCGTAATAGTCGGCCAGCCTTCGCCGGACCTCTGATGCGTACGGGTCGACTTCGAGCGAACGTTCCCTCAGCGCAGCGGCGCGATCCGCTTCCTGACGGGCCTCCAAAATGTTGGCCAGCTCGAGGAGCTCGCTATGAGCGGACTCGGCACGCGCCACGAACCCTTCGAGTACTTCCTGGAGGGCCTCGGCATCTCCCTTTGCACGGTAGATGTCGGCCAGTCCCTGATAGGCATTTCCGGGTCCCACATATTCCGGATACATCGCGAGCGCTTCCGTGTAGGCTTGCTCGGCCGCCTCGACGTCGCCGGAGGAGAGCGACGCCTGGGCCTCGTCAAGCCGGCCGAAGAACGGACCGCGTGCGTTCGAAATGGACTCTACTTCGGCGCCTTCGTTTCCAAGGGCATCGGGCATTCCCTCCAGCGCCCGGCTCAGGCGGCCGTGCCGGGCCTCGACGGACTGGCGGAATCGCCGATCGACCTCTTCGATGGTCTCACCCGTAGCCGCCCGAATGGCCTCTTCGTTGCCGGCACCGCCTCGGTAGGCCTCGAGCGCCGCTCGCACGGCATCGAATCCGAATTCATCCGCGAGGTACTGGATGAACTGCCCGGCGTGATAGTAGGACAGGATGACTTGCCCGGGAAACTGCGGCCGGGTAAAGCCCCGCTCGATCTCCGAGAGTGGAAGCAGCAGGCCGGAGGCGAACGCCGACAGAAAGGTGAGCTCCATATCACGCGCCCATTCCTGCCGAGCACGCGCTTCCTCATAGACGGAGAGCCCTTCCGTGAACCATCTCGGTACATGGTGATCGGATACGCCCAGGGCCATTGTGTGGGCGATCTCGTGCCAGAGCGTCCGGGCCCAGTTGTACCCACCTTCTTCCTGAGCCGCGGGCGTGTTCAGCGCCAGCACATCTCCGAAGCTGACTCCCAGGAGGCCGCGATGCGGCACCCCGGCGATGCGCACGGCGAAGTCATCACCATTGTTGAACGCCTCGATTCGAATCGGCCCATCCGGATCATAGGGATATCTCTCTCGAAGCGCAGCGTACGCCTCCTCGGCCAAAGCCAGGACAAGCGGCCCGAGCACGTCGCTCTCGCTTTCATGGATAACCACCTCGAATCGCGGGCTTCGCAGCCGTGCGAAGTTCTCGTAGTCATCCAGAAGAGTCAGTGAGTTGGAGGCAAATAGGTTGAAGGGATCCAGCTCAAAGGCCTGCGCCAGATTCCGACGAGCCTCGTCGATAAGGCCGAGTCTGAACTGTGCGGTACCGAGATCCGCACGCGCGCGTGCATCGGTCGGATCGGACCTGACGGAACGCTCCAGGAGTGTGGCCGCTATACCGTAGCGAAAACGGTGCGTCGCATTCTCCGCGGCCGCCCGATAGAAAGCTCCTGCGTGCGCATTGCGCGCAAGCGCGCGTCGCTCGGTTTCGATGTACGCCGTGCTATCCCCCGTTAGAAGGTAGATGGACGCGAGATGTCCGAGCGATTCGAGGTTGTTCGGATCGGCCGCAAGGGCTCTCCGGACCGCGGCCGCGGCCTCATCGAAGTGTCCATCCAGTATCCTGATACCGGCCAGGACGTTCAGCGCCGGAGCATACTGAGGATTCGACTCCAGTGCGCGTTGCGCCAGCTCCTCGCTTCGCTCGAAATCGTGCGTCGAGAGCGCGAGGCCGACCAGCGACGGCGCGTGTCGCGGATCGCGCTGGAGGGCCTCCTCATACGTTCTCCTCGCATCCGCGTCGTTGTACTTCGACCGAAACAATTCAGCCCACTGGTAGAGGGTCTCGACGCTGGATGGATCGAGTTCGTGGGCAAGCCGATACGCCTCGTTGGCATCCCTGAACCGTCCAAAGTGTATAGCGGCACTCGCGGCCGCACGGAGATCGACCACCGTACGTGCCGAACCACTCACGAATGGCTCGAACGCAGCCGCTAGAAGCTGCCGGGCGCCACTTTCTCGGCCGGAGAGCTCCCACATCTCGGCTAGATCGACGAGACCTGAAAGCGCACCGTTTCGGTGCTCGACCGCAGCCGTAAAAGCCGTCGCCGCCTCATCGAGTCTTCCCTCCGCACGAAGCAGCCGACCCCTGGCCTGAAGCAGATACGGAGCCCGGGGCCGAACCTGAAGGAGCCGATCAACGGCCTCCAGCCCCTCACGATGTCCCCCCGTAAGAAGAAAAGTGCGTGCAAAATCGAGCGCCGACACATGCTCCGGATCTGCCTCGAGCACGCGTTCGTAGAGACGCCGCGCATCGGCATACTCGCCGGCATTGAGGTGCCGATCCGCGCGCAGTCGGAGCGAATCGATATCCTGTGCACACGCGACCGGCACGAGAGAAAGAGCGCACACAGCGACGGCTACTAAGGTCGTAATCGGGCGGAAGAACATACGGTCGCTGACGAAGTGGTGCCGCTGCCGGCCGAACTCGAAGCCCTGAAAAGCTAAGGGTTTCGGAGCAGAACTTTCGTACAATACGCCGCGAGCATGTTACGAGATGCACAAGGACATGGACGATGTGACTCTCCCCGCGTCACAGACAGGCTAGTCGGCCGTTCACGGCCACCCGGCCCGTGAGCGATTTCGCATCGGTCCCGGGTAGCCCAATCGGTCGCTCCTCCGGAGGGCTCCAGGATATGGTCCTGGCCGCCTTCTTCTTCAGCTTGATGAGCCTTCTGGTAAAGGTCGCCGGTCAGCGCCTTCCGAGCTCCGAGCTCGTCATGGGACGGAGCGTCGTATCCCTGGTGCTCTCGTGGCTGATGCTCCGCCGTGCAGGCATCGACCCATGGGGCATCCGCAAGGGCCTGCTCGCGCTTCGCGGCATCGTCGGATTCGCCGGTCTGCTGGCCTTCTTTTACGCGATTCCACGGCTTCCCCTGGCGGAGGTCACGGTGATCCAGTTCACCAATCCGATCTTCACGGCCCTGTTTGCCGCTCTCTTCATTCGAGAGCGGTTGAGTCTCGTCGTGGTGATCTCGATCGCGCTGAGTCTAGTCGGCGTAACCCTCATCGCGCAGCCGTCCTTCTTGTTCGGTAGCGCGGCAGAAGAGTTGGATATCGTCGCGGTCTCCGTGGCCCTGCTCGGCGCTGTGTTTGCCGGCCTCGCCTACACCACCGTCCGCAAGCTGCGAGAGACGGAGCACCCCCTGGTCGTGGTGTTTTACTTCCCACTGATCTCGGTGCCCGCCTGCATCCCCATCATGGCGCCCGTCGCCGTGTGGCCCACACCGATGGAATGGCTCATGCTCCTGGGCATCGGCCTGCTCACTCAGATCGCGCAGATCTTCCTCACGCGAGGACTCCACAAGGAGCCTGCAGGTCGCGCAACCTCCGTGAGCTATGTCCAGATTCTCTTCGCGGCCTTGTGGGGATTCCTCTTCTTCGCCGAAATCCCAGATCCAGTCTCGATCCTTGGCGGAGTTCTGGTCGTGAGCGGAATTCTGCTTACGGCACGACGTCGCACCGCGCCGCGGACGGACGTCTAGAGGTCGAGCTCTTCCACGTCGCCGGCATGCGTCATGATGAACTCAAAACGCGCCGTCGAGTCCTTCCCCATTAGATTGGTGATCGTCTGCTCCGTATCCAGACGATCCTCGTCGTTGATCTTCACCTGCAGCAGGCGCCTCTTGTCCGGGTCGAGCGTCGTCTCGTTCAGCGTCTGCGGCATCATTTCGCCGAGACCTTTGAATCGCTGGATGTCCACGTTGACATTCTTTTTGCCCTTCCGGATAGACCGGATGATGCGGTCTTTGTCGGCGTCGTCGAGCGCCCAGTACGTTTCCTTTCCGGCATCGAGGCGGTACAGCGGCGGTTGGGCGATGTACACATAGCCCTCATCGATCAGCCGCCGCATATACCGATAGAAAAACGTCAGCAGCAGAGTCGTGATGTGATGGCCATCCGAATCGGCGTCCATCAGCAGGATGATCTTGTGGTACCGAAGGCGCGAGACGTCGAGCTGATCCCCTACCCCGCAACCGAGCGCGTCGACGACGTTCGACAGCTCTCTATTCTCCTGCACTTTCTTGAGAGTAGCCTGCTCCGCGTTCAACACTTTCCCTCGGAGGGGCAGGATGGCTTGAAAATGCCGGTCTCGCGCCTGCTTCGCCGAGCCACCGGCCGAATCACCCTCCACGATGAAGAGCTCGCACTCTCTCGGATCGGTTGACGAGCAATCCGCCAGCTTTCCGGGAAGGTTAAGCCGGTGGGATACGCTCGACTTTTTACGTGCCATACGCGCCGCGGCCCGCGAAGCGTGGCGCGCCTTGGCGGCCTGAATCACGCGCGTTGCGATGGCCTCGCCCACCGTAGGATGCGCGGTGAGGAACTGTTCCAGCTCGAGCCGAATGGCCGAAACTACGGTCGACCTGGCCTCAGGGTTGTTCAGTTTCTCTTTCGTCTGACCCTGAAATTGCGGATCGACCATGAACACGTTCACGATGGCCACGAGGCCCTCCCTGATATCGTCGGCCGAGATATCCAGGTTCTTGGGTATCATGTCGTGCGTCTCCATGTAGGAGCGCACGGCACTCCGCACGGCATCGCGGAAACCCTGCTCGTGCGTCCCGCCATCCACCGTCGGAATTCCGTTCACGAACGAGCGCACGCTCTCCTTCGGGGCCTCCGTCCATTGGAGCGCGACCTCGACGCGGGCTCCGTCAACGAGCGTCTCTTGCCGCACCACAAACTGCTCCTTGTGGACCGGCCGTTCGCCCAGCTGCTTGACGACCTCGTCCAGGTATTCGGCAATCCCACCTTCGTGATGATATTCGACCCGCTCGCCCGTCGCCTCATTCTTGAAGCTGATTCTGAGCGCCGCATTCAGATACGTCTTGACCTCGAGCGTCTCTTTGATCGCCTCGGGGTCGAAGGTCACATCCTCGAAGATGTCGGGATCGGGCCGGAAGTAGATCGAGGTGCCCGTCCCGCGACTGTTCGAGGCTACCTTCTCAACTTCTCCCTGAGGGATGCCTCGCTCGAATCGCTGTCGCCACGTGCCATTGTCGCGCTTCACGGTAGCGATCAGTTCCTCCGACAGTGCATTCACGACCGAAGCGCCTACACCGTGCAGACCGCCCGAGGTGATGTAGTTCGTCTGGTCGAATTTCCCGCCGGCGTGTAGCGTGGTCAGGATGAGCTGTAGCGTGGATACCTGTTTCGTGGGATGGATATCAACAGGGATGCCGCGGCCGTTGTCGATGACCGTCACGCTTCGACCATCCTTGTGAAGCACCACGTCGATCTGCGACGCGAAGCCGTTCGTCGCCTCGTCGACCGCATTGTCGACGATTTCCCATAGGAGATGATGGAGACCCGGCTTACCCGTGCCGCCGATGTACATGCCCGGCCGCTTCCGAACCGGCTCGAGTCCTTCGAGCACCTGAATGTCGGCGCCGGTGTACGTTGGGGTTGCTACGTCAGCCATACTGTGTTCGTCTGAAAAGCGTCTCGTCGCTCATCACGGCATTTCGCGCTCCGGCAGGTCGAAAAGCCGTGCATCGTCAATGCTGCCCATTCAATCGGATCTCCACCGGAGTGGGGATGACGCGTGAAAGGTGGCCGCGCCGGATGATCAGCTTGCCTTTGTTGCCTCGCTTGGTGACTTCAAATTTCGTCGTACGGACGATCTCTCGGCGACCGCGGCTCGTTTCCACCTCGAGACCTTCGCGTGCAGCGTTCGAGAGCGCAAAGCCAAGAACCCTATCGTCGCTTCCGATCCGCATCGCAATCACTCCCTTGGCTGCCCCCTTGAACACGGGGATCTGAGCAATCGGGAAAATGAGCACGTGCCCCATCCGTGATGCCAGGCAGATGTTCTCATCCCCCGCGGCTACATCTACGCCAACGACCTCGTCCTTGTCGTCCAGGCGCATGAACATCCTGCCGTTCTTCGTGGATACATCCGTGAATCCGTCGATCGTGAATCGAACCCCCTGCCCGTGTCTTGTGATGGCAACCACGAAAGGCAGCGGCTTTTCGGGCTCGCCATCCTCGCCAAAAAGTTGCGGATCACCCTCCACCGGAACAGGCTTCGGGAGCGCACGATCATCGAACGAAATGACTCCCATGATCCGCTCCTTGTCGGAAAAATCGAACAGCTTCTGCACAGGATCGCCATACCCGGTCGTAGACGGCAGATCGGCAATGCGAATCGTGTAGCACCTGCCGAAATTGGTGAAGAAGCCGACGGTCCCGCGCGTCGACCCGGGAACGATCCACCCGATCTCGTCACCGTCGCGAACGCGAATGCTCGCCACATCCGTGTAGGTCCGCTGACGTTTTACCCATCCGTCGCGACTCACCATCACATAGAAATCTTCGTTGATGATGTAGTCCTCGGCCGTATACTCCAACCTTTCATCGGGCCCTGCGATTTCCGTCTTGCGTTCGGTGCCGAAGGTCTTGGCGACTTCCTCGAGCTCGCCCCGAACGACCTGCCATCTCGCCTCCTCATCCTCGAGCAATTCTCGAATCTCTCTGGCCCGAGCAAGCTTCTCCTTCAGCTCCTTCCGGATGGCCTCGATCTCCATCTTCGCCAGGCGGTAAAGCTTGATCTCGAGGATGGCATCGGCCTGTTCGTCATCCAGGCCGAAACGGTGCATCAAGCGCTGGGCGGCATCCGCCTTGTCATTGGAAGATCGAATGATCTTGATGGCCTCATCGAGCGCATCGAAGATCTTCTCGAAGCCGCGCAGGATGTGAATCCGCTTTTCTAGCTGGGCCAGCTCGTGCTCGAGCCGACGGACTACCACCTCCATCCGAAACGCGAGGAAATGCCGGAGGATGGCCAGCAGATTCACGCGCTGCGGCGCCGAGACCTGAGGGTTCTCCGTGGGTACCAGACACGTCAAGTTTACATGGAAGCGGGTCTGCAAAGGCGTGTGTTTGAACAGATAAGCCATGGCCGCATCCGCATCGGCGCCCCGCTTCAACTCGAGCACGACACGGACCTCATCGGTCGACTCATCGCGGACATCCGAGAGCTGAGGCACGTTTTCCTGCGCGATGTGCTCGGCGATCTTCTCGACGAGATCTGCCTTCGTTACGCTGTAGGGAATGGATTTGACGATGATCTTCGTCTTCCCCTCGAGCTCGTACTCTCCGCGAATCTCGACCGTACCCTGGCCCTCGCGATAAATCTGCAGGAGCTCCTCCGGCGTATTCAAAATCCGCCCGGCCGTCGGAAAATCCGGACCCTTCACGAATTGCACCAGGTCATCGATCTCGGCCGATGGATGGTCGATCAGATGGACAAGCGCGTCCGTGACCTCTTTCAGATTGTGCGGCGGAATGTTCGTCGCCATTCCGACGGCAATACCGCTCGAGCCGTTGACGAGCAGGTTCGGGAATTTCGCCGGCAGGACGACGGGCTCGAACAGGCTTCCATCGAAGTTCGGGCGGAAGTCCACCGTCTGTTGCCGGATCTCGTCCAGCATCTGCATGGCGAGCGGCCGGAGCTTGACTTCCGTGTACCGCATCGCGGCGGGATTGTCGCCATCGATGGATCCGAAGTTGCCATGGCCGTCCACGAGAGGATCACGCAGGGAGAACGGCTGCGCCATCCGCGCCATGGCGTCGTAGATGGCCGTGTCGCCGTGCGGATGGTATTTCCCCATCACTTCGCCCACCACGGCAGCGCTCTTCCGATACCGAGCATCGGGATAGAGACGCAGATTGGTATGCATCGCATACAGAATACGGCGCTGCACGGGCTTGAGGCCGTCCCGGATGTCGGGCAAGGCGCGGCTCGTGATCACGGAGAGGGCGTAATTCAGGTAGCGATCCTGCGCCGTCTCGTGCAAGGGGATGGTTTCAACAATGGGCATGCTTCACACAGTGCATCTGAGGAATCCATCGCAGTGCCGCTCGACCTCAACCCTGGTCTCGCCACTGGCGGATTCCTGAATCATTCAGCTGCAATAACGGACTATCCTGCCGCGGAGTTCAAAATACGACGACATACTGACACCTGCACGTCACCAGGCCGGTTCGTAATAACGGCCATCATAAACGACCTACGCGGCTATCGCCTCAAACGAACCTCAAATCAGAGAGGGTTCGACGACAACAGAGTGTCACAGTTCGTAGGCCAGCATGAAGTAATCGTGCTGCGCATCCACGTGCAGCCGCAGAATGTTGGCTCTCGCCAGGGAGACGAGCGTGCTGGAAGCCTTTCGCCGAGAGATGTTGGCGATGCGTGCGAACTGTTTTACGGTGATTTTCCCATAATCATCCAGATACCGCATCAACATCAGCTCCTTCTC
>CBFGRV010000015.1:0-73629 GCA_965651265.1 uncultured Rhodothermales bacterium
CCCCCTCGCCGTGACAGCGCCGGCACGTGCCCATGACGGACTGGACGTCGTGGGAGAGCCCTTCGATGGTGGGTAGGGGCGGCTGCGCTTCGGTGGGTACCGGCGGCTGCGCTTTGGTGGGTATCGGCGGCTGCTCTTGGGTGAGCCCTTTCGCCGACGTATCTGCAGCAGCCGCCAGGGTATCGGCCTGGCCCGAAACCGACTGCGCAAAGTGCGCGAGGTTCATGTCGACCGGAAAGGCCTCCGCATCGCCGTAGACCAGCTGGACGTACTCGCTCGCGCTCATGTCGGGCATCTCCAGCAAAAAGGCCACCACCGCCCAGACTTCGTCCTCCCGCTCGAGCGACGGGAAGGCCGGCATCCCCGTAAACTTGATCCCGTGCTTCACGATGTAGAAAAGCTCCGCTGCGCTCCATCGGCCGACCGCGGCCGGAAGGTTCGGCGGGTGCGGCGTCATGGCCCGCGGCACGGCGGGGATCCCGCTCACGGCGCCGTGACACGGCCGGCACCCGCTCTCGAAGTGCCCGGCCCCTTTCAGCACCAGGGCAGGATGGTCCAGGGGCGGGACCGAAATGCCCATCGAATACGTCGAGACGGAACGCTCCTTCGAGAAGTCCAGGAACCAGCGCGTCATCGGGAAATGACCCGAGCTCGCTCGCAGCGAAATGATGCCGGAGGCCGCAAGCAGAAACCCTCCGATGAGGAGCACTGGCAGCACGAACAGCAGCCGCTTGAAGAAGCCTTTCCAGCCGTAGACCCAGAACGGAATATCCGGGCGTTTTGGCTTGAGCGCCCCGCCACCGCGCGGCGTGGGCGTACGCCGGCCAGTCGCCAGTCCCGCGACGAATGCGAAGAGGTTGCGGAGGAGACGCATCATGCCGAATTCCCCTCCTCGACGCCGAGAGCCACCACCACCTCATCCCCCGTTGCGGGGGCGCCGCGAAGAACCGTCGCCGACAGATACAACCCGCCCGCCAGGTAGGCTATTCCTCCGATGAGCAGCATGATGGCGCCGCCCAGCTGCTGATCCTCTAGCGGTGAAAGGCCGGCGAATAGTCCTCCGGTCGCAAATGCCCCCACCGCGCCGGCTGCATCCGATCCGTGATAGATCGGCCGCGGCGCCAGCGCCAGCAGCGCGCCGAGCAGCGTCATGTGCATGGCCGTCAGCAGGAGTCCGATCACGCCGGCGGCGGCCCGCCGCCCGCTTCCATCCCCACCCAGTGCCGACATCCACACGAACAGCCCCGCCGCCAGAAACATCCCCTGCTCGAGCCCGAGCCCCATCCAGCCGGAACGCGCGAAATGATGCAGCCCCGGCGCATGCCATCCCCAGACTACCGCCATCTCGACCACGCTGGCCACGATCGGATGGAAATACTGTGGCCACGCTCGCACGGGATCGAACCGCCCGCGCGCCAGCCCTATCGCAATCAGCGGCGCGGCAACGGCCACGACGCCCATGTGCATCGTCATGTGAGCGGCGAACCGTTGCGGCGCCGCCTCCGGCAGCGGACCGAGCCAGAGCGCGGCCAACAGCATCATCCCGATTATGAGACACATGCGGCGCATCACATCTCAGATGCAGGTCCGGTTGAAGACGGCCGCCAGCGCCGTGTAGATGGTCGCGATGGCGCTGAGCATGGACAGCAGCAGCGTCGCGAATCCGATGAACCGGTGCCGGTCTTCGTCCGAATCGAAGTCGTGCGGAAGCGGCTCCGCGCCCAGCCGGTGCTGTCGGAACCCCCTGACGCCTACGAACGCAATGCCCGCAAGCGCCACGGCCGTATACACGGCGATCGCCGTTCGCACCTCCGTCAGCGAGCCCCCGATCTTCGCACACCAGACCGCTGCCGTGACGTACGAGAGCAAAAAATGGGCAGCCCAAATGGCCGGCGATACCGCCAGCTGCCAGAGATGCCTCGTATGGTCGGGGAGCTGAGTCATCTTCAAGTCATCGCGTCCTCACGCCACGAGCGGAAAGCCGGCCAGCACGGCCACCGTAGCGATGGTAGTGACAGCCACGAAATGCCAGTAGAGGGCCACGTTTCGGATGTCGATGTCGAACCGCGGCGTCATCCGCCCGGCCGCGCGGCGCGCCATCGTGTAGAGGATCATGAGGATGCCGGCGGCCGCGTGGAGGCCCGTCCAGATCACCAGAAGCCATACGATGGCCGGGTAGACGTGTGCACTCGGATCCATCCCGGCGAGAGTCGGCCCGGCCGCCAGAGCAAAGATCCCCGTCCCGGCCAGCACGGCAGCGGCAGCCAGAGCGCCGTAAAACGCGCCCGACCGATCCACTCGATTCCATCGCGCAGCGAGAAACGTCAGCAGCCACGCCGCCAGCAGGAGTCCCGCCGCTGCCAGCGGCCACATCGTACCCGGCCCCTCCGCACCGGCCGGCGGGAAGTCATCGTGCACGGTCCAATAGAAGAAGTACCCGAACACGATGGCCGCGAACGCGGTCATGTCCCCCAGCATCGTGATGAACATGGCCCACCATCCGACCGAGGTCGACCCCGATGCATAGAGCGGCAGCGACGACCCGAGCCCCACATCCTTCCGGGGTTTCTCGGGGACGACGGCCGTGCCCGTCCACATCCAAACGAGGATCACAACGGCGCCGAGGACCCCGCTCACGATGGCCGGCACCCACAGGTGGAAGGTCGAGAGGATGAAGAAGCCCCCCGTGAACACGGCGGCGACGAACGGACGGAAGCTCGGCCCCGGCACGCGCAGGCACTGCTCAGGCTTCGCATCGATGGTGGAGGTGACGATCGTTTCGCGCTTACCCTCCTCCGCATCGGGCAGGTAGAATCGGCCTTCGTCGACGTCGCGCATCAGGTTCGGCTGATCCCACAGCGGGTAGCGGCTGTCGATCTCCGGAATGGATCGCTTGCCCCAGGGCAGCCCCGGCATCTCCGAAAGCCACTCCAGCGTGCCCGCGCCCCACGGATTGCGCTCGGAGTAGGGCTGCCTGCGTTTCGGACGGATGACATCCCACAGAAATACAGCGATTCCGGCGGCCAGGACGAACGCGCCCACCGTGGAGATCAGATTCAGGATGTCGAACCCCATCTCCGCCGGGTATGTGAAGACGCGCCGCGGCATGCCGCGCAGGCCCGTGATGTGCATCGGGAAGAAGGCCACGTTGAACCCGATGAACATCAGCCAGAAGGCGATCCGCCCCAGCCGCTCGGACAGCTTCTTGCCGTTCACGAGCGGAAAGAAGTAATAGAAGGCCGCTACGATCGGGAAGATGACGCCGCCCACGAGCACGTAATGGAAGTGCGCGACGACGAAGTACGTGTCGTGCGCCTGGAAGTCGAACGGCACGAGGGCCACCATCACGCCGGTCATCCCGCCCAGCACGAAGACGGCGAGCCCCCCGAAGACGAACAGCAGCGAAGCCGTGCGCGTAACGCGGCCCGCAATGAGCGTGGCGATGAAGCAGAAGATTTGCACGCCCGTTGGGATGGCGACGGCCTCCGACGCCGCGGAGAAGAGCCCGAGCGAGATGCCGGGCAGCCCCACCGTGTACATGTGATGCACCCACAGCCCGAAGCTGATGAAACCGGTGCCGATGGCCGCCAGCACGACCCACGAGTAACCCACGATAGGCGTCCGCGCGAATGTCGGCACGATCATCGCCACGAGCGCGATAGACGGCAGGAAGATGATGTACACCTCCGGATGGCCGAAAATCCAGAACAAATGCTGCCATAGAATGGGATCGCCGCCACGGTTCGGATCGAAGAACGGCCAGTCGAACGCCCGCTCGAGCTCCAGCATGATGTCCCCGGCGATGAGCGGCGGAAAGGCGAAGAGGATCATCCCCGCGACCACCAGGATGTACCATGCGTAGAGCGGCATCAGGTTGATGCGCATGCCCGGCGCCCTCGTCTTGAGCACACCCACGATCAGCTCCACGGCCGCGGCCAGCGAAGCGATCTCGATGAAGGTGAGCCCGAGCAGCCAGATGTCGTTGCCGATGCCGTCCTGAAATTGCGTCGTCATGGGCGGATACATGAACCAGCCGCCGACCGGCGCCGCGTTGAAGAAGATCGACCCGCACACGAAGATGCCGCCGATCACGAAGCACCAGAACCCGAAGGCGGACAGGCGGGGAAACGGGAGGTCGCGCGCACCGAGCAGCTCGGGGAGGATGAAGATGGAGAAGGCCTCGAAGATGGGCACGGCAAAGAGGAACATCATCACGGAGCCGTGCAGCGAGAAGACCTGGTTGTAGAGGTCCGCCGACAGGAAGTCGTTGCCCGGCACGATGAGCTGCGTGCGCATGAGCAGCGCCAGGATCCCCGCGAAGACGAAGAAGGCGAAGGCCACCGACGTGTACCAGGTGCCGACGTGCGTGTTGTTGACGGCGGACCAGTAGCGCCAGCCCTTCGGCGCGGCCCAGACGCGCAGGAGCCGCTCCTTCTGGGCGGTTTGTGTCGCGAGAGGTGGGGCCTCGGAGAGCGGGCTGACGTCTGCCGGACGTTTCTCGCCGCTCATTGCAGGGCCTCCAGGTAGGTCGCGATCGCAAGCAGCTCGTCCTCGGGCAGCATCCCGAAAGCCGGCATGTGAACGCCAGGCTTGATGGCATCCGTTGCCGCGACCCACTGAAGGATGGCGTCGCGGTCGTTCGGCAGTATGCTCGCGCCGATGGAGAGCCGGCTGCCGACGTGGGTCAGGTCCGGCCCCACGACGCCGTCCGCCGGCGTGCCCCGGACTCGGTGGCAGGCGCCGCATCCGTTCGCCAGGAAGGCGTCGCGTCCGGCGGCCACCCGCGCGTCCGCAACCGACCCGGCCGGCGATGCCTGCCGTGCGAGCCACGCATCGAACTCGTCGCGCTCCATCACGACGGCATCGAAGGCCATCAGCGCGTGCGACTCGCCGCAATATTCCGCACACACGCCGCGGAAGGTGCCCGTGCGCGTGGCCTCGAGCGTCAGGCGGTTCACGCGCCCCGGCACCATGTCCATCTTCCCGCCAATGGAGGGAATCCAGAACGAGTGGATGACGTCGGGGCTGTCCAGGATGAATTCGACCGGCTCTCCAACCGGCATCCGGATCTCGTTGGCCAGCTCGACGGACTCGCCGTCACCCGGCAGATACCGAACCCGCCACCACCACTGCTCGCCGGTCACGTGGATGCGGAGGCTGCCTTCCGGCGCAGGCTCCAGGATCCCCGGCAGCATGGCCAGACCGAAGATGAGATAGCCCGTGAGGATGAAGGTGGGCAACACGGCCCCGCCTCCGATGATCAGTATGGCGGCGCGCCGCCGATCGTGCGGCCGCGGATTCACTCGGATGGCGTAGACGCCCAGCCCGATCACGACGACCCACAGGATGGCTGCGCCTCCGACCAGCCACCAGAATAGCTCCAGCACGCTCTCCGCCGCGCGCCCCGCGGGGTCCAGAGTCGACATCGGGCCCTCGCATCCCGCGAAGAGGAACGTGGCCGACACGATGAGGCGAATGCCGGCCACACGAGCGCTTCGGTCTCCCCCACAGCACGAGCTCCGATCGAACAGAGACACTGGCGTCATGATGCAAGATCTGGTTCTTCGTGCTGCACGAATTCGCGCCCACCGGAATACCGTTCGCGGAATCCGCGGACCGGCATGGGCACGTTACCATCCCATGGACTCAGATGCACTCGACCGTAGTGACCCGCGTCGAACTGTCACGGAAACTTTTCAAGCTCCTCGATAGCGTCGTCGACTCCCGCTGATCCGCCGCGATCGTGCATCGTGGAGTCGCATTTTCGCCTCGATCCGAGTACATTCGTTCACTACCACACCATCCCATCAGAACAATCACGCATGGTACTATGCGCAATTTTCTCTGCCTCGCGCTCCTCGTCGGTCTCCTGGCCGGTTGTGAGGGAAGCCCCGATCAGGACATGACCACCAGGACGGCTCGCACGGTCGAAGATTCGCTCGCCATCAACTTTGCCGGCGACTTCGACGGACCGCTCGGCATCCAGCTGTGGAGTGTCCGACATCAATTAGGGGAAGACCTCCCCGGCACGCTGCAATGGCTGCGCGATCAGGGATTTCAGGAAGTGGAGCTTCATTCGACGTACGGCATGTCACCGGATTCATTCCGGCAGGTGCTCGATCAGTTTGGCATTCGAGCCACGGCGACGCACGCGCCGTACGAGCGCTTCCGCGACGACATTCAGGCGCTCCTCGATGATGCCGAGGTCCTGGGCCTGAGCCATGTCGGCATCGCGTGGATACCTCGCCCGCAAGGCGAACCGTTCACGGTGGAGCTTGCGCGAGAGGTGGCCGCAAACTTCAACGAATGGGGCCGGATCGCCGCCGAGCGCGGCCTGCGCTTCTTCTACCACCCGCACGGCTACGAATTCCAGCCGGCCGATGACGGCACGGTGCCCTTCGACGTGCTCGTCGCAGAGACGGACCCGCAGTACGTCAGCTTCGAGATGGATGTCTTCTGGGTCGTCCACCCCGGGCAGGACCCGGTGGAGCTGCTTCGAAAGTATCCGGATCGGTGGTCCCTGATGCACGTCAAGGACATGGCCGAAGGGGTGGTGGGCGATTTCTCGGGAGGCGCAGGGCCGGAGACGAACGTCCCGGTCGGGACGGGGCAAATCGATTACGCCGCCGTCCTGCAGGCCGCCGAGGAGGTTGGCGTGCAGCGCTACTTCATCGAGGATGAAAGCACCGATCCTCTGGGCAACATCCCTCAGAGCGTCGCCTACCTCGAGCAGGTGACCTACTAGGCTAGCGGCCCGCGACGATCCCGATCATCCATGCCGATTGTGAGCCGGGGCGGACGGGCGCCTCGCCGCTCGACCACCTGACGAAGACCTCGTGGATGGTGATCTCCGCGAGCGGCGCCGCGACTCGATAAGCCAGCGCAATGCTGCCGAAGAGGCCGGTTTCCGTCCGCTGATCTTGAAGCTCCGCATCGAGTGCGCTCCAGTACCAGAGCTCGGCATGCGCGATGATCGGCGTTTGAGGTAGCGGCAGGTGCCAGGCCGCATAGAGGTCGCCGCGGGTGTGTGCATCGATCCGGTCCTCGGCCTCCGTGGCCAGTGGCAGGATCGCGCCAAACTGCAGCCGCACGGCGGGTAGCAGCGGCCAGGGATAATCCTGGCGTGAGTTCACGTAGGCCACGCGGCCGCCGAGCGCGGCGTTCACCTCACGAAAACGCTGATCGGACTCCACATCGGCCGACAACCCGATGCTGACGGAGCCATAGTCGAAGCCGCCCACGGGGACGGCATCCGGATCCGTCGGGTCCGGATCGATCGGCGGCCGGAAAAGCGCGATGAACCACCCGGCCGCACCGCCGGCGCGAATCGTCTCGGGATTCGCCTCGGGATCGAGCGCCGCCGCTCCGGTCGTGGAGAACTCGGCCTGCATCCGGCGCGGGTAGACGTCGCCCCGGAAATTCCCGCCGAAAGCGTCGCGGATCGACCACCGCGCCCCCACCGTGGTGACGTCCTCACCTCGGAATACGGCGGGAGCGATGCGAAGCTCGCGCGCCACCTGCTGCGCATGTGCCGGCCAGACCCCGGCCACCGCGATCGCGAGGCAGAGGATCGGGCCTGCAGGCCAGGTCTCCCCCGGCCGGCAGGAGGTATCTCGGTGGCGCCTCCACGTCGATCTCATCGGCTCTCACGCTATCTCGTTCGGAAACAGGAAGATGGCATCGATCGACGCGGCCGCATCGGCGAGCGTTCGGTCGCCGTCTGCCAGCATCTCCGCCAATCTGTCGATGACGGCATCGCGATCGTAATCGCCCTCGTAGCGGGCGCCGTTCGTGCGGCAGTACGTCTCCCACTTCACGGCCGTATCCAGGCGACGTTGTGCGAATAGATCCGCGGCCTCGTGCTCCTTCGTCCAGTAACCGAGCTGACGCAGTCGCAGCTTCCCCGACTCGGCGAAATTGAAGTCGTGAAACTGCGACGGGATCTGGTGGACGACGTGCCGGAAGAACTTGTAGGTGAACACGTGGGCAAGGTTGTTGGGGGACCACCGCGGGTTCGTGCGCGTGGGCGTAAAGGTGGCCTGCGAGACGCGCCGCACCCAGGACGCCGGCTCTCCACCAACCCGCTCCCGATTGGCCTCCAGGAAGCTGACGAATCGCGAAATATTGGGCCGCATCCCCCCGCCCTGCTCGTCGGGCAGGCCCAGGTACCGGCGCGGGGTTTCTTCGGCGATGCGAGCAAACGCCTCCGCGCTCAGCATCTCCTCGAAATAGCGCCAGAAGCTTTGATCGGGCAGGTGCAGTCGAACGAGCCAGCCGTCCGTCCCGAATAGGATCCTTTCGCCGTAGAGATCATGATCGAGCAGCCGGCCGAGCGCATCCAGGTACTGCCGCTCCACATCCCCGCCGGACATCATGTCGACATGGTACGAGACATCGGCATAAACCTCGGGAAAGCTCTCCATCAAGCCGAGAATCTCATCCGCCCACTCCTTCTGTTGCGGGAGCGCACCGCTGAGACCCCCCCAGCCCCCAAAGTGGGCGAAACAGACCCGAAGCTCGGGCCGATCTTCGAGCAGGCGATGCCAGTGCTTCGGATGTCCATACCCCGCCGTCGTGGCCGATTTGAAGAATCCGCCGGCCGTGCAGTGCACCAGCACGGGCACGTCATGCTCGACGCAGTAGTCGAGCACCACGCCGATCTCCGGGAGACTCACCTTGTAGCCCAATGACGGGTATAGCTTGACGCCGACATAGCCCATTTCCTCCAGGGCGCGACGCATCAAATTGAAATGCCCCTCGCGCACAGGGTTCACGGCCACGAACGACAGGATCCTGCCCGGGCGCTGCACGGCAGCCTCGGACGTCCCCGACAGCTGGGCGAGGTAGTTGTTGCGATCACGCTCCGATTCATCCTTTCCCGCGATGTCCATCATCAGGGCGACGAGCACGTCGTCCTCGTGCATGTCCGCCAACAGGTGATCGGCCACCTCGACGATCTCCGGCTTCATCGAGATGCGAAGCGTCTCGAACACATCGAAGATGCCGGACTGATTCTCGTGTTGGCCGTCGAATCGGCTCGAGAGCCGGTCCAGCGCCGCCCGAAGCGTGTCCACCGCGATGTCCTCGACGCCCGACCCCAACACCCGCACCTCCACGGGCAGCGACGCCGCGCCGCTCACCAGGCTCTGGAATCCATCCGTCCTCGAGATCGCCCGTAGAAAGCGCCGGAGCAGCTCCTCCTCGACCAGGTATTCGGGCCGGTGCAGCTGATCGATCAGAATGCCGCGCACGGCATCCACGACGAAATCCGGAAGGCCGATCCGCCCGAGTCGGGCCACCATGATGCCGACCGCCTCCTCCGTGAGCACCGTCTGCAGATTGAAGATGTGTGCGTGTGCGTTGACCCGCATGGCGACTCGAGGAGATGATCAAGAAATCTGCGCGAGGGGACGGCCTCCCGCGCAACACGCCTTGAGAAACCCCGCCGTATTCAGGATCTTTGCATGGCCGAGTTCGAAGGCATAACCGCCAAAATACGGCGGCCTCACCTGCCGTACGCAATCAGACTTCCCCGATTTTTTTGGGCAGGCGTTCTGGCGCGCCGTCCGCGCGCACTCCCGAGCAGACCACTTGACGATCATGAGATTTGCACGTCGATATCCATCCGATTCCGGACTTCTGGGCGTCGTTCTCCCGCTGTTCCTTTTCTGGATGGTCGGATGTAGCACGGCAGAAGCGGAACGTTCGTCGGAGCCGATCGGGCCGACCTCTGACAGCTTCACGGTACGCCTCACCGATTTCGAAGAAGAGAAAATCTTCAGGTTGAGCATCGGCCCGGTGGACGTGCCCGTGGAGGAGCACGGCGACGGGCACCATCACTATGGCGTGATGCCGGAGCCGAAGACCGTCACCTTCCCGAAATCGGCCTACATCACCGGGTTCAGCTACCGCGTGTTGGGCGGCAACGGCGAAGTGCTTCCGACGGACATCCTCCACCACATGAACGTCATCAAGCCGAAATACCGCGAGCTCTTCCTGCCCATTTCCCAGCGGATGCTCGCCCTCGGCAAAGAAACGGGTTCCCAGTCGCTGCCGAGCCTCTTGTTCGGGCATCCGGTAGAGGCCGGCGCAGAAGTCGTCGTGTCCGTCATGCTGCACAATCCGATGGGGCAGCATCTGGAGGATGTCTCCGTGGAGGTCGAGCTCAAGTACGTGAACGACAATCGGCCGTGGCCGCTCTGGGAGGTGCATCCTTTTCAGTTGGATGTCCAATTCCCGGCGGGCGAAAAGGCATTCGACCTCCCACCCGGCGTGTCGACGTTCTCATACGAAGGCAGCCCCGTGATGCAGGGCCGGATCATCGCTGTGGGCTCGCACCTTCACGAGTTCGCCGAAAGCATCTGGCTGGAAGACGTGACCGCCGGCGAGCTCCTCTGGGAAGGGCGTCCCATCGAAGATGCGGAGGGGAATCTGACGGGCGTCACGATCGGGAAGCTGTACAAGAAGCTCGGCAAGAAGATTTTCCCCGATCACGTCTACCGTGTCACCGTCCAGTACAACAACACCACACCCGATACCCTTTACCAGGGCGGCATGGGCGTGGTGGCCGGTGTGTTCATCCCGTCGGATGCCGATTCATGGCCGCTGGCGGACACGACGGACCCGCTCTACCAGATCGACCGCCTCCATTACCTGCGCAAGGTCAGCGGCACATACGAGGAGCTGCTCCCCCGGATGAACGGAATGGATCCCGCGGTGCATCCCGCCGATCACGATGCGGATCATTCGCACGGCGAGCATATGTCACACCCGGATGATGGAGGGGTATCCCATCCACATGACGAGGGGATGTCGCACACCCACGAGGACGAGATTCCGCACCCGCACGACGGCGCCCCATCGCGCCCACACCACACCGAGGGGCACGACCATCACAATCACTGATCCCGCGTGACGGAGGGCTCAGTTGTGGGCGTGCTCGTGGAGGGCCCGATCGGCGAGCTCCTCCAGCACGTCATCTGAAGGCGGGACCGCTCTCTGCACCAGAATCGGAATCTCGATCACATCGCCCCGGCGCACAGGCATGCCGAGTTCCTCCATTGGCTGAAGGAGGTCGGCTGCGAGCCTCAGGGAGTCCGCGATCCGGTGGCGGCGATCCTCGTCCGCCAGGATGGCTTCGCGATCTATCCGCGGCTTCTCGATAATCATCATTCTCCTCCGAAGTCGATGGACTTCCACTCGTTCCTATGTGATAGGTATACGCCCCGAGTGGGCTCGCCCGTGGCAGGTATTGCCGGGAAACCGCGCGGTGGATTCATGACATCCGGCGTAGGGGAAGACCGGCAGCCCGCGAGTTCCGAATGTGCCGGCATCGAACGAACCCGCAACGATCGGCGCATTACGGCCGTCCTACCCCACTACGAGCAAACTCAGGCCGCTTGATGTGCGTTAGGCATCACGGACAGCCGACCGGCCATGAATCGCCATCCGAACCGAACACCGGCCATCTGAATCGACTACCGGGCCCTCGAACGGCCGTCGCCCAGTCGCGCCCCATCTGACGGATCCATCACCCGCCTATGCCGCCCACGATCGACCCAGCCCACAACCTTTTCCTCGTACAGGATAGGCCGCTCGATGCCATCTTCCATCCGCGTAGCATCGCCGTGATCGGCGCCTCCGAGACCCACGGCAGCGTCGGCCGCACGCTCCTCTGGAATCTCATCTCGAGTCCATTCGGAGGCACCGTCTATCCCGTCAACCCGAGGCGCCCGAGCGTCCTCGGGATCAAAGCCTACCCGTCCGTGACAGAGGTACCCGATGAGGTCGACCTCGCCGTCATCGCCACACCGGCCCCGACCGTACCGAAGGTGATCGCCGAGTGCGTCGACAAGGGGGTGCACGGCGCCATCATTATTTCGGCCGGATTCAAGGAAATCGGCGAGGCGGGCCACGAGTTGGAGCAACAGGTCCTCGAGGTGGCTCGGCGCGGAAAGCTGCGGATCATCGGGCCCAACTGCCTGGGTGTGATGCGACCTCCGGGCGGCCTCAATGCCACGTTCGCGCGCGGCATGGCGCGCACGGGCAACGTCGCATTCATCAGCCAGAGCGGCGCCCTCCTGACCGGAATCCTCGATTGGAGCTTCCGCGAGAACGTCGGCTTCAGCGCCTTCGTATCGGTAGGGTCGATGTTGGATGTCGGATGGGGCGACCTCATCACCTATCTGGGCGACGACCCGGCCACGCAGAGCATCCTCATCTACATGGAGTCGATCGGCGATGCCCGATCGTTCCTGTCCGCAGCCCGGCACGTCGCGCGCGAGAAGCCCATCATCGTGATCAAGGCCGGACGCACCGAGCAAGCGGCCAAGGCCGCCGCTTCGCACACCGGCACCCTCACGGGTAGCGACGAGGTGCTCTCGGCCGCCTTCCGCCGCAGCGGCGTGCTGCGCGTCGACACCATCTCGGACCTGTTCTACATGGCCGAGGTCCTCGCCAAGCAACCGCGCCCATCGGGACGGCACCTTTCGATTCTCACCAACGCCGGCGGACCCGGCGTCCTGGCGACGGATGCTCTGATCGCCGGTGGCGGAGAGCTCGCCGAGCTATCCGACGCGACGATGGAGGAGCTCAACAGCTTCCTCCCCCCGGCGTGGAGCCGCGGCAATCCGATCGACATCCTGGGAGATGCCGACGCGGACCGCTACGCCCGCGCCATGGAGGTCGTCGAGAAGGACAAGAACAGCGACGGGCTTCTGGTGGTGCTGACGCCGCAGGACATGACGGACCCCTCGCTCGTTGCCGAGGGTCTCGCCCGTTACGCCACGAGCGAGAAGCGGTCGAGCAGGAAGCCCATCATCGCCAGCTGGATGGGCGGACCGACCGTCGCCGTAGGCGAAAATATCCTCAACCAGGCCGGCATCCCGACCTTCGGCTATCCCGATACGGCGGCCAAGCTCTTCAACTACATGTGGCGCTACAGCTACAACGTACGGGCCCTGTACGAAACGCCCTCCCTCGCGCACGTCGACGACGACGCCGATGCGCGACGGATCACGTCGGAGGTCATTGAGTCCGCCCGCGAGGCCGGCCGGACGCTCCTCACCGAGCACGAGTCCAAGAAGCTGCTCCGAGCCTACGGCATTCCGGTGACGGAGTCGATCCTGGCTACCTCCACAGATGAGGCCGTGGCGGCGGCGGAGCAGATCGGATATCCCGTCGTCGTTAAGCTGCACTCGTACACCATAACGCACAAGACCGACGTCGGTGGCGTCAAGCTGAATCTGGGATCCGCCGATGATGTGCGGGCCGCCTTCGAGGATATTCGTTCCCGGCTGGATGAACTGGGCAAGTCGGATGGCTTCGATGGCGTGGCCGTCCAGCCCATGATCCGGCTCCGCGGCTACGAGCTCATCGTGGGCTCCAGCATCGACGAGCAGTTCGGGCCCGTGCTCCTGTTCGGCTCCGGCGGGACGCTTGTCGAGGTCTACAAGGACCGGGCGCTGGCGCTGCCACCGCTCACCACCACGCTAGCGCGCCGCCTGATGGAGCAGACGAAGATCTACACCGCTCTTCAGGGCGTCCGCGGGATGAAGCCGGTCGACCTGGATCTGCTCGAGAAGATGCTGGTCCGCTTCAGCCAGCTGGTGGTCGAGCAGCGGATGATCAAAGAAATCGACATCAACCCCCTGTTGGCATCGGGAGAGCACATCCTGGCGCTGGATGCCCGCGTCGTGCTGCACGATCCGGACGTGACGGACGACGAATTGCCAAGGACGGCCATCCGACCCTACCCGTACCAGTACGCTTCGCGATGGACGGCCAAAGACGGCACCGTGTACAACATCCGACCCATCCGGCCGGAGGATGAGCCCGGTCTGGTGGCCTTCCATCATTCACTCTCTGAGGAGAGCGTTTACCTGCGCTATGCGAACATCATGAAGCTCAGCCAGCGCGTGGCCCATGAGCGGCTCTCGCATCTGTGCTTCATCGACTACGACCGGGAGATGGCGTTGGTGGCTGAGACGGTGAACGGCGAGGGTGCCGGCCTCGCGAGTGGGGATGGCATCCGCGGCGACGGCCGCGCCGAACAGCACGAAATGGGGCCGGAGGGATCAAGCGCTGCCGGCCAGATCGTAGCAGTGGGGCGGCTCACGAAGATCGGCGGCACGAACGAGGCGGAGTTTGCGCTACTCGTCAGTGACGCGCATCAGGGGAAGGGACTCGGAACAGAACTGCTGCGCCGGCTCGTCGAGATCGGGAAAAACGAGCGGCTCGACCGAATCACGGCCGACGTGCTGCGCGAAAATTTGGGGATGCGGATCGTGAGCGAAAGAGTCGGATTCCGCGCCGTGTCCACGGATCCGGGCGATCCCACGCTGAAGGTCGTCAGAGAATTGAGCGCCTGATCAGCTTCGTTCGCGTCCGGCCCACCACGGCGGACCCTGAATGCCGCGGGCCTTCAACTCGCGTGCTAGCGCCTCCAGGCGTCGTTCCGCCAGGTCACCCCGACGACGACTGTCTCGATCCTTCGCCCGCTCTCTGAGCTCCGCTGCGTCCTTCTCGGCTTCCTCCATCATCTCGAGGAGCTCTGAATCAGGAAGCAACTGGATGTCTCGAAGTGGATAACGGTTTCGTGCTCGCATGGCCCTGGCCCCCTTGCTAACGCCTTGTTTCGTTTCCCGATAGGTCTAGTATATTCGCCGCCCGAGGCGAGGAGAATAGAGCGATCTACCCATAGGCACATCGGGGTTTCCCTTACTCTACCAAGCGCCTCGAGAAAGGATCGAGCCGCGCCGTCTGGTAATTGTCACGATGCTGTTCCCGGAACCCTCGATGTCGGAGAAACGGAGCTCTCACGCTCCATTTCGCAGCAGAATCTCCAGGGCCTACGGCCATTCGCCATGCTTGTTGTGGAATGAACTTGTAGGCGCCGGCAAGAATGCGACGAGGGCCGGAATGTGACCGGCCCTCGCTCCTTGCACCATCCTCCTTACTTGATCTCGATCCGGCGAGGTTTCGCCTCCTCGGCCTTCTGTACGCGGATCGTCAGGACACCATCCTTCAGCTCCGCCTCGACCTCCTTGTCGTCGGCCGCCTTGGGCAGGAGGACATTCCGGAAGAATCGCCCGTAGCTTCTCTCGACTACGAGCAGGTTGTCCTTCTCTTCTTCCGTCTCCAGCTTGCGCTCGCCACTGACGGAGAGGCGATTCTCTTCGAGATTGATCGTGATCTGATCCTTCTCGATGCCCGGTACCTCCATGCTGATGATGTACTCGCTCTCCGTCTCCTTCATGTCGAGTGCAGGAGACCAGACGGCAAGACCCGCCTCGCTGTCCGTGACTTCGGGCAAGAACTCACCGAACAGCCGATCGATTTCCTTCTGAAGCGACCGCATCATTGGAAGCGGCCGATATCTCGTTAGATAGGGCATAGCACACCTCCTAGTGGTTAGATCGACATAGTGACCGAAGTCAACATAATCGTCCCCGGCGGAAGCCGATAGTCGGGGAATTTGATGTTCCGACACCGGCATTCCCGGCCGAGCATGTGCGGCTTTCTACTACACGCGTAGGGACCTCCCTACTGCTTCATGCCGGGCGGAATCGGAAAGGCCGTGCTCGATGATATCGAGGCATAGCGACCCGGGCTCAGATAGGCGAGAAGTGCATTCGAGTGGATGGTCTCGGCATCATCCGTATCCGGGCCTCGCAAGTACCGTTCGTCGACGTGCGCGGCTTCGATGAACCCGATGATGATGCTGTATTTCCCGAAGCCGTCGATGATGCGCTCCATCTTGCATTCGAAAAAGAGGTAGGCATCCTGGAGAAAGCGGCCGTTGATGTGCCGCGCCGGCAAGGTCGGTAGCTTCTCGAGGGATGGCTTCTCTTCGTCGTCTCCGCACCGAGGTTCGGCCGTCATGCTGGCCACGATCACCTGCGATGGCTTCGGAAAGCTCACCGTGAAGAAGCCATGGTCTCGGATATTCCGGTAGGTGGCGTGTTTTCGCGTGCAGACGAAGGCGAAGTAGTTATCCCACCCTACCGGCATCGCCATGTGCTTCGGCGCAAAATTGTAGCGATCGCCCTCGCGTGTTCCGATGACCACCAGGGGACTCACCATGAAGAAGTGAGTCCATAGAGGCTCGGAGACGTCCAGCGAAATCAGGTTGTTTGCAGATGTAGTTTCCATGCGCGCCCTCCATAAATATCGAGGGCTCTCGACCACCAGAGAGCCCCCTTCACCATACATCACCCTCACCTATCGCGGGGAGGGTCCTCCACCACCGCGGCGCCCACCGGGCCGCTGCATGTCCCTCTGCCGCGGCATCGGCCGATCGCCCCGTCGGAATTCACGGCGCTCCTGCCGCCAGGTCTGCCGCATCTGTTCGAGCTCGCGGCGCTGCTCATCTGTGAGCAGATTCATGACTTGTTCGCGGTGCCTCTCCATCCGCTCGAGCATCTGCTCGCGCCGCTGCTCGGGCGAGAGGTTGGCCCTTTCCTCGCGCCATGCCTGCATCTCGGCACGGTGCGCTTCGCGGAGACGGTTCAGTTCGGCTCGCTGCTCGTCGGAAAGATCGAGCTGATCTACCCACCCCCAGTTTCCTTGCATTTGCCAGGGCCTATCCCCTCGCATTGGTCCATTTCCGCGCATTCGCCACGGTCGATCTCCTTGCCATCCCCACCAGTCATCGTCATCGAATCGTGGCTGGAGGAGCCACGGCCGCTCCTCGAGCTGCGCGGCCTGCTCTTCCGTGAGGATGGATCGGAGTTGAGCGCGCAATGCCTCCATGGACTCGCGCGCGTGGTCACGCCGCTCCTCTCGTGTGGCCGACGAATGGGCCTCTCTCCACCGGTCCATCGCCGCGATGTGCTCTTGCAGCATGGCTCGAACGCGGGATTGCTGCTCACTGGAAAGCTGCAGGCGCTGATTGAGCCGCTCGATGTGGCGCTCGATACGCCCATCCCGGTCTGCAGGGCCTCGCTGCGCGCGTTGCCCTACCTGGGCCACGGCATCGCCGACTCCCAGGGTCAGCGATGCCACGGCTGCGGCCAGGATCGCATGTGTGAAACGTTTCATGGCGCTACCCCCATCATGTCGTCTATTCTGGGCGTCCTGAAGCAAGCTCCAGGGCGGCCCGGCCTCAGTGGTACATGAAGAACGGCACCTCGCACTCCTTCAGCAGCGTATGCGTGGTGGAGCCAAAGGTCATCCGGCTGATGGCCGAGACAGAGTGCGCACCCGCGACGATCAAGTCCGTGTTCACTTCCTTCGCGTACGCCAGTACGCGGCGCGGCGGATCATCCATCTCCAGGCTCGTCTTGCGAACGCGGGCGAACTCGTGGGCTCCCAGGTAGCAGGCGGTGCGCTCCAGCATGAGCTCGGAGGCCCGCCGCGAGGCATCACTCACCCACCCGCGAACGTGCAGGACCTCGACCTCGAGGTCGGATCCGAAAGGCTTGAGCTGCGCGAATCGATGCATCGTGCGTGTCGCCGCCTCGCTGCCATCATACGCGAGCAGCACGTGCTTGACGGCGCGATGCTCCTCCGGCACGATGAGCGTCGGGATGATGCCCTCCTTCACGACGCGCGTAAGCGTCTGAGTGCGCTTTCCCGGCTGCGGATAAAAGAAGTGCGGCGTCCGGCCGATTACCAGCAGGTCGTGCGTCTTCATCTCCTCGACGATGCGCCTGTACGGCACACCTTCGCGCACCCGGCTGTCGTTCGCCACGCCGTCGGCATCGAGAATCGACTCGAACCGCTCAAGAATCTCTCTGGCCGCGCGATGCGTCTTTGCGGTTAGCGCATCGCGCACCCTCTGCGCGTAGTATTGCCCGCCCACGGCGCCACCTGGCCCCACTTCCGCCGCAATTCGCTGCGTATGGACGAGGGCCAGGCCGGAAACGACGGCATCGTACCGCCGTGCGATCTCGGAGGCGTATCTAGTGGCGACATCCGAATCCTGATCGATGTCCAGCGCCACCAGTATCCGCTTGATCATCACCGCACCTCCCCGGGTTGGATTCCCTGAAACTTTGCTTCATGTTAAACACATGATGCAATGCCAGGATGCCCGCAGAGAACGGGGCTTCCAAGATTGTGATGCGGGGTTGCGGCGAGGGTGCAGGTAGGACGATCCCCTACACCCGAGCACTATGCCTCTTCCATGGCCGCTGCCTCTTCGGCCACTTTGTCCTGCACGTGGCGCGGCATGGCCTCGTAGTGGCTGAACTCGGCCCGGTGAATGCCCCGGCCCTGCGTCATGGATCGGAGCGCGGTCGAATACCGATAGAGCTCGGCCTCCGGAACGTCGGCCAGGATTTTCTGAAAGATCCCCTCGGCCTCGATGCCCTGGATGCGAGCGCGCCGCGTGTTGAGGTCCCCCATAACGTCGCCGACGAAATTCTCCGGCACCGTGATGGTGACATGATAGATGGGCTCGAGCAGCACGGGATTCGCCTTGCGGAAGGCATCGCGGAAGCACATGCGCGCCGCCGTCTTGAAGGCGGCCTCATTCGAATCGACGGCGTGCATCCCGCCATCGTAGATCACGACACGGCAGTCGCCGACCGGGTATCCCGCAATGGGCCCGTCCTGCAGCGCCTCCATCACGCCTTTCTGGATGGCGCCGAAGAATCGGCGCATGTCGATCACGCCGCCCACGATGGCATCGATGAACTGAATCTTCGATCCCCAGTCGGTCTCCACCTCGGCCTGGCCGCGAACGGTGATGTCGGGCGGCGGTTGAAATTCGCCGTTGAGGGGCTCGACCAGCATCGATATGTCCGCAAACTGCCCGGCCCCGCCCGTCTGCTTCTTGTGACGGTAACTGGAGCGAGCCTGTGAGGTGATGGTCTCTCGATAAGCCACCCGCGGCTTGTAGAACTCGACATCCACCCCGAACCGGTGCTTGAGGCGGTACCGGCTCACCTCCAGATGCATCTCGCCCTGCCCGCCGAGCGTCATTTGCTTGAGGTGCTGATCGTGGACGATTTCGAGGGAGGGATCCTCCTCGATGAGCTGGTGGATGCCCTGTGCCAGCCTGTCCTCCTCCCCTTCGCGTACCGGACGGATGGCGGTCCGGTACCGCGGCTCCGGAAACTCGATAGGCTTGATCACGACGCGCGAGCCCTTGGGCCGGAGCGTGTTGTTGGTGTGGGTGTTCTTCAGCTTCACGAGGGCGCCCAGGTCGCCGGCCACCATGCTTTGCACCGGCGTACGCTCGCGTCCATTGATGGCGAAGAGCTGTCCGAGGCGCTCCATCGTGCTCGTTTGGGCGTTCTCGAGGTCCATTCCCTGCGAAAGCGTCCCCGAGTAGATGCGCAAGAACGAATAGTCGCCCACGTGCTGCTCGGCCATCGTCTTGTAGACGAGCGCGATGGGAGGCCCGGATGGATCCGTCACCACCGGATCGCCCGAGACGACCTCGGCCGGCGGCATCTCCTTCGGTGAGGGCAGCACGTTGTCGATGAAGCTCATCAGGCGCGAGACGCCCACACTCGCTGTGGCGCTGGTCACGAAAATCGGGAAAAGCTGACGGTGCAGCATCGCCTTGCTGAGTCCCTGGCGCATCTCGTCCTCGTCGAGCTCTCCCTTCTCGAAGTAGAGTTCCATGAGACCCTCATCGTTCTCGGCGATATCCTCGATGAGCGTCGTGTGCAGGTCTTCGGCCTCGGCTCGGAACTCGTCGCTGATCTCGGAGATGGTCGGCTCGCCGCCGTCTTCGGGAAAGGTCAGCTGCTTCATCAGCAGCACGTCGATGATGGTTCGGGAGCCGGCGCCCCCCGGAAGCTGAACGACCGTCGCGCCGTTTCCGAATCGCTCCTTCAGCTGGCTGACGAGCATCCGGAAATCGGCCGACGGATTGTCCATGTGATTGATGACGAACATCGACGGCTTCTGGATCATCTCGCCGTACGTCCACGCCAGTTCGGTGCCCACCTGCACGCCTTCGATGGCATTCATCACGAAAATAGCCGTGTCGGCGACCTTGAGCGATGCGATCACCTCGCCCATGAAGTCGGGATAACCCGGCGTGTCGAGGATGTTGATCTTGTGCCCTTTCCACTCAGCGTGGAGCAGTGATGCGAAAACCGACATCTGCCGCTCGTGCTCGCTGGGGTGAAAATCCGACACCGTATTATTCGCCTCGATGGAGCCCATTCGGCGAATCGCGCCGCTCGACAGCAACATCGCCTCGGCGAGCATGGTCTTGCCGCTGCCCTGGTGACCGACCAGCGCTACGTTGCGGATATGATCAGCATCGTACACATTCATAGAACAACCTCCGAACCGTCCAAAGATGATGCAGGCGCGCCGCGTTGGGCACGCCGTTCGCGTGTCGTTGCGCCGCGGCCGGAGACCTCGTCGTGTGCGGTGTGCGTACGGTCCGGTCCGACCGGGCACGGGACGTGAGATGTGGCCGGCGCTGCTCCGGAACCAGAAGAACCCCTGCGGCGCTGCCTCGTCTAAAATACGTTCGTGCCAATTATAATCAAGAACGGCCTTTGCATTGAAGCTACTCGCCCTGGAGACGGCCACGTCGGTCTGCGGCGTGGCCCTTTTCATAGAGGATCATGTGGCGGTGGAGCTCATGCTGGATCGTCCGCGTGCGCATTCGGAGAACCTCGTTTCGATGATCGAGGATGCGCTCGGATACGCCCGGATCGAGCCGGGAGAGATTGACGCCGTGGCGGTTTCTGCAGGTCCCGGGTCGTACACGGGACTCCGCATCGGCGTCAGTACGGCGAAAGGCTTCGCGGCCTCTGTGGATGCCGGGCTCGTCGCCGTCCCAAGCCTGGAAGCGCTGGCTACCGGCGTGCACGGCGCGCCCTCGGGCGATCTCATCGGCGCGGCCTTCGACGCGCGCCGCGATGAGGCATACGTTGCCCTCTTCCGCGCCACCGACGAGGGCCTGGAGCAGATCAACGAAACTGCAGCGGTTCGATCGAAGGCCCTCGCGGAGTGGCTGCGGATCGGATTCGATGCTGCCGGGTTGGCTGGCGCATCCGACGAGACCACGCTCTGGCTCGTCGGCGAGGGATGGATGAAAATGACATTCGCGCTCGACGAGACCGGCATGGTATACCGGCATGTGCAAGAGATCATTCCGTCGGCGGCGAACGTGGCGCGAATCGGGGCTCAAAGGCTCCGGGCGGGCCAAACCGAAGACCTAGTCACCTTCGAACCCTATTATCTGAAGGAGTTCGTCGCCACGAAACCGGCGCAGACTCCGCTCGAGAAGCTCACATTCTGAACATATGGCCTGGTTCAAGCGGCAGAAAGCGGGCATCCTTACGGACCGAGACGAGAAGAACGAGATGCCCGAAGGACAGTGGGTCAAATGCCCGAAAACAGGGGAGATCGTCAATCGACGGGAGCTGGAGGACAACCATCTCGTGGTACCGAAGTCGGGCTACCATTTTTCGATGGACAGCATGGGCTACTTCAAGCTGATCTTCGATGATGGCCAGTTCGAGCTCTTCGATGAGGACCTCGAGGCCACCGACCCTCTCAAATTCACGGACCGGAAAAGCTATTCAGAAAGGCTCAAGGCCTATCGCCGGAAGTTCCTTACGAACGATGCGGCACGCGCCGCCATGGGCACGGTCGGCGGACATGTGGTGTCGGCAGCGGCCATGGACTTTTCGTTCATCGGCGGCTCGATGGGCTCCGTGGTCGGCGAGGTGATCTCGCGCGCCATCAAGCGGGCCATCGATCGGCGCACGGCCCTGCTCATCATCTCACAGAGCGGCGGTGCACGCATGATGGAGGGCGCCCTCAGCCTCATGCAGATGGCGAAGACCAGCGCGCAGCTCGCGCGGCTGGATGAAGCCGGTCTCCCCTACATCTCGCTGATGACGAACCCCACGACCGGCGGTGTGACGGCCTCCTTCGCCATGCTCGGCGACTTCAATCTGGCCGAGCCCGAAGCACTCATCGGATTTGCAGGCCCGCGCGTGATCCGCGAGACGATCGGGCAGGATCTGCCGGATGGATTTCAGAGCGCGGAGTTCCTTCAGGAGCACGGCTTCATCGACTTCATCGTTGATCGCCGGCAGCTCCGCGATCAGCTCATCCGATTGCTAGACCTCATCCAAGAAGAGGCGTAATCCGACACAACTCTATCGGCCGACCGGCGTAGACGCCTTGATCGAACCATCCGAGGGCGTCTGACATGAAGCCGGAACTCCGCCAGCGCATCCAACAAACCCTTCGGGCCCGCAAGGAGGCCGTCATCGAGTGGTTTACGCTCGCGCCGCCGCTCTTACAATTTCGTGTGATGGGCGAGACCGCCATTGCGGCGTTCGAACCAACCGCGCCAGGATCGCCTCTGCCGGATGTCGGGTCGAACGTCGACCTGTCGATACCCATGCCGCCGGTCGTCATGGACGTCGAAGAGGCCCTGCATCGACATGATCAGCTGGGCCAGTGTATCATCTGCGGCGAGGACGTCGAAACGGAGCTGGTCGAGCTCGACTTTACGGCGAACGTATGCCTGGACCATTTTAGCGAAGCGGAACAGCGCGAGCTCGAGAGCGACCTCGAACTTGCTGCCAAGGTGCAGCGCCACCTGTATCCGGTCGGCACGCCCGCACTCTCCGGAGTCCAGATCGCGGCGCACACCGCGCCGGCGCGGATCGTTAGCGGCGACTACTACGACTTCTTCCGGCACCGCGAAACCGGACAGGGAATCGCGATCGCCGACGTCATGGGCAAGGGCATCTCCGCCAGCATGCTGATGTCGAACCTGCAGGCCTCGTTGCGAATCCTGGCCGAGCAGTACGAGACCATCGACGACCTCGCATCGCATCTCAATCGCCTTTTCGTGCACAACCTTCGCGTGATTCGCTTTATCACCATGTTCCTGGTTGCGCTCGACGAGGAGGAGCGGAAGCTGAGATACTGCAACGCCGGGCACAATCCGGCCCTGTTCTGGGAGGCCCGCACCCGGTCCGTGAGTTGGCTACAGCCCACCGGTCCGGCCATTGGGCTCATGAAGGATGCTCCCTATTCGGAGGCCGAGAAGAGCTACGAGCCGGGCGACATTCTCGTGCTGTATACCGATGGCCTGGCCGAAGCGCGCAATGTGTCGGGATCGGATCTGGGTCTGGATGCGATCTCTCATTTCGTCGCCGCCCACTCAGACGCCGACGCGGACCAATTGCTGAACGGCCTGTGGCAGCTCTTCATCGACCACTCGAACGGCAGACGCCGCGATGACGCGACGGTTATCGTGGTGAAATTCGATTGATACCGAGCGTTCCGTTGACTTCATGGATGGTCCGGCAAACGCTCTGGTGAGCTACGCCACGACGAGCTCGTCCGTGTTGGATGCCACCCAGTTCTCGAAGTCATCATTGACGTAGCGCACGGCCCGCCCCATCCTGCTCAAATAGGATGCGGCCACGGCCGATCGAATTCCGGCTGAGCAGTGAACGAGCAGTGTTCTATCTGTCGGAATACGATCGAGGTACTCGGGCAAGCGCGTATACGGGGTGACGAGAGCATCCGGAATGTGCCCCTCTCGATGCTCCGTCTTGTAGCGAACGTCAAGCACCTGCTCTCCGGCCGCACGCAGTTCATCCAGCCGCCCGAAATCGATCTCGTCGATGCTCGCTGCGCGCCCCTTCGCATCCATATATTCCTCCATCTCGCCTGGCGGCACGAATCCGCTGATCCGGTCATAGCCGATTCGGACGAGCGCTCGAACGGCATCCTCCAGATCCTCCTCATCGATGGCGAGAACGAGCTCGGTCTCCGGGTCCTCGACGAGCGACCCGACGACCGTGGGAAACGTCTTGTCAAACCTCGCGAGCTGGGCGCCCGGCAGGTGGCGCCGCATGAAATCGGATTCACTCGTACGCGTGTCCAAAAGAAGGGCGCCCTGGGGAAGGCTTCCGAGCTCGTCGACCGATAGCCGGCGAGGACGCGGCAGGTCGCCCAGCAGCGGCGGACCCACCTTGTTCAGGTGTTTCATCCGCGCGAAGTACAACGGCGGATCCGTCTGCCCATCCAGAATCCATTCGACGAAAGCCTCTTCACCGTCCCTCACCGCGCGCAGCGTCGGATTCTGCCGTTTCTCATACCCGACGGTCGACTGAGGAACGGCGCCCAGAGCTTTTCCGCATGCCGATCCGGCCCCGTGTCCGGGCCACACCTGCAGCACGTCATCCTGCTTCAGGAAATCGTTCGCCGAAGCGTAAAGCCACCGGGCTGACGGCCGCATCACGTCTTTCATGCCCGCCGCCGATTCGAGCAGGTCGGGCCGGCCCAGATCACCCACGAAGACGAAGTCGCCCGTGACCAGGCCCATCGGGCTGTCGGCTCCGAAATCGGTCACCTCGAACGTCAGGTGCTCCGGCGTATGGCCGGGCGTATGGATGGCTCTGATGCGAAGGCGCCCCAGCTCGAAGGTATCGCCGTTCTTGAGGATGCACACATCGTAAGAGCCGTTATCCGGCCAGGAGTACTGCCAGTCAGCGCCCCCCTCCCCGGAGAGATAGACGCGAACGCCGAGCTTCTCGGCGAGCTCGCGGGCGCCCGAAAGAAAGTCGGCGTGGATGTGTGTTTCGGCGGCGGCGACGAGGTTAAACCCATGAAAAGCGGCGGCCTCGATGTATCGGTCTACGTCACGCTCGGGATCGATGATGATCGCTTCATTGGTTTGCTGGCAGGCGATCAGGTAGGCATACTGGGCAAGGCGCTCGTCGGCGATCTGGCGGAAGAACATGACAGGATGATCTGCTGTCTGCGGCTGCCGGGACGATGTGAGGACGAGGGAAATATAGGGGCTTTCCCGGCCCCGTTCACCCCGCTAGTCCTTAGAAAATCGGCTCGTCAATGCTGGCCGCGTAGCCGGGATAATCATATAGCACGCGGACGGCAACCTGCCCATCCTCATCGGAGTCGATCGCCGTGACCTTGTGCACGCGCACCCCGGAGCGGCTCACCAGAGGCTTGCGATGGAAGGCCTCGACGATCGTTCGAACGCGCGGCTTGAGCTCGTCGGGCGCCGGGCCGCTTCCCTCCCCCTCGACAAAGCTCAAATCCATCTCGACCGGGCCCGGATGCCGGCCCTGGAACTCCCGAACTATGTTCTGGAGCTGATTTTCAAGTTCCTCTTTGTACTGCTCGAGTGCACGTGCGTCTCTATCCTTATCTTCGGCTTCCATCGTTGGGCGTCTGGCTGGAGGGTGGATGTCCTACTCGGGTCGGATGCTTCCGTTCTTCGTCGAAAGTGCTGATTGTATGCATGTTTCCGCATGATCTGCTACGTAGTTGTAAGCACCGGCCATGAGCGCACGTAGCCTGGCAACGTCCTGGCATTATCGATCTTCACCCGGCAATCGGCTGACCCTCTACACCGTGGGGGACGAGGCCTTCGAAGCGGCCTTCGATGCCGTCCGCACGGCACGCGAGCGGGTGTGGGTGGAAACCTACATTTTTGAGCCGGACGAGGTGGGCAACATGTTGCGCGACGCCCTCGTCGATGCTGCACATCGTGGATGCAGCGTCATCCTGATCTTCGATAGATGGGGCTCACCCAAGATCGGTGAAAGCTACGCCCAGCCGATCCTGGATGCCGGCGGGCAGGTCGCCATTTACAACCCGGTCTTTCCCTGGCGCAGGCTCGGGCGAAAGATTGCTCCGGTGTTTCACCGCGACCATCGCAAAATCCTGATCACGGATGACGTTGGGTTCTGCGGTGGCGCGAACGTTAGCCTCGATTACGGCGGGCCAGGCCCCGAGCTGTTCTACGACCTTACCCTCAAGATCGAGGGGCCGGCCGTTCAGGACCTTGCCGCTCTGTTTCTGGAAACGCTCAGAGAGACGGGGGCGAGTACACCCGACCTGCCGACCAGGCCGAATCCATTTCCGGACGGGGTGCCGGCCGAGGTCCTCTCGCTGGATGCCCGCCAGGGCGAGAAGGATTTCGATCACGCGCTTCAGGAGCTCCTCGCCGGGGCACAAGAGTGCTGTTTGCTCATGACGCCCTACTTCGTGCCGCCGAACTGGTTCAGGGAGGCACTAAAGGATGCCGCGCGGCGCGGCGTCAGGGTCGAAGTGCTGACGGCAGGCAAATCCGACGTGCCGCTCGCGCGCGTGGCCGGGCGCCACCTCTACCGTGAACTCCTCGAGGCGGGTGTCCGCGTATTCGAGATGCAGCATCCTGTTCTCCACGCCAAATGTCTAACCATCGATCATCGCTACTCGATCGTCGGCTCCTACAACGTGGATACGTACGGGAGCAAGTACAATCTCGAGGTGGGCATCGCGTCATCCGACACGAACCTTGCCGCTCAGCTCGAGGAGGAATTTCGTCGTCGCACCGCTGACGCTCGCAAGATCGTCCTGGAGGAGTGGGTGAAGCGGCCATTGCGAGCCCGCCTCTTCCAGCGCTTGATGTACACGGTCTTCAAGATCTGAGTCTTACGACGCTCCAAAATTCGGTTTCGAGGCCGAATTTGAGGGCCACCGGCCCGCATTTCGTTTCTACCCCGATTCGTCGCAAATCTTACCGCAGCGGGCACGGCAGTACCGCTCAGGCGCTGATTTTTCTACTCATGGCATACTTTTCTCACACTGCCGGGCGCTTTAATGCCAAAAATCCTGGTGACACCTATGAAGCAGTTTGGTACGATTTGCTTCTGCGTATTCGTGTCATTCGCCTCGGCACGTGCTCAGAGCGTTGACCTCATCTTTGCGAACTACCAGCAAGCCAACCAGCTCTGCGTGAGCGACGGTCTCGCATCGTTCCAATGCGACGACTCGGCAGCCGGCATGGAATCCTCTACGGGAGCAGCATCCGGCCTCTTCGATTCCGACCAGCTGGTCGACGTGGTCTTCTCGAATATCGACGAGCCCAATCGCTTTTGCTCGAACCTCGGCGACCGGACCTTTGCCTGCTCCGATGTCGCTCCCGGAGCCGGTGCTTCACGCGCCGTAGTGGCCGGAGATTTCGATGAGGATGGATCGCTGGATGCCGTCTTCGCCAGATATCTGGCTCGAAACCAGATTTGCTTCGGTGATGGATCTGGTGGATTTACCTGCTCGGACGTGAGCGCGCTGGCGCGATCGACCATTGGCCTCGTCGCGGCAGACCTCAACAACGACACGCATCTGGATGTCGCATTCTCGAACTCCGGCGAGCCCAACACCGTCTGTTTGAATGACGGCACGGGCACTTTTGCATGCTCGGACGTGAGCGTCGACTCGCACATGAATCAGCGGGTGGCGGTGGGCGATTTCGACGGAGACGGCACCCTGGATCTCGTCTTCGCCGCCCAGCATCAAGCCAGCACCATCTGCCTGGCCGATGGCGAGGGTGGATATGTTTGCGATGTGGTAGAGAATGGCGCTTATCCGACCTTTGGCGTGGCCGCATCGGATCTGGATGACGATGGTGATGTCGACATCGCTTTCGGCATCAATCACTTGCCGGATCGCGTCTGCCTAAATGACGGGGCGGGCAGCTTCGAGTGCGGCACGGTGGACGGCGTGTCCCGCTTTTCGATGGACGTGATGGTGCTGGATGTGGACTCCAACGGCACGCAGGACCTCGTCTTCGCCGTCCGCGACGGCCGCAATCAGGTGTGCCTGGGCGACGGGGCGGGAGCCTTTACCTGTCAGGACATCGACGAGAATGATTCCGCCACGCTGGCCATGGCCGCTGCCGACTTCGGTGAGTATCCATCGTCGGCGGGCGCCGAGGGATCGTTCGCGCAGCTTCCCGACTCGTATCGGTTGGACGCGAATTATCCCAATCCGTTCAATCCATCCACTACGATTCCGTTTGAACTGGAGCGTCCTGCGACGGTGACGCTGGCGGTATACGATGAGCTGGGCCGACAGGTCGCGATAGTCGCGGATGGATCGTTCGGCAGCGGCCGTCACGAAATCGGTTTCGATGCGCGTGACATGCCGAGCGGTCTCTACCTCTACCGGCTATCCACGCCGGAGGGCTCGGTGAGCCGGACCATGCTTCTCATGAAGTAGCCCCCACCTCGGCGCGTGCCGTCGGCGCCTTTCAGCCGAGCCAGAATCGGATCACGGGGCCTCCGAAGGCCAGGACGAGAGCGGCCGTAAGGACCCCGACCAATGATCCGATGAGGGCAATGTCGCGCGTCTCCAGCTCTCCGTGCGCGTAGGCCATGGCGTTGGGCGGCGTGCTGATGGGGAGCGCCATCGAGGCCGATGCCGTGAGTGCGATGCTAATCCCGACGACGGCCGCCGCAGAGCCTGTGGCGGTCGTTGCCGCGAACGAGATTCCCAGCGGCAAGATCAGGTTCGCCGTAGCCGTATTCGACATGAACGTGCCCAGCACGAGGGTCCCGAAGATCAGGATCGCCATCACGTAAGACCCTCCTGAGAGAAACCGATCTACCATATATCGATCCAGGCCGCTCATTTCCATCCCCTTCCCGAGAGCGAGCCCACCGGCAATCAGCAGAAGAATGTCCCAGTTCAGCCGGTTCACGTCCGTCCTGTCCAGGATGCCCGTCGCCGTGAACGCGACGATAGGGACCTGCGCGACCACGGCCGTCGGCAGGCCGTGAAGCATTTCGGTCAGCCATAACCCGACGGTGACGGCGAAGACGGCCACGACGAACCACCCCCGGGAATTCATGGTCTGTTTCGGCGGGACGAGCTCTACGGAACTGTTGCGAGCCCGAAAGACGACGGCCAGCAACATCCACGTCAGGAGCAGGAGTCCAAGCATCAACGGCACGGCGATCAGCATCCACTCCAGAAAGCTGACCTCGATGCCGACCGAGCGGAGAAACCCCACGGCCAGCGCATTCGGCGGCGACCCGATGGGCGTCCCCATCCCACCGATATTGGCCGCGAACGGGATGGACAGCACGATTCCTTTTCGAAGCCGGCTGCCTGATTCGATCTGCGCCAGCATCGGGGCAACGATCGTGAGCATCATGGCCGTAGTCGCCGTATTGCTCATGAACATCGAAAAGACGGCCGTCACCACCATGAGGCCGAAAATGACCTGAAGGGGCCGGCCACTGAAGAACCGCAGAATCAGGCCCGCCATGGCTCGATCCACGCCCTGCTTCGTGGCCGCGTGCGCCAGAAGGAAGCCGCCGAAGAAGAGTACAATGATCGGCTCGCCGATAACGCCGACGAACTCCACATAGCTCGGGGAGTCGCCGGCGTCGAATCCCAGATGAGCCCATCCCCCGGGATTCGAGAGGAAGACGATCTCAAGCGCTATGACGACGAGCGCCGTGGCGAAGAGAGGCAGAGCTTCGGTGACCCACAGAAGCGCGGCCAGCACGAGGATGCCGGCCATATAGACGGCCTCTCGGGGCATGCCCGAGTCGCCCAACAGCACGACCACGAGGGTCGCTGCGGCCACCGACACCAGAAACAGAACCAGATTGCGTGAGCGAAACGCGGCCGGTCGGAGCTCAGACAGCTGGCTCAGCTTGCGCCCGAGCTCCTCCCGGATGTTGCCGTAATGTGGGATGCGCATGTCGAAGGTCGGCAGCTCTCGCTACCAGACACCGTTCGCACCGGGAGACTCATCGTCTCCTTCGGGGCCTCCGCCCTCCGGCCCGGTCCCACCGGCCCCGCCGGCATCCGTCCCGGTCGATCCCGCAGTCGAATCGCCGGCCCCGACCTGTCTGATGGCATCATCATCGTCAAAATCGCTTCTCGAGCGATCGAAGGCGCGGCTCAGTTCCTTCCAGGCGCGGTTGATGCCGTCGAGCAACTCGTCGAACGCCTTCTCACCCGCTTCCTGGATTTCCGGCAGCCGTTCGCGCAGATCGTCCCGGCGCCGGCGCAGATCGTGCAGGCGTCGCTCCGCCTCCTGGCGGGCTTCGGCGCTACGGGACTTCGCCTCCTGTTCCCAGCGGTCCAACAAGCGGTTCCATTCATCGATCTGCTGCTTCAACCGCTCGGCGTACTCGTCGCGTTTGCTAGACATGGCCATTCCTACGTCTTGTTAGAGGAGAGCGTAACTTATTCTTTCTGGATGAGTATTCAATGCGCTTGGAATACTCGTGCCGACTCTGTTCATATCCCCGCCTGCTAGTCCCGCCTGGCACGGGTAGAATTTCGAGCCAACGTAGCAAAGCGCTACCTCCCATCGAGGCGCACCCCCATGGACGATCCCGTTCTGCCGTCCGCCAACGGACGTACCTCCGATAGAGTCAGCTCGCCCGCCCCGGCGGCCGAGGTCGCTGACGACGATTCCGCTGATCCGAAGGCCACCGATGATGCTGGCCGGCCCGCCGCAGAAGACCCCTCCGACGAAGTCGGTCGGATGCGCACTCACTTCTTACGGCGGATGCATGCCGTCGCCGAAACGGCCTCCGAAGTTATCTGCGCCCGGAACCGTGAAGAGCTGCGTGACATCCTGGAGGCCGCCTGCCGGAAAGTCGTCCCGGTAGACGCGTTTTTCTTGCTCAGCTACGATCCATCCACCCATAGCCTCCAGGGTGTCGGCGGCTACGATGACGGCGAGTATAGTGTACCCGAGTCGTTTTCCGCCTCCGGAACGCCGAGCGAGCGGGTCGTCCGCGAGAGGCGATCGCTCATGACGCGCCGTGCCGACGACCCCGATGCGCAGGGAGCGATGCTCACCGGCACCGGCCGCCGCTCGGAATCGACCATCCGGTCGCCGATCATTAGCGGAGACTCCGTCATCGGTATCGTGACCGTCCAGAGCTACACGCCGAATAGCTATACGGAGGAGGATGTCGAGGTCGTTGAGGTCATCGCTTCCCTGGCGGCCAGCGCACTGGACAACATTCAGTTGGCCGAGCAACGCCGCGCCGCCGAGGCGGCCCTGCGGAAGGCCAATGACGAGCTCGAGAGACGAGTCAATGCGCGCACCGCAGAGCTCGAGCAGCGAACACTCGACCTGGAGAGGGCGGATCAGCGTTTCCGCGCCATCGTGGAAGCAAGCCCCAGTCCGCTCATCCTGAGTCGCTTCAGTGACGGCACCATTCTGTACGCCAACGATCGCCTCGAGAGGCTCATGGAGCTCCCCGAGGGATCGCTGCAGGGCAAGAAAACGCCCGACTTCTACCACGACCCCACGGACCGGCCGTACATCGTCAATCTAGTCAAGACGCAGGGATACATACGGGATTACCCCCTACGCGTCCGGACCACCAGCGGCAAGATGCTCTGGGTTTCTCTGTCCGCCCAGCGTCTTGATTTCGACGGCGAACCGGCGATCGCCACCGCGCTGATCGACATCACCGAGCGTATGGAGGCCGAGCGGCGCCTGCAGGAAAGCGAGGAGCATTTCAGGCGTCTCATCGAGAATGCCTCCGACCTGATCTCCATCATATCCCCCGAGGGCATCACCCTCTATCAGAGCCCCGCGCTGACGCGGCTGCTTGGCTACGAGCAGGAGGAGATGCTGAGGATCGACGTCTTCGACTATCTGTGCCCGGACGACCTCGAAGCCACGGCCGAGAAATTCCAGATGATGCTCGCTAATCCGGGCCAGGTATTCACGGCCGAATTTCGGTTCCTCCACAAGGATGGGAGCTACCGGCACTATGAGGCCGTCGGCACGACGCTCGCGCCCGATACGGCGGCCGACGGCGTCGTCGTCAACTCGCGCGACATCACGGAACGGCGCATGGCCGAGGAGGCCCTCCGCCGAAGGGAGGAGCAATTTCGACTGCTGATCGAGAATTCTTCCGATGTCGCCACCATCGTCGACCCGAAAGGTATCAACATCTATCAGAGCCCCTCGTCGGAGCGGGTACTGGGGTACACGCCCGAGGAGGTGATGGGCACGAGCGGATTCGAGCGCGTACATCCTGACGATCGCGAATCGGTACGTGCGGCGCTCGCCGCCGCGCTGAGCAACCCCGGAACCACCCACCTTGCCGTGTTTCGATACCGGCACAAGGACGGTTCGTGGAGAGTGTTGGAAGCCAAGGGGCGCACGCTCTATCCGGACGACCCGTCGGGCGGGGTCATCATCAACTCGCGCGACGTCACCGAACGCATCGAATCCGATCGGAAGCTGCGTGTGCAGAAGGCCCAACTGGAAGCGCAGTTGGAGGCGTCCATCGACGGCATTCTGGTGGTCGCAGGCGACGGACGCATCCTGTCGCATAATCATCGCTTCGTGGAGTTGTGGAACATCCCGCAGTCCATCGTGGACCAGCACTCCGACGAAGCGGCCCTCGCGTACGTGGTGGATCAGCTCGCCGATCCTCGCGCGTTCCTCGACCGCATCGAATATCTGTACCGCCACCCCTTCGAACGGGCCCGGGACGAGATTGTGTTGAAGGATGGACGCATCTTCGACCGATACACGGCGCCCATCATCGGTAATGACGGTGAGTACTACGGTCGCGTCTGGTACTTTCGCGACATGACCCAGGAACGCCGGCGAGCCCAGGAGCTCGAGGCGGCACGTCAGGAAGCCGAGATTGCCAAGATTCAGGCCGAATCAGCAAACCGCGCCAAGAGCCAGTTCCTGGCCAACATGAGCCACGAGCTCCGCACGCCGCTCAACGCCATCATCGGGTATGCGGAGATGCTCGTGGAAGACGCCGAGGAGGCCGGATTCCAGCATTGTGTGATGGATCTCGGGAAGATCCGGACCGCGGCCCATCATCTGTTGGGCCTTATCAACGATATCCTGGATCTCTCGAAGATCGAGGCCGGGCGGATGGACGTGTACGTCGAGGAGTTCGACGTCTCTATGCTGCTCGACAACGTTCGCTCTACCATCGAGACGCTCGTCGAGCAGAGGCAAAACGAGCTTCGCGTCGTGAAGGGTGACAGCCTCGGCACGATGGCCTCCGATCCGACCAAAGTGCGACAGATCCTCTTCAATCTGCTGGCGAACGCTGCCAAGTTCACGGAGAGCGGGGTCGTGACGCTGGAGGCTTCCCGAGCCGGCGATACATATACATTCACCGTGCTTGACACGGGCATCGGGATGTCGGCGGAGCAGGTCGACCGCCTGTTCCAGCCCTTCACGCAGGCCGACACATCCACCACGCGTAAATACGGCGGCACCGGCCTCGGTCTGACCATCACGCGCCGGTTTACGGAGCTGCTGGGCGGGCACATCTCGGTGGAGAGCAAGGAGGGCACCGGGACGGCGTTTACCGTTACCTTGCCGGTCACCGTTCCACCGGATACGCAGGCCCGATCGGCTCAGGGCGGCGGCCACTCGAGCGCATCCACGTGGCAGGGAGACGGCGCGCCCTACGAGCGTGCGCATACTCGCACGGATGTGCCGGCCCGAACCCCGACCACCGACGAAGCTGCCCCGTTGGTCCTGGTGATCGACGACGACGCCGCATCCTGCGAGGTCGTGCAGAAGATGCTGCACCGCGAAGGATATCGTGTCTCGTGTGCGCATGACGGGCAGCACGGGCTCGAACGCGCACGGCTCGAGAACCCGGATGTCATCACCCTGGACATCCTGATGCCGAACACCTCCGGATGGGAGGTGCTGGCACGCCTCAAAGCCGACGCGGCGACGGCGGAGATTCCGGTGGTGATCATCTCCATCCTCGATGAGGAACGGCTCGGCTTTGCGATGGGAGCCGCCGAATACGTCACGAAGCCCGTCGACCGGGAACGCATGCTGGCGGCCGTTCGGAAGCACATCCGTGAGTCGGGCGAACGTAGCCCGACTATTCTTGTGGTGGAGGATGATGCGGCCACACGGGACGTTCTGCGGCGAACGTTCGAGAAGGAAGGCTGGCAGGTCCGAGAGGCCGTCGACGGCAAGGAAGGGCTGGCGCAGATGGAGGCCGACAAGCCGGCCATGATCGTGCTCGACCTCATGATGCCGAACGTTAACGGTTTCGCCTTCATCGAGGAACTGCGGAGTCGGCCCGACCTGGACGACATCCCCGTCGTTGTGCTAACGGCACTCATTCTAGCCGACGAAGATCGGCGACGCCTGAATGGGCGGGTAGAACGCATCATCCAGAAAGGACAATCGAATCGGGCGGACCTGGTGGCGGAGATCCGACGTCTCGTGCCTCTGCCCTCCGATGAGAACGAGGAATGAGCGAAGCTCCCCACATGAGCGATGAAACAACGGCCGGCGGAGGATTGCCTGCGCGCGATCCGGCGTCCCTGAGCGGAGGACTCGGCACGACCGAGGATCCGGCCATTGCCAAGATCCTCATCGTTGAGGACAACGAGATGAGTCGCGATATGCTGGGCCGGCGCCTCGAACGAAAGAAGTATCAGGTGATCCTTGCCGCTGACGGCGCCGAAGGCATCCGCCGAGCCCGGGAGGAACATCCCGACCTCATCCTGATGGATCTGAGCCTTCCGGTGCTCGATGGCTGGAATGCGTCGGCAGAACTGAAATCCGATCCGCGGACCCGCGACATTCCCATCATCGCGCTCACCGCGCACGCCATGGCCGGCGACGAGATACGTGCGCGATCCGTCGGGTGCGATGACTTTGAAACGAAGCCTGTAGATTTCGCTCGCCTGCTCACCAAGATATCGGCGCTGCTCGCTCTCCGTGACGGCGCCGACCGTCCCGGCTTGAACTGAGTATGCAGCCGTTCCCCGATATCGAAGCGACGGATCTGGATCGATCCGACGGACGGATTCTCGTGGTCGATGACACGGAATCCAATCGAGACATGCTCTCGAGAAGGCTCGAGCGTCGGGGCTTCACCGTGGAGACGGCGAAGAACGGACGCGAGGCACTCGACATGGTCCGGTCCGGTTCGTTCGACCTGGTGCTGCTGGATATCATGATGCCGGAGCTGAACGGCTACGAGGTCCTCAAGCAGATGAAGGAGGATGAGGCGCTGCAGTACATCCCGGTCGTCATGATTTCGGCCATCGACGACGTGGAGAGCGTCGTGAAGTGCCTGGAACTGGGAGCCGACGACTACCTGCCCAAGCCCTTCAACCCGACACTGCTCCGCGCGCGCGTCGAGTCGACGCTGGCCAAGAAGCGTCTTCAGGACCGGGAGCGCCTCTACGCCCAATCGCTCGAGCGCGAGCTGGAGATCGGACGTCGCATCCAGGAGGGATTTTTGCCCGCCGAGTTGCCGCAGCGGCCCGGGTGGGAGATCGCCGTGCAATTCTGCCCGGCCAAGCAGGTGGCCGGCGACTTCTACGACGCCTTCGAACTGACGTCGGATCGCATCGGGCTCGTCATGGCGGATGTTTGCGGCAAAGGCGTGGGAGCCGCCATGTTCATGGCCCTGTTTCGAAGCCTGATCCGGGCACACGCGGATCGCGCGGCCGTGTCCCCCTTCGCCCCGGCCGTGGCCATCCTGATCGAGGCGATCTCGGCGACGAACGGCTACATCGTGCGGATGCATCGTTCGGCACACACCTTCGCTTCGGTCTTCTTCGGCGTGCTCGATCCGAACACGGGCGTGCTGAACTACCTGAACGCAGGCCATTTGCCTCCGATCATCATCAATGCCGACGGCTCGATGGAGCACCTCAAGGCCACAGGCCCGGCCGTCGGCCTCCTCGGAAACGCTACGTTCGACGTAAGCAGCGCCACGATCCTGCCCGGCTCAACGCTGTTCGCCTTTACAGACGGCGTGACAGAGGCACGGGATGAGCACCGCGCCTTCTTTGACGAGGAACGCCTCTACGACGCGCTTCTTTCCGGTGCAGAGTCGGCTTCCGAGCTTCTCGACAACATCTTCGAGAGCGTCCGCGAGTTCTCGGGTGATACCGAGCAGGCCGATGACGTGACGATGCTCGCCGTGCGGCGGGAGCTTGCGGCCCTGTAACGATCGAGGCAACGCCGGGCAGGCGCTGTGACATCGGCGCGCCGCGGTAGTAAGATCGCCTTGATGAAGATGGCGGAGGCACCCGGCCGCGGCCATCGTCCGGTAAGCAGGAGGTGAGGAGGGATCGAATGAAAGCGAACGAAATGCTCCGCACGCACCCGAACGGAGCGACCCATCTGGACTGGGCCGTCGTTGCGTCGACCATCGAGGACGCGATGAGCTGTGCACAGACGTGCACCTCGTGTGCGGATGCGTGCCTGGCCGAGAAGATGGTGGCCGATCTGCGTCGATGCATCCGATTGAATCTCGATTGCGCCGACATTTGCCAGACGACGGCGCGCGTTCTGTCACGGCGCACGGAGCCGGTCTGGGACGTGTTGCGGGCTCAGGTCGGCTCGTGCTTTCGCGTTTGCGGAGAATGCGCCGATGAGTGCGCCGCGCACGCCGACATGCACGAGCATTGTCGGGTCTGCGCCGAGGAGTGCCGCCGCTGCGAGGAGGCCTGCAGCCGCCTCTTGAAGGCCCTGGAGGAAGCCGCCATTTCGGCGCGCGCGGCCGCGCCTTCCGCCTGACGGTTCGGCCCGTATCGGGACAGGAATTGGTCTGTTGACATGGTCGGCTGCGGTCGTACCTTGTACGATCATGGACAAGTTGTCCCCGTTCGACGACCCCTTTCCCTTCGATCATCGACCCGCTGCGCAACAGACGTATTCGCCGGGTGCTACCCCCACGGCAACGTGCTGCCGGTGGCTTGCCGGGAACCTGGCCGTTCCGATCCCGAGCCTCGATCGTCGCGCTCGCCGCATCCATCGGCCTGCTCTCGGCGTGCGGAAGGCACGAATCACGGCCGCTCTTCGAATCGGTCCCCGCTGCTGAGTCGGGGCTGACCTTTCGCAACGACATCCGAGACGGCGAAGGACTCAACGTCCTCGAGTATGAATACTTCTACAACGGCGGCGGCGTCGCAGCCGGCGACGTTAATGGCGACGGCCTGCCCGATCTTTACTTCACGGCGAACATTGGGCCCGATGCCCTCTACCTGAACCGGGGGGACTTCCATTTTGAGGACGTCACGGGAGAGGCCGGCATCGAGCATACTCCCGGCTGGACCACGGGCGTGACCATGGCCGACGTCAACGGCGACGGACATCTGGACATCTACATCTGCCGATCAGGGCGCGTGAGCGAGCCGCGGCGCCGGAATCTCCTCTACATCAATAACGGCTACGGCACGTTCACCGAGCAGGCCGCCAAATACGGGCTGGATGATCCCTCCTACTCCACCCACGCAACGTTTTTCGACTACGACCGAGACGGCGACCTCGACATGTTCCTCGTCAACCACGCCGTCGAACGCTTCAGCCGATTCGATCCGGACCTCATCAAGGGCCTCCGTGATCCGCTCGCCGGTGACAAACTCTATCGCAACGATGGCGACCGCTTCGTCGACGTAACGGTAGAGGCCGGCATCTACGGCAACCCCATCGGGTTCGGATTGAGCGCCACGGCCGGCGATCTGAACAATGACGGCTGGCCCGACCTCTTCGTGGCCAATGATTACATCGAGGACGACTACCTCTACATCAACAATCGGGATGGGACCTTCCGCGAGGAGATCCGAGGCCGTTTTGCGCTCACGTCGTATTCGTCGATGGGCGCCGACATTGCCGACATCAACAACGACGGCCACCTGGATCTATACACGCTCGACATGATCCCGGAGGACCCGATCCGAAAACGGCTCCTCCAGGGCCCTAACGACTATGCCCGATTCGAGCAGATGCTCGCCGAAGGCTACTTCGTGCAGGTTCAGCGCAACATGCTCCAGCTCAACAACGGCGACGGCTCGTTCAGTGAGATCGGGCAGCTCGCCGGAGTGGCGGAGACGGACTGGAGCTGGGCGGCGCTCTTCGCGGATTTCGATCTTGACGGGCGCAAGGACCTGTTCGTCACGAACGGTTACCTGAGGGACTATACGGACCTCGACTTCCTGATGTCCGTGCTGCAGGATTCGATTCGCGTGGCGCGATCGCTCCGCCGGCCCATCGATGCGGATGCCATCGTTCAGCTGATGCCCCAAACGTCCATCCCCAACTACATCTTTCGGAACGCGAACGGCCTTCTGTTTGAACAGGCCGACTGGATTCTGCACGAGCCTTCGTTCTCGAACGGCGCCACGTATGCGGATCTCGATCTGGATGGAGATCTGGACCTGGTGGTCAATAACATCAATCGCGAACCTTTCCTCTATCGCAACACGGCGAGCGACGATTTGGAGAGGCGATACCTGCGGATTCGCCTGGAGGGGGACGAGCCAAACACGTTCGGGGTGGGCGCTCGTGTAGAGATTCGCGCTCTCGAGGACCGGTTCGTGCAGGAACTTCAGCCCAGCCGGGGCTACCTCTCGTCCGTGGAGCCGGTCCTCAGCTTCGGGCTGGGCCCGCACGATTCGGCGGACGTACTGGTGACCTGGCCGGATGGCCGACGACAGGAGGTGCGAGGTGTCGCCACCAATCAAAGCCTTACGCTCCGTCAGTCAGATGCCGGAGCCTCGGGACGGTGGCAGGCTGCCGGTAATGGCCTCGGCAATACGCCCGATGCCGGTATGGCGAGCCCGCCGGACGAATCGACCATCGAGCCGTATTTCGTATTCGTGCCGGATCGGTTGGGCCTCGACTTCATCCACCAGGAGGACGATTTCGTGGACTTTCGCCGTGAGCCGTTGCTTCCGCACATGCATTCGCGCCTCGGTCCTCCGATCGCGTCGGCCGATGTGAACGGTGATCGCCTGGTGGACGTCTACGTAGGCGGCGCGGCCGGGCAGGCGGGAGCCCTTTACCTTCAGCAGGCCGACGGCTCGTTTCGACAACTCGCGACGGAGGCCTTCGAGGCCGATGCGCCTTTCGAGGACGTAGACGCGATCTTTTTCGACGCCGATGGTGACGGTGACCCGGACCTTTACGTGGTGAGTGGAGGAAGCCACGCCCTCTCGGACGATGCGTACGTCGACCGGCTTTACTTCAACGAGGGATTCGGTCGATTCGTCTCTTCCGATCGACTTCCTCCGGTTGCGGCGAGCGGCGGCGCCGTCGCGGCGTACGATTTCGATGGGGACGGCGACATCGACCTGTTCGTCGGGGGTCGCGTCACACCCGGCCGCTATCCGGAGGCTCCGCGCAGTTTTCTGCTCGAGAACAAGGGCGGCCGGTTCGTCGACGTCACGCCCGACGAGCTCAAGGCGCCCGGAATGGTTACCTCCGCCATCTGGGTAGACGTGCACCCGGGCTACGAGGGCAACGAGCTCGTGCTGGCCGGCGTTTGGATGCCGATCCGCATCTTCCATGTAGGATCGGATGCGGGGGATGGAGTCGCGGCCCGGGCCCTTGAACTGACCGAACGCATGGGTCTTGAGCACACGGCCGGCTGGTGGAACATCGTCCGGGCTGCCGACCTCGACGGCGACGGCGACATCGACCTCGTCGCCGGGAATCGCGGGCTCAACCATTCGCTGAAGGCCACACCGCAGGAGCCTGTGTCGCTCATCTATGGCGACTTCGGCCGCGACGGCACCATCGACCCGATTCTTACCTATTCATGGAAAGGTGAGAGATATCCCGATCTCTGGCGTGATGAGCTGCTCGATCAGATCCCGTCGCTGCGGCGACGATTTCCGGATTATCGATCGTATGCGGAGGCCACGCTGGAGGAGGTCCTGACACCGGATCAGCTGGGGGCGGCGGGTCGACTCGATGCCGAGGTTTTCGCCACGTCGATCTTCATGAACGACGGCGGCGGTCGCTTCGAGCGGATATCATTGCCGATCGAGGCGCAGTTCGCGCCGATCAACGCCATCGTGGTGCTCGACGTGAATCTCGACCAACGTCCCGATCTGATTCTGGCCGGCAACAACTTCGCGACGCGCGCGCAGTGGGGGCCGCAGTCGGCCGGTCACGGAACGCTGCTCATCAACCAGGGGAACGGATTCGCGTCGCTCTCGCCCACCGAGAGCGGATTCTATGCCGGCGGAGACATCCGCGCGATGGCCGCCGTGAATACATCACTGGGCACCCTGCTCGTCCTCACACAGAACAATTCCGGGGTTCTCACCTACGGAGTAAATTATAGAGCCACCGATCCCGCGCTGGCCGCGGGTCGTGTCCCATCGCTGAATGGGGATCCCACCCCCTAACTGAGCTCTGGAGGTGACGCCATGCCGGTTGCACTCCGTCCGCCGCGCGCATCCGCGCGTCCATCATCGTCCCGAGCCCGGACGATACGAACGCTCGCAAAGGCACCCCTTGTCATTGTCGGACTGTTTCTCGTTCCGCAGTCCGCCGAGGTCCTTGCTTCGCACTCCTTTGCAGCCCAGGCGTCGCAAGCGTCGGCCGGCTCCGACGCGCACTTGGAGACCTCCCATCCCTACCCCGTATCTCAAGACCCTGCGAGCGCGCTCGACGTGCTGGAAGCCGATCGTCTGATCCGCTCTATCTTCGCCTCGCAGGAAGAGAGTCGTTACGAGGAAGCCGTCCGTGCCTATGAAGATATCGTCCGTTCGCCTGGGGCAGGGCTAGATGAGGAGGTTGCTACGGTCCGTGGCCGACACTTCGGGGCCCTGATCACGGTTGCCACGGATGAAGCCGTTCGGGCGGCCGCCCGGCAGCTTCAGGCGGGGACAGGGGGCGCACCGTTGGCCGAGCAAATTCTCGTCTGGTGGAGGCGACAGGATCCGCTCCCGGGCACTCAGCAAAACGAGCGACTGGAGGAGCATTTGGCCCGCTACGTGTACGCCGTCGAGATGTATGGCGACGAAGGCGATCGGCGAGGATACGACGATCGCGGAGAGGTACTCATTCGACTTGGTCCGCCAGTCGAACGCTTTACACTCGAGATTCCGAGCATTTCACGAGCCTTCGACTTCCAGGATGTCGCATACGTACCGAAACTGCCCGACAATGAGGTCTGGTTGTATCCAAACGTGCATGACGAGGCCTACTACTTTTTCATGCGTTCCTCGCGCCGGGGTGGATACACCCTGAGCCTGCCTTCCGAGGTCTTCCCCCGTCGTATGCTGACGGGACACGATTCACGGAACCGGCGTGGGCGGGCGCAGGCCGAGGTTGCCCTGAGCGTGTTGGAAGGGACGTACGCGCAACTCGCGCTCGCTCATCCGTTCTTCGGCTCCATCTACGATCAGATCTCGAACTATTTTGGGCGACCGCCCGGCGGCAGGGACGACACGGGTCGATTCATTCAGGATGCATTGGCCCATGCAAACGCCCTGGAGTCCGAATCGCAGGGTCGGCGGGATCGGCTTGTGCCGGTATCGGTGTCAAATACGCGTGGCATCACCGAGGATCTGCCCGTGGACGTACGGTGGGCCCGTTTTTTGGATGACGATGGGACCACACGAACGGAGATCTTCTGGAGCCTGGACGGGCGGCGCCTCCCTCCATCCAACAGGCTTCGCCAGGCCCTCGAGAAAGATGGGTACACTCCCTCTAACGCCTATCTAATCACATTCGCGGCCGCTCGGCAGACGCCCGACTATCAGACGCGCGATATCGAGATGCGACACTTTCGCATCCGCCCACCGGCTGATCGTCCGCTTGACACGCAATTGCTGGTGCTCACCGGAGACACGGGCCGATATCATGTCGGCCTGCAATGGAACGAGTACTGGACGACGGATTTCGGAGGCGATTCCGTGGATGTCGGCGCGCTCCTGAAGATCGGAACCGTGCGTATCGATTCACTTGAGGCGCTGCACGGCGCTGGACGGCGACTTGAGGCGAGTGATCTGAAGCCCGTTTATCCCGGCAACGCGACGGCATACCCTCACGCGACTATCGATGTCGCCGCTCCTCCCGATCTCGTATTCGAGCTCTATAATCTACAGTACGGCCCCGACGATCAGACCCACTACTCCATCGAGTACATCGTGTCGAGGGCAGGGGATCGAGTGGCGACGCGCGTCGAATCCCAGCACAGTGGGGCCGAGCGAAGCACCAAAGAGCGAATTGCCATTGTACTCGGCGACGCTGAGGCGGGCGAGCAGATCCGCCTCAGCGTCCGAGCCACAGATGAGGTCACGGGAGAGGTCGTGGAGCGTACACTCCCCTTCCGGCTGCGATAGAGCCGCTATTGATCCCACCAGACACGCGTCATCATCACGTCCGGTCCCTGACGTTGGATGGCCGCGTTGTAATTCTCAGGATTCAGGTTCGGCTCAGAGGACGGATACCGTAGGCGACGAGGAATCTGTCCACCGGTCGGATTTCCGGGGTAGTTCACGGGTGTGAGATCGGGAAATCCTGTTCGGCGGTAGTTCGCCCATGCCTCGTAGCCGTTCAAGAAGGTTGCCACCCAGTACTGGGTGTTGACCTGCTCGAGGCCGTTCGCGGCATCGTAGGGATTCGCTGCAAGGTACGCATCGATGGCGGCCGGCGGGATGGTGGCGGCGCCGCCATCATCGTAGAAAGCGAGCTGTTGCATCGCTGCGCGCACGCCGTTCGCGTAATGCGTCGCCGGATCACCACCGTGCCATCCGCGAATCGCCGCCTCCGCGAGCATGAACTCCACCTCGGCGTACGTCTGGAAGAATGTGGGATCATGGAGATCACGGATGATGCGGTGCGGTTGCGCGAAGCTCCCGTAGAAGCCAAGATCCGGGTCATACGCTGGATGGTCCTGAACCGTCGTCGCATCCGTTTCAGGCGGCCATCCGAATAGATCGTCGGGGTTCGTCGACACGATGGCAGCATCTGCGGAGTTGGCCGGGCCGTCATAGAGGGCGCCCAAAATCGGAAGCCTCGGATCGTTCGTCTCCTTCAGGTAGTCGACGAAAGCCTCCAACAGCATAGGCTGATCGGTCGCGAAGACATCGGAGTTCCCGTTCGAGCTCAGCCCGTTCGGCCCGGTATCCGGGCCCTCGGCGTGCTCGATCATCGCGATGTCCTCGTTGCTCTGCATCACGCCGCCCGCGATGGCCGTCTGCACCCAGTTTTGCGCTGCCCCTGCATCGACCTTCACGAGTCGAAGCCCCAGCCGCAGCATGAGTGAGTAGCTGAATCGACGCCATCGTTCTACGTCGCCATCGTAGAGCAGATCACCCTGGAACGGAAGGGATGGATCAAACTGTGCGGCGGCTTCTTGCAGTTCGTTGAGCATGTCGGGATAGATCTCCGACTGCGGATCGTAGGCCGGCGTGATGTCATCGTTAATGAAGCCAAGGCCGGCCTCGCTGTACGGAATGTCTCCGTAGACATCTGTAAGCCGATGGAAGGCGAAAACGCGCAGCACGCGCCCGGCCGCCACGTAGTTGGCTGCATTCGGATCATCCTGATTGTTTTCGATCAGATCCTGCAGCGTCTTGATGTACGCGCGGCGGCTGTCGCCTGCGCCGTTGTACGCTACACGCCAGAGGGCGCCCCACCAGTCGTCACTTCCTTCGGCGTATTGCGCACCAGCCCACCACGTATTGGCAAGGTGCTGCACGAAGGCAGATGAGTAGATCATGTTGCCGCGCCACATCTCATACCTGGTTCCAGCAATAGCGAGCTGGGCGGTGGGCAATAGGAACTGTGGTTGGATTTGGGTGGCTTGTGTCGGATTCACATTCAGCTCTTCAAATCCGGAATCGCAGGCCGGCAGGAAGAGCACGACAATTAGAACGGCCGCTAAGGTGCTAAGGGACTTATTGAAATGAGTCATGGCCTTGGGCTCTCGATTTCTTCAGAAGGAAGCTGTGGGCGTGCTCAAAGCACTCGGCTCCGTCAGAGCCTGAAGTTCAAGTTGAAACCAATGCTCCTCGTCTGAGGAACACCGGCCCACTCGAGGCCCTGGGCGTTCGTGTTGTTGTAGGTCGACTCGGGATCTACGTTCGGGACCTTGCTGTGGATGAGCCACAAGTTCCGCCCAACGAGCGAGACCTGCGCCAGCTGAATCGGAGAGCGTCCCAGCCATGAGTTGGGCACGCGGAAGCGCAGCTGCAACTCGCGCAGCTTGATGTAGCTGGCATCGTACACAAATTCCTCTGCGATGCGACTGGCGACCGCACCCCAGTAGGATTGTGGGTAGACCGCCGTGGTATTCGGCGTTCCCGGGCCGACAATCTCACCGGCTTCATTGGTAGGCGGATTCACGACACCGGGCGGCACCCAGCAGGGATTCTCCCAACCCACTTCCTCACACACATCACGTCCGGCGAGCGTGTTCTTGTGCAGACCCGCACCGTACGCGATCTGGTTGGTGCCGGCATAGATTTCTCCACCCCAGCTAATGTCGATCAGAGCACTGAGCGTCACGTTCTTATAGCGGAACGTGTTCATGATGCCACCCGTCCAGTCGGGCGTACCCACTCCGAGAACCTCGCGCGGCCCCTGCACGGGCAGGCCGGCCGCATCGAGCACGATGTTGCCTTCCGAGTCGCGCACGTACGTCGTGCCCTTGATGGTGCTGTAAGGCTCACCGACCTCGGCAACGATCGACACCGTTTGACTCCGCGCTTGGTCGAGGCCCAGCTGGTCCAGGCCCTCGGTCAGCTCGACGACCTCATTCCGGTTCAGGCCGAGGTTGAAGTCCAGATCCCACCGAATGTCGCCGGTCAGGACGGGCGTCAGATTCAACAACGCCTCGACGCCTGTATTACGCATTTCACCGGCGTTGATGACCTTGGCACCGAAACCGGACGATTCCACGACGGTCGTGCTCAAGATCTGGTTCGTGCTGCTCTCGTCATACCAGGTGAAATCGAGGCCCACGCGATTGTTGAGGAATCGTACTTCGAAACCGGCCTCGACGCCGACACTCGACGACGGCTTGAGGGACGCCAGCGGAATCGAGTTCTGCCCCACATAGCCCAGCGGCCGCCCGTTGTGGGTGAAGGGCATCATGGCGTACGTCAGGCTCAGCTGGTAGGGCTCGGTGTCGCCACCGACCTCGGCCCATGAAGCGCGCAGCTTTCCAAATGTCATCCACGACGGCATCGTAAAGGCATCGGAGAAGACGAAACTGCCGCTCACGGATGGGTAGAAGTACGAATTATTGTCACTCGGCAGTGTAGACGACCAGTCGTTTCGTGCCGTGACCGTGAGGAAGGCGTAGTCGCGGAAGGAGAACTCGGCCGAACCGTACAGCGAGTTGATCCGCTTCGCCGAGTAACCGTAGTTCCCCGACGAGTTCGCGAGGTTCGTTATGGTATACAGCGTCGGGATGTTGAACGTATTGCCCGAAACCTGTAGTAGCTCAAACGTGCGATCCATCCTGTTTCCGCCGACGGTCGCGGAGAGACCGATATCGCTGCTGAGCGGTCGATTCGCGGCGAACAGGAAGTCCCAGTTCCGCTCCATCACAGTAACATCGCGTTCATTCATACTTCCCGCAGGCTCGAACGCCGTGCCATAGGGGACTATGTTGGTCAGGCGCGTATTGTACCAGTCCTGACCCACGCGACCCTGCAGCGAAAGCCACGGCAGGAATTCGTACCTCAGAAGGCCGAATCCCATGAATCGGTGTTCTTTGTCCGTGGCGATGAAACGCCTTGCCGCCCAGTACGGGTTCGTGGCGAACACATTGGTGCTGAACTGCAGCTCAGCCAACTCATTGTTGGGCCGATTCCCCGGCGCGAGGACCTGCGGATCCACGTTCGTGGGGAGCACGGCGATCGTGTAGTTCGGGTTGCCCGGTGAGTCCGATAGCCGCGTGCGATTGTCCACATCCTCGTGGACGTAACTGATCCGCACGTCCGAGCTCAGCTTCTCGCCGAACTGAGAGGTGCCGCGGAGAGATACGTTGTATCGCTCCATTCCAGCACTTTCGACAATGCCTTTTGCGTCCAGATAGGATGCAGAAGCACGGAACGTCGTCCCGCCGATGCCACCCGTCAACGCAATGGAATTCGTTGCCTGAAGGCCGGTCTCATAGAACCGGTCGAGTTTGTTGTCGACGAGGGAGTACGGCCTCATTTCGCCATCGAACTGGATGACGGGCTCGCCGTCGAGTCTCGCGCCCCAGCTCTGGGCACCGGTCGCGAGCGCCTCGTCGAGGGTCGTCGGCTTGCGCCCCTGCGTTCCCTGACCGTACTCCGTCTGGTAGTCGTGATAGCCTACGAGCGCATCCTCGAAGGTCAGGTTGCTGTTGTACTCGATGCCGAGCGTGTTGCTGTAGCCACGCCCCGTCTTCGTCGTGATGAGAATGACACCGTTCTGCGCGCGCGTGCCGTAAAGCGCCGCCGCGGCAGGGCCCTTCAACACGGAAATGTTTTCGATGTCATCGGGATTGATTCCGGAGATTCCATCTCCTTCATCGACGCCGCCCCACATACCCGCCTGGCCCGTGGTCGAATTGTCGATGGGGATTCCATCCACCACATAGAGCGGCTGGTTGCTCCCCTGCAGCGAGTTGTTGCCGCGGATCACCACGCGGCTCGATCCGGACGGACCCGTCGCCGGCTTGCTGACTACGACGCCCGCGATCTTTCCGGCCAGCGCATTCGCAATGTTCGGCTCTCGTGCCTCTCGCAGCGATTCACCGCTCACCTTCGAAACCGAATATCCGAGCGCTCGCTGCTGTCTTTCGATGCCGAATGCCGTGACAACTACCTCCTCGAGTTGCCCGACATCTTCCTCGAGAACGACGTCGATGACCTCACGGCCGTTGACGTCGATGGTCTGCGACAAAAAACCGATGAAGGATACGACGATCCGCGTATTCGGCCCTGACACTTCGAGGGTGTACTGGCCCTGCGCATTGGTCGACGTTCCAGTCGTCGTGCCTTCCTCGACGATGCTGGCGCCGGGGAGCGGCATTCCGTCCGTCCCCGAAGTCACCGTGCCTCTGACCTGGAACTCCTGCCCGTATGCCGGGCCAACGACCGAGATTGAAACCACGAGAACGAGCAGGGTGACGAGGGAGGACAGAATTCGTCCATGATCTGCAGACATGCCGTAAACCTCGTGAAGGTTGATGTAGAGCCGGAAAACTGAGCGCCCGGTCAGGAAATCACTATGTAGGATACTTGGCGACTACGCAATGCGATTGACTTAGCCGGTAGCAGTACAACATCGCCAAATTAGACAGTTGGCGTTTTGATGTAAAGGGCTTTCAAGAATCCCTCTGCCTAGAAGGTGGCTGCGAGATCCCTCAATGGCTTTCGCCTTTCGGATGACAACCTGAAGATGTTCGTCGCCGTGAGTCCGAACTCGACCTCGACCTCGCGAGCCGAGGCGAAGTCGTTGAACTCCCGGCGTGAAAGGGGCACGCGGATGAACTCGCCGCGAGGAACGAAACTCCGCGGCGACTCCGCCATGCGCCCCGTATCCTCCCACTCTCGGGATTCGTCATCGAAGATGATCCGGAGGCGCCTGTAGTCCAGATTCAGGTCGGTGCTACTGTCGTTGAAGAACGCGATCTCTACGACCGACGGAGCGCATCCCTCGCCGCGGCACGTGGCGAAAGCCTGCATCATCACGCGCTGTCCACCCGCCAGGCCGGATGTCATGTTGATATTTCCGACCAGTACTTTCGGCGACTCGAACGTCGTGGTACCTCGGGCCGCATCATAGAACCGCAGCGGCTTGCGAGCCGCCGCGCAGCCCCAGAGAAGAAGCGAAATGAGAATGGCGCACGTCGTCCGCATGGTGGTGCACGTTGCAAGTATGTTTGCGTCAATATGTTGTCCTTATCCTGAACAAGCAACTCCCCTCGGTTGACGGATATTCATCTCTGGCGATTGACAGCGTCGTGTACTATCTATCCAGGATCAGGACGTCATCGTCCTCGATCGTTCTCGATAGTGTTCAGGTCCGTTCATTCATGCCGTACTAGACCTCCATGAAGACCCTGCTTTCATTTTTGCTCGCCGCCATCGTGCTACCGTCGGCGGGATGGGCGCAGGTACATCCCGATTCCCTACTTCCTGTGCGCGGAATTTCGATCGCGGCGCCAGATCGCGAGCATCTCGACGAATTCATCGCATTCATGGACGATGCGCTGGCCCGGAATCGCGTCAACACGATGTTGCTGCGGATCGATTTCAAGTATGCGTACGAGTCGCATCCCGAACTTCGGGAAGAGAATCCGCTGACCCGGGAGGACGTCAAGCGGATCGTCGCCGCCGCACGCGAGGCAGGAATTCGGATCATCCCGCAGATCAACCTGCTCGGTCATCAGTCGTGGGCCTCGTCGCTCGGCAAGCTGCTCGAGGTCTATCCGCAGTTCGATGAGACGCCGCACATCGAGATGCCGGAGGAGTACGTCTGGCCCAACGCAGACGGCCTCTATTGCAAGAGCTACTGTCCGCTCCATCCCGACGTACACGATGTGGTATTCGCGCTCGTCGACGAGATCGTCGAGGTATTCGAGACGGACGCCTTCCATGCGGGGATGGATGAGGTCTTCTACATCGCGGACGACAAGTGCCCCCGCTGTGCCGGGCGCGATCCGGCCGAGCTGTTCGCCGGCGAGGTGCGCCGTATCCGCGATCACCTGGCCGGGAAAGGCGTCGAGCTTTGGATCTGGGGCGACCGCCTGCTCGACGGCCGCACGACGGGTCTGGGGATGTGGGAGGCCAGCATGAACAACACTCATCGAGCCATCGATCTCATCCCCAAGGACGTCGTGATCAGCGACTGGCATTACGAATCCGCCGTGCCTACGGCCGCCTACTTCGCTGCCAAGGGCTTCCGAGTCGTGACCTGCCCGTGGCGCTTTCCGGATGTTGCCCGGCGGCAGCTCGACATGACCCTGCTCATGCGCGCCGGCGCTACGCCGGAGATGAGGGATCGATTCGCCGGCGTGATGCACACCGTGTGGAGCGACGCGAAGACGTTCATCGACCAGTATTACGGGCGCGTGCCGACGGAAAATCCCCGCGGGGGCGACGTTGCGGCGACCTTCAAGGCGCTCTTCGAAAGCATCGACGCTGCGATCCAGCGGGAGTCTGCAGGGGGATGAATCCAGGTTGGACGCGTCGATCGTTCCTGATGGCCGTCACTTCAGCGCTGCCGGTGGCGGGAGCCACCGTTATGGGGGCACCTTACACGCGCAGGGTTGCCGAAAGGGGCTCTGCATCTATGTTGAACCACCGGGTAGAGACCATCCAGGATGTCATCGATCTGATTCTTGAGGCCGTGGGCGTGGAGCCCATCGAAAGGACGGTCGATACCATCAAATCAGGCGATCCGGCGCAGCCCGTGACCGGGGTCGCTACGACCTTCCTCGCCACGACCGATGTCATCGAGCGCGCGGCGTCGGCCGGCGCCAATCTCATCATCACGCACGAGCCCACGTTCTACAACCACTTCGACCAGGTCGATTGGCTGGAGGACGATGCCGTTTACCTCAACAAGCGCCGCCTGCTCGAGGAGCACGGGATCGTCGTCTGGCGCTTCCACGACTACATGCACGCGTACCGCCCTGATGGCATCATGTCGGGGCTCCTCGGTGATCTGGAGTGGTCCGAGAACGCATCGTCCGGGGCCGAGAGTATAGCCTCCGCGGAGATCGTACAGATCGAACCCACAGCGCTCCGTGATCTCGTGGGACTGCTCAAGCAGCGTCTCCACATCGAACACCCGCTGCGGGTATTGGGCGATCCCACGATGACCTGCCGGCGCGTCGGAATCCTGCCGGGCGCCTGGGGTGGACGCCCCCACATCGAGTTTTTGGGATCATCGGATGATGTGGACGTGCTGCTCGTCGGAGAGATCAACGAGTGGGAGACGTCGGTGTACGTTCAGGATGCGGCGTCCGCGGGGCGACAGCTCGCCCTCGTGATGCTGGGGCACCTGAATAGCGAGGAGCCGGGAATGGCCTGGCTTGCCGAGTGGCTGCGTCCGCGCCTGGAAGGCATTCCGGTGGAGCACCTGCCTGGTCGTGATCCGTTCCTGCTGATATGAGGCTTCCGGACCAGCCCGGCCCCTCCACGACAGGTTGGCGAGCGATTCGATGCGGCTTCCGGTCCGCAGGATGGTGCATCCCGGCCGCGATCGTGTCTTTTGCCATCGCGCTTTCCGCATGTGCGGGGGCCTCTGGGTCCCTGGATGATGGTGACCGGACACCAGCCGCCGGTGAGCCCTCGCGAGTAGCGGGAGACCAGACACCCGTCTCGGCGCCGGATGAACGACCCGAGTTCGCGCGGGAGTTTCGCGGCGTCTGGGTGGCGACGGTGGCCAACATCGACTGGCCTTCTGAGCCGGGGCTGCCCGTCGAAAAGCAGAAGGAGGAGCTGATCGCCATCCTGGATCGCGCGGCGGAGATGAACCTGAACGCCATCGTGCTGCAGGTCCGGCCGGCGGCGGATGCCCTTTACGATTCGCCCTACGAACCGTGGTCGGAATATCTGACGGGCGAAATGGGCCGTGCGCCCGAGCCCTACTACGATCCGCTCGCTTTTGCGGTCGAGGAGGCCCACGCTCGCGGCCTCGAGCTGCACGCCTGGTTCAATCCGTATCGTGCCTATCACGCCTCCGCGACCTCACCCATCTCTCCGGACCACATCAGCCGCACCCGGCCGGACATCGTACGGCAGTATGGGGACTACCTCTGGCTCGACCCCGGAGAGCCCGATGCGGCTCAGCATACGCTCAATGTGATCATGGATGTCGTCGAGCGGTACGACATCGACGGCGTGCATTTCGACGATTACTTCTACCCTTACCGAGCCTACGCGGAGCCGGGAAAAGCGGACTTCCCGGATTCGTCGAGCTGGGCACGAGCCCGGGAAGCCGGCGTGGTCATGGACCGCGACGACTGGCGGCGCAACAACGTCGACCGGCTGATCGAGCGCGTGTACGAGGGCATCAAAGCGCGCAAGCCGCACGTGAAGTTCGGCATCAGCCCGTTCGGATTGTACCGTCCGGGCCACCCCGAGGGCACCTACGGCTTCGACGCTTACGATGAGCTGTACGCCGACGCGCGGAAGTGGCTGCGGGAAGGATGGGTGGACTACTTTACGCCGCAGCTCTACTATCGGATGGCGCAGCACAATGTGCCCTATTCCGTGGTGCTCCGGTGGTGGATCGATCAAAATGTGCACGAGCGCCATATCTGGCCGGGCTTGTACAGCGGGCGGGCTGCGGGTGCGCTCCGCCGCTGGCCGGTCGAGGAGATCATTGGCCAGATCTATGCGACGAGGGCGCAGCCCGGCGCCTCCGGCCACGTGCATTTCAGCATGCGGGCCTTCATGCGCGAACCCGACAGCCTCGCGCGGGAGCTGATGCTGCATCCGTACAAAGAGCCGGCACTCGTACCCGCCATGCCGTGGCTCGACCATACGCCGCCGGGACGGGTGGGCGCCCGCCTGGAGTTCGACGCGGACGGCGTCTTCCTGGTCGTCACCCCTCCCAACGAAGACGATCTCCGCCTGTGGGCCATTCGCGTCCAGGTGGCAGACTCGTGGCAAATGCTGACGGCGCCGGCATCTCGGACGCGAATTCGGCTGGATGGGGTGCCGCGGACCGTCGTTATCTCGGCGGTAGACCGCGTCGGCAACGAAGGTGCGGCGGCGACGGTGCAGGGTCCGGATCCGATCGCGCTGCGACCTGAGATCATTCCCCACTCCGCGTGGGAAGCCCACCCTCCCCTCGGACATCTCGCCGACGCTGCCCGGCGCAACATCGCGCCCGGAGACACAGCGATGTTTCGCGATCTGACGGTTCAGATTGCGAGCATGTCGGCGGATTCGGCGCTGGTCATCCTGTCGCAAGGCCGTGGCGCCGATGCAGCGAAGCACGACACGATCGTTGCGGAGCAGACGGCCCTCACGTGGCGTGGTTACCGCATCGGCTTCCTCGCGTTCAACGCCGAGCCGGGCCGGTTGGGCGCGGGCCTCGCCGAGCTGGAGATCGCTGTTGCGGCGACGCTCCCATTAGAGCTGGCCGCCTCGCCCACGACCGGCGGCGCGGAGAGCCGCCTGCGCGTGCCGCACGACATCCGCCGCCTGACGCTCCATCACAGCGGCAGCCCGGAGCCGCTTCTGCCCGAGGATGACCCCACGGAGAAGCTGCGCGGGCTGCAGATCTGGGGCGCCGCCGAACGAAACTGGTGGGATGTGCCCTATCACTTCCTCATAGACCTCGAAGGGCGCATCTACGAGGGCCGAGACTATCGCTACATAGGTGAGACGAATACGGCCTACGATCCGCGCGGCCACCTGCTGATCAGCGTGATCGGCAATTACAACCGACAGGATGCCACCGACGCACAGGTCGATGCCATCACACAGCTGATGGCCTGGGCCGCCGCAGAATTCGGCGTCTCGCCGGGCGAGATATACGGGCACTCGGACTTCGCCGAGACGTCATGCCCCGGCCGCGCTTTCCAGGCCCTGCTCGATGACGGCACCTTCGCACGCGGCGTCGCTGACCGACTGGCCGAGGTGACCAGATAGACCTGTCGTCTAAAGATTGGCGAGGATCTGGGTGAGGCGCTCCCACGCCTCATCGCGAGCGGTCCGCGCTTCCTGGGTGCCTTCCGGATCGTCGCCCTGTCGCATGAAGGCGTGCCCCGCACCCGCGTATACGACCACCTCGTACACCTTCCCGTGCTCGGCCATGCGTTCCTGCGTCTCCGGAATGGTGGCATTGATCCGCTCGTCGTTTTCGCCATAGAATCCATAGACCGGCGCTTCGATGTCCGAATATCCGACCTCCGGCGGCGAGCCGTAGAAGACGAGCGCTGCCGCGATGTCGGGCGATTCAGTAGCGAACCGAAACGTCTGCGCACCGCCCCAGCAGAAGCCCATCACGGCGACGCGGCCGTTCGACGCGGGCACCGAGGCGATGAAATCCTGCACCGCGGCCAGATCGGCCATCACCCGCTCAGGCTCGAGCTGGTAGATGGCATCGCGCGCGGCGTCGGAGCTCGCGAAATCCGACGTGCGGGCATGATCCGCATCGAACCCGGACAGGAGGTCAGGAGCGATCGCGACATATCCTGCAGCAGCGATCTGATCCGCAAACTGGCGCACCCAGTCCGTGAGGCCGCGATTTTCGTGGATGACGATCACGGCGGCCGCCGTCTCCGAAGTTTCCGGATAAGCTACGAACGCGTGCACGGTCCGGTCGCCGTCCGCCGAGACCTGTACCCATTCGTGATGGCGCGGCGAGGCATCGAGTTGGTCGATGGCCCATTGCTGCGCCTTCGCCGTCGCGGCGCAAAGCACGGCGCCAAGGATCAGCGTGATGATCGGTGCCCAGTGGCGTTGCTTCATGGCTCGTACCGTCTATCTTGGGGTAGCTTCGTATCAACCCGCGTTGGTTCATCGCGTTTCGACGCTCGACGATCCTCCCCTCGAATCGCCAGGCACATACCTCGAGGTTGCGCCGTTAAACGGCCGCCCAACGACGCGTCCGAAGGTCACCAACCGAATCAGCATGCTTCTATCAGCGCTACAGCCGCCCGCATCGTCCATTTCGTCTATCCTTCCCTTTTCCATCCGCTCGCAATTGCACGTCGGCAGTTCTAGCCGGGCTCCACATTTGGCCTTCGCGCTGGCCCTCGCGGCCCTGATCACGGCGCCGACAGTACGCGCGCAGGAGATGCAGTGGGAGGACTACGAGCCGCGCTCGACACTCGTAGTAAAGGAGCATACCGTCACCCGCGCGAAATACCCCTTCGTCGATGCGCACGCTCACCAGTGGGAGATCGGCGACAGGCCGGAGAGTGCAATCAAAGACCTGGTCGCGGAGATGGATGCGCTGAACATGGCCGTCATGGTCAACCTGAGCGGCGGCAGCGGGGAGACGCTCCGGAAGAACGTCGAGACCACCGAGCGCTACGCGCCGGGCCGGTTCGTGCATTTCGCCAACATCGACTTTTCTACGATCGACGACCCCGACTTTGGAACGAAAGCAGCCGAGCGCCTCCGAGAGGATGTGGCTAACGGCGCCCGGGGCCTCAAGATCTTCAAGAACCTCGGGATGGAGGTCTTCTACGAGGACGGCACCCGCGTACCGACGGACGATCCACGCCTCGACCCGATCTGGGAGACGGCGGGCGAGCTTGGGATTCCCGTGCTCATCCACACGGGCGATCCCGCACCCTTCTGGGAGCCGCAAGACCGCTTCAACGAGCGCTGGTTCGAGCTAAAGGAGCGCCCGCGCCGAAAGCGCTCGCCCGAGCCGTCGTGGGAGACCATCATGGGCGAGCACTGGAACCTCATCCGCAAGCACCCGAACACGACATTCATCTCGGCGCACCTGAGTTGGCTCGGCAACGATCTTGGCCGCCTGGGCAAGCTGCTCGATGAATTGCCCAACATGTACACCGAGTTGGGGGCCGTGCTTGCGGAGCTGGGACGGCAGCCCCGCACCGCCCGCCAATTCCTGATCGACTATCAGGATCGCGTGTTGATGGGCAAGGATGCCTGGGGACCGGAGGAGTACCACGTCTATTTCCGCACGTTGGAAACCACGGATGAGTACTTCCCCTACTACCGAAAACGGCACGCATTCTGGAGGATGTACGGGCTTGACCTTCCCGATGAGGTCCTCCGAAAGGTCTACTTCGAAAACGCACGCGCCATCATTCCGGGAATCGAGGGACGGTTCTTTCCGGAGGAATAGAGTCTGGGGTCATCTTCTCTCTGGTAGGCCCTTTCTCCGTACCGTCGGCGGCCTTTTCCGCTCGTGAGAGTCGGCTTCGGTGCCTCCGGTTGAGCACAGTGTGCTGCCCAATTCTTTTTCGGGATGGAAGAATTCGGATTGCGGAGTTCGCGGCCGGTCGTACATTTCGCCAGCTAAAGGCACCCCGCCCCCATCACACTTCTTTCAACGGGTGCCGCATTCCATTTAAGCGCGCCGCGCCAACGGCGTACAGACATTCGCACATCCATGTCACGCGATGAATCGTTTCCCAGCCTCCGCAGCGGGCCCCGTGTCCGACGTTCGGCCTTGAAGGAAGTCCTGACGCAGCCCGGCGCCTCCCCTGATACCGCACAAACGGCGCGCCGCGCCCTGTTCGCGACCCTCGGCATCGTGTTGGCGCTCCTTCTCTGCATCCCTTCCGCTCACGCACAGGTCGCACCCGGCAGTTCCCGGCTCGCACCCGCCACGCCCCAGATGAGAGCCGCGACGGCTGCCCTGAAGCACGCCGCGGCCTCACGGTCTCTGGCCGGCTTGCTACAGCAGGTCCGCCTGCAGAATTGGGGAGAATCGGACTGGATCGACGAGACACGCGTCACCTACACATACCAGGGCGGGAACCGCGCGAGCGAGGTGTGGGAGGAATGGACAGGCAGCGAGTGGATGAACGCCAGCCGAACGTCCTACGAGTACGAGAACGGTAGGCAGGCGTCAATCCTCTATGAGGTGTGGGAGAATGGCGGCTGGGTCCCGTCCGATCGCGAGCTGTTCTCCTATGAGAATGGCGACATAGGCGAGTGGATCGAGCAGATCTGGAACGGCAATGAGTGGGTCAATGAATTTCGATCCGTCTTCCAGACCGAGGGCGGATTCGTCATCGAGACCATCTCGTATGAATGGATGGAATCGGACTGGGTGCCCGTTGATCGTACCCTGATCGGCCAAGAAGGGGACGACTTCACCCTGACGTATCAGGAATGGGATGGATCGGAGTGGGTGAATTCCAGCCGCTCGATCTTTGCGGACCTGACTCTCGAAGATTTCTACGATAGTCTGGAGGAATTCTTGAATGCCCCGCTCGAATTCTTCAGCTTCGCCTTCCTTCTGCGTCTACCCGACGCCGTCAACCAGGCATGGGATGGATCGGAGTGGGTCAATGAATCGCGGTCGACGAGCGTACGTGACGACCAGGATCGACAGATCTCGGTCACGTTTGACGAGTGGCTCGAGGATGACTGGGTACCATCCAACCGGAATCTTTTCACGTACGACAACGGGCACCTGTCGACGCTGGAACTGCAAGAGTATGACGGGGAATCCGGAGAGTGGGTGACCGTCAGCGTAGAGTCGTACGAATATGATGCCGGCGACAACGTCGCGGTCATCCTCGTGCAATACGACTTTGGTCTCGGGGATCTCCAGAATTTTTCGCGGTATCTGCTAACCTGGAGTGGGTCGGTCGCAATCGGCGATGAGCGGCCATCGGTGACCTTTGCGCTCGATCCCGCCTATCCGAACCCTTTCAACCCGGCAACCGTCCTGACTTATCACGTTCCAAACGGTCACGTGGCGGTCAGGGTCTACTCCGTGCTAGGCCGGCACGTAGCCACGCTGGCCGAAGGGGTGCACGTCGGGGGGACGTACGAAGTCCGCTTCGACGGAGCGAACCTGCCGAGCGGACCCTACATCATTCGCCTGGAGGGTGTGGATCGAAGCGTCGCGCGCGTCGTGACGCTCGTCAAATAGTCTTTCGGGCCGGCCAACTTCCGGCTATCCGCCACACGTTCAACCAGGACGTTCCTGATTTCGTCGTGGCGGGAAGCTCCGGTACACGAACGGCCCCGCGATCACGGGATCGGATGTCACGGCGTTGAGCACCCGCGCGAGGCTGTCTGCCGTCACCATCTCGTCCTTACTGAGGAGGACTACGCCCCGGCTCGATTTGAGGTCGCGGGCGAGCACCATCCCCGCGCGTAATTCGCGGAGGGCAATCTCGACCTCGTCCGACTCCGGGATCTCGAGTCTGCCACTCCTGACCAGCACGGAAAGAACCCTCACGACGTCAGGATCGAACTGCGTGCCGCTGTGCGACTCTACGTGCGCTAGCGCGCCGTTCACATTTACTTCGGGGTACCGGCTCGTCAGATTGACGTAGTTGTCGAAGGCGTCGGCCACGGCGAGAATGCGAGCACCTCTCGGGATGGCGGTTCCACGAAGTCCATCCGGGTATCCATCGCCGGCATGGCGCTCGTGATGGTGCCGCACGATCTCCGCCGCCGGTTCGAGACCGGGGATCCGCGCGATCAGACCGGCGCCCACGGCGGGATGGGTTAGAAGCACGGCCTTCTCCTGATCGGATCCCTCCTCGCCGGCCAGGATCTTCGGGTCCATGCCTATCTTTCCGATGTCGTGCAGTGTGGCGGCGATCTCCAGATCGGCCAGCTCCTTCTCATCGAGCCCGTACTCGCTGCCGATGCTTACGGCCAGTTGTGCCACGCGCCGGCCATGGTTGCCGAGGACCTGGCTATGCATCGCCGCCAGCCGGGCCAGGAGATCCGTAGCGCCGCGGAAGTAGCGGGTGATCTTGTCGTTCAGCTCGGTGACCTCCCTCGTCCGCTCGAAGACCTTCTCCTGGAGCTTCGTGTTGAACTCCGCCAGTCGCTGATTCAGGTGCTGAAGCTCGATGTTCTGTTTCGCCGTGAGGGCGTTGAGGCGTCGGTTCTCCTCGGCGAGGTTGTAGTGGTGGACGGCGTCCTCGACCATGGCGAGCATTTCGTCGTCGCGCCAGGGTTTGAGCATGAATCGGTACACGGCGCCCTGATTTATGGCATCCAGGGCCGCCTTCATGTCGGAGTAGCCCGTCAAGATGACTCGCTTCGTCTCTGGCGCCACGTCGGCGGCACGCGCGCAGAGCTCCGTCCCTTCCATGATCGGCATTCGCTGGTCTGTGATGAGGAGCGCAAACTCTTTCTGTTGGAGCCTGCGAAGCGCCTCCTCCGGGGAATCTGTCTTCTCGACGTAGTACGTCTCATGCAGAAGACGGTGCAGTGCGCTCAAGATGCGCGCCTCATCATCCACAAGGAGAATGGAGAGGCAGCTGTGGGCCGCGCCGTCGCCCCCGGCGAGGCCGTCGACGCGCACGATTTCATCCATCAACCTACTCATGGCTTTGCCGTATCGGCAGTCTAATCGTAAAGGTGGTCCCGACACCCGGCTGGCTCTCTACGGAGATCTGACCATTGTGCCGTTTGATAATGCCGTACGAGATGGAGAGGCCGAGGCCGGTCCCCTCTCCCACGGGCTTTGTCGTGAAAAATGGCTCGAAAATCTTTGTCAGTTCGTCCGGCTCGATACCCTGGCCGGAGTCCGAGATGCGCACGATCACGGACTCCTCGTCGGCTTCCGTTTGGATGGTGATCACGCCGCGATCGGGCGTCGCCTGTACCGCATTCAGGAGCAGGTTCATGAACACCTGATTGATCTGTCCAGGATGGCAATGGATCAGAGGCAGTTCGCCCAACTCGGTGCGGACCTCGAATCGATACTTTAGCTCGTTCCAGATGAGGCGCAGTGTCGCCTCTATCCCGTCGTTGACATTCGCTGTCTGGAAGTCGGGCTCGTCGATGCGCGAGAAATCGCGCAACCCCTGCACGATCTCCATGATTTGCTCTACGCCCGTGCAGGACTCCGCGAGCAATACGTGGATGTCTTCCCGCATGAAATTGACCTTTCGCTCGTGTCGGAGGCGCCGCACTTCCGCAAAGAGGTTCTCCGGATCGGCGGCCGCAGCGGGGCCGGCGTTCAAGAGTTGCTCCTCGACTCGCTCATAGGCATCCAGAAGCGAGGTGAAGACGCCGGAGTAGTCCGCCAGGCGCTCGAGATTGCTGCGCACGAAGCCGACCGGGTTGTTGATCTCGTGGGCGATGCCCGCGACGAGTTGCCCGAGCGAGCTCATCTTCTCCGCCTGAACCAGCTGTGCCTGGTTCGCCTTGAGCTGTTCGTAAGCGTCCTCGAGTTGATCGTGCGCGACCTGAAGCTGCGAGAATGCGCTCTCCAGCCGCCGGTGCACGTCCTCGAGGCGATTCTTCGCCTCCTCACGTTCGCGGCGCATCTCGCGCTCGTGCAGCGCCTGTTGGATGGATGAAGCCAGGCGGCCCAGCCTGTCCTTCAGGAGGTAATCCCAGGCGCCACGCCGAATAGCCTGGGACGCAGCCTCGTCGGTCAGCACTCCGCTGACGATGATGAACGGCGTGAGCTCGTTGCGGCTGCGGACGATCTCCAGGGCGGAGATCGCGTCGAAACTGGGGAGCGAAAAATCGGAAAGGATAACGTCGGGATTGTTGTCCAGTGCTCGCATAAACGACTCGCGGTCTTCCACGTGCTCGACGCGGGCACGTAAGCCCGCAAGAATCAGCTCGTTGTGGATGAGCTCCGCATCGTCCGTATTATCCTCGAGCAGGAGGATGTGGAGTATGTCGCGGTCGAGTTCCATCGCCCTCACACCGTCTCCAGAACGCTATTTGGGAAGCAGACCGTAAAGGTGCTCCCCTCCCCTTTCGTGCTCTCGACCGTGATGCGCGCATCGCACAGTTCGACGAGCCGCTTCACGATGGCTAGCCCCAGGCCGACCCCCTCGTAATTTCGGTCGAGACCCTTGGATTCTTGCTCGAATTCCTCGAACAGTCTTGGCAGAAATTCGGCACTGATTCCGATTCCCGTGTCCTGAATGGCGATGACTACATCGGATCCCGTGCACTCGAGTCGAACCGTAACGCTTCCTGCAGGCGTGAACTTGATGGCGTTGCCGAGCAGACGCCACACGATGCCGTTGACGGCATAAGGATCCACGTAGGCCAGGATGGGATCGTCCGGTAAGATGAGGTGCAGCTCGATCCCGGACCTTTCGGCTAGCGGCAGTGCCTCTTCGGCGGTTTCTCGGAGCATCGACACGACGTTCACCTCTTCGGGCTCGATGATGCGGTCGTCGGCTTCCAATCGAGCCAACTCCAGGACGGCCGTCAGGGTGGCGAGAAGGCGCTCTATGCCCGTGCGGATGATCTCGAGCATCTGTAGACCCTCCTCGTCGACGTGGTCGCGCAGCACCTGGTTGAATCCCAGCACGTTTGCAAGAGGAGTGCGGATCTCGTGGCTCAGGTTGGTGACGATGGAGGACTTGAGGCGGGCGATCTCTTCGGCGCGGCGCCGGGCCTCGATCAGGCGTAGCTCGTATTCGCGCTGCTCCGAGACATCGCGTAAAACGGACTGCACGGCCACTCTTCCGGCGTAGCGGACGGGTACGGAGAAGACTTCTACCTCGATCTCGTAGCCATCGGCGCGAAGGAGCCGATATCGGCCCTGCTCCAACTCGATGCCTTTCGTGAGCAGGCGAAGCCGGTGTTCGACGTCAACGAAATCCTCGGCCGAGAAGAAGTCGAGTACCGACCTGCCGATCAGCTCGATGGGATTTGGAACGCCCAGCATCCGAGACGCGGCGCGATTTCCGTAGACGAATCGACCATCGACCAGGACCACAATCGCGTCCGGGTTGTACTCGACGAGGCGCCGCCATCGATTGTCACTTTCCTCGAGGAGGCGGCGTTGGTGCCGTGCTCTCGTGACGTCGTGCGCTATGGCAAACACCGCATCGAACTGCCCGACGTCATCCTGCTCGGGAACGAGGCGGACCTCAAACACGCGATTTCCGTGGCTCGTTGACACCTCGGTCTCGAAGGATGTCGCCTCGCCGGTGGCAAAAGCGCGATCCAATCCTCGCAGCCATTCGCTTCCCAGCCGCCCTTTGAGGATGCCGGTATCGACCCGCTGGCCGACGATATCGTCCGCCCCGACATCGAGATACCGCTCCACGGTTGGGTTTGCGAAGATGAGCCGACGTTTTGAATCGAATCTGAGCAGCATATCCGGGGATTTCTCCACGAGCGCTCTGAATTGGGTCGGGCCGAAGGGTGCGGGCGCGACGACTTCCCTCGACGTCCCGTTCGTATGGTGGCGGCGTGATTTGCTCATCTGAAAGGGTCGGAGGGCGAATCAGGCCGCCTGGCTGGAATACGTGTTGGCGGGGATGCCTAATGTGAAGTAGAACGTTGCGCCCTCTCCCGGGCTCGATTCGGCCCAGATCCTTCCACCGTGCTTGCGGACGATCCGATCTACGATAGCAAGGCCGACGCCAGTCCCCTCATAAGCCTTTCCATTGTCCAGACGACGAAATATGCCAAACAATTCCTCGGCATATTTCATGTCAAATCCGATTCCATTATCTCGGACAAAGTAGGCCGTAGTCTCCTCCAGAGTCGCTGAACCGATCTGAATGGTCGGATGGGCAACATCGCGCGTGAACTTCAGCGCATTCGATATGAGATTTTGATAGACCTGCCGCAGCAATGTGCGATCGGCGTGCACAGGCGGTAGATCTCCTATCTGGATGTCGACGTGCTGACCATTGTCGGCGTCCAACAAATCGCCCAGGACTTCACTCACGAGGGTCCTCGGCTCTACGGTCGTACGACGGGGAATCGCACGGTCCGCTTTGGCGCACCTCAGCAAATCGTCGAGGAGGTCATCCATCGTCCGCGCATTCGCCTCGATACGGGTGAGATAATGCCGCAGGGGCGCGCTCTCGGTGCCATCGAGGCATTCGAGTGCGAGCCTCGAGAAGCCGGTGAGGGATCGGATCGGCGCCTTGAGATCGTGAGAGATGGTGTAGGCAAAAGCCTCCAGCTCGGCGTTCGAGGCGTGAAGCTCGGCATTGGCGGCGCTCAGCTCGCGGCACCGGCACTCCTGCCCGACCGTGCGCCTTCCGACGCGACGGCCGAGGACCCGATCGAAGTTGGCGATAAAGACGAAGACGCCAATCGTGAGAAGCATGAGGATCGTCATTCCGCCACCCACGACCGTGCCCGGGGGACCAAGGCGTCCGGCGTCGTTGATGTGCGTAGGGTTCGGCGAGGCGATAGGAACTTGCTCTGCGAATGCGTAGAGAGCCACAGCCTCCACGGCCACGATCACCAGGACGGCGACGAGGAAGCGCGCGGAGAAGCTGGGAGTAGCTTCGTCACGTGGCCGGGGAAAATGCATCAGGAGGGATACTGCTCAGCGCGATGAGTCTCGGGGCTCCTACAGCGCTTACTATCGGCCCAAACGGTGCAATTTTTAATTTTTTAAGGCCGATCTACGACGTTTCTGGCGACCATTTCTCGTATTCACATAATCACGACAAAGGAGCTTCGAGGGAGGTCCGCTCCACCTCTTACGACTCCATCATCGGGTCATCGAGCCGGGTCGTAGCGGTCTCTACCAGCGGGTCATGAGGCCGAGCACCAGCACGCGACGCTGGAAGAAATCATCATCGCTGAAGAGCCCCTGCACCGAGAAGCCGAGGTGACGCGTGACGTAGGTCTGAAGTCGCGCTGAGAAATGATAGGTATCGGTCCGTTCGATGATGGGCCCCGCCGCGACGACCTCGACGCCTCGACCCCGGCCTGCTGCCACCTCCACAAAGGATCGTGGCGGCTCGAGGTAGAAGCGTGCATGCATGCTCACATTCGCCCCCACCTCACCTTTCATGGGGATCGCCTGAGCGTTCGCCCTCACGTACCAGTTTCCGGCATAGCGGCCCAGCGAGCCGCCGACAACGTGGATGCGGTCTGCGTCGTAGGCGCGAAGCCGGTATCCCGCGGAAACCTCCCACCCTGATCGCAGGGCGTGGAAGATGGCGGCATAGGCCTCCACACGAGGCAGAAATGCGGCATCCGGAGCGAATTGTGCTCGAACGTTGGCATATCCTCCATCCCACAGACCGGCATAACCGTCGAGGGCCACAGCGCGGTCCCACTCATTGAATCGGCTCGATTGGATGACTTCCAGAACGGCCGCCTCCCTCCCTCCAAAGGAATGTACGATGGACAGGAGGGCCTCATGCCAGGGCGCGCGTGGGCCGCTAAGCGAGGCGTGCGAGTAACTGAAGATGCTTTCCCAGGCACATGTTGGTGGACACGGCGTGATTCCGCTTCCGCGCACCGCGACAGCCACGGAGTCTGAGTTCCGCGCTTCGCCCCCCACCGCCGGTCGCGCACAGGCGCCGGCCGCGAAGGCCATGATGATCAGAACACGTACCGCGCGAATCATGCCACCACCCCCTCAGCGCGTCCAAAACCCGCGCGTTCCATACTGCCCCAGCCGTCGATGCCGCGGAAGTAGGAGACTATCCCACGAAATCGGTAGTACGTCAGAATGTGGCGGAAGAATAGGTTCTCCGCCACGCAGAGGATGAGGAGCTGAAGCAGGTCACTCGTGCGCGGATATCGACGAAACGTGAGCTCCTCCAACGCAACGGCGATCACAGACAGCACCATCCCCACGACGATCGCCATCAATAAGAAGATGGCAGCGAAGTAGGGCGAGGCCACGCCGGAAACCAGCGCCAGCGTGAGGACGACGTACCCGACGGCCTCGATGAACGGGCCGAGCATCTCCAAAACGAAGAAGTACGGAAACGCGATCATCCCGATGCGCCCGTACCGCCGGTTGAAAAGGACCGCTCGGTGCTTCACCATCGTGTCAATGAGGCCGCGCTGCCAGCGATCGCGCTGATTGCCAAGCACCCTGAGTTTCTCGGGCACCTCCGTCCACGCCACGGGGTCCGGCACGAAGCTGATTCGATAGGGGATGTCGTTCTCCATGCAGTACCGATGGAGGCGGATGGTGATCTCCAGGTCCTCGCCGATGCTCCTGGCACTGTACCCTCCGACCTTCACGACGAGATCGCGCCGGAATACGCCGAATGCGCCCGAGATCAGCAGCATGATCCGCAGCGCATCCCAGCCCACGCGGCCCGCCAGAAATGCGCGGAAGTACTCGATGACCTGAAACTTCGCGAGGGGCGCTCCCGGGAGCCGGACCCGCTCTACGCTCCCATTTCCGACCTTGCAGCCGTTCGCCACGCGGATGATGCCGCCTGAAGCAATGGTCGTCTCGTCCTCGAGAAACGGACGAACCGCACGGATGAGTGCGTCTCGTTCGAGGATGCAGTCGGCGTCCGTTGCGCAGAATAGGTGAGTCCGGCAGTAATTGATGCCGGCGTTGATGGCATCGGCTCGACGGCCGTTCTCCTTGTCGATGACCCACAAATTGGGATGGATGCGACTCTGATAAACGCTCCGCACGGGGGCCGTCTCGATGTCGGCGAGAGGGAATCTGGGCGCGGGGATGAGCTGAAACTGTTCGGCGAGGATCTCAAGCGTACGATCGGTGGAGCCGTCGTTGACGATCAGGACCTCGTGTTCGGGGTAGTTGAGCGAAAGCAGGGAGCGGACGGCCTCGAGGCATCCTGCTTCCTCGTTGTAGGACGGCACGATGATCGTTACGGGCGGCGCGCCAGCCGTGGAGACCAGATCGTCGACGTCGATCGACGAGAGCCGGCGCGCGTAGCGCCTCAGCGCGCGAAATGAGAACACGCTTGCCATGAGGTAGTAGCCGTTCAGCAACACGAAGTAGGCGAACGCGATCGCATGGAAGACGGCCAGGAGGACGAGGAGAAGTGCCGACATCGCGCTAGGGCTCAAGTAGTATCTGTTCGATGAGGGCCGCCCGCTCGTGGCCGGATGCCGCGATTTCGCGGAGCATTCGGCCGCCTTCGAGCTTCTTCAGGCTTCTGGCGGCGTTCATCGCGACCCACGGAGACTCATCGCCGATGGATCGCAGCAGCGCTTCCGCCTCTCCATTGCCGGAGAGGCGGCCAAGCGCGGAGATGGCGCTTATCCGCACCTCTTCGTCGGCGTGGTTGCAGCAGGCCCGCAACAGGGGTACATGCTCCTCGCGCCCGATGCTGCCCAGAAGGTCGAGGGACGCGCAAAGCAACTCCGAGGGAGGATCGTTCTGGACGAGGGCAACAGCCAGGTCCGCGGATTCGAAGTCATGCAGCTTTTCGAGCGCCCGGGCGACAGTCACCCGAACCCAAACGGGTTGCCGTTCATCCCAGAGGGCTTCGCGGAGCGCCGGGCTCGCCCCGGGACCCATTACGGCCAGCAGTGACGAGAGCGTCGAGCCGCTCCACGTCTCGAATCGTGAAAGCCGTTGCAATACGTCTCGAGCGTACGCGTGGCGGCCGCGACGCATCAGGGCCCGCGCAGCAACCATGGCCACGAGAGGCGAAGCATCCCCCAGGCTGCGCAGAATCACATCGTGGTGCTCGTCGAATCCGAGCACGCCGAGGATCTGGATGTACTTCGCACGCGTCTCCGCATCCTGGCCGTCGAGTGCCTGGACGAGATCCGGCAGGAACGGAGCTGCCGCGCACCGAACTACGTCGAGATGGGCGCCGTGCAAATGACGCCCGATGCGATACAGCAAATCGAGATAAGCCGCGAGATCGGCGCGGGCGACGGTGGCAGCGAGATCTTCAGCCCGTTTGCGCCCGTCGAGTACATCCATCAACCCGGATTCCCACTCGGCCTCCAGAGCCGCGCGCCGGGCATCGGCCCGGTCGCGTCGAAATCGGAGCACGATGGCGAGCATCCCGAACGATAGGGCGAGCGCCGTCAGCACGAGCGTCGAAAATAGAGCGATGCGGAACGCCGGATCGTCGTACGCGACGTCGAAGAAGGCCTGTAGTGCCGATTCCATGGTTTCTAGCCGGCGTCATCACGCACTTCCGACGGAGCCGGCCGGCCATCGCCGGCCCCCGTGCGTCGCCGCGTTTGCGACCCCAGCCGGTAGTGAACGCGCGCCATCAGCTCGACCGGTGAGAAGGGCTTGATGAGATAATCATCGGCCCCGAGCGCGAATCCCTGCTCGATATCGCCTTCGCTCCCCATTCCCGTCAGCATGATGATGGGGCAGCGTGCGTAGGTCGGCATCGTACGAAGCCGTTGGAGCAGCTCGAAGCCGTTCACTCCCGGAAGTCGCACGTCCAGCAGCACGAGGTCGGCGGTCTGCTCCTGGGCCACCTTCCATCCTTCCGAGCCACTCGAGCAGTGGATCACTGCATAGCCCTCCCGCTCGAGGCGCTGACGCAAAAGCCGCGCGACGAGCCTGTCATCCTCCACCACCAACACGGTTTGTTGAGGCTGGTCGATGCCGTGCTCCGGCCGATGGATCCGTCCGGGCCCGATCAGCTTCGATTCCTCCACGAACTGCCGAACGCGAACCAGGACGTCGCCGAGACGATCTTCGGGTCGCACCTCCGAGATACCGGCGGAAAAGGACGCCCGAAAGTCCGTACCCGAGGGCAAAGTGAATCGCTCGTGCCGAACAGACTGTTGCGCGCGGAAAAGGATTTCGTCGGCATCTTCGGCCGTGGCGTTCGGAAGGAGCGCGACGAACTCCTGCCCTTGCCACCGTGCGAGAACGTCAGAGGATCGGAGAGACCGTGCGATGAGATCGGCCGAACGTCGCAGGACCCGGTCTCCGGCCGCGTGCCCGAACAGCTCATTGATCTGCCCGAAATCGTCAAAATCGATTAAAGCCAGGCTCAGCGGCTGCTCCGCCGATGCGCCGGCCGCGCGAACACGCTCGAACGTCTCCTCAAAGGCGACTCGGTCGGGCAGGCCGGTCAAAGGATCCTTGGAATCGATGAATGCCCGGCGCTGCAGGCGCACGGCCACCATCGAGGACAGTTCGGCCGGATCGAACGGCTTCGCGAAAAAAGCGTCAGCCCCCAGAGCAAGGCACTCCATCTTGAGAGCCGCCGTATCCGCATTCGACAGGACGATCGTCGGAATGAAGGCAGTCCGAGTGCGCGAACGCAACCGGAGCAGCACGTCCTGACCCGCCGGCATCCCGCGTGCCGGCGCCCCGTCGCCGCCCACATCCACGTGGCCGGCCCCCTGGTCATTAGCCAGATCCAGATCCAGCACGATGAGCGAGACCGGCTCCTTCCCCAAAATTTGTTCTGCCTCCGCCGCCGATCGCGCAATCCGTACCGTACGATTGGGAGTCGAGAGCGTGAAGTAGAGAAGATCGGCAAGATCCGGATCGCTCTCCGCCACGAGAACTTGAACGGTGTGCGACGGCTCTTCCTCGACGACTGCTCCGAGTACGTCGATCAGCACCGAGACACGCTCGGCAAGCTCGGAATCCGGCGATCTCTGGACATCGTTGGCCGCCTCGACGATCCGGGGGAACCCGAACATCGCGGCAGATGCCGTCAAGCTGTGTGCTACCCGGCGAATGGCGGGCACTCCATCACCAGAATCGACGAGATGCAGCTTCAGCAACTCGAGAGCATCTCGCGCACTTACGAGACTCTCGAGGAAATAGCCACCGATGTGGTCGCTCGCGACCGGCTCGTCGTCAAAAGCCGTCCCGAGCGTGTCATCGGACGCGGTATCCCTTTGAGGTTGCTGATCCATCTAGTCCCAAAAAGCGGTGGCTCATCCCTGCGGAAGCGCTGATAACAATCAACGGGCATCCTGTCCCTGATCGTCGAGCGGCAGGGAGTGGCCGCATGCGGGAGATATTATCGGTCTGGGAAGGGCCTACTTAAGGCGATGGGCTCCGGTGGGACGCGGCGTGCGAGGGGGCTAATCCTCTCGAGCAGGATCGTTGGTAGGATTTTCAGCCTGCGCCGGCTCATCGACCATTGCCGCCGGCTCCCCGGACTCTATCCGCACCGAGCGGATCTCTCGCCCGGCATAATCACGCAGCAGCGATCCGCTCGAGCGGTTGGCGTGCTCCTCTGCGAAGATGTCCCAGACGACGAGGAAGAGGCCTGCGACAAGCGGACCCGCGATGACCCCGGCGATGCCGAAAACCGTGATCCCTCCTAATGTGGCGATGAGAACGAGATAATCGGGGATGCGCGTGTCGCGGCCCACGAGAATCGGCCGCAGAAAGTTGTCGACCAGACCGATCACGAAGGTACCCACCAGAATGAGAATGACTCCTTTCCAGAAGGAACCCGTCACGATCAGGATGATCGACGCCGGAATCCAGACGAGCGGCGGTCCCACGGCCGGGAGGAGTGAGAGCAGCCCCATCGTGACACCCCAGAGCACGGATGCTTCGATGCCGAGCAGCCCGAACGTGATGCCACCAAGCAGCCCCTGCACCACGGCCACCACGAGCGTGCCCTTGATGGTCGCGCGCGACACCTCGGCCACCTTGGCCATGAGTCGGCGCTCCCGATCATCGCCGAGAGGAAGGGCGCGAACCACATTCTCGAGGATGTGCTGCCAATCACGGATAAAAAAGAACAGCACGTACAACATCACGCCGAACAGGAGCGTGAACGTGACCGCGTTCCGTCCGAAAGCCAGGGCCTCCGTCGCCAGGTATTGACTCGCGTTCATCGCAGCCTCCTCGATGCCCGCCCGCAGGTTCTCCGTGCTCAGGCCATAGGTCGAAAGGAATTCGTCGACCATGGGGAGCGCGCGCTCCACGGACTCTATCGGCGCCTGGATGTCGATCTCGCCGGACGCGATCCGCCGAAAGAGCGACAGTGCCTGCTGCGTCACGGCGGTGGCGAGCAGCCCGAAAGGCACGATGATGATCAGCACGATGAGAATGGTAGTGATCGCGGCCGCCAGGCTGGTCCGACCCCGGACCAGGTTGAGGATACGCCGGTTCATCGGCTGGAACAGCACCGCAAGCACGATGGCCCAGAAGACGGGCATCAGCAAGTCGGAGATGATCCAGAGGAAAAATGCCGTGACCAGAATCACGACGGCGACGAATGCGCGGCCTTCGAGATTGCGGATGAGCATAGAGCGGTCGGTTACGACGAGTCGTCTCGAGAGCGAAGATACCGGTCGTAAAGGATGTATCCCAACGAAGCCGTCATAGGTGCGAATCGCCGCCCGTCAATCTCGGATGATCACGAGCGGGCCCAGCGACGAGGTAAACTCCAGGCGCTTTTGATTGACCTCATCAAACGTGCCCGTATAACGCACATCCCCGTCGGGACGGCTCACGGTAAACTGGATACGACCATCCGTCCAGAAGCCCACGAGGTCGTTGAACTCGACGAGATCACCGACCGGCCGCTCTTCCTCGCCGATGAATGCACCCTCACTGCGGTTGTCATCGGGGGAATCGAGATCGAAGCGGTGGTCCGAGTCGGCTTCATTCCGCCACTGATTGGTGATGAGGATGATGGGACCGACGCCGCCGCCCTCTCCCTCGCTGTCGCAACTCGCCGTCGCCGTCAGCATCAGCACGATTGCCGCCATCCAGCCCATTTTCCTGAAGATCTCCATCATGTCCTTCCACCTCGTCCGGTTGAGTTGTCATTGGCTCGCGCGAGATGTCCTCACGCGAGCCGTTCCCACATCAGCTCAGTCCGTGAACAGCGACTGAAGAATCCTCTCCGTCCGTCGCTCCAGCTCCGCCAGGCGTGGGTCCAGACCATCCACGATGCGGCGGATGTCGGCCGACACCTCCGCGCCGTTGCGGTCGCGGCCTGCGGCCAGCTCGTGCAGCGTCACGATGCTGTCGTTCAGTTGCAGGATGTGGGTCCGGTGCACGTCGCCTTCTGCGTAGTCGAAAACCGCGCGGAGCTCGGCCGTAATTCGTTCGTTCTGCCAGAAGTCGGCCACGGCCTGCTCGAAGGCTGGTCTCCGATTGTGAATGGTGCGATAGGCGTCGTTGTAGGCCAGGAGGGTCGAGTCGAGTGTGTGGATGACGCCGGGATTCCGGATGGCCAGCTCCGCCAGAAGGCGAAAAGCGTCACGCACGTCGGCCGCCCGAAGGGTATAGTCGTTCAGCGCCGCCGCGATAGCCGGATAGTGCTCGCGCCGTTCGGCCGCGTTGTCGAGCGCGCGCTGGAACTCGGCTTCATCCAGATCGACGCGCTGCCTCAGCTCTTCAAGGAAGCTCTCGAGGGCCGTCCGGATCTGCTCCTGCTCTGCGCCCAGGCCGCTCAGCCCCGCGAGCAATTGCTGGTGCTTCTCGGCGAGCGAACGCGCGAGCACCTCCTCGATGGGATCGCCGACCACGATCTCGATCACGACATCCTCGTCGGCCGGAATCACCACGCGCCCGTTGCGCGGGTAAAGCACCGTCCACCCCTGATCCTCGATCTGCACGGTCGCCTCGGCCGTTCCTTCCGGGAAGTGGTGCGTGAAGAAGCCGTCCGATCGCGCAATCGTGGTGCCGTAAGGCCCGAAGGACAGCGCCACCCCGCCCGTCGGCCGACCTTCGGCGTGGATGATCCTCCCCTCCAGGCGCGCGGTAGACTGCGAATGCACGGGCATCGCGGGCAGGCCCAGTAGCAGGACGAGGATCACCCTGTGCTTCATTCGGGACCTCCCTCGATCCGGAGCCGGTAGCCGCTCTCCCCATCCACGACGACCACGTTGTCGTAGACGACCTGCCCGTCGAGCGTAATGATCAGGGGCAGGCGCTCCCCCGCCGCCGCCGGCAAGGTCACCGTGAACTCGCCGACGTCGTTCGACGTGGCCGTTGCCAGCCCGTGCCGGAAAGAAAGCCGAGCGCCGGCGACGGTGCGGCCGTCGCGATCGAGGACGGTGCCGCGGACCGTCGTCGAATCGGGGACGCGCTCGAGTGGAAGCACCACCACGCCATTCGGCGGGATGTCGAAAGGTCCAGCATCGGCGGCACGAAATCCGGCGACGTCCGGCAGGATGGTGACCGGCTGCGCGCGAAAGCGAGCGGGAATCTGCAGAAAGCGCGCCTGGCCGTCCGAGTCTATCTCCTCTCGCAACGCATTGCCGTCGAAATGCGCCGTGATGCTGCCTTGCCGGATGATCTGCGCCGGACCCTCGGGGCCGTGCACGCGAACGGTGAGGTCGAAGGTGTCTTGCGCACTGGCGACATAGTATCCGCCTACGACGACCAGCGCGAAGACCACCACCGGGCCGCCCAGCTCCAGGGTGCCGTAGACCACCTTGCCGGAGTATTTCGCGTACGAGCGCATCGCACCGAAAAGGAAGGCGGCGGCCGCGGCGCCAAGAGGCATCAGCAGAATGTAGTAGGCGGCCGGCGGGATGAACGAGATCCGATCTGCAAAGGCGATGAAGAGGGCCGCCGACACCAGCGTGACCAGAAACGCAGCCCCGCTCGCGATGAGCCAGAACCGTGATGCAGACGTGCTCGTCGTCATCTCCCCGCTCCGTTTGCAGCCTCGCCGCCACATGCCGGTTGGCTGATGCAGAATAGTACACCGGATTACGCCAGAAATGAAAGAGGCGAGAAGGCTACGGCCGTGAAACTCTAACCTACATCATCGGCCGGCGGTTGTATTTCGGATGAACGATCGCCTGAGTTCGAGACTCCGTCGGCGTCGAGCGCGTGATGAGGAGCGCTCTACAGGAGACTGCCGACAGTGACGCGGTAGGCTCCTGGGCCGGTCCGAATCCCAAACGGCTCACGGCGGGATTGGGCGGCCAAAGAGGCCTCCGCGGGAACCGTCGCTCCTGCCGACGCATGACGGCGGTACCGGCGCCCGTCCAGCGACCACCAGGCTGGAGGGCGCCGGTTCATTTTGTTGGTGCTAGACTCGCGTCTGAGCATCGTACGGGCTCTCGACGAAGCAGTGTAGCGGATCGGGTATCGTTTGAGCGGTGATTCCCCGATATTCCGCTACTCTTCCCGCCACTCGTCATCTCCGATGTCGTTCGTTCCGCGACGGATCAGGCATATCTATTCCAAAGAGGGGTTTCGGGGGCCTGTAGCCACGCTCCTTTCCGGCACCGCCCTCAGCCTGGGGCTTTCCTACCTGGCTGTGCCCATCCTCACGCGCCTGTTTACACCTGCCGAGTTCGGGGTGTCGGATTATTTCGTGATGATGCTGAGCGTGCTGATCGCCTTTTCATCACTGCGATATGAGGATGCGATCATGCTGCCCAGGGACGATGGTGACGCGGCTCGCATCGTCATCCTTTGCATCCTCTTGACGGCGTTGACCGCCGTCCTTCTGACCGTGGCGTCGCTTTTCAGCGAAGGTGTCGCTGCGCTACTCGGCGTCGACGCGATCGCTCCCTGGCTCTGGCTACTGGCCCCCACGCTGCTCCTCATGCGCGTCGTCAAGCTGGGCGAGTTGTGGGTAACGCGCGAGAGGGAATTTCGCCATTCGGCCGGTGCGGAGCTCGTGAACAAGGTCGTGATGGTGTCTTCCCGCGTTGGCAGCGGATTGTGGACGACGCTCGGGGCCGGCGGGCTGATCGGAGGCTTTACGGCAGGGCAGGTGGCCGGGGCCGCCTATTACGCGGCCGTCCTGGGCCGACGCGCCTCTGCTTTCCTCGGCACGCACCGCCCTCTGGACGGACTCCGCGACCAGGCCCGACGTTACAAACGATTCCCGCTGTACGCGATGCCGGCTTCCCTGCTGAACGCCGTCGTTGCGCGGCTGCCGGTGCTCCTGCTACCTCTGTTCTTCTCGCTGGAGACGCTGGGACTCTTCGGGCGCGCGTTCGTGGCGCTCGCGGTCCCCCTGGGCCTCGTGGGTAACGCCGTTTCTCAGGTGTTTTTCGTGCATGCGGTGGACGCCCATCGGGAAGGTCGACTGGGCGAGCTCACCCGTCTGGTACACGATCGCCTCGTAATGCTTGGCGTGTTTCCGGCCTTGATGCTTGTCTTTCTGGGTCCCGAGCTCTTCGAGTTCGTCTTTGGCCGGGCGTGGCGCGCTGCGGGCGTTTTCGAGCAGTGGTTGGCCGTCTGGTTCTTTTCCGCCGCCGTTGCTTCTCCACTAACGCGGCTTTTCGATGTGCTCGAACGGCAGCGACTGGAGCTCGTCATGAGCTTCGTTGCCTTCGTGGTGCTCGGTGCGGCGCTCGTTGCCGGCGGCCGCATGGGCGACGACGTACTCGTGATGGCACTCATCGGCATTGCCGGCACGTCCGTGCGCATTCTGCACATCGGCGTGATGATGCGGTTGGCCGGCGTATCGTTCCGCGCGGCGCTCCGGCCATATGTCCGTTACGGAGCTCTCAGCCTGCCCTTCATCCTTCCCATCTTCTGGATCCGGACGATTCTCCCGCTCTGGGCCATTGCCGTGATCGCGGCATTCCTCGGAGGGATGTACTTCGCTGTCGTCCTCTGGCGCAATCGACTCCTGGCGATTCGCCCGTCCGATGGATAGCGTACGAAAGGCCAATCTGCTGATTAGCGTCCGCTGAGACCTGCTCGCCACATTTCAAAGGCCAGCCACCAGTCCACGAAGCCCGTAAAGGCGTCATCTCCCGCGTAGAAGCTTTCGACGGCGTGCTGGATGGCATCGTAGTCATACGCGGAATACGTGCGCACCTCGTGAGAGCGGATGGTATCCCGAACGAATGTCTCGATGGAGCGGAGATAGGCAGCCGGCGCCGGATCGCGGTAGTAGTTGCCCAGGCGGCGCCTGGCCGCCGTCCACAGCCACGCCAGGCTCGGCCCCAGGTGGAATGGGTAGGTGACGCCGCCTTTCACGAGCGGATAGGCCGTGAGGCGCGGCGCGTAGCGGCGGATGGCTTGCCGAAAGGCTCGGCCGCCGCGACGATCCCGAAGGGGCAGGCGAAGCAGACCTCGAAGCGCCGATGGCTGCGCGAACGGCATGTACGTCACCGCCTGGCCGTCTAGCCGGGCCTGCTCGTAGCCCGCAAAATTCGGCAGTCGGAAGCGCACCGCCGCAAGATCGAGGAAATCCTCGAGTCGCCTCCCGGCGACGGATCTAAACTCGGCGATCATGCCTTCCACATCCTCCCGAAAACCCTCGCGCATGCGGTTCATCGTGTCGCCGTTGAAAATCGCGGGACGTGGTGAACTCAGGAAACGAAGAAGCTCTGCCGCTCTCGCGTCCATGGCGGATGGTCCCATCGCAGCGACCCTCTTGTGGTACGAGCGGCGCGCGATCTCGCCGAAGAACCCATCGATGGAGACGAGTCCGTCGGCATACAGCTGTGGGTAGGCGCACAGGCGCGCCACGGTGGAGGCCGGGGCGGTGGCATTGGCATGGGCGGAATACTCGATCAGACTGGCGACGGCCCAGTCGTGCGCATCGAGACGAGTGGGGAAACGCTTTTCGCGAAGCCCCACATCGCGTGCTATGCGTGTTGCGATTTCGGCGTCGGGATCGGCGTCATCCCCAAAAATGTGAACCCCGAACTGCCGCGCATCCCGCATGAGCAAGGCCAGCAGCGTGCGCGAGTCCAGACCGCCCGAAAGCGCAAGCGAAATGCTCCGGGCATCGGGCAGTTTCGGGTGCAGAAAGGGATGGAGGATGTCGGACAATTCTCCCGGCGAAGTCGGCGAGCTTGCATCGATGACGAGACGGCCGGAGGGCGTTTCCTCCAACCGCGCCTCCCCGGCGGTGCAAATCAATACGCCACCCGGCGGAAGTCGCGTGGCCCCCGTCACCAGACTCCGATGCGAGTACTGATGGTCTCCTAGCCAGTGGGATC
>CBFGRV010000016.1:0-72432 GCA_965651265.1 uncultured Rhodothermales bacterium
GGCAGGTCGCCGTATACGGCCGAGATATTCACGCCTGCCTTCTCGAAGACGGCGCCATCCTCGGATGTGGCCGTCACACCTCCCCCACCACCGGGGCGCTCCCATTCATCCCTTCGAAACGAGAGCCGGCCGTCGATCTCCTCTAGCCGCCGGCAGATCACCGGCTGGAGGTGTGCGATGAAATCGTGCATTCGATGGGCAAGCACCTCCGTTCCATCTGCGACGGCCTGGCCGTCCCGATCTTTGTTTAGCGACATCCGTACATGGGTTGGTTGATGTAAATTGGACCCTTGCCGCCGAGACACTCATCGGCGCATCGCTGTTGAATCATGACGATTTTTGAATCCAGCCCATCCGAAGAGGAGATCCTCGACTTCATCAACGACCGGATCCGCGATCTTCGCGAGGCCGGACACGAGGCCAAGTATATCCTGCTGGGCCCGGGTGCATACAGCACACTGCGTCGTGCGATGGCATCTCGCTTCAATAGATCCGAAGGCGTCTTTGAAACCTACAACTATGTGCCGATCGTCGTCGATCCGGAGCGTGGTCCTCGTGTTTGCGTGCTCCCGGCACCCGTCGCCTGCGCTGACGGCGCTCGATTGTATCAGCTGGATGGATGAGCAAGTCGCCGATCCCTATGATTCGAGGTCCGGCTTCCGCGCCAATTCCGTCTTGATGGCTTGATCAAATCGCCGCCCCCAGTTTGCCGGGGGGGCCGCCGTCCAACGGACCCATTCCTTCATCGTCGGGTGGGTAAATCCGAGGCTAAAAGCGTGCAGGGCCAGGTTTCGACCGTCGAGCTCCCGGCGGGCGCCGTAGAGGATATCGCCCAGGATGGGGTGGCCCATGTAAGCCATCTGTACCCGAATCTGGTGCTTTCGACCCGTCTTTAGCCTCACGGCGACCAGAGTGAGCCGGTCCTCCTCCGCGATGGCGCGCCACTGTAATGACGCCGCCCGGGCACCCTCGGCCGTGGCATCCGTGACCTCCACCCTCCCCTTCCCCGGCCGCAAGTGAACCTCCGACACACCCGCGCCCCGCAGGGTCCCCTCGACAATGGCCAGGTAGTCCTTCTCGGGTAGGTGACGACGAAACTGATCGGAGAGTCGAGCCGCTGCCTTCGACGTGCGAGCCAGCACCATCACACCGGAGGCGGGCCGGTCCAGGCGATGAACGAGGCCGACGAATACGTTGCCAGGCTTGCTGAACCGCTCCTTGAGATATGCCTTTGCGAGCGTGATCAGATCCGTATCGCCCGTACGATCTGCCTGCACGAGAAGTCCCGGCGGCTTATTCACTACCATCAGGTGGTTGTCGAGATGGAGAATCTCGAATGGCGCGGACGTCACGAGCCCGCGACCGTCTCTTCCCTGCGAAGCTCTTCGGAAATCTCGTGGACGGCATCCACGAACACCCTTGCGTGTTCCGGATCGTGCTGCGGGTGCATACCGTGCCCCAGATTAGCGATGTGGCCACGGGGCCCGAAGCGCTCGAGCATCCGCCGCACTTCGCGCCGGATCGTCGCCGGGTCGGCGAAGAGCACCGCTGGATCGAGATTACCCTGCAGAGCGTGGCGCTTTCCAATGCGCTCGCGGGCGACGGCAGGATCCATGGTCCAATCGAGGCTGATCACATCGTAGGGACTCCCGTCCAACATCTCGAGGGCATAGTGAGCCCCTCGCGGGAAGATGATCGCCGGTACATCCGGATGCGCATCCTTGACGCGCCGGGCTATCTCTACGAGAGACGGCATCACGAATGCCTCATATTCGATCGGTCCCAGCAAACCGGCCCACGAATCGAAAACCTGCACGGCACGGGCCCCCGCTCGAATCTGGCCCAGCAGATGTCGAGCAACCACATCAGCGAGGCGCGAAAGAAGCTCCCGCGCGGCATCCTCAAATCGGTACAGCCAGCTCCGCACCTCCACAAAATGCTTACTGCCGCCCCCCTCCACCATGTAGGCCATTAGCGTCCACGGCGCGCCACAGAACCCGATCAGTGGTACCCGGCCACGCAAACGCTCCACAGTCAGCTTGATGGCATCGTACACGTAACTCAGATCCTCTTCGACGTTCGGCTCCCGGAGTCGATCGAGGTCCGCCGGACTCCTCAGCGGTTCGGGGAAGCTCGGCCCATGACCCTTCACCATCTCGACGTTCATTCCCATGGCCTGAGGAATGACGAGGATGTCGGAGAAGATGATGGCGGCATCGACGTCGAACCGTTCAATGGGCTGCAGCGTGACTTCGGCGGCCAGCACCGGTGTCCGACAGACCTCGAAAAAGGCCTCCTCCGCACGCAACGCTCTGTATTCGGGCAGATACCGGCCCGCCTGTCGCATCATCCAGACAGGGGTGCGCTCGGTTTCTTCGCCTCCCGCCGCGCGCAGCAGAAGGTCGTTGGTGATGGGGAGCAGTTGACTCATGGCATGGAAGGTAGCACCCTCTCTACCGAAGGTTCCTCGCCCACTAACAACCGGCTTACAGATGGGATGCCGGGAGCCGGCCGCGTTCCGCACTCGCAGGATGGATGGCGCCCGGCCCTGCCGGCACGCCGCAGTGTGGACAGGTCGTGTGTCGGGCCGCGATTCGGGTCTGCTCACATGGGCAGGTTACGAAAATCTGCGTCTCCTCCAGATCGATGCCGCAATTCGCGCACACCATGGCATGCGGCTCGTTGACGTAGCGACAGCTGACGCACTCGCCCGGCTCGAGGAACGGCGACTCGGCCACGAGCCGGCGAAGCCGGACATGCGCGACCACCGCCAGAGCCGCAAGTGCCAGGAGGCTCATGATGCCTGTAGCCGTCTGCTGGAGGAACAGCAAGAAATTCGCGCCGGCATGGAACGCGGCTGCCATCATCACCGACGGTGCCATAGTGAGAATGTAGGGCTTATCCGGATGCACGTACCGGGCCCACGCGAGGCCGTAGCCCCAGAGAGCGGCGTAAGCCATGTGTGCCGGCACAGGCCAGAGGAATCGCGCCACGAGTACGTCGTTTCCGAAGCGCAGGGCATAGAAAACATTCTCGAACGAAGCAAAACCCAGTGCCACCGTCATCGCATATACCATTGCGTCCACGGGCTCATTCAGATCGCCTAGTCGCCGCGTCGTGTGCACCGCCGAGACGGCTTTGGACGTCTCCTCGATGACGCCCACGGCCAGGCAGAAGACGGCGAGGCGAAAAACAGGAATGCGAGTGGCATCGTAGAAAATGGCCGCATCAACCCCCAGGCCGACGCGCGCCACCTCATTGAGGAAGAGGGCAACGGCGATGCTGGCAAAACCCCCGATGAGCCCGACCAGTATGAGATGCCGAATCGCCTCGGGCTCCACCCGATCGTAGCTCCGCAGGACCCAGAGCCAGATGGCGGTTCCGATCAGTACGCCACCGACCGTGTACGTAAATTCGAGCAAATTCTGCGTTGTCTGCCGTTCGTGCGCTGGCCGTTCATTCTTGCTCGCGCGACAAAAGATTAATCGTTGATACCTTGCCCGCCGATGGGCGAATCATACCGTCAATCACAATTACACGCTAATTACAGCGCCCCTCGCCGGATGAATCGCGCATTTCAGATCGGAACATGCGCACCTATCGTGCACTCGTGAGGATGACGGAAGTCCCGAGCGCACCGCACCGGTCGAACGGCCTGCCGCTCCGATCAGAACTGTATCGTAAGGCCCTCCACCTCGTTGCGCTTGCCGTGCCGATCGGAATGCTCTGGCTGGGCCGGGGCATCGCGCTGTCGATCCTCATTCCCCTCTCGCTCGCGGCCATTCTCGCCGACGTGCTTCGGTGGCGGTATGCCGCTTTCCACGCCTGGATCGATGGCCTATTTGGGTTTATGATGCGACCGTCCGAAAAAAGCTATTCGCTCTCAAGGCCCATCCTGAATGGAGCGACCTGGGTTCTGATCTCGGCGACGCTGCTGGCTCTCCTGTTTCCGATTGAACTCGCCGGTGCCGCCTTCGCTGCGTTCATGGTCGGCGATGCGGCGGCCGCCCTAGTTGGTCGTACGATAGGGAAACATCGTTGGGGAAACGGCCCCCGGACCATAGAAGGGTCGGCTGCGTTCATCGCCGCCGGACTCGCCGTGATGGTACCCCTCGCGCCGGATCCTCTGTGGGTGGCCGTCACTTCGGTGGTCGCCGGCGCCGCGTTCGAGATTCCGACCTGGCCGGTGAATGACAATCTCCGAGTGCCACTCCTCATGACGCTCATCCTCCACCTGCTCTAGCGTGTTCGAGTTCGTCGAATCGGCCTGGCACCGCATGACGGGTCTTGCTCCATTTCCGGAGCCTCCGATCATCCGGACGCACTATCCCGTCGTGCTGATGCACGGCTTTGGACTCATGGCATCGATGCGTCGGGGAGGCCATCTGCATCAGGAAGCGATGAATCTGCGCGCGCACGGCGTGCTCGCCTTTGCTCCCAATGTGGCCGCGTACAATACGGTGGCGGTGCGGTCGGAGATGTGGCGCCGGCGCATCGAGACCGTCCTCGAAGAAACTGGCGCGGAGCGCGTTAATCTGATCGCTCACTCGATGGGCGGGCTCGACGCTCGCTATGTGATCGCACGACTCGGTCTCCACGCCTCCGTGGCCTCACTCGTGACCGTCTCCACACCGCATCGGGGAAGCAGTGTAGCGAGTCTCGTCCTCGAGCAGCCGGAGCGCGTTCGGACATGGCTGGCGGGCATCTTCAACTGGATGGGGACGCGAGCTCTCGAAGATGCGACATCCGATTTTCTCACGTCGGTAGCGCAGCTGACTCCCGAGTACATCGGGCAAGAGTTCAACCCTCATGTACCGGACCATCCCGACGTGCGCTACTTTTCGTATGCGGGCGTGGCCGGGAAGGGGACGGACGTTCCGATTCACCTATTCCTGGAGGTCCTGAACCGGCCGTTGTTCGATCGTGAGGGGCCCAATGATGGATTCGTTTCCGTGGAAAGTGCCAAATGGGGCGAGTTTCTGGGTACCGTAGACGCGGATCACGTCCAGCAGGTTGGACTCAGCTTTATGATGCGGAATACCTTCGATTCCAATCAGTTCTACGCGGATATCGTCCGGCACCTGGCGCAGGAGGGGTTCTAGGCGCTTTCACTTCCATCCCGCCAGTGCCTGTGAGAGCGCGGAGATGTGTGCACCGTGCTGGGCCGCGTGGTCGAGCGTCAGAAGGAAATGGCGCTCCCATCCCGGCGCCTCCAGATCGTCTCCCAGAATGTTGTGCCACAGCCCAACGAATACGCCGCCGTGCCGGCGACAGATGGCCGACAGCCGCTTCGAAGCTCGTACGGCCGAGGCGACATCCAGCCCTCGCCGATTGAAGAGCGCAGAATCCATCGCCGCAAGCGGCATTTCCCAGATGGAGAGGGGCTCGCCGGCTTCCAGATCGTAGAGTTGAAAGGGCAGGCAGGTGCCGCGCCGAAATCCTTCGTGGTCGGCGAAGCCCAGCGTGCTATCGACCTGGAAGCCGAGGGATGCGTGGATGGCCGGCGTTCGCATGGGATCGAAGCGCAGGTAATGCTGCCGAACGGCCTTCACGTCCGTGCCGATCGCCTTTCGCAGCCGGTGGAGTTCCGTGGCCATCATCTCGGAATCGATCGGCGTGCGGTAGCTCGGATGAAGCCCCACTTCGAAGCCGGAGGCCATCAATTCTGCGACCCTCTCTTGAAGAAATCGATTTCCGAGCGCATAGGGGACGTCGCGCGGATCCGTCCCGCCCGCCTTCAAGAAGTAGGTCGCCGTCCCCGAGCGTTTCTTGACCTCTTCGTGCATCCGGCGAATAGCCGTACGGTACGGATCGTCGCCGCGTACCTGGCGCAGGGCATTCAGAGCGCGACGTCGCCGCTCGTGGAAAGCCACGCCGCGCCGGTTCGCGAGCAGATTCTGGACGAACTCGCGGTACAGAATGCCGGGTCGCCACTTCCGCAGGTAGTCCACGTCGTGGGTTGGACAAAACGCCCAATCCCGACCGGACCACTTTCTCGGCTGCACCTGAATTCCGGCACTCCGGAGCTTTCGTGCCAGTTCGGCGCGGTAATCATCCACGGGGGGCCTCAACGCGACCTCGAGCCTTGCCGCAAGAGATGCAGCGTACGGCTGGCGGCCGTGTTCGTCGCGGGTCGGCTCGACCAGCTCGTGCCACCCGGTCAGCCACATGAACGTCGATGCCACCAGGTCCGGCGTGCCTCCCTGCGTGCCGAACAGGGCCGGTATGAGCCCCCCTCCGCTCTCGAACCAGAGGGCCGACTGTGCGTCGTAGGCCTCTCCGGACGAGAAATATGCAGGGGCCTCATGATCGAATGCCAGATAAACGATTCCCGGTTCGTCGCCTCGCGTGCTCTCCGTACCGTAGTAAATGCCCTGCGTCAGCCTGGAACGCTCTACCCACTGCGGCTCGAAATTGAGCGGTATGAGCAGCTGCCTCAGCGCGTACCTCGCGGGTCCCTCGAAGCCGGAGTCGACCTCGATGCAGACGGAAACGGGTAAACCATCGGAAACGAGCGGCAAACCGGGTGCAGGTATTTCTGGATGATCGGATGCCGATCCGGCGCTTACGCAGTGCGCCGGCTGAATCCCTATTTTAGCGCAAAGTGGCCAGCCGATTCAAAATATTCTCCGATCCGGTTCACGGGTTCATCTCCGTCCCGAAGAACCTCATCCTGGACCTCATTCAGACCCCAGAGGTGCAGCGCCTTCGGCGAATTCGGCAGCTGGGCGTCGGGCACCTCGTCTTTCCCGGAGCCGAGCATACCCGCTTCGGACACGCGTTGGGAGCCATGGCTCTGATGCAGGATGCCCTCGCGAATCTCGCCGAGAAGGGCACTCCCATCAGCCAGGACGAGTCCACGGCGGCGCTCGCGGCCGCACTGCTTCACGACATCGGCCACGGCCCATTCTCGCATACGCTCGAGCACGACTTCATCTCCAATTTCAACCACGAGGACATGAGCCGTGTGCTCATCGTGGACCTTAATCGCCGCCTGGGTGGCGCCCTGGATCTGGCGCTCGACATCTTTGACGGCGCCTACGATCGCCCCTTCTTTCATCAGCTGGTCTCAAGCCAGCTCGACATGGACCGGCTCGACTACCTCCGCCGCGATTCGTTCTATACGGGAGTCGTCGAGGGCGAGGTGGGTGTGCAGCGCATCATCAAGACCATGCGGGTGCATCCGATCGACGGCGGCGCCGACTCGAATATCGTGATCGAGGCCAAGGGCATCTACGCTGTCGAGAACTACATCATCTCGCGCCGACTGATGTACTGGCAGGTGTACCTGCACAAGACGGTCATCGCCGGCGATCAGCTGCTGCGCCAGGTCTTTTCGCGGCTTCGCCGGCTGCTCGCTACCGATGCCGCGCCGCTGCGGGCCATTTGTTCGCCGGCGCTGCTCTTCTTTCTCTCCAACCGACTCGACGTGGTCGACATCGGGCGAGAAGATGTGCGCCGTGAATTCTGCCGCCTCGACGACACGGACGTTCTCTACAGCCTGAAGCGCTGCATGGAGCATGACGATCGCGTGCTGGCCGATCTGAGCCGCCGCTTCATAGATCGTGACTTCTTCCGCGTGACATTCCTCGAGCGCGCCCCCTCACCGGCTGAGCTGTCCGAGTGGCAGGATCGCATCGGAATGTGGCTCGTGAATCGCGGCCTGACTCGACCAGAGCATCGCCTCGACGATGCGAGCTTTTATTTGATGCATGACGATACGAGTCACCGCGCCTACGAGAACGTGCAGGATGCCATCAAAGTGCTCGACCGCAGCGGCGAGGTCCGCGAGCTATCCGAGACAGACGATACGGCGGCCGTTACGGCGCTCAGCCGGTCCGTGGTCAAGCCCTACGTGTGCTATCCCAAAGAGGTCGATCTCGAGCTCGAGACGACGGAGCTCATCTGACGGACATGCCGAAGACCGCGCTCGCTTACAACCGCAGCCATCGTGAGCATTTCAGTACAGGCCATGTCGAGCGGCCGAAGCGGCTGGACGCCGTGATGACCCGGCTCGAAAAGAACCCGGTGTGGCATCGCCTCAGGCGCATCGAGGCGGAGCCGGCCGAAATCGACGACCTTATTCTCGTGCACTCGGAAGATCACATCCGGCAGGTGCGTGAGGCTGCCGCCGCCGGCGAGCGGCTCGATTCGGACACGTATACCACTCCGCAGAGCTTCCACATCGCGCTCGATGCCGTCGGATGCGTGCTGGCCGTCACCGACGCCGTCACCTCCGGGCGGGCCGGAACGGGGTTCGCCGTGGTTCGGCCACCGGGACATCATGCGACGCCGACGCACAGCATGGGCTTCTGCCTCTTCTCGAATGCTGCCATTGCCGCTCGATGGGCGCAGCGCTACGCCGGCATCGAACGGGTCCTGATCGTGGATTTCGACGTGCATCACGGAAACGGGACGCAGGATGCCTTCTTTGAGGATTCGTCCGTGATGTTTATGAGCACGCACCAATCCCCCTTCTACCCCGGGACCGGGCTGGTGAATGAGCGCGGCCACGGGCCAGGTTATGGCACCACGTTCAACGTTCCGCTTCCCTCCGGCACGGGCGACGATGCGATCCTCCACGTCTACCGCGAAATCCTGCGTCCGCATGCCCTGAGCTTCGATCCGGAGCTCATCGTCCTCTCGGCCGGTTTCGATGCGCACTGGATGGACCTACTGGGTGGGATGCGCTTGTCCACGACCGGCTATGCGGCCATCGTGCGCGAGGTCAAGTCATGGGCCCGCGCATGCTGTGATGGACGAATCGTCTCCGTCCTCGAGGGCGGCTATCACGAAGAGGCCCTTGCCGACTGTGCCGCGGCTGCCGTGACGGTGCTGCACGACGATGAGGCCGACATCCTCGACCTCTTTGGGCGCCCGCCCGGCGCCGATCTGGATGTGTCATCCTATCTGTTGGAGGTGGCCGCCCATTTCGAGCCTCCCCTCTCACCGACCATCCAGCCCCGAGAAAGCGAACGTCCGACCGGCGGCACAGAATAGACTCGCAGCCGCTTCAGTCCTCTCCATCGTTCTCCGATTTCCGGATGTAGATCTCGGGGAGATTTCGCGCCAGCTGGCCGTAATCGAGTCCATACCCGATCACGAACTTGTTGGGGATTTGAAAGCCCACGTAGTCGAGCGTGACGTCCGATTCGGTCGCCTCGATCTTGTGCAGGAGCGTCACGACCCGAAGCGAGGCCGGCCCATACTCCTGGATGCGGTCGACCACATACTGGATCGAAAGACCCGTGTCCACGATGTCCTCGACCACGATAACATGGCGGCCGCGGAGATCCGCATCCACCTTTTTGAGCTCCCGCACCCTCCCTGACGAGACCTTCTGTGCGCCGTACGACGACAGCTTCCAGAAATCCACCTCGCAGTCAATGTGGACGCTCCGCATGAGATCGGCGAGAAACATGAATGACCCGTTCAGCACGCCGATGAAGATGGGAGTCTTACCTGCATAATCTCGCGAAATCGCCGCGCCGATCTCCTCCACGCGCTTCCGGATGGAATCCTGGTCGATGTAGAGCTCGAATCGCTCGCCGCGGCAATCGACCGTCTTGCGGCTGTCAACAGAAATGTGGTCGTCGGAGGGCATCTCTGAGGGGATGGTGCTGGATGGTGGCGTGCCGGCAGCTCCGTATTACGCCCGATGATAAGAAAGATGAATGGTTTTCGTCGTATCCGGCCGAATGCGCACGTCGTGGGCGATGCGATGCCCGGCGACCCAGACGATTCGATCGCCCGAGAGGACGACGTACACCTCATGCTTGCGGTGGGCCGGCACCTTCTCGTCCGTCAGGAAGTCGCTGAGCTTCTTCGGCCTCGCCATGCCGAGGGGGATGAACCGATCCCCGGCCTTCCATTTCCGAACCAAAAGCGGATACTCGATGAATCGTGCGTCCAGAAAGGCCTCGGATGCCGGCGACACGGAAGGATCCTCCGGCGGCTCTGCGAGGACCTCCGAGCAAATCCGGCCCCCGGGTAGGCTCACCTCCATTTTTTCAGGTGGATGGATGGTGTACTCGGCCGGGCCGGCCGGGTCTCCGGCGGGCCACGCTTTCTCCACCGTCTCCGAGTCGCCCTGCGGCCCGTCGTCGAAGGCGTCGGCAGGATCACCGGCGCCGGCCAGGAAAACGAGTCGGTCGCGCTCGCGCCAGATCTGGCCGCTCCGATACTGCTTCCGCTTGCCGACCTGGGCATGACCGAGGGCTGCGATTTCCTCCGCAAGGCGCTCCGTCGCCTCCACGTCAGGAAGCCAGCGGCGCACGGCTTCGATGATCACGCGCCTGCTCATGGCGGGTGGTAGTTGCTCGAGTACGTCCAGGCGAAGGAAGCTCTCGCCGCGCTCGAGCCCGGCCGCTTTCTCGAACGCTGCCCGAAGCTCCGGGTCGAGTGTTGCGTTCAGATAGGCCCGCACGAGCCGTGCCGTCCGCGCGATGCGGCGTGAGACGGAGGGTCCGAAATGACGCTCGATCACCGGCATGACCTCTGCCCGAAGGCCGCCGCGTCGATAGCTTAGCTTCACATTCGAGGGGTCCTCCTTCCACGGAAGGCCCTCCGATCGGGCATACGCTTCGATTTCTGTTCGTGCGACGTCGAGCAGCGGACGAACGAGCCACACCTGCGATGCGTTCTCTTCGGTCGGCTCGACGGCATCGATGTCGGTCCGCCGGCCTGCTGATGAGCGGCTCAGCGGTCGGCGCGGCGCCATGCCTGCCAGGCCTTCGATCCCCGTCCCTCGAAAAAGGTGGAGCAAAACGGTCTCCGCCTGATCGTCCAGATGGTGGGCTACCGCTACACGGCGTACGCCGATATCCTCGGCCGTATCGAGAAAAGCGTCGTAGCGCAGATCGCGGGCCGCGTGCTGGATGGAGAGGCCGCGCTCCTCGGCGACGGTCTTCGTGTCGAACGACAGGCACCGGAGCGGTACATCCCGACTCTGACACCAGGCGCGGACGAAGGCCTCCTCGTCGTCGGCCTCGGCTCGAAGCCCGTAGTTTACGTGCACGGCCGTGAGCGCATAGCCCAGCCGCTTCAGCACGTCGGTCAGGACGATGGAATCGATGCCCCCGCTAAGGCCCACGACGACGTGCTCACTGTCATCGAGAAGCAGGTTCTCGCGCACGAATGCCGCCACGCGTTCGATCAGGCCGGACATGCGGCATTCAGCGACTGAAGCGCTTATCGAGTTCCTCGATCGGAATCTTGATCATCGTTGGCCGGCCGGAGGGACACGCATAGGGCATCTCGCACGCGAAAAGCTGATCGATCAGCGAGCGCATCTCTCTCGGCGAGAGGCGCACGCCCGGTCGAATGGCCGCTCGCCGGGCAAGGCTCTTGGCGAGGTTGTCCTTGCGCGGAGTTCTCAGGCGCTCGCGGTTGAGCTTGTACTGTGCAAGGATGTCATCCAGGATGCTCTTCTCATCGCCGGATCGGATGTCGGAGGGTACGCCGCGGATCATCACGGACCGTCCCCCGAAGAATTCGATATCGAAGCCCAGCGCCCTCAAATCGGGCATCAACTCCCTGAGGAGGTCGTAGTCCGCGGCCGAAAACTCGACCGTTTGGGGGAAGAGCAACTGCTGGGACATGCCGATTCCCTCTTCGATGTGCTGAAGGGCGCGCTCATAGAGGATCCGTTCGTGAGCCGCGTTCTGATCCAGGACCATGAGGCCCGACCGGATCTGTGTGAGGATGTACCGCTCATGCAGTTGCCAGAGAAGGGAATCGTCGCCCCGCACCTTGTCGTCCTTCTCAGACGAGCCGCCCGATTCCGGCGGGCGGTATAGTTGATCAGACAGCGCCCCCGGCTTCTGATGCGGGATGGGAATGGGCCCCGCGCCGACATCGCCATCGTGCGCGCCCTGTGAGAACGGCATCGGATCAAACGACCACCTGTTGGTTTCCGGGCCTGACTGCGGTGCCAGAAGGGCCGTTCCGAGTCCTTTCCTCACGATTGACTTGAGGAAGTTGTAAATGCCGTGTTCGTCGTCAAACTTGACCTCCGCCTTGGACGGATGCACGTTTACGTCGACCCGTGAGGGATCGAGGGAGAGGAAGAGGGCAAAGAACGGATAGGACCCGTCTGGAATCAGGCCTTCGAAGGCCGAGTACACGGCATGCTCTAGAGATCGATTGCGCACGTGCCGCCCGTTCACGAACAGAAACTGCTCGCCCCGGCTCTTCTTGTTGAGCTCGGGCTGCCCGACGAACCCGTCGACGGTGAGATAGCTCGTCTTCTCACCCACTTTGACCAGCCTGTCCTCGTACTCGGCGCCAAAAAGCGAATGGAGGCGGCCGCGGAGCGCGTCGCCAAACCCTCCGGATTCGGCCGGTAGCCGATGCATCTCCATCCCATCATGAATCAGGCGAAATCCGATGGAAGGGTATGAGAGCGCGATGGACTGGAAGGTCTCGACGAGATGCCTCAGCTCCGTCGCCGGCGACTTCATGAAGTTTCGGCGGGCAGGCACGTTGTAGAAGAGGTTCCTGACAGCGATGGAGGTGCCGTCCTTCGTTGCGCACGGTTCCACGGAAATCATATCGCCGCCTTCCACCCTCACGCAGGTGCCGGCGGCATCGGAGGTCCGCTTCGTACGAAGCTCCACCTGTGCCACGGATCCAATCGACGCGAGTGCCTCGCCTCGGAACCCGAGCGTTCGCAGCCGCTCCAGATCCTCTATGGAACCGATCTTGCTTGTTGCGTGGCGGCGAAAACATGCCCGGGCATCTTCCGGGCTCATTCCGCAGCCATCGTCGACGACCTGGATGAGCTCCGAACCGGAGCTCTTGAGGATCACTTCCACGTCGCCGGCGCCGGCGTCGATCGCGTTCTCGAGCAGTTCCTTGAGTGCGGAGGCGGGCCGTTGCACGACTTCCCCGGCGGCGATCTTGTTCGCCAGGGCCTCCGGCATGACTCGGATGAGGCGCTCCGCTTCTACAGAGACGTCAGACACTTAGCGCGTCACGGTATGGTTGGTGAGCTGAGGTGTGGGGGTCAGAATACTGGCCGCTGCACCGGTTGGCGGCGCACGAAAACTCATGCGCGGGGGTCGCACGCTACCCGAGTTGAAAATAGATGAACAGTGCTAGCCCGAGCAGAATCGCGAATACAAGTATGCCGTAAGGGTTGCGCCGTTTTCTACGCGAAAGACTCTTGATGCGCATCCGGTGCCGCAGGTCTTCGTCCTTCTTCGGATCGTAGAAGCGGGGTTCATACGAGAAGCGGCGGTGTTTGACCCGTGTCCTGGGCAGGAATATACTCATTGCGCTTGCCCTGCTGAGAACGTGTTTTCTCCCTACCAGGAGTTTTGAATATACATAACCCCGTATGACACCGTTCCTTCACAAGCCAGGGCTGATAATCCTCGCCACGAACGCGAGGTAGAGATAGACGGCCGGCGCTGCCAGGATCATGGCGTCGAACCGATCGAGGATGCCGCCGTGCCCCGGCAGCAGGGCGCCGGAATCCTTGACCTCTACGGCGCGCTTCATGGCGCTCTCGGCCAGGTCGCCAAACTGCCCGGCCACAGCTGCGACAAGGGCCACACCCACGGCGTGCCCCCACGTCAACACATCCAGTAAGAGCAGCTTCATCACGATACCAACGACGACGGCGCCGACCGTGCCGCCGACCGCACCGGCCCACGTCTTTTTAGGCGAGATGGTAGGAGCTAGCGGCCTCCTGCCGAGGGCCCGGCCCGTGTAGTAAGCGAAGGTGTCCGTCGACCAAACGAGAAGAAACGTGGTCAACACGATGGCAAACGCGGTGGTATCGTCGACCGCCTCCCCCCGTGTGACCCTCAGTGCAACCAGAAAGGCGAGGAAGCCTGAAGGGTAGACGACGCCGAACATCGTCGCCGAAAGGCGATGGAGGATGCCTGGCGCTGTCGCGGAAGGTCCGGAATCTCTACCCGCAGCCGCCCCACGTTTGTGGGCGCCCGTCGCCGTGCGGGCCGGCCTCCCTGACACGAACGGCGAAGCCGCCAACCAGACCAAGACAATCGCGACCGCCACATACAGCAGCGGCGGATACATGGAAGCGAGTACAAGGCAAAGCCCCGCAGGCATCACGACACCTTTCGTAGCCTCCAGCCCGGCTTTGTCCAGAAGCCCTAGGACCTCATACTGCGCGAGGAGCGCTGTGACGGCGACAAGCAGGGCGAAGGGCCAGGATCCGAGATAGATCAGAGCTATGACGGCAGGGATGCCGGCGAGCGCCGTGAGGATCCGCAAGGTGTTATTCGTCAAGCGCTCCCGGTGGTCTTATGCCGAGGTATCCTCTTCCTCCTCGTCCTCGTCGTCGGGCGCGGAGAGCCCGATCGACTCCATGCCCGAATCGAGCATGGCTTCCCGTCGCGGATCATGTGCCGGCGGAGCATTCGGATCAGCCGACATGGCCGCCGCATCCAGCTCCGCATCGTCGAAGGGCCGGCTTTGCAACAGGGCGAGGGCATCGTTCACCTGATCCGGTGGGACCAGGACATTGACATCCGCAAGGTCGCCCACGTTGAGGTTGAAGGCATGATCGCGCTTCGTCAGGACCACGGCCGAGATGCCGGCATCATCGAGCCGGTCTCGCACGATATCGGCCTCGTAATCCGTACCGCTTCGAAAAACGACGATCCAGTCCTGGTATTTCGGAGTGCTCATATCGATGGGTTTCGTGCTCGATAAACGGATGCATCCTTCTGGCCGACCGTTCGCTCCTCCAGGAGGCGTCGCGCCAGGCGTTGGATGCCCACCACGACGGCTCCGAAGAGGACTAGTCCCAGCACCAGAAAGTACCAGGGGACTTCGAATTGCTCGAGATCCGCCATTTCCAGGTCCGGATCTCGGGCAATGTAGGCGCCGATAGCGACGGCGAACGCGTTGTTGGCAAAGTGTACGATGATGGCAGGCCAGAGGCTCCCTGTCCGCCAGACAAGCCATGCGAGATAGATGCCCAGCACACAGAGTGGGATGGCCTGAGAGAGGCGAAGGTGATAGAGCCCGAACACGATGCCGGAGAACAGCACGCCCCCGACTATGCCCAGTCCCCGCTCGGCCTGGCGCTGCACGTATCCCCGGAACAACAGTTCCTCGCAGATAGCCGGCGTGATGGCGAGTACGGCGAGATTGAACAGAATGCCCGTATCGACGCTCAGTACGCGCTCGATGAGTTCCATCTGTGATTCCTCGAAGCTCCGGACGAAATCCGGGAGTGGCAGGTTCTCGTTAATGACCCCGAGCCACTGAATCACCGGCGTGAGGGCCACCAGGCCGCCAAACGCCAGCAGAACAAAAGTCAGATCGGCGCCTCGGAGTCTAAGAAAACTGCTCGGGCGGCTCGTGTGCATTCGAGAGAGGAGATAGGCGGGCAGCGCCAGCCCCAGGAATTGCCCGATAGTGTTCGCCACGAGCAGGGTGGCGGCCTGTTCTTCGATGAGCGCAGGCAAATCCTCGAGCAGGGCTGTCGGCGGCACGCCCTTGAGCATAAGAAGGACGACGAGCGCGATCGGACTGAGAACGATCTGAAACAGCAGAAAGGCGACCACGAGTCCGATGAAGGCCATCAGGAGCGGCGGGAACGTGTTCCGCTCGAACCAGCCGTTCAGCGGGATAGGGGTCGATCGCTCCCATTCGTCTTCGAGGCGCGGTACCGATACGTCGGCAAGGACTTCGCTCATGCAGGTGAGTGTATGGCCGCGCCGTTCCGACGCGATGATAGCTCCGATGCAGGCCGTGCGGACCCCGTCGGTGACAGGGCCTTTGTGTAGTCCCTCCGATTCGACACGGTTCCGCTCGGAACCAATTGTCCCCCGGATGTATTGATAGACCCCGCACGTGGATGCGGGCGTGCGCGTCTGTGATGGCGGTCGTCCCAGCTGTTTCGGCACACGAATCTCACTTCTCGCCTGCGCCGAACTGCTCCGAATCTGCGCTAGTAGCTCAGTTGGATAGAGCGTTGGATTCCGGTTCCAAAGGCCGGGGGTTCGAATCCTCCCTAGCGCACATACAAGAGGCCCGAAAAAAAGAGGCCCGACCTCCCACCATGAAGTCGGGCCACACATCTTTCCCCATGCCCCTGGCCAAGCACGGAGGTTGGCCATAGATATCGGCGGATTTGGCTGATGTCAAGACGTGGTCTGGGCCATCTCCGCAGTTCGCGACTATTTCATAATCGGCTCATCCTCCCGAAGTCTCCAGTGCCGCTCGGATGCTCTGCTCAAGCGCTTGGTGATAGTCGAAACCTCCGCCATACGCCCGCGCGTGGTCGAAGGCCTGTCGCGCCTGATCGTCGAGTCCCTGCGAGAGCCAGATCCGACCGATGTAAAACCAGCTCCAGGGAGCCCATCGGGCTCGCCTGTCCGACTGAAGGGATATTGCCTGTCCGTATGCAGCGATAGCCTCGGCGTATCGCCCGCGTCCCTCCTCCAGGCGCCCCAGGCGGTACGCTGCCTCAGCCTTCTCGTCGTCAGAGCTCGCCCCGTTCGTCAAGATCTCGGTGAGCAGTTCCTCAGCCCTCTCCCATCGCCGACTGTCATAGGCGTTCGCCGCCAGGAGGAGCTCTCGATCGATGCCGGCTATCGGCCTCTGTCGGAGACGCTCGGCGGCGCGTTTGGAGGCGGCGTCCGTATCGAATTCGCGCTGCGCGCGCACGCGGTCGTAGAAGCCGAGCGCCTCCGAACGGCGGCCCTGCATCTCTAGAGCACGCCCCAGGCCCAGATTCGCCTGTGCCTTGAGGGCCGGGCCGGAATGACGATCGATGTATCGCCGATAGTATAACTCGGCATCATCGAACCGATCATTCCGAAAGTGCGCCTCGGCCAGGTAGAAGTCGATGTACTCGTCGTAAAAATAGGCGGGGGTTTCCGACCGCGCGACTGCCGCCGAGAGGACCTCGGCCGCCCTCTCCGCTTGTTGATCCGAAAGCAGAAGGAATCCGTATAGATGTGCGGCCAGGGTGCTGCTCGTGTCGCGCTGATAGATGTCCTCGACGATGTGCAGGCCTTCCTGACCGGAAATGTAGAGAGTCACTTTGGCGAAGGCGAGAAATATGCCCGCTTCGAAAGAATTGTAGCGGCTTCGTGTATATGCCTGCTCGAGTTCATTCAGTCCCTGCGCGATGCCTCCCTGGTAGCCCAGCACCTTCAAAAGAAAGCGGAATGAACCAGGCAGCGATCCGATCGAAAGATGTAGGAGGCCGAGGCCCTTGTAGGCCTCAAAGAAGGCGGGCTCATCAGCTACGATTCGCGAAAAGCGTCCAAACGATGATCTCGCCGCCATCGCAGAACGCACGTAGCGCCCGCGTTTGGCGTGGACGACGGCCTCCCAGAGGCCGGTCTCCGCGCGCATGTAGTCGGCCCACAGCGATCGTGGCTGCCGGTCCAGAAGTCTTGCGAGCGTGTCACGTCGCGCATAAAATGACTGGAAGTATTCATCCTCATCGGACATCAGCGCGCGGTGCAATGCCGTCATGGTCAGATGGAACCATGCGGCCGGTCCGCCCTCTTCATGCTCGGCGAGCACGTAGAGAATGGAATCGGCCCTGTCCAGACGATACGCGAAGAGGTGTGAGCGGGCGTCCTCAAGAAGCGAGCGAGCGTGTGCCGACGACAGAAGGAATGCTCCGGTCAGCGGCGTTGAACCGCCGGAATCGATTGCGTCGGGCCCTTTCTGATGTATCTCGACCTCGGCGATCCGAACGTCGAGCGGTCGGGCGGCCAGGAGTGCAGAAAGCACCAGCGCCAGCAGCGTCAGGCCCTTGACCGCGCGGAGCGGCCTCCATCCACAATCCATCCTTGTCAACTCAACCTTCGATTCCGGGCTCCGGAGCCAGGTCACTCTATCTCGCGCTTCAGTGGCGTCGGGTCGAGGTGGTCCGGCGGCATGAGTTGCCCCTCGGACTCCGCGACGATTGTGGCGACCGTCAGATCACCCGTAATGTTGGTAACCGTTCGAGCCATGTCGAGAGGACGATCCACGCCCAGGATCAGGGCGATGCCGGCTGCAGGAACGTTCACGGCCTCCAGGATGATCACCAGCATCACGATGCCGGCACTCGGCACCGCCGCCGTCCCGATAGAAGCCAGCACGGCCGTCAGCACGATCGTGATCTGTGCGCCGATGTCCAACCCGAGCCCGAGCGTCTGGGCGATGAACACGGCGGCCACTGCCTGGTACAGCGCCGTTCCATCCATGTTGATGGTGGCGCCCAGTGGCAGCACAAAGGACGACACCTCCTCCGAAATGCCCACATTCTTCTCGGCCACCTCCATGGTTACGGGAAGCGTAGCGCCGCTGGACGAAGTGGAGAAAGCCACCAGCTGCGCCGGCGCGATCGCGGGGAAAAAGCGCCGGAGCGACCGCGGGGTGAAGCTCTTCAGGAGAATCGGATAGGCTACAACAGTATGGATAAGCAATCCGAGGAGCACCGCGATCATGTAATACCCCAGTGCTCCCACGAGAGCCCCGATCTCGAGGAGTCCTCCGCGGGCGATGGACGTAATCGTGTCGGCCATCAGAGCAAACACCCCGACCGGGGCGGTCAGCATGATGAGCTCCACAAGGCGAATCACCAGCGCATTCAGGGCATCGAAAAATCGAATGAGCGGCTCGGCCTTCTCCTTGGGGATCAGCATGATGCCGATGCCGAAGAAAATGGCCACGAATACGACCTGTAGCATGTTGCGGTTGTCGGTCGCCGAGCCGAGGAAGTTCTCCGGCACCAGCTCTATGAGGGGCTGGAGAGGACCGCGCTCGAGCGCTTCCTCGGCCATGAGCGTCCGGCTCTCGACGTCGCTTCCGTAGGACTCCTGCAGTCGTTCACGCATGTCCTCGGGCACCGCCCGTCCTGGCTTCATGATGTTGACGACCAGCAGCCCAATGGTCACGGCGACCACCGTCGTTCCGAGGTAGAGCCCGATCGTCTTGCCCCCGATTCGCGAGAGTTTCCTGAGATCCGCCAGCGATGCAACGCCCGTAATTAGCGACGCAATGATGAGGGGGACCGCGATCAGCTTCAACAAGTTGAGGAAGATGGTCCCGAACGGTCCGATCCACGATGCGACGAACTCCTGCCAGCCCGCTGCCGCCGCGATGATCCCGAAGATCAGCCCCAGTACGAGGCCCGTAATGATCTGCCAGTGAAGCTTCTTATACCAGGGCATCGGCGATATGCATAGGATTCGGTCGGAAACGAGCAGGCGAAGCCGTCTCGAACGGCTGCCCTAAAAAGCAAAAAGAGTGTTTCGGATGCAAGCAAAGCATCGGGAGCGTCCCTTGGTGAGCTAGAGCTCAGCCTCCGGATCCGGCAGCAAAGGCCGGAGCAACTGTGGACGCCGGAGAATTCGTCAGAGGCGCAGTCGGGCCGTACCCAGCAAGACGGGGCGCCCGTGAGCATCGTGATGGAGCGTAAGATCGGCGGCCAAGCGATCGTTCTTCAGCTTCGCCGAGATGGCGGCATCAAAGGCGGCCACGACGTGATTCAGCAGCACAATCGCGGAGACGCGGGATGCGCGGCGTAGAAGCTTGTTCGCATCACCGTGGTCTCTCGCATACTCCAGAAATCGGCCGTCCACATTGACCTTCTCCCCGTTTGGTCCGCTCAGCTCCGGGTCGATGGCCGAGGTGAACGCTCCTTCGACCCGCCAGGCCGGATAGTCGTCCCAGCCCGGAGCGAACTGATAATATTTGCCGATCAGCTCGTAGTATTGCTGCTCCCCGAAGTATGGAAGGTGGTGCGAGAAGGACGCTCCCGTTTCCGGGTGAAAAAGCTGATTCTCGACTGCTCGGATGCGATCGAACAGGTCGCGCACGATCGCGTGGTCCTGAGCCGTCCACATACCGGGCGTCCGCAAATCTATGCCGGAAGGTACGACGATCGGATCCACGTCGATGCCGGCGGCCAGCTCCGTGTTCAGGTAGTCGACGTAATCATTGATCCATCCTGCGTACCTGCCCGCGCTCCAGTGTTGATGGGCATATTCGATGTAGGCATCCTCGGCATCCAGCCCGCGGCGGTGCCAGATGATGTAACCGGTGATCAGACCCACCTCCACGGCCATGAACGCCGCGCCCTTGATCCAATGGCCGTTATAGACCTGCCCTGCGCCAGGAAGAACAGCGGCCATGCCCAGCGCCAGCGGTACGCTCTTACGACCATCCATTTGTGTGCTCGCCGCCGACACACCGGAGCCGTGAAGCAACATCGAGCGCAGCTCATTCGCGGAAGGGTGATCGAGTGAATCCGCGGGAGCAGCGAGCGCGACGCCGGCCGGGAAGATCAGTAGCAACGTCCACAACAGGAGGGCTCGGCCGGAGTACGTCATATCCCTTATCGGACCGCCAGATCGTCGCGCATGTACGGCGAAACCATCCTTTCAAAGGTCGGGAGATCTTGCGCACCCAGCACAAAATCGCGGATGATGCCCTCACGATCGATGACGTAGCTCGTCGGTCTTACCTGGAGTGTGCGCCGGAAGGGATCGGGCAGATCGTTGGCACTTCCGATAAAGCCGGCGGTCGTTTTTAGGGGCAGGTCGTTCTCGAAATCATCCAGCGTTTCAGGAGTTTCGTCAGAAATGGTCAATACGACCAGGCCTCGATCGGCATACTTGGTCTGAAGCTCGTTCAGATCTGGCAGCTCTTTCAAGCACGGCGCACACCAGGTGGCCCACCAATTGATCAGCACGACCTGGCCGGCGAAGTCGCTCAATCGAGCCGCCTCGCGGGTATCGAGCCTCGTGAAGCTGAAGTCCGGTGCGGGCGAACCCAGCTCGGCCTCCGTCAGGCTGGGACCCGTCGGCCGCACGAAGCCTTGTCCCGATTCGACCCGAAGCGTCACGTAAAGCAGTAATCCCGCCATCACGATCAACGCGAACGAGAGCAACGATCCGAGTCGACCTGCCACGTCATGCGGTAGGAAACTTCCCGTTTTCCGCCGGATGACAGCAAGGAAGGCCACTCCCGATGCGACCATCAGGAAGGTCAGGATATAGGCGAACACAAAACTCATGTTCTCAAACATAATGCTGCGCCGGGAAGCCCGCCGGCGCGGCACGTGAAGGGTGTTTCACAGGAGACTGCGATGCAAACGATATCGCTGTGGCGACCAGATTGCGATTCACTTCATTTAGAGTTCGAAGTCAAAGAGAATCCCGAAATGCCAGAGAAGCTCGCCACCATATCGGACCGTACTGCTCCCGTCGGGGGTTAGAAATCCTTCGTCGAGCTGGAAGTCGAAAGAATCGATTCCATAGGTGGCGCTCACGAAAAGAGAAGTCGGCAGCAGGTAAAAGGATCCTAGACCGAGCCTGAGCTCGGCCCCTAGGTCGCGCCGGAGCTCGCCCAATCCCGGCCAAGCGCCGCTCCACGCCAGGGCGGCGTCGGCATATAAACGCCCGTACAGCTTGTCGAAATACACGAAAAGCGCCTGGCGAGAGATATCTGGCAGGATAGGGAAATGATAGGCCGCCTGAAGCCAGAGCGTCTCGTTACCGCCCAGCGCGTAGAACGGATATCCTCGCGCACCGATCAATCCCCCCACGTAGTCATTGTAGAACGCGTCCACCGTCGGGCCGAGAATCGTACTCCCTCGAAGCCGCACGCCGATGCCGTGCGCCCCACCGATCAGCTCCCCAGGCAACCGCATGCCGAACCGTGCGTCGGCCGTAAGGCGATGGTTGTTCGCCGATTTGTAGGCCGGCACGAGCGCGCCGTCCTCGATTTCGAATCGATCCAGTAGCCTTCCATTCTCGAGCTCGTAGCGGACCGTGAGCTGCAGCTTCTCGGGTAGCACGTCTCCGTGGCGATGTGGGTGCTCGAGCTTGTAGTACCCGCCGACCATGAAAGTCCGGCCGATGAAGTATCGTGAGCCCGTCTCCGGAACGAACTGATCGGCTTCCTTCGAGAAAAAGCGCTCCGTCACGACGCGGTACGGGCTGTATCGGTAGCCCAGCTCCAGAAGAAGACTCCGGTTGACCTTGCTTCGCGCAAAGATGTCGGCCTCCCAGAGACTGTAGGCGAGATCGACGACCGTCGTATCCGGAAAACAGGCCGTGCAGGGAAATTCCTCCACCGTCATCCCATTCTCGACATTGCGTCGAACATTGTAGAGCTCGATGGAGATCTGGGGCGACCAGCGTTTGGGCAAAAACCCGAACCCGCGCTTGTAATCGAAGATCAGGAAGGCATCACGCTCCAGCTTCAGCAGGTTGGATGGTGAGAAGAAGTCCGCGGCCGACTCCACATCGCGCGATGCCGGGCCGACGGCGAGGCTGCCGAACAACGACATCTCTTCGAGAATCTCCCGCGAGGATACGTAGAGGCCGACCTTCGTATTCCGGAGAAGGGTTTCGCCCCGCGAACGACCCGGGAGTCGTCGTTCCATGTCGGCCTCTCGACGCGCGGCATAGTTGTCGAGCCGAATGAGCGGGTACACGTTGAAGGGCGTGAAGATATTCCCATAAGGCCGGGACGACAGGCTCGTGTCGTCTTCCGTGGCCTGCTCAGCATCATCCCGCATCGGAATTCCCGGACCTTCGCCGGACCCGTTCCCTAGTTCGGACAGATTCGTGGCGGGAACGATGTCCGTGTCGTCATAGCTCGCCAGATACGGCCACCGCGTCGAGGCAACAGAGGGGGCAGCCTGCTTTAGCGTGAGCGGCGGCGGCGAATAGGAAGCAAGGCGATCATCGGCGATCGCTTCAGGCGCATCCAACAACGCGATCTTGTAGCCGTCCCATTCGTAACGCGCGAACGCGACGGCGCCATCCGCGCGCACGTCGGGCTGGAAGGCACCGCCGATCACGTTCGTCATTTGCTCAGGCTCGGCATCCTCACCGAGTGCCACCCGATAAACGTTGAAGATGCCCGATTCATCGCTGGCGTAGTACAGGTACTCGCCGCTCGGGTCGATCGCAGGGGACCGCGCGTCACCACCTGTGACCACGACGGGCTCGGGATCGCCACCCTTCAGGTCCATCTTGTAGATGTGTCGCCCTCCTCCGCGCGAGAAACCAAAGTAGAGGGTTGTTCCGTCGGGATGCCAGGCAGGCTCCGAGATCTGCGTGCCGTCGGCGTAGAATGTCAGCGCGCGCGTCTCGTCCTCCGCAACATCGAGGAGATACAAGTTGGCGGTGCCATCGGTTTGCCTGATGAAGGCAATGCGTTCGCCGTCGGGCGAAACAGCGGGCGCAGCGGCCCGGGCATTCGTCGTGAGGCGAGTCTCTTTCTTCGATTTCAGATCGAACCGGTACAGGTCAGCGTACCGAAAGCCCTCCGGCGTATCCTTCGTGCGAGTGTAGATGATCGCCTCGCCCGATGGATGCCAGGACAGCGCGCTCCCGACTCCGGGCCTTACTCGATGCTCATACCCCAGGCTGCACGTGTATCCCGCCGATTGCACCCCGAGCCCGTCGAGCCGGTAGGCCGTCGTCTCTCCCGAATCGAGATCCCGGATATAGAGGCTCATCTGGTTGAAATCCTCGCCGCGATTCGAGACATAGGCGAGGCGCCGTCCGTCCGGTGAGAATCGTGGATGGAAGTTACTGAAGCCCTCCGCCTCCAGGGTTCTTCCCGCAACCTCATTTTCCTTGATGGACCGCGTACGTTCACCGTATTCGGTGCGAAGATGCTCCATCCACGTGCGGTAGATGAAATCGGCCGGATCGCCCGTTGCGTGGTTCAGGGCGCGCTCGACGTTCCAGCTTCTCCACCGGGCCAGGCTCTCCGAGATTCTCCGCAGGACCTCTTCGCCGTACGTGTTGGCCAGGTAGGTCGTCAATGCGAAGCCGTGGTTATAGACGGCTTCCCGCAATAGACTCGTATGCGAATAGAAACCGCCCATCTCGGCAAGGGATAGCTCCTCGCCGGCGAGGACGCGCGAGCGCAGCAGCATATCTCGATGGGTGTCCCACGTATCATAGCCGAGGAAGGATCGCTGATACTGCGCCGTCCCTTCGGCGAGCCATGCGGGATTGTTGAGGATGGGCACGGGATACGAGACGAGGACGTCGGGATATCCGTACAGCACATCCGGGCGCTTCACGTCCTCGTAGTCCATGTACTGGAGATAGATGAACGGCATCTGCCGTTTCGCCTTCATGGTCTTCTGAACCTGAACCATGTGGGTGAACTCGTGCGTAATGACGTTGCGTAACCAGTTGTGGTCGCCTCGAAGCGGGGAATCGAGTGCGGGCGCCCAGATCTCGATCTTGTTGTCGAAGAAGTAAGCGGCGCCGTTCGAGTAGTCCTCGAAGTCCTTCAGGATAATCGAGGTCTTGCCGGAGGGTTTATGTCCGTACAGGGAGGTGACAGGTTCATAGATCTCTTCGGCGATTCGCGCGGCAACCTGCCCGCTGCGACTGCTTCCTCCGTCTTCGGGATCGTGGTGGAAGACGATGTTGAAGTGTTCGGTCTCGACGGTGTACCACTGCAATCCCGGACGCGTGTATTCGAAATACTCCGGTTCGACCTGAGCCATCGCGGACGGGTTCAACGTTGCCAGCGCTAACGGCACCAGAAACAGAATGCGCATCCTCCGCCTCATCGAATCACGGCCAGTTTGATCAGTGCCATCTCCTCTTCCCCACCCGTCGTTCTGGCCCGGTAGCGGGCGAAATAGAGCCCGCTGGGGACATCGGCCGTCCATTCGAGCTCTGTCGCGATTCCGGCCTGCACGACGCCAAAATCAAGGTCCCCTACGAGCGCACCGCCGGCGTCCACGATCTTGAGTGTCACGCGGGCGTTTCTGGAGGTGCGTATCCGAAAATGAGTGCTGCTTCCCTCCACCGGATTTGGCCAGTTGTAGGTCTCGGATCGGACGATGAGCGCGTCCGCCAATCCATCCGGGGGTGCACCTCCTACGTGGTGGCTGAAATTCCGGTTCGCCGAATCCCCGTACAGTCGACCCCAACCCACGGATGCGACTGGGGGGATACGCCATCCCTTGACCTCGCCATCCTCCGAAACGACATGCAATACATTTCCGGTCAGGAGCGGCGTCGCCCTGGCTCTATGGCCGACCTCCAGCGGAAATCCGGCTCTCTGACGCGTTGGTCCCAAGGCATGAAGATAACCTCCCTCGCCCGGGACGAGGATCGTCCAATCGTCCTCGGCTTCAAACTGCAGGAGCAAAGGTTGCCCGGATATCGTGTCTGTGGCTCGTCGAGGGAAATCTCGTACCATCGCCCCACTCTGGGTAAACGCCAACAGCCACGGCCCGTACGTGGCGAGCACGTCCAGATGACCGTCGTCGTCCAGGTCGAACAGAACCGGGTGGGGGCCTAGCGTCGCCTCCATCATCGGCTCGCCCCGCCTCACGGCAGCCGACTCCGCGGCCGACCGCACATCCACTTCCAGGACGGAGCCGTCCGGCCTGAGGAGCAATAAAGAACCGGACTCAATGATCGGGATGGCGCCCACGATGCCATCTGAATCCTGCCCGAAGATCGGATACCCCACCGTGTCTTCCGGTGGGATAGAGTAGGTCCACAACCGCGGATTCCCGAGAGAACCGGCACCCGTTCTCCCAGCCACGATCAGCTCGTCTTGGACGCCCGCTGGTGGGGCGGTCAGCCCCAGCAACGCGCCGAATTCGGAAGCGTCGCGCAGCTCGGCCGACGTGGGCGTAGCCTCGAGAAGATGGGTGTCCGACGAGGTCTGAAGCACGATGTGAATGCGGCCGCTGCGCGCCCCGACGATCGGCGAAATCGGGACAGCCTCCGACACGCCGGTCCGCAGCTCTAGTATCCAGGCCGGGTTGGCTTCCGGCTCGTTTATAGTCCGCGCCTCTAACCTCAGTCCGTCATCTCGCGTCAGGACGACGATGTGACCGTCGCTGATTAGCGGCGGTGCCAGTGACCGGACGAGCGCCCCGGACTCGACGAACACGGCAGCACTCGAGGACGCGCTGTATACGACCGGTCCCGAGGGCGAGGAAAAGACGAGAGACCCCGGTCCAAAACGAATTCCCTCATTCCGAATCGTGGCTTCGGCATCTGTGTAGGGATCGAGACGCTCCAGTCCGTCGACCTCGGCAAGCCGGTATGTGAAACTCATTGATGCCGCGGGCGACGAGAAGTCTTCAAGCACGATGAAGCTCGGTCCACCCGCGTTCGTCTCACTCCCTGGATGCGTATCCGGCCCAAATCGATTCTGGTAGAGTCGAATCCGGCTTCCGGCCTCGGTCAGCACTTCAACGGGGTTGCCCTCATAGAAATAGTCGAACGGGGTGCCGATATCGGCCTGTGGACCGAATGGGCCCGAAGGAAATCCGATGTCTTGCGCGCCATCCGCTTCCTCGAGATCGATCGCCCGGTTGTTCGCGCCGACATTCACGGCGTTCCGTGGTAAGCCGGCGACCAGCCGCCGCTCATCTACATGCCAGATGAGAACGCCCCCGTTGAGGGGATTCTCATTCTCATCGACGCCACCGGGCAGGGCCCAATCATAGTTGTCGACCGCCACGACCACGCCCCCAACAAATCCACCGATGTTGAAGCTATTGAACTCAGGATCACCGTTCTGAATGTGCTGCTCGATGACCTCACCATCCGCCTGGCGAACGGTTAGGATAAGCCCGTCCTCCTCAGGATCTCGGTATCTATTTTCGACGAGGAAGTACTCTGCGTCAGAAACGGAGGCGCGGGCAGAAGGGGATCCTCCGGGCTCGGATGCGGCCCGCAGCTCCACCACCTGAGGCCCACCGCCCGTGAGCTCGATGGGTTCCGTCCACCCCAGATAGCACTTCGTCCACGCCGTGGGCTCGGGCGGGAAAAGCCCCCGGTACGCGAAAATGCCCAATGGATCCATGAGGCCGAATGGGCCAATAGCGCTCTCACCGGTTTCGGTGTCGAAGAGATCCGGCGCACCCAGGTAGTTAAAAAAGCTGGCCGCGAGCAGTCCGTTGATGGAAAGCTCGAGCAGGAAAGGCTCGTCGACGATGAAATCCATTCCGAGACGCGTCTCCGTCCGCGGCAGAATCATCGTGTGGTCGACCGCGAATCCATTGAAGCTCACGTCTCTGACGCCCAGCCGGGACAACGCCGCGCGATCGAAGAAGAGCGACGGCAGGTCTTCCGGGGTTTTGTCCAGCGTCGTTCCGATGAGCTCGATGTCGCGCCCGACGCCTGCGTGGAAGATCAGAAAAGCGGTCCGCTCCGGGTCGAATCCACTCAGATCGAAGTCGATCTGCTGGTCAGCCAGCGACCAGGCCTCCTCGACGAGGGCGGCCAACTTCGCTAGCTCGGTATCGCTCGACGCATCGGGTCCGGTGGGCGCATAGTCGCCCATCCTACCGGAAACCTGTACGATCTCGGGCAGCAGGTGCGTCCGAAGCGTCACCTGGCCGTCCGAAACGCGTTCGACATAATGCTCCAGAAAATCGAGGTGTGCTCGAAAGTATCCGGCATCGTGGGGGAGCGGATCGACGGCGGGCTCGAGTCCGCCATAGAGGTCGTCGGCGAATCGCCCCGTGCCCGTCGTGAAGCGCGTTGTGTCGCTCTGAAACTCGACGCGAAGCGCCACCAGATCGTACTCGCCGAGAGCCGGCTTGCGAAGTCGGCCATCCGCCGAAACGGATACACGCGAGGCCCTATCCGATCCCGCAAGCGCCAGCCGCATAGCGCGCACGTCATCAGCCAGCTGCACGCCACTCTGCGCTCTCACGCCGCCGGCTACGAGCAGCGCGAGGATGGCCCACACCGCCGCGAGCCGCGTCGATCTCGCCATGCCGTCGACGCTCATGTACAGTCAGGTCGTGTGCGGCTTGCGGAACGCGGCAATGTGATGGCTCAACCAGGAAAACAGCTTTGCGCCCGCCGCTTACTTCAGGAAGTTCAGAAGCAGCGAGAAACGCATGGTGTTGGCGAGTGGATGGTGCTCTTCGAGCGCGTAGATGTACGAAAAATCGACCCCGATGATGTTCCATCGGATGCCCGAGCCGAAGGTCAAGAACTTCCTGTTACCGTTGTACGGGTTCTCGTAGAAGTACCCACCCCGAAGCGCGAATAAGTCTTTGTACCAGTACTCAAGCCCCAACCCGATGGTCATCTGTTCGAAGGCATTGAGCGTTTCCATCTCGGCCTCCGACTCGCTCTGAGCATTCGAGCGCACCGAGATCGGCTGCCAGGCCGTGAAGATCGCCTTGTAGAAGGGGTCGGCGCGCCGGCCATTGATCGAGTCCGGTTCCACGCGAATGAGCATCTTGTTGAAGTCGTTCGCGAAGGTGAGTTTGTTGTACTCGTCGAAATTCAGCGTTACCGCGTATCCGAATCGGAGGTTCGTGGGGATGGGGTCGGCCTGGCCCCTGTCCGAGTACTGAATCTTCGGCCCCATATTGGCCAGATTGAATCCCAGGTTGATGTCGATGCCCATATTGCCCGCATCGATCTGCGGGAATCGGTACAAGCCGGCCACATCGACGCCAGTCGCGATCCCGGCGCTCGTCTTTTGTCCACCGACATTGACGCCCGGCGCCAGATTGGAGTAGATCAGTCGAATGCCCGTACCCAGGGCGAAGCGCTCCGTCACGTTCGTGCCGAAGGATGCGCCCACGGCGAGGTCATAGGATCGAAAGACGTCGATGAAGTTGTTCTGCTCGTCGCGCCACTCGTGCTCGCCCAGGAAAAGGTAGGTCAGATGGGCGCCGAACGTGCCGATCCCATCCACGTGGTGTTTGGCCGTGAGGTATTCATAAAACAGCCCGGCATTGAACTCCGGCAACCAGTTCGAGTGCGTCAGCGAAGCCTCGGTCCCCTTCTGGTAGGCGAGTCCCGCCGGGTTCCAGAAAATGGCGTTCGAGTTGTCGCTCAGCGCCACGCCGGTATTCCCCATCCCGGCCGAGCGGCTGTCAGGCTCGATCTGTAGAAAGACCACGGCCGCTCCGCCTACCTGCGCTGCGGCGGTACGCGTCGTTGCAGCGGCCGCGATAACGCTAAGAAGCAGGACAAAAAGAATGTTTCTGCACATGATTCAGTCTCTGTTTACTGCGTCCGTCGCGCCCGCGGCGCACACACGCGTTTTAGCTATTACGTTCAACGAATTACGGCAAGTCTTTCTATATGCTCGGCCACATGGCGGCCGCCATCCATCGAGTCGATAGATACGCGCACCTTGTAGAGATATATCCCGGACGCGATTGGATTCCAGTCTTCATCGCGCCCATCCCACGCCACCTGGACGGGTCCGGCCGTCAAAACACCCGAAGGCAGGGCCTCATCGCTGTCCAGTGTTCGTATCGGCCGGCCTGATAACGTATAAATTCGTATCTGTACATCGGCAGGGGTCCCGCTCGGCTGATTGTGCTCGAAAATGAACCTCGTATTGCCGCTGGTCGGATTCGGATAGTTGAAAACGTTCTTCAGAACGAGCCCGTCCGCCGAGGATACGTAGAAATCGAGTGTCGCCGTGCTCGAGTTGTTCAGCACATCCCAGGCGCGAAGGGTCAGCGTGTGCGGTCCATCCTCCAGCTCCACCGGGTACTCTTCGAACGAGTAGGTCACCCTGCCGCTGCGATAGGAATTCGGGTCGCTTTCGAATCCCGCGCTGATATCGACGGCATTCTGATCGTCTCCATCCACGATGAGCAGCATCTCGTGGCCAACGCCGGCACCGACCGTGTTGATGCCGCTATCGTCGCGCAGCTTCACGATGAGCCTCGGGTGGCGCGGTGTCATCCCGCCCGAAACGAACGTCGTATCGTTCAAATAGAGCGCGATCTCTGGCCCTTCATGATCATCCGGCGGATTCGCAGCCGTGCCTCCGACCACGACATTTTCCGTATACCCAATAGCATGCTCGGATCCGTACCGGGCATACACGCTGACGCGCCCGGCCTCGTTGCTGTACGAAATATCCTTCGGCACGACGAACGTTGCGTCGAACCGCCCACCCACTACCGGCACGGTGCCGCGCCAGATGAGGTCCTCCCGGACGATGTAATAGTCTTGCGGCATGGCGACCCGATTCTCGATCTGCACCCGCCTGGCCGCATCGTAAACGGTCACGTCGGCCTGGCCATCGAAGCTCGTATTCAGATCGCCGGAAGGCGTTCGTATGCTGCCGCTAATTTTTACCTCCTCCAGCGCCCGCATCTGAGGCTGCCCATCGACCGGTTGCCCGTTGATGGCATCAACGGTCGCCTCGCTGGGAGGAAGTCCGAGGCGCATCGTGGGATCGCCCAGCAGGTTGAATTTTCGATTGTTGCCCTGTAGGCCGGCATTCGTGTTTTTCGCCTCTCGCAGTGCATCACCGATCCGCCGTGGAAGCCCCTGTTCGTCCCGAATGAACATGGCCGTATTCAGCGCCCGGTTCAATCCCACGTTCAGGATGTTGATGTTGGCGTCCGTGTAAACGAGCCGGACGGTCGTCATTAGCGCGACGGCTCCCCCATCGGGATTGAGCAGCATCGACTCGGCCGCCGATTGCTCTTTGGCAAGATCCCACCATCCGAAGGAGCAGGTAGCCGTCACGACGATCGGAAGGCGGTCCAGATTCCGAAGCGCGAGCGCGTCGCTCTGCGTGAAAATCTCTTCCTGCGCCAGGCTGAATTCGCCGCCATGTCCGCTGTAGTTCATGATGAGGACGCCCTCATTCAACGCCGCGAGGAGGTCGCGCCTTGCGCCCGGCAGCCGCCATCCGTTCAGGAACTCGCGCGTGTAGGAGATCCCGTAAATCTTGCGAAGATTGATGGCGGGCTCCTGCTGTCGAATCAGCTCGGCGACCACGTCCGAATTCTGCGTGTGAAGGTCGGGACGATTCTCGAGAACTGGTCGGATGCCGTTGTATCCGTCGTCGGCGACGAACAGATAGCGGGTCCGCCACGAGCCGTAGGTCTCCGGATTCTCGTAATGCTTGATCTTGGCGACCACGGCGGCTACTTCTTCGAGGGTTTGAGCCGGAATCCGGCCAACGCCGATGTCGACCCGTTCCGTGCTCACGCCATAGTATATCCCGGGCCACGCCCAGATGCCTTCCTCAGGATCGAGCAGGCCGAAGTAATCGTCGCTCGTATAGGACAAATCCGGGTCGAAGGAATCCTCCGTTTCATAGGGGAGAATCCAGTTCGTCAGCTCGGGTTGTTGCGAGTCGCCGCCCAGATTCCGGAAGTTGAAGTGGCCATCTCCGAGGAGCAGCGCATACCTCAGTCGGCGCGAGTCATCCGTCGAGCGATCATAGAGAAACCGGAAGTAATCGCGGATGGCGCGCATGTCCTGCAATCCGCCAGAGAACTCGTTGTAGATCCGTGACACCACGGCGACCTCAACATTCAGTCCGTCTTCCCGGCGATACTCCGCGAAATCATCGGCAACGCCGCGAAACGCCTCCGGCGTCACGATGATCAGGTCGGGGTACGCGGTGATTCCGTGGAGATTCTGGTTATCGACCCTCTGTGCGGTGGCCGGATTCAGAGCGCGTCCATTCTGCGGCAGGAATGCGAAAATCTCGCGAGGCCGGCTCCCACCGGGCAGCTCTAGCTGAACGCGGTAAACATTTCCGCTCTGCTGAACGCCCAGGCGCCGAATCCCGCCGTGGTCGGTCACATCCCAGACGTGAGGCTCGGCGCTAAATCCCGAGAGCTGGAGTTCGATCCGCCCGGCCATTTGGGCCGGGGTAGCGAATCGAAGCGAGTCCCCGGAGGCCGTCAATCTGCGCGGATAAAAGGCGCGGGCCCAGTCGATGGCTGCTTCGGGGGCCCCCTGTGCATCCGGACTGAATCGCATGGTCACCTCCAGCACACCGCTCGCCCCAAGCTCCTGTGCGAACGTGGCGATCCCGGCAACCGCAATGGCGGATGTCTCGCTGGAAGTCACTGCCCGGCTGGCACGCAGTTGCCCGAGCCGTTGGCTACCCGAGTCGAATACGACCGTAGCCACAGGGTTGGAGCGGATGGCTGTGCGGATCTGATAATTGACCGTGCCGCCGGCGAATCCCGGAAGCGGAACACCCTCGAACACGGCTCGCGAGCCTCCGCGCAGCACAGTGTTGCTGACCCACGTATGGCCCGTCCCATTTTCCTTGCTCCACATGAACTCGTCGAAATCGCGGAAAACGCGCCCGATGACCTCATTCACAGGCTGTGCATCGGAAAAACCCGGGAAGGATGGATTCCCGACTGAGGCCCCCTCTTCATCTGCAATGCGGATAAAGTAGTAGTTCTCTCTGGAGAACGGGTTGACGTAGTGCTCCCAGCCCGCCTCTGTGTGCCTCCATCCATTCGCCCCCTTTCCGTAGAATAGCACGTAGTCGCCGGCATCGAACGACCCGTCGCCGCCGCCCGCCCGAAAAACGGCATTCTCCACGAGGTCGGCAGGGCGCGGAGCGCTGTTCAGCGCGGGCAGCGGCTCGCCACCGTTACCCAGAATCTGAATGTGGTTCGGGTCGATGTCGTCGGGCGAGCGATTCAGCCCGGGAAGGCCCGCTATGAATTCCCGATCGATGCGGAAAATTCCTTCCCCGACCACCGGAATCTTGTAGATGATGCCATCGGCCAGCCTGCTCCGCGTCACCTGGAGGTGGGGATTCGTCTGCACGCTCAGTTCGGTTAGGGCCTTCGACGGCGCCGGGCTCAGGTGCATCACGGCCCGGACCTTCGTATAACGGCGCACCGAACCGGACTCGTATCTCACGAGGCGAAAAACGAGGTTCACCAGCGATCGCCCCCTCGACCGCCCCAGGTTGGCGGCGAAAGCGACGGGGCCCGAGAATTCCTTGACACTTCCCGTGTCGGCCGGAGGAAGATCGACTTCATCGTAGGCCGCCTCCAGCACCGACACCTGCGGCAAGGCGTGCGAGGGCAGTTCGTAGGTGCCGGAGACCAGAGGCAATCCGCGGGAAAGCATCTGCGCGGCGTCGGATGAAAATTCCGACAGACCCGTCGAATCAATGATTTGAGACATAGGGGCGCCCCACCTTGCGGTTACCTCTACCACGATCCGGTCATCACCCTCCTCTATGGTCCGGATGTCCACATCCTGTGCCCGAGCCGAACCCATGCCGGCGAGCAACAGCAATGCCACTCCGAACCGCGTGATGTGAGCGGGATGTGCGCCCATGGGATGAGAATTCGCGCGTCAAGCCGAAGGGCGGCCTCTGACGATTCAGCCTGTTACGAACCTAGACCAGGTGATAGACTACCGGTTGTGCCGGGATTGTCGTAACAGATCTTTCGATAAGCGCAGTCTTGGGAGGTGTAGGGAAGAGTCGGGTGGCGTTCAGCCGGCCCTTCAGGAGGTCACGTTTTAATAACCCAAATCTATGAAGTTCCGCGAGCATCTACGCGTTCCAGGTAGCTGTCGATCTCCTCTCTTATACGCGAGACATCCCGCAATCCCTCGGCCACCCGCTCGCTGGCCTCTTCGATGTCCCGCACGGGACCGACCACATCCTCACTGAGGTCCAGCGTTTTTCCGAGCTCCAGGACGTATTGCGCGTTTCCGGAGACGATGGCCAACGGGTTGTTGGTATCGTGGAAGACTTTCGACAGCACTTGCCGCAGCTGCCGGATCACCTCGATCGGGTCCGCATCTTCACGAAATCGGGGTACGTCCATCTGCTATTCGGGTCTGAGGATGTTGTGCCTGTGGTACCACCTCTCCAAAGCCTCCGCCGTCTCGACTCGCTAAAGTTCGGCCAGCGGCCGGATTTCTACTGCCTGCACGCCGCGTTCCGTTCGACGGGGCGTGGCAACGACCGCCTCCGGATCATGTTCAAAGAAGAAATGCCAGCCTCCATCGACCGCCTCGTTGAGGAATCGGTGCTTCTCCTCGAGCGTCACGAGCGGACGGACATCGTAGGCCATGATCCATGCATCGCGCAAATGCGCCGTCGTCGGAAGCAGGTCCGCAACGAACACGAGTGTGCGTTGCTCGTCGCGCACGCGAACGATCTGCTGCGCTTCCGTGTGCCCGTTCATCGCGAGCACGTCGACGCCAGGGAAGAGCGACACCTCGCCATCCACGAGCTGCAGGAGTCCGGAGGCGTCGAGCGGATCCAGATTCTCCGCAAAAAACGAGGCCGCTTCCCTCGCATTCGGGTTCCGAGCCCACTCCCAGTGACGTCTCTGGACATAGTGCCGGGCATTCGAAAAGGTAAGGACGATCTCCCCTCCTACTCGCTTGGTCGTGCCTCCGCAGTGATCGAAGTGCAGGTGTGTGAGGATGACGTCGGTCACATCGTCGGCGGAGAACCCGGCCTCCTCGAGTGAACGAACCAGGTTCGAGGACTCGTGGTCGATCGCGTAGATGTCCCGGAACTTTTCGTCGTACTTATGGCCCAGTCCATTGTCAATCAGGATGACGCGGCCGTCGCCCTCCAACAGCAGACAGCGCATCGCCAGCGGAATTCGATTGCGCTCATCGGCCTGAATCCTTCGCTCCCACAGGGGTTTCGGTACGATGCCGAACATCGCGCCGCCATCCAGCCCGAACCTCCCCGTTTCGATGGTGTGTAGAGAGTACGGACCTATCTTCGCCATGAGTATCGGGTGGATCTACGCATCGCCACCATCAGCCGGGGGGAAATCCTTGAAGAAGCCGTTCGATCGCACCTTGCGACGCACATCCTCCATCTGCTCCACGCGTGGGATGATTCCCTCGAAGTGGTCGACCAGGTAGGCAATTCGGGCGTTCTCACCACGCATTTCGAGCACTTCCTGCTTCTGCCGAAGGGTTAGCCCCGCGTTGTGAGCCATGACGAATGAGACGTCTTTCACATCCTGGTAGAGGCTGGGCCGTACCGTGCGCCCCGCCAGCTCGAGCAACTTCATGTGCTGTGTGATGGCGCGTTCCTTCAGGTCGCTGGCCGACGGCTCGTCGGGATCGTCGATCAGCTCGACATCGGCCGTCAGATACGGGAGTTCTTGCCGTAGCTCCACAATCTTGAAGCGCTGCTCACCGAGGACGAGGATATCCAGCTTGCCGTCCTCGTAGCGAGCCGTCACGGCACTGACGCGGGCGGTACATCCAACACTGGCCATCTCTCCGTCGTCGAACAAGACGATTCCAAACGGCTCCGACCGCTGCAGACAACGAGCGATCATCATCCTGTATCGATCCTCGAAGATGTGCAGCGGCAGCCGCTCCCCGGGATACAAGACCTCTCCCAGAGGGAAAATCGGCAGCGACGCGATCGTTGCCATACAGAAATGCGACTCGATTCCGTCGAAAAACTCCCATCACGTATGACGCCGCTGTCAATCTGTTTCACGGTACGCCTCCGGAGCGATCGCCGCCGCCTTGCCCCGCGCCGAGCGATTAAGGGAACGAAGCCACAGGTACCCGACGATCGCGATGCCTCCCATCGCGGCCGCTGACCCAAAACGTAGCAGAAGCAGATATCCCGTTCCGAACATGAGGCCGAAAAGAATCATGACGGCTGCGACTACGCGCTGAATTTCGAATCGCAAGGAGGTGGCTGCAGGCAGCCCCGATTGCTCTCGCTGTCGGCGCCAACCAGGTCCAGGAGGGCGAACTCGGCGATAGAACGCCAGAAGGGTTTCCTCGCTCTCGGGTCTGGTGACCAGCATCGCAGTGATCCAGATCACGGCGGTCACGAGTGTGATGACCATCAGCCGGATGCCGAAGTCATCGATGGTCAGCACGGGAACGATCGTCGTGAAGAGCCCGACCAGAAAGCCTGCGATCATCGAGGCAAGCTCGGCCCACGCGTTGATGCGCCACCAGAACCACCGCAGGATGAGCACCACACCTGGACCGGTGCCAATGGCTATGACGAGACGGAAAACCGTTGCAACATCCGTCGCAAAGAATGCGAAGGTCGCGCCCAGCGCCGTGATCAGGACCGAGGCCACGCGCCCAACCGTGACGAGCTCTCGCTGGGAGGCCTCCGGGTGGATGAACCGCCTGTACAAATCGTTGGTGAGGTACGACGCCCCCCAGTTGATGTTGGTGGATACCGTGCTCATGAAGGCGGCTATGAGCGAAGCGACCACGAGGCCGAGCAGCCCGACGGGCAGGAAGTCGAGCATCAGCAACGGGTAGCCCAACTCTCGATCATCGAGATCCGGATAAAGCACGACGGCGGCGAGGGCCACGAGCACCCAGGGCCATGTGCGCACCACATAATTCATGATGTTGAAGAACCAGGCGGATTTCTCCGCCTCCGCCTCGTCGCGCGCCGCCGCCAGCCGCTGGATGAACTCGCCGCCGCCGTCGCTTCGGCGAAATGTCCACCACTGAATGAACGTGTAAGCGAAGAACGTGGTGGCCGTGATTCCCGCAAAATCGCTCCACTGAATCGAAAGGCCGTCGGTCGTGCTGATGGAGATGGGCACGAAGGAGAGCACGTCGAATTCCGTCAACTTCTGCGACTTCTCGACGAGCCCGGAAAGACCTCCGACGGCCTCGCTATTGACCGCAAAAATGGCGACGACAAGGGCCCCGAAGAGGGCCAGGAAGAACTGGAAGAAATCCGTGACCACGACGCCCCACAGCCCCGAGAGGCCGGCGTAGATCAGCACGAGGATGGAGATGCCGATTACGGTCAAGAGCTTGGGATCCATCCCCCAGATGTTCTCCCCGGTCTCGAAGCCGAGATCCTCCCAGATGCCAAGCGCGCCCACCACTTTGACGGCGGCGAGCATGATGTAGCTAATGCTGATGCAGTTGATCGGGACGGCGAAGAGGAAGGCCTTGATTCCCCGCAGCCAGGCAGCGGACTTCCCTCCGTAGCGCATCTCGATGATCTCGGCGTCGGTGATGACTTCGCTCCGGCGCCATAGCCTGGCAAAGACGTAGATCAGGACGGCGTGGCCAATGGCGAAGCACCACCACTCCCAATTGCCGGCGATGCCGCGATTGCCGACCACGCCCGCGATATAGAGCGGCGTGTCGATCGAGAAGGTCGTCGCGGCCATCGACGTGCCGGCCAGCCACCACGGCAACGAACGCCCGGAGACAAAGAACTCCTCCATCGATCCCGATGCGCGTCTCGCGAGGTAGAGGCCCAGAGCCAGCGTCATCGCGAGATACGCCAGCACGATGAGCCAGTCGACGAATTGCATCGAGCGTGTGGGGAGGTTAATCTTCCGCGGTGATCGTAACGAGGCGCGTGAACATAGTCAGCCGGCCGGTGGGAATATAGTGTGTGCTCCCTTTGTGACGCGAAGGTTTCGAGCCGTGCTCGGAGGCGGTGTGCTCGCGCTCATCCTGGGGCTTGGTGGACTCACCGGCGAGGCTCGAGCGCAGCCCGTTGATTTCGGATCGGCCGACGATCCGCGCGAGCACCTGCAGCGCGTCTGGTGGCGGCGTCAAAGCAGCCTGGACATGCGGACCGGCCTTTCGCTCATTGCGGATCACTGGAGGGCCGGCATCGGAATGAATTTGAACCTCGTCAGGCGGTCGGTCACGGCCCGCCTCAACGGCGTGGTCCGCGGCGGCATCTACGGCCGGTACGATCCCGACACGGACGAACTGTACGATCTGGTCCGGCTGGTCGATTTCGCGCGATATAATCCGCCCCGTCAGTCACGCTTCTATCTGCGCGGAGGTGCCATCGATCGGATGCGACTGGGCACCGGTCACGTCGTGAACTTCTATTCGTCGCGTGTGGCCTGGGATCGGCGCACCATCGGCGTCGAATCGATGTGGGGCACACCGCTCGTCGATCTCTACGCCTTCGCCGGCGACGTGCGAATGAACGGACTTGTCGGAGCGCGGGTGGCCGTGCGGCCTTTGGCCGGAGTTCGAAGCCTACGCATGCGCTCGCTCATGTTTGGGGCGACCTACGTCACGGATCGGGCTTCGAACCATCCGGACACGCTCGGAATCACGGCCTACAACGTCGACATCAGCCTGAACGCGCTCCCCGCGGGCGACATCCGCCTCGTGCCCTTTAGTAGCTTCGCGTGGTACCCGGCTTACGGAAAGGGCCTGGCCATCGGCGCCAGTGTTGAAAGCGACAATTTTATTGACCTGGCGCGATTTCGCCTGCGCCTGGCGGTGTACTATAGCGGACGTGAGTTCATCCCGGGATATGTTGGCGCGTTTTACATGGTCAGCAATCCGGAGGCACGAATCGTGGATTCACACCGATATCTCGTGGGAGATCGCCAGGTCGCCTATGAGGGCGTCTCCCTCGAAGAAGCCCTTGGCGGGAATGACTTTGAAACGGAGATGCGCCTGCTGGTGTGGGAGCGGTTCGAATTCTGGTACTACTTCCGTAGGCACTACGGCACGCAGCGTCTCAGCGAGATGCACTTCCGGCTCTATTTCCACGATCCTCGGCGCTTGCGGGTGGATGTCGGCGTCGACAGGGCCGGGCTTCGGGGATTCTTCAGCCTCTTCAACAACCTCGGCGATCAGTCGGCGCTAGCCTTCGGCCTCCACTACCGCATCGCGGGACCGTTCTGGCTATTTGCGAATGCACGATACACCTTCGAATATGTCGGTACCGGAGCCGACGGAATCGATCACTATCTCATTCAGCGTCGATTCGAGCCGTTCGTCGGCATCCGGTTCGATTTCTGACTTCATCCAGCAAATGGCCAGGTCTCAGTCACCTCCAATCGATCGCGAACTGATCGCTCAGCGAACCATCCAATCGCTGCATGAGCTCTATCCCGATGCGGACACGGCCCTCGATTATTCAGCCCCGCACGAGCTCCTGATCGCCACCATCCTCTCGGCGCAATCCACGGACGCGACCGTGAACCGTGTGACGAAGGATCTCTTCAAGAAGTACCCGACCATCCAGTCTTTCGCGGATGCGAACCCCGAGGAACTCGAGCAGGATATCCGCCCTACAGGCTTCTTCCGCAATAAGACGCGGCACGTAATCGGCGCCGCGCGCAAGATCGTCGCCGAGCACGGTGGGAAAGTGCCGGATACGATGGAGGAGCTCACGCGGCTTCCGGGCGTCGCTCGCAAAACGGCGAACGTGGTGTTGGGGACCTACTTCAAGAAGCCGGAAGGATTCGTCGTCGACACGCATGTGAAGCGTGTCACCTTCCGGCTCGGCCTGACGGATGAGAAAGATCCGGAGAAAATCGAGCGTGATCTGATGGAGGTATTCCCGCGCGAAGAGTGGATCTTCCTGGGCCATGCCATCATCCTTCACGGTCGCCAGATCTGCACAGCACGCAGGCCGATGTGCGAGATCTGCCCGTTGAACGACGTTTGTCCGAAGCGAGGGGTGGCCAAACCGAAGTGACCGGCCGTCGGGCGCCGCTACCTGAAATCCGCGGTTACTTGATGGCCGCGCTCATCTCCAGCATGCGCTCGATGGGCTTCAGGGCACGGCGGCGCGTTTCTTCGTCCATCGTGATCTCCGGCTCTTCGAAGTGCAGGCAGAGGTAGAGCTTCTCTAGGGTGTTCAGCCGCATGTGCGGGCACTGGCTGCAGTTGCAGCCGCTCTCAGGCGGGGCCGGAATGAAGATCTTCCCGGGGTTGTCCTTCCTCATCTGATGGAGGATGCCCTCTTCCGTGGCGACGATGAACTCCTGCGCCGGACTCTCCTTCGCAAAGCGGCGAATCGAGCTCGTCGAGCCGATGTGGTCGGCATGCCGCAGCACGACCTCCTCGCATTCCGGATGGGCAAGAACGAGCGCACCGGGGTGCCGCACCTTTAGCCGAAGCAGCTTCTGCTCGCTGAAGGTCTCGTGCACGATGCACACTCCCTCCCAGAGCACCATCTCCCGGCCGGTCTCGCGTATCAAGTACCGCCCGAGGTTGCGATCCGGCGCGAACAGAATGGGCTGATCTTCAGGAATCTGCCGGATGATCTCGACCGCGTTCGATGACGTGCAAATGATGTCGCTCAGGGCCTTCACATCAGCCGAACAGTTGATGTAGGATACGACGATGTGATCGGGATGGCGCGCCTTGAAGGCGGCCAGCTCGGGTGCCGGGCAAGAGTCGGCCAGCGAACATCCTGCATTCAGATCCGGCAGGATGACTTTCTTCGTCGGGTTCAAGATCTTCGCCGTCTCGGCCATGAAATGCACGCCGGCGAAGACGATGATGTCCGCGTCGGTTTCGGCGGCACGCCGTGCCAGGCCGAGGGAGTCACCTATGAAATCGGCGATGTCCTGGATTTCGGGCTCTTGATAGTAGTGCGCCAGAAGCACGGCGTTCTTTTCTCGCTTCAGGCGCGCTATTTCGTCGAAGAGATTGAGGGCAGGGTCGACGGGCGCGTCGATAAACCCGATCTCAGGATCTACGATGGGCTGCTGGATCATGCGGGTACTCAAGGGGCACTGCGCTCGGTGGCAAGGGGGTACGATTGCGGGGCCGCATCTCTATGGCGATATGCCTGTAGAGCGTGTCTAACGCTGCCTCTAGATGTCCGTTTCGTTTGGGCCCGCCTCCGAAAGCGTGAGCGGATGAAGCAGGCCGTTCTCGAGGCGAAGCACGCGATCCACCATCTCCGCCAGAGTCAGATTGTGGGTCACTATCACGAACGTGTAGTTGAATTCCCGGCTCAGGCGCAATATCTCGTGATGCAGCCGATCGGCCGTTCGGGTATCGAGATTCCCGGTCGGTTCGTCAGCCAGCACCAATCCCGGCTCGTTCATCAGCGCGCGCGCGACAGCGACTCGCTGCTGTTCACCTCCGGAAAGCTCCGACGGCCGGTGCGAGGCCCGGTCGGCAAGACCCAGCACCTCGAGCAACTCCATGGCCCTCGGACGAGCGGCAGCAAGGCTCTGCTGTGCGATCAGCGCCGGCATCGCCACGTTCTCCAGCGCCGTGAATTCGGGAAGCAGGTGGTGAAACTGAAAGATGAATCCGATCTCCCGATTCCTGAATTTGGCCAGAGCCTCATCCGATTTGCGAAAGATGTCTTCGCCCCGGTACAACACGGTGCCCTCATCGGGCCTATCCAGCGCGCCCAGCAGATGGAGCAAAGTGCTCTTACCCGTTCCGCTCTCCCCGACGATGGCGACGACCTCGCCTGCTCGTGTGCTTAGATCGACGCCGCGGAGCACCTCAAGGCGTCCACCACCTCCGGTTGGATAGCTCTTCTTGAGCCCTCGCGCGACAAGCAGGTCCAAATCGGCAGGGGCTTCGATCTCGCGAGTGCGGTCGTCTGCTTGCAAGGCGCTAGGCTTCCTCGCGTGCGATTCCGTACTTGTTCATCTTATTGTACAGATGCGACCGCTGGATTCCGATGGCCTCCGCCGTGCGGCTGACGTTCCAGTCGTATTCGATGAGCTTTCGCTCTATGAATACCTTCTCGGCCATATCCCGGAAGTCGCCGAACTCCTCGTATTGCTCCAGCAGATTGAGCAGCGGGTCGCTCGTGGCGGCGCCGGGCCGAACGTACCGATCGACGTCGTCCGCTTTGATCTCATCTCCTTCTGTCAGGACGAGAAGGCGCTCAACCACATTCTGGAGTTCGCGCACATTCCCGCGCCACTCCTGTTTCTTCAGTCGCTCGAGGGCTTCGTCCGTGAAGGTCTTGCCCGGCATGCCGTTTCGGCGGGCCAGGCGCTCGCAGAAATGCCGCGCGATCACGGGGATGTCGTCCTTGCGCTCACGAAGGGGCGGCACGTGGATGAGGATCACGCTAATGCGATGGTATAGGTCCTCCCGAAACTCATTCTCCTCGATGCGCTCCAGCAGGTTCTTGTTGGTCGCACAGATCACCCGTACATCCACGGCGATGTTCTTGTCGCCACCCACGCGCTGAATCTTGTTCTCTTGCAGGGCGCGCAGGACCTTTGCCTGCGCCGAGAGACTCATGTCTCCGATCTCGTCGAGGAAGAGCGTCCCTCCGTGCGCTTGCTCGAACTTGCCTATCCGCTGCTTCGTCGCGCCCGTGAAAGCCCCCTTCTCGTGTCCAAAAAGCTCGCTCTCGATGAGCTCGCTCGGAATGGCCGCGCAGTTGACCTCCACCATCGGGGCCTCCTTTCTCGGGGAGAGGTGGTGAATCCACTTGGCGACGAGCTCCTTCCCCGTTCCAGGCTCTCCCGTGATGAGCACGCGCGCCTCCGACGGCGCGACCCGTTCGATCGTTTCTTTGATCCGGGTGATGGCCGGGCTGCTCCCAAGAATCGGAGTGAGCTCGCCATCGAATTCCTCGATCGCCTGCCGCATCCGACGATTAGCCACCTCCAGTTCGCCGCGATCCAGGGCGTTGCGGACAGTAACGAGCAGACGATTCAGATCGGGCGGCTTCTCGAGGAAGTCGAACGCGCCCAACTTGGTGGCTTCGACGGCCGTTTCGATCGTGCCATGGCCCGAGATCATAATGATGGGGACCTCGGGCATCTCATCCCTGGCGACCTCGAGCACCTCCATCCCGTCGCGCTTCGGCATCTTGACGTCCAGCATGACGACGTCGTAGTGGTTGGCCGCCATTTTCTCCAGGGCCTCGTCGCCGTCTACGGCTTCCTCGACGGTGAAACCCTCGTACTCCAGGATCTCCCGAAGTGTCCGTCGGATGCTCGGCTCATCATCAACAACGAGAATGGTCGGCATACGGCAGGTCAGGATTGCTGCTTGGCTGCTGCTCGAGCGATATACGCCTCGATGTTGGCCGCGAATTCGGAATCGGGATAGTCGTTCTTGACCGTCTCGTACACGCTCTGTGCATCGGAATAGCGGCCGGCCAGCTCATAGGCACGCCCGGCGCTCATCAGATATTGAGGTGTGCTGAGTGGATTCTCGAAAAGAAAAGCGGCCCTTCGGTACAGATCTCCGGCCCGCGCGAACTCGCCATTGTCTTCGTGGATCGCGGCCTGACCCGCGACGGCGCTCGCACCGATATAGTCGGATTCGGCATCGAAGGCCTGGAAGTGTTCGAGGGCGCGATCCCTGTCCCCCATCCTGTAGAGGGCATCCGCCGCGTAGAAATGGGCCAGGTTACCCGCCCTGGTTCGACCGTACCTGTCGGCAATCTCAAGGAGCCCCAGCAAATCGGGCGTGCCGTCGAGGGCCTCCTGATATGAACCCTGCTCATAGATCCCGATGATCCGCGCAAGGTGTTCCTCGGCCTCCGCACTCTGCTGGCTCTGATACAGTACGTAGCCAACGATGGCAAGGACAAGAATCAGGAGGCCGGCCGCCGCGCCGTAGACGAGCTTGCGATTCTGGTGGTAGAAATCCCAAGCCCGGGCGGCTAACGTGACTACCTTGTCCTCCCGAAGCTCCTTCTTCCGGGATATACTTTTAGGCGGATTGATCGTTGCCATCGAATTCCGAAGTGAACACACTCAATACTATGAACATTCCAACCAGACCGAGGCGATGGACACGGATGGGCGCAGAGGCGAGGTGGTCCGCTTGTACGCACGCTCGATCTATCGTTTCCCGGAGCGCAGGGCTACGAAACATCCCCTTTCCTTCTCGACACGAATTTCACCAAAATACGTAACCTTCCGTCGGATCGCAGAAATACAGCGACCGTTAATCCTATTCCGCCCACAGTTGTTCATCGAAACAAGGAGGATTCTCAGATGGCGATCAAGCTCGGCATCAACGGCTTCGGCCGAATCGGACGGCTCGTCTTTCGCTCCATCCTCGAACGTAATCTGGATGGCTACGATATCGTTGGCGTCAATGACCTCACCGATGCCGCGACGTTGGCTCACCTCTTCAAGTACGATTCCGTTCACGGACCCTTCCCGGGACAGGTCGAGCTCGATGGAGATCATATCGTCGTGAACGGTGACCGCTTCCCTGTCTTCTCCGAGAAGGACCCCACCAAACTCCCATGGGGTGAACTGGGGGCGGATGTCGTCATCGAATCAACCGGCATCTTCCGCACGCGAGAGAAGGCGGCGCAGCATCTGACGGCCGGCGCAAAGAAGGTCATCATCTCTGCTCCCGCAAGCGGAGAGGTGGATGCCACGGTGGTGCTCGGCGTCAATGACGACATCCTCACCGGCGAGGAGGAAGTCATTTCCAATGCGAGCTGCACGACGAACTGCCTCGCCCCGATGGTCAAGATTCTTGACGACGCCTTTGGAATCAAACGGGGCTTCATGACCACGGTCCACGCGTACACGGCCGATCAGCAATTGGTCGACGGACCTCACAAGGATCTTCGCCGCGCGAGGGCCGCTGCACTGTCGATCATCCCCACAACGACCGGCGCCGCCAAGGCGATCGGTCTGGTCCTTCCACACCTTCAGGGCAAGCTCGACGGCATGTCGCTTCGCGTACCCACACCTGCCGGTTCGATCACGGATTTCGTGGCTGAGGTCGGGCGTGACGTAACGGTTGAAGAAGTGAATGAGGCGTTCCGCGCTGCCGCAGAAGGGCCGATGAAGGGCATCGTTCAGTATAGCCAAGAGCCACTGGTCTCGTCCGACATTATCCATAACCCGCACTCGGCAATCTTCGACGCCGAATCGACCATGGCGACGGGCTCACTGGTGAAGGTGGTCGGCTGGTACGACAATGAGTGGGGCTACTCGTGCCGAACGGTCGACATCATCGAGAAGCTCGTGAAGGTTACGGAGCCGGCCTGAGGCACATGGCCAAGTTAACCCTTGATGATCTCGACGTTGCCGGTCGGCGCGTCCTCGTGCGCGTCGATTTCAACGTGCCGCTGAAGGAAGCCGGCGACGGTAAGCTGTCGGTCGGTGACGACACGCGGATCCGGGCCGCCCTCCCGACCATCCGCGCCATCATCGATCGAGGCGGAAAGGCCATTTTGATGAGCCATCTGGGCCGGCCCAAAGGGGCGCCGGATCCCCGGTACTCTCTCGCGCCGGTTGCAGAGCACCTTCAGGTAGTTTTGGGACGCCCCGTTCGTTTCGTCAGCAGTACGGTGGGCGACGTCGTCGAAAAAGCCGTGAAGGAGCTGCCCAATGGCGGCGTCCTGATGCTGGAGAACACTCGCTTCAATCCGGGCGAGACGAAGAATGATGAGGCCTTTGCCGCCCAACTGGCAAAGCTGGCGGATGTCTACGTGAACGACGCCTTCGGTTCTTCCCATAGGGCACACGCCTCCACAGAAGGCGTTGCGCGCCTTGTCGACCAGGCGGCCATGGGGTATCTGCTTCAGAAGGAGGTCGAGTACCTCTCTCGCCTACTCGAAGAGCCCGACGAGCCGTATGTAGCCGTGTTGGGAGGGGCGAAGGTCTCAGATAAGATAGGCGTCATCCAAAGCCTGCTGGAGCGAGTCGATACCCTCCTCATCGGCGGCGCGATGAGCTATACGTTCCTCAAGGCTCTCGGATCGGGAGTGGGCAATTCAAAGGTGGAGGACGACAAGCTCGACGTTGCCCGCGAAATTCATGAGCGCGCCGGTGGTAAGCTCATGCTTCCTCTAGATCATGTGGCAGCCACGGCCTTCGAAAATGAAGCGCGCGCCGATGTGCTCGATCGCATCCCGGAAGACCGGATGGGTCTGGACATCGGACCCAGGACGATCGAGGCGTACCGCGAAGCCATCACCGGCGCTCGCACCGTAATCTGGAACGGTCCGATGGGCGTTTTCGAGATGCCAAATTTCGCGAAGGGCACGTTCGCGATCGCAGAAGCGATGGCGGAGGCGACGAAGAACGGCGCACTCACTGTGGTGGGCGGCGGAGATTCCGTGGCGGCCATCACCGAGGCTGGGTTCGAGGATGACGTCAGCCACGTATCCACGGGCGGTGGTGCAATGCTGGAGTTTCTGGAGGGCAAGACGCTGCCCGGGATTGCCGCGCTATCAGATAGGTAGGTTGCTGGTTTCTGATTGCTGGTTGGTCGTTTGATGGGATCGCTGTATACGAAGGCCGAGGAGATTGACTTTACGGCGGCGGATTGTAAGGCCGTTCCGCGGCCGGGTCGAGTGCTCATGACCAGCCCGGCGCATTACGAGGTCGCCTACGTCATCAATCCCCACATGGCCGCTCACGTTGGTGAGGTCGATGAAGCCGAGGCGAGTACGCAGTGGAGAACGCTTCGAGATGCGTATGAGAGCCTCGGCATCACGGTGAACGTGATCGAGGGCCAGGAAGGCCTGCCCGACATGGTCTTCTGTGCCAATCAGACCCTCCCCTATTACCGTGCCGACTCGGGCATTCGTGGCGTGATCATGAGCCGGATGCACGCCGAGCAGCGTCGCGGAGAAGTCGATCACTTCGAGAAGTTTTTTCGTGGGATCGGTCTCGAGATCACTCACCTGCCGGATCACATTCAGGCGTTCGAGGGCATGGGAGACGCCATCTGGCATCCGCTCCGCTATTTGCTCTGGGGTGGATACGGCTTTCGGACGAGTCGCGAGGCGTACGAGTTCATCTCGCGCGAACTCGACGTTCCTGTCCTGCTGCTCGAACTAGGAGACGAAGACTTTTACCACCTGGACACATGCTTTTCGCCGCTCGATGAAGACACCGTCTTGATCTATCCCGGTGCCTTCACGGATGCCGGGCTCGCCATCATCCGCCGTCTGTTCGATCGGGTGCTAGAAGCCCCGGAAGACGAGTCGCGCAATCTCTTTGCTTGCAATGCCCACTGTCCGGATGGTGAGCACGTCTTGATCCAGGCCGGATGCACGACGACCAACTCCATGCTTCGGCAGGCCGGGTTCACCCCGATCGAGGTGGAGACGGGCGAGTATCTGAAGGCAGGGGGCTCCGTATTCTGTATGAAACAGATGTTCTGGTAGCCCCGATGGGCGGGTTGATCTCCGTAATCATCCCGGCCCTCAATGAAGAGGCCGCGATCGGGGCAACGCTCGATTCGGTGCGCACGCAAGACCCGCCTTTCGAAATCATCGTCGTGGATGGCGGGTCGGTCGATGGAACGAGAGAGATTGCCGCTCGCAAAGCGCGCGTGTTGGAGTCCAAGCCAGGACGGGCGCACCAGATGAATACCGGCGGCGCCGCTGCACGGGGTGACATCCTGCTGTTTCTCCATGCCGATACGCGGCTTCCTCCACGGGCCCTGGGAGTTGTGCGGAGCGCGGTGAACCGGCAGGGCTTCGAAGCGGGGACATTCCGCCTTCAATTCGATCTCGGAGTTCCACTGCTCCGCTTCTACGGGTTTTGCACGAGGCTTCCCGTAGCCCTTCTGACCTTCGGAGACCGCGGCCTTTTCGTCCGGCGCGACACGTTTCAGCAGGTGGGCGGCTTCCCGAGCCAGCCTATCTTCGAAGACCTGGAGCTTGCTCGCACGCTACACGCGAGAGGTCGATTCGTATTTCTCCGAGATTGTGTGACGACGTCTGCCAGGCGCTTCCGCGAAAATGGAGTGCTGCGCCAGCAGTTCCGAAATGCCGGTCTGTGGCTGCGCTACCTCATGGGTGTGGACCCGGAGGAGCTGACACCTCTCTACCCTTATCCGCTGCCGCGCTGAGCCCCGCGGCCCTCGAGGTACCGACCTCGCCACTGCGCGACTATTCGTCTTTTTTCGCGGCATCCTTGACCGAATACTATCTCGATAGTAGAGGTCGAAAAATGCCGACTCTCATCGGAGGGCTCGCCTCCATCCAACAGTACCTTCGCTACCCCGCCGAGGCGAAGGGCTGGCACTTCCGATCACCTTTGCACTGGATTGATGTCCACATGTCGGGTTGCGTCGAGGAACGGCGGCCGTAAGGTCAGGTATGAATCAGACGTGAAGTACTCCTCGCACATCGCGGCTTCCCGTCTGACGGGTGCTGCCACCTCGATGGCCAACGTCATACTCAAACCCGAATGGCAGTCACCCGAGCGTGACGTCACACCCGAACTCGTCTGCCGCAATCGCCGGAAATTCATCAAGCAGTTGGGCCTCGGGGCCGTAGCCATCAGCAGTATCGGGTGCGCCGTCGATTCGAACGGCCGTGCTCGACCGGACGGCCCGCTCGACACCATCCCCGAGGATGCTCCGCGCGAAGGCTATCCGGCCACGCGCAATGAGGCTTTCACCGTCCCGGAGCGTCCCATCAGCGACCGCACACTCGCCTCATCCTACAACAACTTCTACGAGTTCGACGGTACACGGAAAGACATCTGGCCGCTGACGACGGATTACGATCCGTTTCCGATGACGATTCAGGTGCGCGGCCTCGTCGAGGAGGAGCGCACGATCGACGTCGCGGCCCTCATTCGCCGCATGCCGCTCGAAGAGCGCGTCTACCGATTCCGGTGCGTGGAGGCCTGGGCGATGACGGTGCCCTGGACGGGATTTCCGTTGGCCGACCTCATCAAAGAGTGCCGCCCCCTTTCGAAAGCCACGTACGTCCGGTTCGTTTCCGTGAATCGCCCGAAGGAGATGCCCGGCATCGAGAGCCAGCACTGGTATCCGTGGCCCTATTATGAAGGCCTTCGGATGGACGAGGCCATGAACGATCTTGCCTTCGTCGCCACTGGAATGTACGGCGAGCCGCTTCCAAAGCAGAATGGGGCCCCGTTGCGCCTCGCCCTCCCCTGGAAGTACGGATACAAGGGTGCGAAGGCCATCGTGCGGATCGAATTCACCAATCGGCAGCCGGCGACCTTCTGGAACGACCTGCAGCCAACGGAATACGGCTTTCTGTCAAACGTCAACCCCAACATCCCGCATCCGCGATGGAGCCAGGCCAGCGAAGAGCTGATCACGACGGGCGAGCGAGTTCCGACGCAGCTATTCAATGGCTATGCGAAGTGGGTCGGCGACCTCTATCCGGACGAGCCAACGAAGCCGGGCAGGCCCATGGCACGGTGAGGTAGGTCACTGCCGGCCAGTTTCAATCGATGAAGGTCGCGTCGCAGCTACATCTCCACAGGCTCTTCTAGCGTTCGCCTGGCGGGGTCACCCTTCCGCCTCAGGTAGCGATTCCAGGCGAAGACACCGATTGTGACCAGCACGAGGCCGATCAGGCTCATCGCGGAATTGATCGCCGCAAGCCGCCACTGGGCTCGGCCAAGCTCGGCTATGACGATCTCCTGATCTGCTCCCGGATTCACCCGAACCTCGAGGCGCTCGCTGCCCTGCAGGTCCTCCGCGAACGTAATCGGGAGGGGTAGCTCACGTTCGACGACCTCACCCTCCGGAAGCTGCAAACGCAATCGCGCCGAAGCCATCGTCACATCGACGCGGCCCGAGGTCTCGATCTCGATCACCTCGGCCTCGACGGGTACGCCGTCCTCGAGGGTTTCGCGTAGATCGAGCGCAACCTTCGCCTGATTGATGGTCAGAAAGAGCAGAATGGCCGGGATGACCCACAGCAGTCGTGCTACCAGCACGGAACGGTCGAGCGCCAACGTACTTCCAGCCCGCAAGAGCGGGTGATTATTTCAGAAACAGATACGGCTTCCACGCATCGTGCAACGTGCCGATGTAGTCGCGGATGAACATGACATGGCTCGGACGATACGGTTTGCGGTTGAGCGTCATTCCGGCTTCCGCAGGCGTTCGATTGCCCTTCTTGTTGTTGCACGGCGTGCAGGCGGTCACCAGATTCTCCCACGTATCGCGCCCGCCCCGCGACTTCGGGATGACGTGATCGATGGTGAGCTGTTCCCGGCTGTTGCAGTACTGGCACCGGAATCGGTCCCGCCGAAGGATGTTCTTTCGTGAGATCATGATGCGCTTGTACGGCACGGCCACGTAGGCCCGCAACCGCACAATACTGGGCCATGGAATCTGCGTACTCGGCGAGCGGATGAACCGTCCCGGGAGCGATTCGACGAGTTCTGCCTTTTCCAGGAAAACAAGGACGATGGCCCGCTCAACGCTGCAGATGGTCAGCGCCCTGTAGTCGTTGTTCAGAACGAGAACGTGGCCACTCATGATGCGCGAAAACTAAAGCGGACGAGGACGTGTTCTTGAGGCTCGGTTCCGCCAACTTGCACCAACGACCGTATGTCTAAGGAGAGGCTATAGAAGACGGTATGGTTGAATGGATCGCGGTGGGCCTCAGGGGGAGCTGTACGCTGCAAACATAATGCTTTACAGCTTTGGTTCAAACGGCAGTTCCTTCGCCCCTGATACTGGCGAACGACCGGCCGGTTCACCTGCTTTTGGCTAGACGGTGCATGTCCGAATTAGACAACATCCCCAGGCAAGCGGGCGTCCTCCCGTATCGGCGCACCTCTCGCGGACTGGAGGTTCTGTTGGTCACATCGAGCACACGAAAAAGGTGGATCATCCCGAAAGGAAACGTCGAGCCGCAGCTTGGTCCGCTCGAATCGGCGCGGCGTGAAGCCTTCGAAGAAGCCGGTATTCGTGGGCGTGTGCATCATCTTTGTTTCGGCTCCTACCGCCACCGCTCTACCGGTGGTGATACGCTGGTGGAGGTGTATTTGATGGAGGTCAGCGAGACGCTGGAGCGCTGGCCCGAACAGCATTCCCGCATCCGAGAGTGGATGCCGCTGCCGCATGCCTACGATCGCGTTCTGGAGAACGGACTCCGTTTAATGCTTCGAGAATTGCACGAGCTCCTTACCTGATCCATAGCCATCCAGGCGCGGATTCAAAGCCGGTCGATGGCTCAATTTTTGACCGGTTCTGCTGAGAGTCGCCTTTCGTCATCCGCTTAGGATCAGCCCGCCGGCAAAGGCGTAACCTAGAATCTGCGTTAAGGATGGAGCTGGACGTATGAATCGATTTCTGCTACTGCTTCTCGTCGTACTGTTAGGGTCGGGGATCACTGCCGCGGTCTCCGCCTCCGCCGTCTCGAATGGCGCGCCTCTGGACGCATGGGTTGCTTCCGGGCAGGGCACACCCGATGATGATCTGGTACGCACCTCCGGCGATCCTGACGATTTCACGCTCTCGGCCGCGCATCCCAATCCCTTCAATCCGCGCACGAGCTTTTCGCTGACCGTGCACGAGACGCAGGACGTAACCGTGGAGGTTTTCAACCTACTCGGCGTGCGCGTCCGCCATTTGTTTGCCGGCACGATGGAGAAGGGTGAAACCCGCAGCTTCATCTTCGATGCCAGCGATCTCCCCAGCGGAATCTACCTGTATCGCGTACAGGGCGAGTCGTTCACGGCGACGCGACAGATGACGCTCCTGAAGTGAACAGGGCCCATCAGTTCACCATGATGTCTCCGTAGGAGACGATCTCCCCGACTCCATCAAAGATGAACACCCGATGGAGTCCGCGGACGCCAAACTGTGCCGCACTGAAGGTAAAAACGTACGCGCCCGGATCCGCCGCCTGATCGATCTGATCCAGAGTAATCAGTCGGCCGTCGCGCAGCGTCTCGAGCTGGAGTGGGGCGTATACGGTCCCGAAAGCGGTGATGGTGACGGGAACGGTTACGAATTCGCCGGCGCTTACCGGATTCGGATAGGCCGGACGAACCGACACCTTGCCGGCGTAGACGGGCGATGTCCGCCAATCGTCGTTATCCGCCTCTACCTCCACCCCACTCTCGTCCGTGCGCGAATAGCCGGAGGGTGGACTGCTGGCATCTTCGGCGAAGTCGTCCTGCTGTGAAGTGGTATCGCAGCCGGCCGCCAGAAAAACTAGCAGGATCACAACGAGAACGCGCAGAATATCTATCATCGAACCGAGTGGGCTCCAAGAGTCAAGCGAAGGGGCGGCCGTCGACCCGAATGGGAGAACGCGACGCCCATCGACCATTTTTACGCATGCAAACGCCAGCCAATCGATCCGGCTCCATCGTGCTAGCCAGAGACGTCGACGTCGAGATCGACGGCGTCTCAATCTTGCATAAGGTCGGATTCGAGATGGAGAGCGGTGGCCTTTATGGCCTTGTCGGGCCAAACGGAAGCGGCAAGACGACGCTCATGCGGGCCCTTTCCGGAGTCTTGCCATTCAGGGGCGAGATCCTGCTTCAAGGTCGGCCTATCGGTTCGTGGAAGCCACGGGAGCTTGCACGGGAGATGGCGTTCGTCCGGCAACACATCCCGTTGTCATTTGATTTCTCGGTATCAGAGCTGGTCTTGATGGGCCGAACGCCGCATAAAGGATGGCTCGCCGGCTACGACGACGATGACCGCGATCGCCTTGAAGAGGCGCTACGACGCGTCGATCTTATAGGCTTCGAAGCCCGGAGCGTTCTTTCGCTCAGCGGAGGCGAGCTCCAGCGCGTCTTCCTGGCGCAGGCCCTCGTACAGGAGGCGCGGATCTTACTGCTCGACGAGCCTATCGCTCACCTTGACGTGCACTACCAGTTCGGATTCATGGAGCTCGTGTCGGAGCTCGTGCAGCACGGGCACACCGCCTTAGTCGTATTCCACGATCTGGAGATGGCCGCACGCTATTCGGATACGGTCCTGGTTATGGCGGGTGGACGACTCATCGCCGCCGGTGCGCCGGAAGACGTGATCACGAGCGACATTATCGCGCGGGTGTTTCGAATGGAGGCTTCTATACATCCGACGGCCGAGGGCCTGCACATCATTTACCATGCACCGATTGACCGACTGATCCCGGCGCCACAATGAAGATATACACACGAACCGGAGACAAAGGAACGACTGCCCTGTTTGGAGGAGGCCGCGTCTCGAAGTCACATCCGCGCATCGAGGCGTACGGAACGGTGGACGAGGCGAATTCGGTCATTGGCCTGGCCCGTGCTCATCTGTCGCATGCTGCTGTTCGAGCTCACGAGTATCTTGACGTAATCCAGGCTGATCTATTCACGTTGGGCGCCGACCTCGCTACGCCTGCCGACTCACGGGCACGAACCGTCCGCCTCGAAGAGGAGCACGTGGAGCGCCTGGAACGCTGGATCGATGAGCTCGAGATGGAGCTTGCCCCGCTCAAGCACTTCATCCTACCGGGAGGGTCTCCTGCGGGCGCTGTGCTTCATGTGGCGCGAACCACGTGCCGGCGGGCGGAACGTCTGGCCGTCAAGGCGGCCGAGGATGACGACATCTCGCCGATCACGTTCACCTACCTGAATCGCCTTTCCGATTTCCTGTTCGTTCTTGCCCGTTGGGTAAACGCTCAGGAAGGCGTGGAAGAGACGAAATGGAGCGGCCGAACGTAACATTTTGATTTGCGATCAACCCTCCTAAGGGTGTAAGTTTGGGCGACTTGTACTTAACACCCCGGCCTCTCTAGACGATACTCTCCATAACGGGGGCCATTCCAAGCAGCGCCTACTAGTACCCCACCACCCACTCTGCGCCGCCGGGTCCCTGACGTAAACGCCATACGTCCAGGAAACTCATGCCGAAATACGTGAAGTACGTCGCGCTGGGCGCCGTCGTGGGGGCGCTCTGCGTCGTCGCGTTGCGAGTGAGCGCCGAACAGCCGGTTTTTCAGACAGCTTCTCTGCCTCACTCTGATCAACAGGCAGATGTGGCGGCAGGCCCCGAGGCGCCCTCGGATCCCGTACTAGAGCCGGACGATTACGGGATCATCGCGCAGGGTTTTGAGGTGCTCGAGCACCGCATCCGACGAAATGAGACATTCGCCGAAATTCTGACGGCGCACAATGTGCCCTATCCGGAGATCGTTAGGGTGGCTGACATGGCGCGGCCGCAATTCGATGTCCGGCGTATGCAGGCCGGCCGGCCGATTCGGATCTATCGAGATTCGCTTGAGACAGCGAGGTATCTCATCTACGAGCAGGATGCAGTGAATTTCGTGGTCTTCGACCTGGCCGACTCCGCACGAGTCTACGAGGGCGCCCGCGAGGTTACCGTAGAGCGCAAGCGCCTGGAAGGGGAGATTTACAGCTCCCTGTATGAGACGCTCGGTGGCCAGGAACTGGCACCATCTCTCGTTCCCGTTCTCGCGGGAGAGCTTTCGGAGGTCTTCGCCTGGCAGATCGATTTCTTCCGGATCCAGAAGGGGGACGCCTTCACGGTCATCTACGAAGAGAAATCCATCGATGGCGAGCCGGTCGGAATCGGGCGGATTCTCGCGGCGCGGTTCGAGCATCGAGGCAAGGACTATCTGGGCTTTTATTTCGACGAGGGAGAGCGGCCCGATTTCTATGATGAAGAGGGCAACTCGCTGCGGAAGGCTTTTCTCAAGGCCCCCTTGAAATACAAGCGGATCAGCTCCCGCTACACCAAGCGTCGCTTCCATCCCGTCCAGAAGCGATACAAGCCCCATCTCGGCACGGACTATGCCGCCGATCCGGGCACACCCATTCATACGGTGGGAGATGGCGTCGTTCTGGAAGCCCGATATGCACGTGGGAACGGCAACTACGTGAAAATCCGCCACAATGCGACCTACACGACGCAGTACCTGCACATGTCTCGCATCGCGAAGGGGATCCGTCCGGGTGTGACGGTCAAGCAGGGGCAGGTGATCGGATACGTCGGCAGCACGGGCCTGGCTACCGGGCCGCACCTTTGCTTCCGGTACTGGAAGAATGGCCGGCAGATCGACCCGTTCACGGACGAGATTCCATCGGCGCATCCGGTGGACCCCGAACTCAGGGACGAGTTCTTCGAGCTTAGAGAGAGGATGATGCCGCAACTCATGAGCACCTCATCGGTATTCATCGCCGACGGGGACGCCGGAGAGACAGGGGACATCCTCTAGAAGCTGCTCCGGGTGTCGCCGCGCCTCGAAACACGAGAGAGACGTGGAGATACCGATGAAGCAGAAGTCGCAGACGCCTGCTCCGCAAGACCACATGTCCGCGAAGCAGCGGAAGTTCTTCGAAACCACGCAGCGTGCTGCTCGGAGTGTCATCCGTCGCCGTGCGCGCGTGCTGCGCCTGACTCGAGACGCCTACGTAAAGCTCGGGGCTGCCGATGGCGTCATGGCCCGCGTCGCCGATGACCTTCGCACGATGCTCCGTCTGGCCGGAGCGTGGGCGCGACGCGAATATACCATAGTCCCCTGGAAGACGATGCTCTACATCGTCGCGGCGATCATCTACTTCGTCAATCCAATCGATCTCATCCCCGACATCCTCACCGGGATAGGCTTCGTCGACGACGCTGCCGTGGTGGCGGCGGTGGTCCGTGCCGTCCATGCCCAGCTCGATGCCTTCCGGGAGTGGGAGCGGCGGAAGTTGGATGGGCAGGATTTCGCCGGGGACGCCAAGTCACTTCCTGCCGCCGCGTAGTTCCACCGATATAATTACAAGCTGCATTCAACCGCTGAGGGCAGGGCGCGTAGTCGCAAGGATCCGCCTTTCACCGTTCAGCGGAAGAATGCTTAAAGACATTTTTTATCGGCAGTTCGCCGATATCCGACGAGAGGAATGGCCGACGGCACTCATGCTGTCGGCATATTTCTTTTTGGTGATCGCCACCTTCTGGATCCTTAAGCCGCTCAAGCGCGGCGTGATCGTCAACTACTTCGGTGACGATCCCATTCAATTCCTCGGGATGACGTTCGGGGGCGCCGAATCGGAGCAGATCGGAAAGATCCTGAACATGATCGCGGTCTACCTGATCGTGATCCTGTTCACCTATCTGGCACGGAGATTTGCCCGGCACCACCTCACGCTCATTTTCGCAGTGATCTTCTCCGCCAGCTTTGTGCTTTTTGCTGCCCTCGTGGAGGAGCCTGGCGAGGTCGTAGTCTGGTCGTTCTACGTGTTTGGCGACATGTTCAATACGGTGATGGTGGCGCTCTTCTGGGCGTTCACCAACGACGTGGTTCAGGCCGAACAGGCCAAGCGATCCTATGGAATCATCGGTCTGGGTGGCGTTCTCGGTGGATTTGTGGGCGCAACAGTAGTTAATACGTCGGTGGAATCGTTCGGACGGGCCCCCCTCCTGCTCTTCTGCATTGCGCCTATGGTGATTATCGTGGCCATCGCGTACGCCGTGCACGCGAGAACCAGGCGGATGGGCGGCAAGGGCAGCAGCGATGGGCCGGCAGCGCCAGGCCGTTCTGTCTCAACGGCGCTCGAGGGAGCCAGGCTCGTCTTCTCGTCGAAGTACCTGCTCGCGATCATGGGCATCATCGCGACCTACGAACTCGTCTCGAACATTATCGACTTCCAGCTCGCAGCCACGGTTGAGAGTCAAATCCAGGAGAACCTGGCCAAGGATTCCTTCTTCGCTCTGGTCGGCCAAATCGTAGGGATCGTGTCGATTGGTGTCCAACTTCTCTTGACGGCCTTCATCATGAAGCGGTTCGGCGTGAAGGTGGCCCTGCTCTTCCTGCCTGTGGCCGTCCTGATCGGATCTGTCGGGTTCCTGGTCGTTCCCGGGCTCCTGTTCGCGGCCATGATGTCGGTGAGCGATAACGCACTGAACTACTCCATCAACCAGTCAGCAAAGGAGGCCCTCTACGTCCCGACGTCACGGGACGTGAAATACAAGGCGAAGGCATTTCTGGATATGTTCGTGCAGCGAGCGGCGAAGGTCGCTTCCGTATTCTTGAACCTTCTGTTCGCTTCCCTTTTTGTGAGCGGCGTGCGATGGCTTTCGCTGGTCGTGCTGGCTATGTTAGGCCTCTGGGTGCAGCTCGCCCGCTATGTGGGCGGACGATTCGACAAGAAGGCGAGCGAAGCAGAGGTGGCGGCGCAGGCGGGGCCGAAAGGATGACGGTCGAGGCGAGAGGCGCCGGGATCGGCCTCAACCTGATGCAGGTAAGCCACGCATGCTACGAGAGATTTTCTACCGGCAGTTTGCGGACATTCGTCCGCACGAGTGGCCGCGCGCCCTGTCGCTCTCGCTCTTCTTCTTCCTGATCATTGCGACCTACTGGATCCTGAAGCCCGTCAAACGGGCGCTCATCATCAATCATTTCCAGGAGGATCCGCTCGAGCTGCTGGGCATCACGCTGACGGGTGCCCAGGCTGAACAGCTCGGAAAGGTGCTGAATCTGGTCGCCGTGTACGTGGTCGTCGTGCTGTTCGTCCGGCTTTCTCGGAGGCTCGCCCGCCACCATCTCGTACAGATCTTTGCGCTTAGCTTCGGTGCCCTGTTCGTCGTCTTCTCTCGCACCATCCATAGCGGCAGTGACGTGATGGTGTGGTCGTTTTACATCGTCGGAGACATGTTCAATACGGCGATGGTGGCCATCTTCTGGGCCTTCACCGGCGACATCGTGCATTCCGAGGAGGCAAAGCGGACATTCGGCCTGATTGGGTTCGGCGGGGTCCTCGGTGGCTTTCTAGGTGCGACGCTCGTGAGCTCGGGCGTGATGACACTTGGCCGCGCGACGCTGTTGGCTATCTGCGTTGCGCCGATGGTGATCATCAGCGTTCTCGCCCATGCGATTCATCGCCGGGCGGCCGAGAGGGATCACGAACCCGAAGACGCTCCCGCCGCCTCAGAGAGCAGGCAGAGCGCGGCGACGGAGGGTATGCGCCTTGTACTGGGCTCGAGATATCTGCTCGCAATTGCCGGGCTGATCGCCTTCTACGAGTTGGTATCGAACGTGATTGATTTCCAGCTCTCCGCGATGGTCGAGCTCACCATCCCCCACTCGCTGCAGCGTGATGCATTCTTCGGTCGAATCGGACAGATCGTCGGCGTGGTTTCGATGCTGGTGCAGTTTTTCCTCACGAGCTTCATCCTCAGGCGTTTTGGGGTTCGGGTTGCCCTTTCGTTCCTGCCTCTGGCCATCCTGGCGGCCACGGCAGGCTTTCTGCTCATGCCGCTCCTCGTCTTTGCGGCATCGATGTCCGTGGCGGACAATGCACTCAACTACTCCATCAACCAATCGGCCCGGGAAGCACTTTACATCCCCACGTCGAAGGATGCCAAGTACAAAGCGAAGGCATTCATCGACATGTTCATCCAGAGGCTGGCGAAGGTCGTTTCCGTAGCGCTGAATCTGGTCTTTTCGGTGGCCTTCGTGAGCGGGGTACGCTGGCTGTCGTTGGTGGTTATCGTAATGCTGATCGCGTGGGTCGGCCTCGTGCGTTACGTGGGCCGGGGATTCCGAAAGGCCGAGGAACGAACGGCCATGGAGGAGGCCCAGGCTGCTAATCGCGCACGTTGACGGCCGCCGCCCGTTCGACCCCAACCACTTCCCACGTCGAGCGCACCCTGCGGATGTAGACGGTCGTCACCCCACGCTGCTTCACGGCTATGTCGAGGGCAAGGTAGTCGGAGTCGGATTCCGGTATCCGGACTTCGGTTCCAACAAGTGGCGTCGGCGCGCCGAGCATCGTGCGCACGCCCGTGTGGTTTTCGAAGGCGTACCATGATGCCGTCTTCGGACGATCCGCCGACGCGAATCCGTGCTTGACCGGGAGATCTACGAAGGTGAGTAGACCGTCTACGACCGCGAAGCGATCGAGCCCGCCCGCAAAGTCTAAATAGCGCCGACCAATACGTTCCCTCCTTCCCATCAGTAGCTCCAGCAGGCGGTCGGCGGCCGCAGGATCTGAGTAATGCCCGGCCTCGATAACCGCTCGCAGCTCCTTCTCCGTGAAATGCATGATCTGCCTGGCAGCCCAAAATGCGTCGGCTGCATCCATCCGCCGGAAAGCCGCATTCGGATACTGAGGACGCCATTTCTCCGGATCGAAGTGGCGGATGTCGAGCCGCCCGACGGCCGGCGGATTGTCGTACTCGATAGCCGCCCAGTGCAGGCCGGCGATGCCCAGCGATAGGGCACGCTTGAGGATGGAGCCGAACTGGATCGCGTATTCGAAGCTATCCCACCGAGGCCGAAGTCCGACCGACCCGGCCCCGAACGTGGACCCAAAATCGATGAGATGGTGGCGAACGAACCGGCGACCATTCTCTTCGACGAGCACATCTAGTGTGTTGGGCGCGCGTGTATCCGTATGGTTTATCCAGGCAGCGATGAGGCGGAGGCCACGCAACTCCCTCCTGCTCTCATGTGGAAACACGTCGTTGGCGTCATCGGGCCGCGTTCCGTAATACAAAAACGGTCCCAATGGCTTCCCCTCGATGAACTTGCTGGCAAGCGCCCGCAGACGCCCATCGGGATAGCGTGCCGCCTGAGTGAGCAGCTCGTCGACTAGCTCCTCGGTTATTCGATCGTCCGCGTCCTCTTCGCCAATCGCCGCCAGATCCTCTTTCGTCGCGGCCACAAGGCGTTCTCGCTCAAAAGTGATGGCGTTGTTTTCCGGCACGTTGTAACCGAGCGCGTGCAACAGGCGCGTGGCTACGGCCTCCGCTCCACTGGCCAGCTCGATGAACTCGGGCGGGTCGAATTTGAGGAGGTAGCGTTCTCCGATAGCATCCACGATCTCCAATCCGGCCGTCTTCCCCTCCGTCTTTCCGGACACCACTTTCCAGGGACCTTTTTCGGAGGGGCCACGGCCCGAACCGGGGCCTGCACGCAGCTCGCCGAAGGCAAGCCGCCGGTGATAGTGACGGTTCGTGTACCAACTCGAGTTGGGCACCTCCCCCAACGTGTTCACGTTCAGCGCCGGTCCTTCATACTCTGCCGGCGTCCCAAACGTGTTGATCCAGAAATCGTAATAGTCGCCGATGGACCACGGGCGGGGTGGCGGCATGTCGAGGCGGTCGGGGTCTTCGGTGAGGGGGTCATCCGGAAGGAAGACCTGGCCTGCGCTTTGCCGGGGTATCGCGCCCAGCACTACCAGGCCAAGAATCATCCAGTACTCCCTTCGAGCTCCCCGACGCCGCATATCAGAACTTGGAGCTAAGTATCAAATGAACCTGCATTCCCTCTTTGCTCCAGGCCACGTCGCCGCGCGCAATCCCGATCCGACCCGCTCGTAGTCGAACTCCACCCCCGTAGGAAGAATGCCAATCATCGATCGAGAATTCGTTGAGATCGGTATGGACCTGGCCTGCGTCTGCGAAGAGAGCCAGATCGGCGAAGAGCCAGACCTGCCACCGATATTCGACATTCACCATTGCGGCATGACGGTCTCGGAACCGAAAAAGGTGGAAACCCCGCAGCGTGTAGGCTCCGCCGAGAGCCGGTAGCATGTAAAGGGGTACCATGCCGTCGCCGGTGTGAGACATCGCAAGATACTCGCGAATGGCGAAGACATTGTGGCCGTGCCGAAAGGGGATGTACTGCTGCGCCTGCAGAGTGACGCGCGTGAAGTCGACCGGCAGATCGTTCAACGAGACGTACCTCACGGCGTCTGCGACGGCATACACACCGCGGTCGGTGGCCAGGGGCATGCCGGTCACGTCGGGCTCGTTGTGCGTGAGGTACTCGAAGTGTCGCCGCCGTGCAGGCGGATCGCGGGAGTCCAGCCTGAGCCAGGCGCCGATGGCCAGATGTTGCGCATTCTTCTTGAGTGAAATGGCATCGATCAAAACGTCCGCTGCATTCGGATAATCGTCATCCTGGCCGGGGCCCGGTCGCGAGTCGATGTAGGCCGCGCGCAACCCGGTCGCCAGTCCCGGTCGGAGGCGAAGCTCTCCCATCCCGCCGAGGACGATCTCGTTGAGCCTGTAATTGGTGCGGTCCTCCAGAACGGATTCCCCCCCGAGACCATAGACGTCCTCCTCGGGCATGTGGCTATATCGGCCGTAGGCCAGGAGAGTGCCCTTACCTATCCGTCGACCGCCTGCCACTCCGATTCCCCAATAGGCATCCAGGCTGGCGAGAAGATGGGCGCGAAGGATAGCGGCGTGCTGAAGCGTAAAGGGCTCGAACACGATGCCTCCGGAAATACCGGATCCTCGCTTGAGCCCTCCCAGGGCAGGCCGGAGGCCGTAGAAGCCCATCCCGCTACCTCTGTTCTCGACGCGGGTCTGTATGCCGCGCAGCATCCGCTCGAAGTGGCCCGGCTCGCTGGGTGGTTGAAGATTCTGAGCCTTCTCGAGCCGGAGGTTCCGCAGCCTTTCGGCACGCGTATCACCCGGCGCATCCCGGACGGGCGCCTCATTGACCTGCGCCCAGACAGGCAGCGTGACCAGACAACAAGCAGCCGACCAGAACCAGCCCCGGAAACGCATCATGCCATCTGCTTTTCGGATCGTGCGCTGCCGCCCGGGCCGGACACGAAGATCGTTTGCGTGGGAAAGGCGAACTCGATGCCATCGGCCTTGAAACGCCGAAAGAGCTCGAGGTTGATGGCTTGCTGGATGTCCATATACGTGTTGTAGTCCGGTACCAGCACGTAGTAAACGACTTCGAAATCCAGTGAGAAGTCGCCGAATTTGAAGAAATGCGCCCTATCGAAACGAACGGGATCTTGCGATTCGACGATCTCGCGGACCATCCCGGCTATCTTCTGAAGTTTATCGGCCGGCGTGTCGTAGACCACCCCGAACGAGAAGACGATGCGCCGCTCGAACATCCGCTTGTAGTTACGGATGCGGCTGTTGAGGAGGTCGCTGTTTGAAAAGACGATTTGCTCGCCCGAGAGGCTTCGCAGGCGCGTGGTTTTGAGGCCCACCTGCTCGACCGTTCCCAGGTAGTCGTTCACGATCAGGAAATCCCCCACCACGAACGGCTTGTCGAGTATGATGGAAAGCGAAGCAAACAGATCGCCGAGAATGTTCTGGAGGGCCAGTGCGACGGCGATTCCGCCGATGCCCAGGCCTGCCACCATGGCCGTCACATTGATGCCAAAATTGTCGAGCGCCACCAGGACGACGATGGAGTACAGGAGCAGCCGTGCCACGAACCCGACAGCCTGCATGGACATGACGGCCGCGGCATCGTCCTCGAGTTTTCGGGCTTTGTACCGACGAATCCAATCGGAAATGAGCTGATCGCCCCACTGGATGACCTGAATCAGGAGAACAACGAATGCGACTCTAGAGATGTATAGGCCGATCTTTTCGGTGAGCGGCGCGATGGATACGGCGATGTAAAGGGCAAGTGCGAGCAGGAAATAGAATCGCGTTTTGTCAACAAGTGAATAGATGACGTCATCGACGACGTTAGCCGTGCGCTCTGAAAGTTTTCGCAGCCGCCAGAGCACAACCCTTCGAACGATGACGAAGAGAATCGTGATGGACGCCCACAGAGCGAGGAGGATGAGCCAACCTTCAAGTGTAACGCCTAGAAATTCCCTCTCAAGGAAGCTGATCTCGAGATCGACCATGTCCACTAGCTAGATTGGGTATGCGATTACGGTAGACCCCGAAAGTAAGAAGGACCTCGTACAAAGGAGGGCGAGACGACCCGATAGACGGTGCGGCCGACCGGCATCAACAAAATTTCATCGGACACTTTCCTTCCAGGAACCCCCTGACACGGCGGGGGTTGAGGCGCATCTCAGGCAACCGACCGGGTGTATCTAACAGGAGTGGACGGACATGGAAACAAGCCCTGAACGCGAATCACCAGAGAGGAAAATTGGTCCTACCGTCTCGAAGGATAAGTGGCTCAACCATGCTCTTGCCAAGCTTTCGCGAGGTTACGTGTTGATCGTCGGCACCGAACGGAAGACCGCCAATTTCCATTCTGCCGAGAAAGGCTACGAGATGTGCGCGTATAACGTGGCACGCCAGTTGATCCGCGATGGGCACGTGCACAAAGTCCGCGACCATCATCTCGGCGAAGTCTACGAGTTGGTGACCGCGCCTCCTACGGCCGGCCGCTCCCAGAGGAAGGCCGCCAGCAGTGCCGATGATGAGTTCGAGATTCTCCTCAACGAGCTCGAGCGCGACAATAAGGACGAGTCGGCTGCCGAAGCACCTCTTGCCTGAGGCTCACGAAGCCAGGCTGTCGTCGAGCAGCCTTCCGGCGATGTGAATGAAGTCCGTCTCCGTGATGAGCCCGATCAGGTGACCGTCGCGCACCACCGGAAGCGCCCCGATGCGGTGTGTGCGCATGAGTCGTACGGCCTCGACCGTGGGGGTCTCGGGCGTTACCGCAATCGGATCTCGCACCATGATATCCTTGACGGGCATGGCCTCGCGCGGCTCGGCGCGGTCGCCGTCCTGCGCCAGGAAACGCAGGAGGCTTCGATGGGTAACGAGCCCGACCAGTCGATGCTCGTGATCCTCTACGAGCACATGCCGGATGCGCTGCCAGTCCATCAGGCAGGCGACGAGCTCAACCAGCTCCTCTTCGTTCACCGTGATCAGGTCGGTGCTCATGTACTGCTCGACGCGTGATTTCTCCATTCGCCGCGGACGAGGCCCCTCTTCGAGCGCCGCCAGTGTCCATTCGTGCACCGGCGCGCCCGTCTTCTGCCGATGTACCATGGCCGCCACCAGTGCGCTGAGTCGTTCGGAACGACTGCCGTTCTTCTTCATCGCATTGAGGGAATCGAGCTGCCACTGAGAGCCTGTCTGCCGCGACTCCACGCGCTCTCGGATGATACCCGTGTATCGATCGATATCTGATTCGTCGATGCCCGACGCCCGCAGCCCCTCGGCCGCCATCGGAAGCAGCTCCTCCTGGATGAGCACGCTCGACGGAACGCGTCGATTCCTGATCCACGTCATCTGAGACCCGAGCCCCAGTCGGGCCGCCGCGATGAAGTTCGTCTTGGCATCATCGAAATCCATCACGCGTCGGATGTCGGGATACTCGCGTGAGAGCGCGCTGACGAGCCCGAACCAAAACGCTGCGTTCGCCACCTCATCGACGGCCGTCGGACCCGAGGGGAGGATGCGATTCTCGATGCGAAGGTGCGGTCGCCCCTCCGTGACACCGTAGCAAACGCGATTCCAGCGGTACACCGTGCCGTTGTGCAGCTGGAGGGCGCGCAGCGACGGCACGCCGCCCCGGTCCAGGACCTCGAAAGGATCCTCCACGTCGCCCGCGGTCAGAAGGACGCGGAATCGAGAAATGTCCTCCTTGATGATCTCGAGCACCGATTCGTTCACCCAGTCATTCCCGAAGTGCACGCGCGGGCTCATCTCGCGCAGGTAGAGGTTCGAGCTCCGCGTATCGACCGCCTGCTGGAAAAGCGCGATCCGCGTCTCCCTCCAGAGGCGTTTTCCGAAGAGCAACGGCGAGTTCGTGGCGGCGGCGAGCACAGGGGCGGCCACGGTCTGGGCCACATTGTACAGGCTAGCAAACTCGTCCGGGTGAACCTGAAAGTGCGTCTGGAAGCTGGTATTGCACCCCTCCAGCGTAATGGATTCGTGCTTGATGTAGAGCTCGTCCGTACCGCGGATGTGCAACTCGGCCGGCCCGCCTCGTAGCCGCGATATGGCATCGTTGAGCGCGTAGTACCGCGGCGATGGGGTCATGCTGCTCAACTCCAGATCCGTGAGCGTGATGGTGGGCAGGATGCCGACCATCACCACATCGCAATCGAGCCGGCCCACCACATCGCGAATGTAGGCCATCTTTTCGTCGATCTTTTCCTCGATCGTTCGGAGGCAGCGACCCGTGAACCGCTGGGGTTCGAGGTTGAACTCGAGGTTGAACTTCATCAATTCGGTGACGACGTCGGGGTCGTCCACCTGGCGCATCACCTCCTCGATCTCGGCGGCCGGCTGCCATCTTCCGTCTATGATGAAGAGCTCCTGTTCGGCACCGATCCGGCGCACACCGGATTCGAACATGCCGTCCTCGAGCATCTTTTCGAGGGCACGCACGTCTCGGAGCAGTTGACGCGCGAACCGGCGGAGAGCTGCCTGATCCTGATCTTGGAAGACGCCTTGGTCGCCCATTCGGTTGACGGCGCTATCGCGGAGGAATGCCGTGGAGATGGTCGAGGAACGCGTTTAGCGGAAGCATACCACGAAATTCCGAGGATTACCATGGCCTTTCTGGAGGAAACCTCTACATAGCGGTCTCGTTTTGTCCAGAGCCTGTCGTGTAGCGCATCTGCGATGAAATCTCGGGGATCTTTTCATACGGTGTCGGTGGGCATCGTGCTCATCATCGCGGCGCTATTCCCGGCATGTGCTACGACTCCGGCACCCTCTGCGGCGCCCGAAGTCGCCGCCCCGGTACGACCATCGGCGGAAGGGCGGATAGCGCGAGACATGCGCGCACAGCAGCTCTTCGTACGCGGACTTACGTACGCGCAGATCGGAAACCACGACGAGGCCCTGGTACACTTTCGCGAAGCCCTCAAGTTGGCACCGGGCGAAGCGGCCGTTCTTGCCGCCGCAGCGGAGTCTTATTCGGCTCTGGGCGAAGAGTCGAGCGCGGTATATTATGCACGGCAAGCCGTGGAGTCCGAGCCCGACAATATCCATTATCACCTTCAGCTGGCTCAGCTCCATCTAGCCGCCGATGAACCCCGTCGAGCCGCGGAGATCTTTGAGCGGCTCCAGAAGCAGTTTCCGGGAAACACGGATGTGTTGTATCAGAAGGCGCGTGTACAGGCCATGCTGGGCGAATTCGAGGCCGCCATCCAGACCTACGAGCAAATTCTACAGGAAGTCGGCCCCGATCGCGACGTGCAGAACGAGATCATCCATCTGTACACCCGATTGGGGGATCTCGAAGGGAAGAAAGCATTCCTGTCACGGATGGTGGCCTCCGATCCGCACGATCCCGAGCTGCGGAAGGCCCTCAGTGATGTGTATTTGCAGGGTGGAGACCACGGATCGGCCGCCCGGGAGCTCGAACAGGCCATCGAGGAGCAGCCTGGGGACGCGGAGGCGCTCATGAATCTGGCGAGTCTCTACCGGGAACGCGGCCTGCCTGATAGCGCTGATGCCATGCTGGCCCGCCTGGTGGATCTGGACGCAGCCGGACCCGAGCAGCTCCTCACGCATGCGGCCGTTTTATACGGGCGTTCTGCCCACGACCCTGGGGCGCGAAGCGCCGCGGCGCAGCTCATCGACCGGGTTCTCGAGATGGACCCGGCCAATGCCGACGCCCTCGTCATGCTGGGCGATATCCGAATCATGGACGAGCATCACGACGAGGGCGGTGAATTGCTCTACCAGGCTGCTTCACTGAATCCGCGCGACCGGCAGGTTTGGATTCAGGCGGCGGGGGCGTTTCTCGAGGCAGGATCCCACGAGCGCGCGGCCTCGGTCGCCGACGAGGCGTTGATCCTGTTCCCGGGGACCGTGCCCTTGCTTCGCATAGCCGGACACGGGCACATGGAGGCCGGCCGGCTGGCAGAGGCGGCGGACCGCTTCGAGGAGGCCGTCCGAATCATCTCGGAGGACGCGTCCGAGGGTTTCTCGGAGCTTGCCGATCTCTACACGGACCTCGGAGTTGCGTACGGCCGGATGGGCGACCCCCAGGCATCCGATGCGGCCTTCGAGAATGCGCTGTCTGCAGATGCCGGAAGCGCCAACGCACTGAGTCGCTACGCCCTGACGCTCACGGAACGTGGAGTTCGGCTGGATGAGGCGATGCAGATGGCTCGCCGCGCCGTGGAAATCGATAGTACCTCGGCTTCCGCACTCGAAGCCATGGGGTGGATCGAGTTCAAGCAGGGATCTGCGGAGGATGCCGTTCGATGGCTCACCCGCGCTGCCGAGTTGGAGGACGCCTCCGCACGCGTCTTCGAGCATCTTGGGGATGTACACGAGGCCCTCGGTAACGCAGAGGAAGCTCGTCGAGCCCGATCTCGCGCACGAGAGCTGAGCATAGAGCGACCTTCGCTACAGAGCGAGCAGCAGACGCGAAATCCGTAACCCCTCATCGCCAGCCCGCATGAAGTTATCCTTCGTAGGCCGCGGTGTTACCCTTCTCGCGCTGCTGATCATCCTACACGGATGCCGCACGGCCAGGGTCGCGCTCGACCGAGACCTCCCCGACGCCTTCCCCCATCACACACCGGGCCAGATCCTCGCGCTTCTGAACGGAACGCACGAGCCCATCCTGGCCTTCCGTGCGCGCGCATCGGTGGCCATTCGGAATGAAGGTGATGGAATGCAGTTCAGCGCCGAAATGAATGCGCGGAAAGGAGACTCGCTCTACGTTGCCATGAGCCCCGCGCTGGGCATCGAAGCGGCCAGGGCGCTGGTTACGCCCGACAGCTTCTTCTTTTACGACCGCATCAAGAATCGGCTCATGTACGGCGGCATCGACGACGCGTCTGCCATCCTGCCACAGCCCTTCGCTTCCGCAAATCTTTTCGAAAACCTGCTTGGGCTGCTCGATCCTCCTGCCGATACCTTCTGGGAGGTATCGAGCGATACCGCCTACTATTACCTGCACGACAGAACCGGTATGCGGACTTACGCTGTGGATCCCGCCTTCTGGCGCGTGGTGCGACTCGAGAAGCGCAGCCGCTCCGGCGACCTTCTGGAGGTTCAGCAGTTTTCCGAATTCGATGAGTTTGGGGATACCGTCCTGCCGCGTCGCCTCGTGTTCGAGCGGCCTCTCGACGGACAGCGTGCCTCCATCTACTATCGGGATCTGACGCTCAATCCGGATCGGCTGAACTTCAAGATGCCGGTGCGCGATTCGGCCGAGCGAGTGCCGGTGGCCGAATAACCTCATCCCGATGTTCACGCGTCGCTTACTCATCCTTCTGCTCCTCCTCGGTGCGGCCGCTTCCGTGCGAGGTCAGGATGCGTATGACCGCGAAGCAACCGAACAGCGCCTCCGAGAGCTCAGGGCCCAGATCGACGACGATCGCCGACTCCTGTCAGAGACCGAGGCAGCCGAAAGGGCGACCGTGCAGACGCTCGAGCAGCTGGATCGGCAGATCTCCCTCCGACGCGAGCTCATTCGCAACTATCGCCGTCAGGTGCAGCAGATCGCCTTCGAGATGGATTCGCTCCGGACGGCCCTCAATCGCCTCGAAGCGGAGCTCGACGTACTGAAGCGGCAGTATCAATCGCGCGCGATCCACGCCTACAAGTACGGCAGGCTGCACGATCTCGCTTTGATTCTCTCAGCGAAATCGATCAACCAGATGCTCGTTCGTGTGCAGTACCTCCACCGTTTCACCCGACAGAGGAGGGATCGTCTCTCGTCCATTGAGACGGCGGGAGCCGAGATCAGGGTGCGCCGAGCCGACCTACAGGAGATGCTGGCGACCAACGAGAGGCTCTTGAAGGAGCAGGAACGCGAGCAGGCCGACCTGGAACGCTTGCAACAGAGCCGGCAACGGGTCCTGGCCGATTTGCAGCGGCAGGGCAACACCATCTCGCAGTCTCTGGAGCGAAAGCAAGCCGCCGCGTCGGAGCTGGAGAGTCGAATCAGGGAGCTCACCGCCGCGGCCTCCACGCGGCGTCGTATCCGGGAAGCCGCAGATCCGGCTGCCGCGGCCGAGTACGCAGCCATCTCCGGATCCTTCGAGGACAATCGGGGCCGGCTCCCCTGGCCGGCGCGCGGGGTCGTGAGCGAATCGTTCGGCAATGTCGTGGACCCGACGTACGGCACCATCACGCCGAATCCCGGAATCGTGATCGCCACACAGGCCTCCGCAGAGGTGCGCGCGATCTTCGACGGGCAGGTCATCGACCTTTCTATTCTGCCCGAGTTCGGCACGTATCTCGTCCTCGAGCACGGTGCCTACAAGTCCGTCTACGCCAACTTTTCGATGACCTACGTTGCGGAGGGCGATCGTGTCAGCGCCGGTCAGATCATCGGCCGAGCGGGAACGGACGCCGAACCCAAGGGGAAGGCCGTATTCTTCGGGCTCTTCAAGGATGGCGCGCCCATCGATCCCGGGCCGTGGCTCCGCTCATACTGAGTGCGCACGCCGGCCGCCGGCGAGTCATCCAACCCCTGCATCGGGCGGGCGAAGTCCCTTTTCATAAAAAGCTTACCTCTTCCGCCCCCCTACTCGGCTATTTTGGGCATTCTGCTCTCCCAACGAGAATTGAATCCCAAAGACATGGCTAACGCTACGTATGACGTTGTCGTCATCGGCTCAGGACCTGGTGGATACGAGACGGCCATTCGGGCCGCGCAACTAGGGTTCAAGACCGCAATCGTCGAGCGCGACAAGCTCGGTGGGGTATGTCTGAACATCGGGTGCATCCCCACGAAGGCCCTCCTCAAGAGTGCGGAAGTCATGGAGGATGCACGGAACCTCGCGGATTACGGCCTCTCGTTGGACGGCACAGTGAACCCGGATTTCCCGAAGGTCATCCAGCGGAGTCGGGGCGTGGCCGACAAGATGAACAAGGGCGTCCAGTTCTTGATGAAGAAGAACAAGATCGACGTTCTCTTCGGGCATGGCCGCCTGGCCGGCAAGGGCAAAGTATCGATCGAACCCTCGACCAACATGGATGGCGAGACCATCGGCGAGGAGAAGACGGTCGAGGCCAAGCATATCATCGTTGCCACCGGTGCTCGTGCCCGCGAGATCCCGCCGCTGCCCGTCGACGGGAAGAAGATCATCACGTATCGCGAGGCTCTGCTCCAGAAGGAGCCGCCGAAGCGGCTCGTGATCTGCGGCGCCGGCGCGATCGGCGTGGAGTTCGCCTACTTCTATCATCAGATGGGCACCGAGGTGACCATCGTCGAGCTGCTGGATCGCCTCGTGCCTGTCGAAGACGCCGACGTGTCCAAGGAGCTCGAGCGCTCCTTCAAGAAGCAGGGCATCAAAGTCCTTACCTCAGCGGAGGTGCAGTCCGTCGATACGGGCGGCAAGACCCTGAAGGTGAAGGTGAAGACGAAGAAGGGCGAGGAAACACTCGAATGTGATCAGGTTCTCTCCGCCGTGGGCGTCGTGGGCAATATCGAGGATGTAGGGCTCGAGGAGGCCGGTGTCAAGACGGAGCCCGGGCGAATCGTCGTCGACGAGTTCTACCGAACGAACGTGGACGGCGTTTATGCCATCGGGGATGTGGCGGGAGGACCGTGGCTGGCGCACAAGGCAAGCCACGAGGGCATTCGGTGCATCGAAAAGATCGCCGGCGAGAATGTGCGACCGATCAACTATCAGAATATCCCCGGCTGTACGTACTGTCAGCCCCAGATCGCGTCCGTTGGATACACTGAAGCGAAGGCCAAAGAAGCGGGTTTCGACGTCAAGGTGGGCAAGTTTCCATTCTCCGCATCGGGAAAGGCGTCGGCCATGGGTCACACGGAGGGCTTCGTCAAGGTCATCTACGACGCGAAATACGGTGAGTGGCTGGGCTGCCATATCATCGCGCGCGATGCGACCGAGCTGATTGCCGAGGCGGTCACGGCGCGCGAACTGGAGACGACCGCGCACGAGATCATCGAAGCGATGCATCCGCATCCGACGCTCTCGGAGGCGGTTATGGAGGCCTCCCGCGCCGCCTACGGCCGGGCGATCAACATCTAGACTCGCTCGATTCTCGGTCGGCTTCTATCGAACGACGGCCCCCTCCTCGCCTTCGGTCGTGACCAGGCTGAGGTTGCCCTCGCGGTCTTCGGCCATGAGCAGCATCCCCTGACTCTCGAGGCCGAAGATCTTTCGTGGGGCTAGATTGGCGACGACCACCACGCGCCGGCCAATGAGCTCGCCTGGCTCCATCTGCTCGGCGACGCCCGCCAGAATCTGCCGCGTCTCGAAGCCGACATCGACCTCCAACCGCAGCAGCTTGTCGGATTTGTCGACGCGCTCTGCATTCTTTACGAATCCCGCACGCAGATCCAGCTTCGCGAAATCATCGTAAGCGATGGTCGCTTTCGGTTCGGCGTAGGGGCGCTCCGGCTTTTCCTCGGCGAGATCGGCGGACGCCTCGCGCTTCCGCAACCGAAGTAGCTGGGCGTCGATGATCTCGTCATCGATTTTGCTGAATAGAATCTCCGCCGGGCCGAGCTTGTGCCCCGCCTCTAGCAGCGGACGGCCCGCTTCATCCCATCCAATCGAACCCGATCCACCGCCGGGGCCGCTCGGCCTCACATCCTCGAGGCGCAACATCCTCCGCAGGCGTGCGGCCGAGAAGGGAACGATGGGATCGAGCAACACGGCGAGTGAAGCGCAGATCTGCAGCGAGATGTGGATGGTGTTGGCGGCGGCATGCGGATTCGATTTCCGCGTGTGCCATGGCTCCGTATCGTTGAAATACTTGTTGCCCAACCTGGCCAGATTCATGGTCTCGAAGACGGCGTCCCGATTCCGGAAGGCTTCGTACCGGGCGCCGATCTTCTCGGGGAACGCCTCAAGGGCGGAGAGTACCTCCCGGTCCACCTCGGATGGGTCGATGAGCTCCGGCACGCGGCCGTCGAAATAGCGCTCGGCGAACGTCATCGCGCGATTGACAAAATTGCCCAGGATGTCGGCCAGCTCGCCATTCACACGCGCCTGGAAGTCCTTCCAGCTAAAATCGGCATCCTTCGTCTCCGGCAGCGTGGAAGCCAGGGCATAGCGCAGCAGGTCCGGCGGGAATTCTTCCAGATACTCGTGCAACCAGACGGCCCATCCGCGACTGGTCGAGAGCTTCTTCCCCTCCAGGTTCAGAAACTCATTGGCCGGCACGTTCTCCGGCAAGACGAACTCGCCGTACTCCATCAACATGGCTGGAAACATCAGGCAGTGAAATACGATGTTGTCCTTTCCGATGAAGTGGATCAGGCTGGTTCCCTCATCCTGCCAGTAGAGCTTCCAGAGATCCGGGTCGCCGGCCTTCTGTGCCCATTCCTTGCTGACGGAGATGTACCCGATCGGGGCATCGAACCACACGTAGATGACTTTACCGCGCGCGTCGACGCCGGCGTCCCGGGCGACGTCTTCGGGGACCGGTACTCCCCACGGTACATCGCGCGTTATCGCACGGTCCTTCAGGCCATCCTGCAACCAACTCCGGACCTGGCCCATCACGTTCGGCTTCCAGTTCGTATGCGATTCGAGCCACTTCTCCAGGCGCTTCTGGTACTCTCCCAACGGCAAATACCAGTGGGTCGTCTCGCGCAGCTCGGGTGTGGCATTCGTGATCGCGCTACGCGGGTTCTTCAGCTCCGCCGGGCTGAGCGAGGTGCCGCAGTTTTCGCACTGGTCGCCATAGGCATCCTCGTAGCCGCAAACCGGACACGTGCCGCGCACGAATCGATCGGCAAGGAAGATCTCGGCCTCGGGGTCGTATAGCTGCTCCTCGGTCTTCAGGCGGAAGGCGCCCTTACCGGCAAGTCGCCGGAAAAAGTCCTGGCTCGTCTCCGTATGCGTCTTCGAGGTCGTCCGACCGTAGTAATCGAAGCTCATTCCGAAGCGCTCGAAGCTCTCGGCGATCATCGGATGGTACCTGTCGACGATCTCCTGTGGGCTTATGCCCTGGGCCTGTGCCTGCAAGAGGATGGCCACGCCGTACTCGTCCGAGCCGCCGACATACACGATGTCGCGTCCCTTCAGGCGCTGGTACCGGACGTACAGATCGGCAGGCAGATACGCTCCGGCCACATGTCCAAGATGGATGGGGCCGTTAGCATAGGGAAGTGCAGATGTGACCAGGATACGTTCGAAGGCTTTCTTCGCCATTCAGGAGCCAGATTGTTGTCAGGAGGGGATGTCGTGGCGATCACGTGGCTGCCGCGATTTCGGCCGTGAAGTACGGCGCTGATCGGTCTGCAGTTATTGGACCGTCGGTGAACAATTTTTGGCGTAAGTTATAATGAACGACCGCCCAATATCGATGTTCGAACCGCATCTATGGCCGATTCCATCCAGAACGGTGACTTCCGGCCCCGCTCCGCTACGTTGGATCGGGCGACTGCCGAGACGACGGTCCACGTGGAGCTTCACCTGGACAATTCCGAGCCTTTCGAGAGCCGGACGGGCGTCGGCTTTCTAGATCACATGCTCGAGCTCTTCTCTCGGCACGGGGGATTCGGGCTCCGGGTGACGTGCGATGGCGACCTTCACGTCGACGATCATCACTCCGTCGAGGATGTAGGCATCACGCTCGGACAGGCCTTCCGCCAGGCCCTCGGGGAGAAGGCTTTCATCCGCCGCTTCGGACACGCCTACATACCCATGGATGACTCGCTCGCCCGGGTCGTGGTCGATTTGTC
>CBFGRV010000017.1:0-64374 GCA_965651265.1 uncultured Rhodothermales bacterium
TCCTTCGCCATCGAACGCGCGGCGATCCGGATCGTCCGGAGCGCCTGGCCCTTGACGAGCCAGGATACGGCAAAGGCGACGAGCGCGATCGACTCCGGGAGAAAGATCGGGAGGCCCATCCGCTTGTTGATCAGCGCCCATGTCATGCTGGCGACGATCGCGATCCCGCAGATAAGAAAAACATGGTTGCGACGTCGCTTTGACGTGTCGTGGCGTTCTGCGTCGCTGCTCAGGCGAAATAGCAACAGCGAGAAAACCGCAAACATCGAAAAGAGCACGATCGCGGATGCCGTGTGCAGGTTGCCTGTCGTCTCCGTCCACCACGGAAGGCTGGACAGGCCGTCGGGAGCCTCTGTTGGAAAAAACGCGACGCCGAGTGCGGCCACGCCGGCCGTGACGGCCGCCTGGCGGTCAGCCCAGCGAAATCTGTTGTCATAGCCACGATACGTGAACAGGAAGAGGGCGAGAGCCATCAGCAGTCCCACGAAAACGGACACGGAGCCGGAGTAGTAGTACTCGCTGACGGAATCCATCAGGTCCCAGGGGCCGTACGGAGGTGTTGGTCGGAGTGCGGCAATCAGCACGAGCAAAATCGGCATCGCGAGGCCGATGTATCCGATCAGCTGCCGATGCGCGTGATCGGACAGATCATCGAATTGATGCGGAATCGACTTTGGGCGCCGGTCCGATTCCGTGGTGGCACGCGTCAACGTGGCCATGGCGTCGCTCGATGTTTTACATCCCTGCCGCTGCCTCTGATTGGGCTCGTGTCTCGGCAAACGCCTCGCTCTCGTTCCATCGCGGACGCACAGTCGAGTTTGCCAGAGTGTAACCAAGCCGAAAGGCTACCCTTGCCTGCTGGAGGATCCCGCCGAAGAGCATCCCCTCGTGCAGTTCGTCAGACGGAGCGTGGTAGCGATTCATGCGGTAATCGGATTTGATCTGATCGGCATAATCGGCGGGTCGTCCCCTGAACCGGCTACCCGTGTTGAGGAAAACGGCGGGGACGCCGGAACGCGCGAACGCCAGCTGATCGCTGCGGAAGAAGAGGCCTTGATTCGGCTGGTTGTCCGGCGTCACCGTCATTCCTTCGCCGGCGGCCGCCGCGCGCAGCAACCCCAGCATCTCGCTGCGCTCGGCGCCGATCCCCACGATGTCATCCGTCGGCCCGTATAGATTGCCGGAATCGACGTTGATGTTGGCGATAGTGTGCGCAAGCGGGATGACAGGATCCACGACGTAGTGCTCGGCGCCGAGGAGCCCGCTCTCTTCAGCCGTCAGCGTGACGAACAGGACCGTCCGAGCCGGCGGCTCCGCCGCACTGAATGCCTCGGCGATCTCAAGCACCATGGCCACGCCGGAGGCATTGTCCACGGCTCCGTTGTAGATCCCATCCTCACCGGCTGATTCCATGTCCTCATCGATGCCGAGATGATCGTGGTGGGCTGTGTAGACGATGGCCTCGTGGGGCCGCGATGCACCGACAATCTTCCCGAGCACGTTCGTGCCGCTGAAACGGCGTGTCTCAAATGTCATGGAGAGTGACGCGGTGACGGGGAGTTCCCGCGGCTGAAAATCCCGCGAGGCTGCCTCTTGCAGCCACTCGTCGAGGGTGCTCCCGCTCATCTCGGCGAGCCGTTCCGCCGTCGTCCGCGTAATCCAACCCTTGAGCTGAAGCGGATTCTCCGGCGGCGACGCCAGTTGAATCTGCTCGCCCCTTGCACCTGCCGAAAGCACAGTGAAGGGGTAGCCTGCCATCTCATCCGTGTGTATCAGAAAGACGCCGGCGGCACCTCGTCGCCGCGCCTCCTCATACTTGTATGTCCATCGGCCATTGTAGGTGAGCGTGTCGGCCTGGAAAAGGTTCGGCTCCTCGGGCGTCGCCGGTGGATCGTTGACGAAAGCGACGAGGACCTTTCCCGTTACATCGACATCCTTGAAGTCATCCCACTGATACCCGGGATTGGTGATGCCGTAGCCGACGAAAACGAGCGGCCCGTCGATCGAGGCCTCGGTCGCGTCGAGGTCCGTGGAGGCGACGTAGTCGTCGACGAACGACAGCCGTATGGGCTCGCCGTCCTCCGGAGTGAGGACCAGCGTGCCGACATCGACCGGCGTCGAACCAAGCAGGGGGACCTCCTGAAAGAACCCGCCATCGGGCGCCGCGCCGACCAATCCAATCGCCTGCATCTGCTCGCGGATGTACTCGACCGTCCTCTCTTCGCCCGGCCTGCCGGTGCCGCGCCCCTCGAACTCGTCGGAGGCGAGCACGGCGATGTGCCCGCGGAGATCCGTGCTGTCGATGGCCGCCAGGGCGGCCGCGGGAACGGGCTGCACTTCGGCAGTGAGGGCGTCCGTGTCGCCCGCCGCATCGCCTCGCGAGGCGGAATCATCGCAGGCAATGAGCAGGAGCGGGAAAAAGACGGCAAGCCAAAAAGAACGTCGCATCGGAGAGCACAAGAGTGAAAGAGGGACGCGGCCCACTGCGAGCAGCGTCTAGTCGAAAAGTAGGCGTGTAAGATAGGAAATTGAACGACGTGGCGAAGGAAGCCGAGCGAGCCTACCTTTGACAACCAACGAGATCGATAAGAATGTCCGCTGAAGTCGTTCGGATCTGTCGCTACCCGGTCAAGGGGCTGAGTGCCGAGGACCTGCCCGGCGCTGACCTGGACGCCGGCAAAGCCATCCCGCACGATCGCCGATTTGCGCTTGCCCGTCCAGGTACGGAGTTCGATCCGGCGAATCCCGAGTGGATGCCCAAGACGCGGTTCTTGATGCTGATGCGCGATGAAGAGCTGGCCCAACTCCGTTCTCGATTCGATGAGCACAATGGCTACCTCACCATCGCTCGAGACGGCCGGACGGTCCTTCGTGCGAGGATCACGGACCCCGAAGGAAAGGAGGAGTTGGCCGATTTCTTTGCCATGTTCATGCGCAATACCATCGGCGAAAAACCCCACGTGGTGGAAGCGCCGGGGCACACCTTTGCGGACGCCGAACGGCGGCCACACGCCGCGACAGGCCAGTACGTCTCGATTGTAAACCTTTCCAGCGTCAGGGCTCTGGAGGCCTTCGTGGGCATGGCCGTGGATCCTCTCCGCTTTCGGGCAAACTTCTATGTCGAAGGATGGCCGGCGTGGCGGGAGCTCGATATGGTTGGATCGGACCTCGCCATCGGTGAGGCCCGACTCAGGGTAGTCTCCCGGATCAAGCGCTGTGCGGCGACGGAGGTGAACCCCACCACCGCCGAGCGCGACGTGAACATCCCGAAGAAACTCCAGGTGGGCTTCGGGCACGTCTTCATGGGCTTATATGCGGAGGTCATTGCACCCGGACGCGTCGAGGTCGGCGATCGCATCCGCCACGAAACCCAGATTGCCCATTGAGTCCATTCGAATACATTCTACCCCTCGTGTCTGTGCTGGTCGGCCTGGCCCTGGCCGATCTCGTGGTCAGCCTTCACGGGCTCCTGAGGCGCCGCCGGGATGTGAAATGGGACTGGCTTCCGCTTGCCGCCGCCCTACTTGCGGTACTCGCCGTCCTGGAGACGTGGTGGAATTTCTATGCCGCGCGCGACGATGAATTCTACGCGACACTCGGCGGATTCATCCCGCTCGCCGTGCAGCTCATCCTGCTCTTCCTACTCACAGCCGCGGCGCTGCCCGATAGGGTGGACGGGGGCGGCGCTGATCTGCGCACTTTCTACGTGGATAATGCAGGCTACTTCTGGACGTTATTTGCGGTCTACGTCGGATTCATCCTGCTCATCAGGATCATCGCCCTCATCGGAACCGGCGGAAGTGGATTCGGGAGCGTCATCCTGAGTATGATTCCAAGCGTTGTGCTGCTCGGCCTCTTCATTGTCCTGGCGCGGGTTCGACGTCGATGGTTTCACGCCGTCGCGGTGATCGTTCTACTTGCCATGTTTGTCATTGAGTGGTCTGGACTGAGCCTCGAAAGCAGCTGACGTATCCACGAACGCCGTCGCAATCACCTCTGATCACTTCCGTCGATGCCGTACCGAAAGATCTCACGCAAGGATTTCATCAAGCAGACGACGGCGGCCATGGCGGGAGCGGCCTTCGCCCCTCCACTCACCATCCTGGCCCGCAATTCGCACCGCCGGCCGCTAAAACGCATCGATCTCGTCGGCACGGGCATCCGAGGAGTGAGCTTCTGGGGTCGCACCGTGCGCGAGCGCTATTCGGATGTGGCCGAGTTCGTCGGTCTCTGCGACATCAACCCGGGACGCCTGGAATTCGCGCGCAACCATATCGGTGTCGAATGCCCAACGTTCACCGACTTCGATGAGATGTTGGATCGGACCAGCCCGGACATGCTCATCGTCTGCACGGTCGATGCCACTCACGACGAGTTCATCGTCAAAGGTCTTGAACGGGACATCGACGTGCTCACCGAGAAGCCGTTAACCACCGATGAAGAAAAGTGTCAGCGGATTCTGGATGCGGAGGCGAGATCGAAAGGTAGCTTGATCGTCGGATTCAACTATCGGTACAGCCCGCATCACACACGCCTCAAGGAGCTACTCGTCAACCAGCGGGTGGGAAAGATCACCTCAGTCGATTTCCACTGGTACCTGAACGTGTACCATGGCGCGTCCTACTTCCGTCGCTGGCACGGCATCACGGCAAAGAGCGGCACCCTCCTGGTTCACAAGGCATCGCACCACTTCGACCTCTTGAACTGGTGGCTCGATTCCGAGCCGGTCGAGGTCTACGCCGAAGGCGCCCTTGAGCATTACGGAAGCAATAATCCGTTTCGTGGCGACAAATGTAGGGGCTGCCCCCACCAGAATCGGTGCGACTTCTACTGGGACATCACCAGAGACCGGATGTTGATGGAGTTGTACGTCGCCAACGAACATCACGACGGATACATTCGGGACAACTGCCTCTGGCGGCACGAGATCGACATCTATGACAGGATGTCCGTGCAGATCAAATACGCGAACGACGTGCAGGTGACCTACTCCCTGACCACGTACTCGCCTTACGAAGGAATGCAGATCGCCTTCAACGGCACGACGGGAAGGATCGATGCCTGGCACGGAATCCCCTGGCGAGAGCGAGAACGAATCGATCAGGCCGCACTCTACGCCCAGGGCATGTCCCAGGAAGAAGTCGAGGAGGCTTCCGACTTCGAGGAGATCATGGTGATGGACAACTTCAGCGAGGAATACGAGCAGATCCGCGTCTATCAGGAGCGGGGCGGCCACGGAGGCGGCGACATCAGGTTGCAGAACGAGATCTTCCGCGATCCCGACATGCCCGATCCGCTGGGACATCGGGCCGGTATTCGCGATGGGGCCATGGCCGTCCTCATCGGTATCGCCGCCCGAAAGAGCATCGAGAGTGGTGAGCCCATACGAATCGCTGACCTGACCTCGCTCGTGCCCCATCCGACGCGCGCTTCAGGTGGCACCGCGCCCCGCACGCCGGCGCGAGACATACGGTAATGCGAAGAGGTAGAGCCCGGTAAAGAGAAGCAAGAAAAGCGGAAAGAGCGGCGCATAGGTGATCCAGGCGGGGGGCTCCGCCGGCGATGCTCCTCGATCTCGACGAAGCGACAGCTCACGACCCCGTCCCAACCAGGCTGTGGCGGCGCCATCAACACAAAGTCTGCGTCTTCTCGCAGCTCGAGATCGACGGCCGGAAGCAGCCACTTCGAAAGCAGGTTCGGATCCGTCAATGCCCGCCACACCTTCTTCGGCGGATGACGAAGCTCGAGCTCGAAGGCGATGGTCTGCCTTTGCGATTTGTCTGTCTTGTCGATGGGGTTCATTCTTCCATGTCGTCAAGGAGCTTTTCGAGGCGGTCGATGCGGTCGGACCAGAACGCCTGATAGTGCGCGATCCAGTCGATGAGGGGCTTCATGCCCCGCGGCTCGACGCGGTAGTAAACGCATCGGCCCTCGCGACGGCCACGAACCAGACCTGCATCTTTCAAGGCTGCGAGATGCTGCGAGACGGCCGGCTGCGAAATATGAAAACGTGCCGTGAGGTCTTTCACCGCCGACTCACCGTGGGTCAGCGACTCAAAGATCGCACGACGACTCGGGTCCGCCAGGGCCTGGAAGATCTTATTCTCGACTGAAGTGCCGGGCATGGGATAAACATAAGTGAGGACTTATGTATTGTCAACTACCCCAAGGCCGGCTTCGCGATTTGATAACCCATTCATCATTTCGCTCGCCTGGAGCGCGAGCCGCACGGGGGCACGGATGCGTGTGAACGCGCACGCGGTAGCGGCCCGTAGAATTGTCCAGCCGCCTGGACAAAATGAAGCACCCCTGACACAGTGACCCGCATTTCTTATCGTTTGCTGGTGCGTACAAAGGATCAACCGCCTTCGTAAATGCCCACCTCGTCTAAGCACGACTTCCCCCAGCCGTGATCCTGTACGTTCTCGATCTACTCGGGGTAGCCGTTTTCGCGATCAGCGGCGCACTCGCCGCAGGCCGTAAGAGTCTGGATCTGTTGGGAGTCCTCGTCATCGCCGTGGTGACGGCCATAGGTGGTGGCACGATACGCGACCTCCTTCTCGATCGACATCCCATCTTCTGGATCGCCGACACGAGGTACCTCGTCGTTATCTCCATCGCCGCACTCGTCACGCTCGCGTACGCACGCTACCGTCCTGCGCCCGGCAACTCCCTTCTAATCGCCGACGCCTTCGGTCTCGCCATCTTTGCGGTCATTGGCGCGCAGATCGCAGAAGACGCCGGGCAAACCGGAATCATCGTCGTCGTCATGGGCACCATCACTGGTGTCGCGGGCGGCGTACTGCGCGATGTCCTCAGCGCCGAGGTCCCGCTGATCTTGCGCCGGGACGTCTATGCGACGGCCGCGATCGCCGGCGCATCGCTCTATCTGCTGGCGCAGGAGATCGGCGCCACCAGGCCCGTCGCAGCCATCATCGGGATGGTTGCCGTTGCGATCCTCCGCCTCCTTGCCATTTATCGCGGGCTGCGCCTACCCGTTTTTCGGTTGCCTCAGGATCCCATGTAACATCATTTTCGCCTCATCCGTAATGCGTTCGTGTCGGTTGCACTTCTCTATTCCATGGAACCCTCATGAAGCGCGCTACGAAGGTCATCCTCTCCCTGGTCATTCTCATTGCAGTAGCCGGCGCAGCAGCTGCGGTGATCGCCAACAACAATGGCTCGCAGGATGGGCAGATTCCGGCGGTCGAGGTCACGCGCGGCGACATCGTCGATAAGGCCCTCGCCGTCGGCACCATCGAGCCGCGCGTCGAGATCAGCGTCAAATCGCAGTTTTCCGGTATCGTTAAGCGGCAGTTCGCCGAGGTCGGCAGCTTCGTGCAGGCGGGCACACCGCTCCTCGAGGTGCAGCCCAACCCGACCCCGCAGGAGCTCGTGGATGCCGAGCGCCGCATCGAGATGCGTCAGATCGAGCTCGGCAAGCTCGAAGCCGAGTACCAGCGCCAGAAGCAGCTTCTGGACAGGCAACTCATTTCCGATCAGGAGTTCGAGCAATCCAAGCAGGAGTACGAACAATCCAAGCTTCAGCTTCAGATGGCACGTGAGCAGCTCGCATTGCTCCGTGAAGGTAAAGTGACCACCGAAAACGGCAGCTTCGAAACCGTCGTCCGCGCGCCAATTAGCGGATACATCCTCGATCGGATGGTAGAAGTCGGCGACCCCGTGGTGCCGCTCACGTCCTACCAGGAGGGCACGCCCCTCATGTCGATGGCCAACATGGACGACCTCCTCTTCCGCGGCACGGTAGACGAGATTGACGTCGGGCGATTGATGGAGGGGATGCCTGCCAGGATCAAGGTCGGGGCGCTTCCGAACGCGGAGGTCACCGGGCGACTCTCGAAGATCTGGCTCAAGGCGCAGAAGGAAGAGAATTCGACCGTCTTCCCCGTTGAGATCGAGATACTCGAAGCCGTCGAGCGACCAACCGACCAGCCCGAAGCAGAACCCCGGCCCGTGGTGCTCCGAGCCGGCTACTCCGCCAACTCGGAGATCATCATCGAGCAGCGGGAGGATGTGCTACTCGTCCCGGAGCGAGTCATCGACTTCGTTGGTGACTCGGCCACGGTTCGCGTGCGGAAGGCAGATAACGCGACGGAGGAGCGCGTCATCCAGACGGGTCTCAGCGACGCCATCAACATCGAGGTCGTCGGCGGTCTCGAAGAAGGGGAGTGGGTCGCCGAGAAGCCTCCAAAAGAGATCAAGTAACTCGGCGATGGTGCTCGGAGCGGGCATTCGAGCCGCGCTCCGAAGCTGATGCTCGTCTGAACACCCTCCGCATCGATGCGCCTGATTGCCACCCTATCTCAGTTCCTGCACGATGTCCGCGCCCAGAAGCTCCGGACGACGCTGACCTTGCTTGGAATCACGTGGGGCACCGTGGCCGTCGTCGTTCTGCTTGCGTTCGGTTCAGGCCTCGAACGCCAGAACGTGAAGAACATGCATGGGATCGGTGATGGGATCGTGATCCTGTTCGGAGGCCGCACGACGCTGCCTTTCGACGGATTTCCGGACGGCCGAGGCATCAACCTCCGCCTCGAGGATGTGGCGATCCTGCGGCAGGAGATCTCCGACATCAAACAAATCAGTCCCGAATACCGAACTATGGGGGTGCCCGTACGCCGGGGCACGGCCATTACGACGCCGGGGCTAACGGGCATCGATCCGGTCTACGGCGACATGCGCAACATCATTCCGGAGCCTGGTGGGCGATTCATCAACGATCTGGACGTGGCCGGCCGCCGCCGCGTTGTCGTGCTGGGCGACGAGATCAAGCAATTGCTCTTCGGGGACGACGAGGCCGTGGGCAAAACCGTGTTCGTAGGTGAGACACCCTTCACCGTTGTCGGCATCATGCAACCGAAGACGCAGAATTCCTCCTACTTCACGCGAGACAAGGACCGCGTGTTCATGCCCTCCAGCACCTTTCGATCCGTTTTCGGGCACAAGTACCTGGGCAACATCATCTACCGCCCCACGGATGCAACGCGCAGTGAAGCCGTCCGACAGCAGGTGTACGAGACGCTTGGCCGCAAATATCGATTCGATCCCGCCGATCGCGACGCCCTCGGTGTCTGGGACACGAACGAGGCCGACAAATTCATGGGGTACTTCTTCCTCGGCTTCAATCTGTTCATGGGGATCATCGGAAGCTTTACGATGACGGTCGGGGGCATCGGCGTGGCGAACATCATGTACGTGGTGGTGCGCGAGCGCACGCGCGAAATCGGCATCAAGCGGTCGGTTGGGGCGCGCCGGCGCGACGTGCTGTTCCAGTTCTTCCTAGAGTCCTTCCTCATCGTGGCCTCCGGAGCGCTCTTCGGGATGATGATCTCGGTCGGACTGATCGAGATGCTAGCCTACCTGCCTGACGGAGCGAAGGAGGTCGTCGGCCAGCCCACGCTCTCTCCCACGGTCCTGGTCACGACGATGAGCCTGCTTGCGGCCATCGCCTTTCTGGCCGGCTTCTTTCCCGCTCGCCGGGCGGCCCGGTTGGATCCCGTCGAATGCCTCCGATCGTGAGCCGGCCCCAAACTCACCACCGAGATTTCCCATGTGGATCATCCTCCTACAAGAATTCTGGAATGACCTGCGAGCGCAGAAGACGCGGGCGTTTCTGACGATGTTTGCCATCACGTGGGGGACGATCTCTGTCGTGCTGTTGCTGGCTTTCGGAGAGGGGCTTGGAAGGACCATGCGGGAGGGCTTCCTGGGGGCGGGGCAGCGCATCTTCATGATCTATGGAAACGAGACCAGCCAGCCTTACGAGGGCCTGCCGAAAGGCCGGCGAATCCGGCTCGCCGAGGAGGATCTGCAGCTGCTGCAGCGCTCCATCCCCGACATCGACATGGCCGGGCTCTCCTACGGACGCTGGGGTGCGCAGCTTCGGGTCGATCGCATCAGGACGAATACGTACATGGAGGGCGTGAACCCCGCCTTCGAGGAGATGCGCACGCTCTACCCGGCACAAGGAGGACGTTTCCTGAACATGAACGATGTGGAGCAGCGGCGACGCGTCGTCTTCCTCGGAAATGAACTGGCAGAGCAGCTTTTCGGCTCGAGCGAACCTTCGGCGAGCGTGGGCAAGCAAGTGATGATAGACGGCCTTCCATTCACGGTCATCGGCGTGATGCAGGAGAAGCTCCAGACGAGCATGAACAACGGGCCGGATTCGCAGCGAGCCATCATCCCGTACTCGACCTTTCGAGCGATCTACGGACACCGCTACGTGAACCATCTGATCATTCGCCCGCGCGAGCTCAGCCAGGCGGTGGCCGTGAAGAACCAGATTTATGAAGTCCTCGGCCGTCGACACCAGTTCCATCCAACCGATGAGCGCGCCCTGGGGATCTGGGATTTCATCGAGCAGGAGAAGCAGATGGGGATGGTATTCAAGGGCATTCAGATCTTTCTCGGGGTGGTGGGCGGCCTTACGTTGCTGCTCGCGGGAGTGGGCGTGGCGAACATCATGTACGTGATCGTGCGGGAGCGAACGCAGGAGTTCGGAGTGAAGCTCGCCATGGGTGCGCGCAAGCATCACATCAAGATTCAGGTCGTGTTTGAGGCCCTGATGATCGCGCTCACCGGAGGCGCGATCGGGCTCACGTTCTCGGCCGCCGTCGTGCTGGCCGTGGCCGGCATCCCCAACAAGGAGGGGGCGGCCGAATTCCTGGCGAACCCGGTGCTTTCGATGCCCATCGCGCTCATCACAGTGGGCGTCCTGACCCTCATCGGGCTCACGGCCGGCTATTTTCCGGCGCGAAAGGCTGCTCGCCTCGATCCGGTGGAGTCACTGCGTTTCGAGTGACGGCTGCACTCGTGGGGTATCTTCGGCGATGCGCGACGCCACGAGTGCGCCGACGACCCCCGATGTGAAGATGAGGCCCTCGAGCCCCCCAAGGATCACCTGGGTGGTCTCGCCGAAGCGTACTTCCCCGAAATAGCGGCTGATGGAGTCGAGTTGGAGGCGCGATTCGGAGAACGAGCGGGCTAGCAAATCGAGGCTTCCTCCGAGCAGGTGCCCGCCCGTGACGGTGATCAGCACGCCAATAGCGGCGCCTGTGCCTGCCGCCACAAGAACGGGGCGCCACCACTTCCGGGTGTCAATCCCGCCCCCAAGGTGAGTAGCGAGGCCGACCGCCAGTCCAAGGGCGGCGCCCTCCATCCCTCCCGTGATGCCTGCCGGCGTCCGCCCGAAGAGCAGGTTGAATGCATCGATGCCCAGCAGCTTCACGCTGCCGCCGATGAGCATCCCCCCGAGCGCGGCCCCAACGATGCGCCAGGCCGATCGACGGCCGGCGGCGTATTCGGCCGCAGCCATACCCGCGCCGATCCCGAACGCGCCCACCGTGCCCAGGAAGCCTGTCAGGCTGATCATGACGAGCAGAACCGACGCGGTGCCTAGCTCCTGATTGATGGGGGAGTACGCGAGCCCGATTCCGTAGAGCAGACCGCCCAGGACGCCGGAGGCAGCCCCTCCCAGAGTGGATGCGACGGCCGTCGTGAGGGCCCGCGAAAGCGGGGATTCTCTTCCGCCCAGGGATGATGCCGCCACGAATTCGCTGCCGCGTCTTTCAACCACGGCCGGCCGATCACCCGAGATAGCCACCTCCGACTCCGTTCGATCTGCCGCCACGGCTGCAGGCGCCGCGTCGACCGACGAAGGCGTGGGATTCCTGTCGATCGCCTGGACGGACACATCCGCGATGAACCGGTAGCCGTGCCGCGGGACGGTCTGGATGTACCGGGGATTCGAGGCGTCGTCACCCAGCTGCCGTCGGATCTCTTTGATGCACTGTGTTAGAGCGCTGTCGCTGACCACTACATCATCCCACACTTCTTCGAAGAGCCGATCCTTCCCCACGAGGCGTCCGCGCTCCCGAACAAGGAGGGCGAGCGCGTCGAAATATCGGGCATTCAGTTCGATTCGTTCTCCATCCGACGTGAGCTCACGATTTGCCACATCCAGCGTGAACTCGCCGAAGCGGTACACCTGCGACTTGCTCTCGATGTCGGGTTTATCCACGTTGCTCACGAAATGCTCAGATGGGGCTCATGCCGCTCACAGGCTCAATACTCATTCTACGGGCCAATGATTGGGCGCGCAACGCATGGCGTAGCGGCACCCGTGTGTACGAACAAAAATCCGAGAGTACTCACTCGATCAAATATGACGAACGACATCGCGGTGCTACAGGACGAGATTCGCGCCATGAGCGACGACCCTGCCGGCCTGGAAGACCTCTACAGAAAGGCGCAGGCCGAAGGAAGCGAGGCTGCGTTCAGGGAAGCCCTCCGTCAATGCGAGGAAAAAGACCCCAACAATGTTCTCCTTCACGCATGGGTCCATCGATTGGGCCTGGAGCTTGAAAGAGGCGTTGCCGGTCAGACACGCAAACGGCATTGGGGGGTGATCATCGCGGCAAGCATCGTGCTCGGCGTCTTCTCTGCCTTGCTGGCGAACGGCGAGCCGCCGGTTCATGATCCGAAGGAGACCAGCGACCAGTTCTGGGTCTGGTGGGGGCCGCTCATTGCCGTCGGGCTGCTCGCCTACCTGGCATGGGCCGAGAAGACGAAGCGGGGACTGGCGCGTTACGGTGCGGCCGCCCTCACTATCGTTTTGGTCGCCCTCTACGTATGGTTTACGATCGGCGACAGAGAAGACGATGTCGCCGTGCTGGGACTCATCCACCTGCCCTTCGTGTCGTGGGCGGCGGTTGGGGCGGCGCTCTGCATCGGCTACTCGAATCCGGCGCGCCAATCTTTTGCCTACCTCGTCAAATCGGTCGAGGCCGTGCTGACCGGTGGAATCTTCTTCGGGGCCGGGCTGATCTTCGTGGGCCTGACGTACGGCATCTTCGCGGCAATCGGTATCCAGTTGCCGGAGGAGGATCTCGTCGTGGTGGCCGGCTGGGGAGTAGGGGCCATACCGCTTCTGGCCATCGGGAGCGTGTACGATGCGACGACATCGCCTACCGCGCAAGATTGGCACACAGGGCTGACGCGAACGCTCCGCATCCTCGCGCGCCTCCTTCTCCCGCTCGCTCTCGGCGTGCTGCTCGTCTACGTGCTGTGGTTCATCCCCGTCTACTTCCGGAAGGGATTCGAGGAGCGCGAAGTGCTATTCGTGTACAACGTCACGATTCTTGCCATCATGATCTTGCTCGCGGTGGTCGTATCCGGACCCGCCGACGGGGCCGCCGCACGCCGGGGATCGCTGTTCCAGTATGCCGTGTTTGCGCTCGGCGGACTGACCATCATTCTAAATCTATATGCGCTCGTCGCGATACTCAGCCGAACGTTCGATGCCGGACTGACGCCCAATCGGTTCGCGGTGATCGGATGGAATGTTGCGACCCTCCTGATTCTGGTTGGTTCGGCCGTTCGTATCTGGCGGGTGCGCCGCCGGCTGTGGCTGGAAGTTTTGCGCGAATCGTTGGGCATGCTGGCTCCGCTGGCCGCTGTCTGGGGGATGCTGCTGTTGGTTGCGCTGCCGTTCCTCGGCTGAGGTCATGGATCTCCGGGGTGCATATGCCAAGCTGTGCGAATGGGCACGGTACGCGCGGTTCATCGTTTTGTGGAGCGTCGCAACCGTCATATTTCAGTCATTTTCGCGATCTCGTCATCGCAAGGGACCACCGTACGCCCTGTGAATCCCTATCTTGCGGCCTTCGCTCACTGTAGTCGGTATAGCCAATGCTCCGCGGATTATTCATTGCGTCGTGCATCACCATTTCTCTGCTCGGTCATCCGGCCGATGCTCAGGAATTGGAGGATCTGACGCGGGCTTACACACCCGAAGAGTGTTCGAGCTGCGAGGAATGGGATGTCCGGCAGGAGCCGTTCAGGATCTACGGCAACAGCTACTACGTCGGTACGCATGGTCTGAGTGCCATCCTGATCACATCGCTCGAGGGCCACGTGCTCATCGATGCGGGGCTGCCGAGCTCCGCTCCTCTAATTCTGGACAACATCCGCGCGGTGGGCTTCGACCCGGGGGATATCGAGCTCATCCTGAACTCTCACGCGCATTTCGATCATGCAGGGGGGATCGCAGCTATCCGAAGCGTCTCGGGTGCGCGGGTGATGGCGAGCCCGGCCAGTGCCGAAGTCCTCGAGCGCGGAACGTCGGGACCGGAAGATCCGCAGTTCGGCCTGCTTCTGGATTATCCGCCGGTTGGTGATGTAGAGCGCTTCACGCCGGGTGATACGCTGCGCCTGGGCGACATCGAGCTTGCATCGCATCCCACGGCGGGACACACGCCCGGCGGTACGAGCTGGTCGTGGCGGTCGTGTGAAGAGGATGGATGCATGCACATCGTCTATGCGGACAGCCAGACACCGGTCTCTGCGGACTATTTTCTATTCACATCCAACGATACATATCCGTCGGCCCTGGCGGATTTTGCTCGGGGAGCCGACATACTGGAGCGCCTGCCCTGCGATATCCTGATTACCACACATCCAGGTGCGTCGTCGCTCTGGGTTGAGGGCGGCCCGGCCGGCCTCATCGATTCGGGTGCGTGTCGAGACTATGCGCAGCGTGCTCGCCAAGCCGTAGCCGAGCGTGTGAAGAGGGAGACATCCAAATAGACGGATGATGCCGGTGTCATTCGCGATCAGCTGAGTTCACCGATGCGGCCGGAGCTTCAAGCCATCGGACTCGGGCGGGGGAAGTGCCCCGTGCTGCTAACGAGGAATTTTTATATTGGGCCCCTGGCCAACCCAATGTTCTCCTCGTGGCATGCCTGGCAACGTCACAGCACTTCTTCTCCAACTTCGGGAGGGTGACCCTGGAGTTATAGACGAGCTGTTTCCCATCGTCTATGATGAGCTTCGCTCCATCGCGCATCGTCTGCTGCACCGGGAGCGTTCCGGGCACACCTTCTCGACTACCGCCCTGGTGCACGAGGCCTATCTGCGCCTCGTGGACCATCCGATGGCCAAGTGGGAGGATCGCGCCCATTTTTGTGCCGTCGCCGCGCGAGCCATGCGACAGATTTTGGTGGATTACGCGCGCCGCCGCCAGGCTTTGAAGCGTGGAGGTGCTGTTCAACCGCTTCCGCTCGACGAGAGCCGCCTCATGATCGAGGAGCATGCCGCACTTGTCGTCTCGCTCGATGAGGCTCTCGACCGCCTGACTCAGTTGAACGAGCGCGTCGGGCGCGTTGTGGAGCTACGCTTTTTCGGAGGGCTAACCGAGGAGGAAGCCGCCGAGGTATTGGGCGTCTCCACACGCACGGTTCGCAGGGACTGGTCGAAGGCGAAGGTCTGGCTTTACAAGGAGCTTTATCCAGACGAGGCAGACCCCGCGCCCGACGAACCCTAGGGCAGCATCGAGACGCCGCACGAGAAGTCGAGGTCGATCTCCGCGACGAGATCCACGCTGAGCCCCTCGTCATTCACGAGCCTCGTTCCCCTCAGCGTAGCCCTGAATCGCCGGTCGTCGCTCGTCGCCCGGTGCTCGACGATGTCGATGGTGCCGACACCCGTGAATCGATTGGGGAGGCGAAACGCCTGTCCGCCGACGCTGCGCTCGAGAATGCCATGGTCCCAGGTGATCTCCTCGACGTCGAAGGTGCCCGTTAGTCCGGTTCCCACGATTTCGGTGGTGGTAAATGCCGTATTCGTCCACGGCTGGTTCGGGAGTGCCCAATTACCCTGATGAAAACTCATGCTGATCGGCGAGCTACCCGTGCATCCTCCACCGATCGACGTACCCTGAGCCTGTAGCGAAAAGGTGGTATCCACGTCCCCCGACACTGCTACACGAAGTGAATTGAGCCAACTATGTCCGCTCGACGGCCCACCATCGGATGCATCGGGCGAGCGCTCTTCGACCATCTGCGGACCTTCCAGGCGTGACCGCTCCACATTTTCCCCGCATCCCGATAGCGAAGTGGCCAACGCGCCGACGATAAAGATCCCTACAATGGGATTTCTCGAATAGATTTTGATGTGAACTGAAATGGGTGAGCGACGGCCAGCCATGGAGCGAGTGTGGATGAAAGGGATGGGTGCTATCCACAGATAGATGCGAATTCAATAGGTAGAGGAGGACAGGAAGACCGCTCATTCTGATTGAGATGTGCCAGATGGGGGTGTGGTGGGGAGACTGCAAAAAGGTCGGCGCCGAACACGCATGTCCGCATACTCCAAGTTTCCACGCATTTATTACAGGTCGTGCATTAATTGAAAAGCTTGGACGTCCGCTGCATCAGAGGGTACAGTGTGCCATCCCGGATGACTGATCGTTGGACTCGCATTGAGACACTCTACGAGGCCGCGCTCGAGCAATCCGCCGGGCGGCGGAAGGCATGGCTGACGGCTGCCTGTGAGGACGAGGACCTAAGGCGAGAGATTCTCCAGATGCTGGCGGTGAGCGACCGCGCCGTCCACTTCCTTGAAGCACCCGTTCTGAATGGCCTCATGGAGGAGGCGCGTGGTGACGGACGGATTGGCGCCTATCGCATTTTGCAGGAAATAGGCCGCGGTGGCAGCAGTGTCGTCTATCTTGCTGAGCGCGCCGATGGCCAATACGAGCAGCACGTCGCGATCAAGGTCCTATGCCGGGTACTGGACGAGGGCGACATGCATCGGCGATTCCTCGCCGAGCGGCAAATTCTGGCCGCGCTCGACCATCCGAACATCGTGCCGTTGCTTGATGGCGGCGTCACGCCGGCGGGCATGCCCTATCTCGTCCTGCCGTATGTGCGAGGTCGGCCACTCACAGAAGCCTGCGCCGGTCTCAACCTCCAACGCCGGTTGCGGCTATTCGTCACGATCTGTGAAGCCGTTCAGTTCGCGCATAGAAAGCTGATCGTGCATCGCGATCTGAAACCGTCGAATATCCTTGTGGATGAATCGGGCATGGTGAAACTGCTCGATTTCGGTATCGCGAAGCTACTCGAGCCTGAAGCGGCTGATCTCGTGCCCTCGACGCGCACGGGGTGGCACCTGCTCACGCCTGAGTATGCGAGCCCCGAACAGGTTGAGGGAGGTGCCATCACCACGGCGTCGGATGTATACCAGCTCGGGCTCCTGTTGTATGAGATTCTGACCGACCGGCGAGCCTACGAGTTCGAGACACAATCTATCTCTGAGATTGCCCGTACGGTCTGCGATTTCGATCCTCCGCCGCCGAGCAAGGTTGCCGGGGGAGACTTTGTGCGACCGCGCATGCTCCGCGGTGATCTGGATGCCATCGCGCTGAAGGCCCTCCGAAAGCAGCCCGAGCGCCGATACGGGTCGGCGGCGGAGCTAGCCGACGACGTGCGCAGGTACCTGGCGCGTCGAACGGTGACGGCCCGCCCTGATTCGGCCGCCTACCGCCTTGGCAAAGCCGTGCGGCGTAACCGAGCGGCGGCGGTAGCCAGCTTCCTCGTTCTGGTCCTGCTCGTCGGTTACGCCGTTACCGCTACCGTGCAGTCCCGCAAGATCGTCGCCGAACGCAATCGTGCCCAGGAGTCCGCCCTGCGTGCCGAACGCGTGCAGGAATTTCTGATTGGCCTCTTCGAGCAGGCCGATCGTGATCCCGCAAAGAGCAATCGTAACATCGAGGCCGCTCTCACGGTGCTCGAGTCGGCTGAATCCCGCATCGACGTGGAGCTTGCGAAAGAGCCGGAGGTGCGGGCAGACCTCCTGTTCACCCTGGGGCGCATCTACGCAGGTTTCGGACGGCGGGAGCAGGCTACGCTCCTGATGCACCGATCGCTATATCTTCGGCGCGACCTCTATGGCGAACCCAACGAAGACGTCGCCGCCGTACTACACGGGTTCGGAGTGCAGATGCTAGCCCACGGCGACGTGGACTCGGCCCGGACCTATTTCGGCCAGGCGTTCGAGATGCGGCGCAAACTCCATGGCAACGAGGACGACCCGGGACTGGCAGCGAGCCTTCTCCAGACAGCACGGCTCATGCCCCATGATCATCCAAAGAAGAACGAACTCAAGGAGGAGGCCTTCGCCATGTACGAGCGGCTGTACGGCCCACGCAGCGTCGAGCTCGCAAAAGCCATGCACACATTCTATGTGCTCGGCTTTGGATCGAAAGATCCGGAGGAGATCATTCGAGGCATGCGTACGGTGCTCTCCATTTTCGAGCAGCGACTGGGCGTCCACTTGCAGACCGCTACTGTAATGCACAACCTGGGTTTGGCCCTGGGCGATAAGACGGAAGAGGGGATGGATCTCGTGTTGCGATCCGTGGCCGTCGCAGAACAGGCCGCAGGTATTCAGCATCCGACCACCAGTCAGATGGTCGTCAATGCGGCGGCCACCCTCCACGAACTGGGCCGCTATCAGGAGGCCGATTCACTTCTGACGATGGCACTCGCCGTGCGGCGCCGAACGATGTCCGGTACGCGGGGCGTCGCCTGGTCGCTCATGTGGTATGGGCGAAATCTCATGGCCATGGATCGGCTGGATGAAGCCGAGACCGCCCTCCGAGAGGGATTCGACATTTACAGGCGTGTCTATCCGGACTCTTATCTCTGCCACAGGCTGACCTACTTCTTTGCACGCTGCCTGATGCGCCGTGGAAAGATCGACGAATCGACAACCCTGCTCGAGCAGCGGTTCAACAATTGCGCCAACGCCTGGGGCCCGGACCACAGGGACTATGTGCCCACGCTGGAAGCGCTCATCGAGGCCCAAGAAGCGGTCGGCCGGCCCGCGCGAGCGACGGAATACCGCGAGATCCTATCGCGCAATAGCTAGAAGCAGCGCATCGGATGAATTCGGTCATCCGCCTCACCTCATTCGTTTCGTTGCCCCGTTCGGCTTCGTATACTTCGCAGTGGCTCGATCCTGGCTGCCCCAGAAACCGCGGCACGCTTGCAGGCAGCCGGCATGTCTTCACGCTGTCGCCTCAAAGTGATGGCGCAAATGCCCCCGCGAGATGGCCATTTTGCGCACTGACATCCACCCTGTGATTCCGCAGATTTCCGGGATGGTATGACCCATCTTGCACGGGTACGGCGAAGTTGTGCCTCGGCACCGGGTCCGTGCAAGTTCTATCTGTCTCAATCAAGACGTCATCAGCATGAGCGCGATTCGAGTACTTGTCGGCACCCAGAAGGGCGCTTTCATCATCACGTCGGACGGCAAACGGTCATCGTGGAACATCGATGGACCCCTCTTCGGCGGTTGGGAGATCTATCATATGAAAGGGTCCCCGGTCGATCCGAACCGGATCTACGCCTCACAGTCGAGCAGCTGGTTCGGGCAGGTGGTGCACCGCTCCGACGATGGTGGCAAAACCTGGGAATCGGTCGGAAACGAGTTCACGTACGACGGTGTGCCGGGTACACACCAGTGGTATGACGGAACGGCTCATCCGTGGGAATTTACTCGAGTCTGGCATCTGGAGCCGGCACGCACCGACCCCGACACACTCTACGCAGGCGTCGAGGATGCTGCTCTGTTTCGCTCAACCGACGGTGGGATGACGTGGCAAGAGATCTCCGGCTTGCGCGAGCACGGCTCTGGTCCACAATGGGCACCGGGTGCAGGAGGGATGTGCCTGCACACCATCCTCATCGATCCCAACAATCCCGACCGCATCTACATCGCCATCTCCGCAGCCGGCGCGTTCCGCACAGACGATGGTGGCCAGACGTGGCGTGCTATCAATCAGGGCCTCCATTCGGAATACATACCCGATCCGACCGCTGAAGTCGGTCATTGTGTGCATCGCATTGCCATGCACGAGAGTCGACCGGACGTCCTGTTCATGCAAAAGCACTGGGACGTCATGCGCAGCGATGATGCCGGGGAGCGGTGGTACGAAGTGTCCGGAAACCTGCCGTCCGATTTCGGTTTTGTGATTGATGTGCATGCTCATGATCCTGAAACTATCTACGTGATACCGATAAAGAGCGATTCGGAGCACTACCCGCCCGAGGGGAAACTGCGCGTGTACCGGAGCCGTGTAGGAGGCAACGAGTGGGAGGCACTCACGAAGGGGCTTCCGCAGGAGCATTGCTACGTCAACGTGCTACGGGATGCCATGGCCGTGGACCAACTCGATCCATGCGGCATCTACTTTGGAACGACGGGCGGACAGGTGTACGCATCGAACGACGAAGGCGACACGTGGATGGCCATCGCCGAGAATCTGCCCAAAGTGTTGTCTGTGGAGGTCCAGTCGCTCGAATGAACGCGTGACGACGATTCGACTCATATTGCCGGCACACCTTCGCAAGCTGGCGGGCGTGGATGGGGAGCTTGTGCTACCCGTCCAGGGTCCGGTGACCCAGCGCACCGTCCTGGACGCCCTCGAGGCCAGATATCCTGTGTTACGCGGAACGATTCGCGATCATGCAGGCACGAAGAGACGCCCCTTCGTTCGCTTCTTCGCCTGCATGGAGGACCTTTCACACGAGCCTCCCGACGCCCCGCTGCCGGAGCCCGTCGCCCGCGGCGCCGAGCCCTACATGGTCGTGGGCGCTCTAGCCGGGGGTTGAGTCGGCGCTCGCATGCGGATTCCCTTCGAGTACGACGTAGACGACCTAAACGAGGCCGCCGGATTCCTCTATCTCGAGGATGACTTTCTCGTATTCGAACTCCAGGTGCTTGCCCTCGGCCTCGTCAAACGCGAAAGCGAGATCATCAAGGCGGAGCGGAGTGTGATCGAGGACATCGAGGTGCGCAAAGGGCTTATTAAGGATCGGCTTGTGGTATCTTCGCACAGCATCAAGCTCCTGAAGGCCATTCCAGGCAGGCATGCCACCGAGATCGTGCTGAAGATCAAGAAGAAGCACCGCCGCGAGGCCGAGGAATTCGTCGACCGAGTGCATTTGTGGTTGGATGAAGCCGGAGCCTGACCGGAAGGCGTCGTCCGGGCGTTCACGGCAATGACCTACGTACAGATTCGAGCGAGGCGATGGCAGATGCTATCACCCAAGGAGAAAGGAACATCGAGTCCCGCATGGCCGCGATTTTGTCGGCGGCCGGCCGCATCCTGTTCTCGCTCGGCCTCCTGGGGCTTGGCATCGAGCACTTCGCCTTTGGCGATTTCATTACGGGACGAGCGCCGGCCTGGCCGGAGGGTATGCCCGGGCGCCTTGTCTGGGCGTATGCGACCGGCGGGGCCGTCGTAGTAGTCAGCGTGATGTTGCTGTTTCGAAGGAGGGAGCGGCAGGCGGCATTTGTATGTGCGGGCCTGATACTCATATGGGCTCTGGCGCGCCACATTCCCGTGCTTCTACAGGCACCCTTCCCGGGCGGCGACTGGACGAGGGCCGGCAAGGCGTGGACGCTCATCGGCGGATGCCTCGTAGCAGCGGCCGCGGCGCCGACGATCGCTGGCCTGCGATCCCAAATGGTGAATCGCCTCCTCAACGGTCGCAAAACGCTCATCCTGGCTGGCCGCATACTGCTCGGGTGCTTCTTCGTGCTCACCGGCATTCAGCACTTCATCTTCGTTGAATTCGTCGCCTCGCTCATCCCGGATTGGTTTCCGGGCGATGCCGTCATCTGGACCTACATCGCCGGAGTGTTCTTGATCTCCGGCGGAATAGGGCTGTTCATTCCGCGCACGGCTGCGCTTGCCGCCCTGCTCTCCGGGTTGATGGTTTTCAGTTGGATATGGCTCGTCCACGTCCCGCGAACTTTCTTTTCGGTGACCGATGGGATCGCCATTTTCGAGGCACCGGCCGTCGCGGGTATCGCATGGATGATCGCCGCCGAGCTCTTTACCCCACGAGCTCCTTTTGCAGGGGAGAAGGGAAGCGGGGGATGACGTGCGTCGATACGAGCCACGCACCGAGACGCGCGGCTTCCGACTCAATCATCGAACGGATCTCCTCGCCAACATCCTCCAGGATGCGTGTCACCACTTCACCGTTCTTGCGCGCTGCCCATCCACCCACGATCCTACCGTTGGCCCAGATGGTCGGTCCGGCATTACCGCTCGAGTCGAATAGCAGTCGCTGATGATTGGCCAAATACCAGTCGCGCTGCTTCCATCCCATCGTCGTGGGGTCGAGCGAGGGTAAGAGCGCGACCCACGGACCCGGATCCGGTACCGGTTCGATGTCATCAGGAAGAACGTATCCGACCTGTCCGTCCAGGTCTACCTCCAGCGCCTCGATGGTTGCCAGGGCGCTCCGGATCGCTCGGGCGGTCCATCCGGTCCACCAGCGTAGGTCCATCTCCGTGCCTGGCCCGAAGCGTTCCAGCCAACGCCTCACGATCATCGCCCGTGCGTCGGCCTCCGGGACATCCGCTATCTCGCGCCCCAACCACCGCGTCATGGATGCCCATCGGTACTGGCTGCTCACCCACGAACCCAGCGGCCGGGCCCGCACGATCTTGCCCTCCAGCGCGAGCACCAGAAGTATGCGACTCGACATCCCGACATTCGATTCGTACTTCTTGCCGATGTTGACGCGCACCTTCTCGCGAAGCGCGGGCACGACGGCGGACAGCTCTCTCGCGGTTGCTTCCCCGAGATCCTCGAGGGCCTCGAGCGTCGCCACCTCGGCGTCGCGAATCCATGCGCGCACGTTCTCAACGCCGAGCATCTCGACCAGCCGGCGGTTGCGACGGCGCTCGATCGGGACCAATGCGCGCGATGCGGCGGCGTCGACGACATCCACATCCTCGACCGGCACCACAAACATCGTCCGGCGCATGGCCAGCATCCGCACGAGCGCACGGTCATCGTAAAGGGCGCGGTCGACGTCGGATACCGTCAGGCTACCGGTCCGCGCCCACGCCGACAGATACACAGTCGCCGGATCCGTCGCGTGAAGGCCGACGAGGCTCTTCGCCACCGAAACGACGTCCTCGAGCCGGTGGGATGGAGACAGGCCGTGCCGTCTTGCCAAGCGAGCGCGCCGCTCGCTGACCCCGATGGACAACTTGGACATAGTGAACTCAGGCTTCTTGAATAGTCTCGGACAGGCTAAATCGAGGGCCGGTTGCTCATCGCACTACTGCCTGCCGCGATGCGATCCATGCCGGACGCTCATGTTCCGACCTGTTCCCGTGAGGACATCTCGATGATGCCCTTCATCGAGATGCCGCCGTAACCGACTCGCGACCGCGTTCGCGTCTTCTGGTACTTCTCGGCCTGTCCCTCTATTTTGGCAGCCTCGCTCACCCCATTAAGCATCAAGTTGCCATGAGAACATCCGCACACATCCTCGCACTCCTCGTCGGCGCTTGTATCCCCATGACGGCCTTGGCGCAGCCGGCCCCTTCTCCAGAGCTCGGCCAGCAGAAAGAGGCCATGGAGGCCGTCCAGTTTCTGGTCGGAGAGTGGAAGGGGAGCGGTTGGATCGACATGGGCCAGGGCCGCTCCGAATTCGTGGCTTCCGAGGTGGTTGAGTCGCGGCTGGATGGGCTCGCGCTCCTCGTCGAAGGCCGTCACATCGTGGAGCCAAACGGCAGCCCGAACCCAATCGTCGTCCATCACGCCCTGGCCATGCTCACGTATGATCCGGCTGCTGGCATGTACCGCTTCAACTCGCAGGTGGCGCGCGGCGGAACCGGCATGTACGAAGGCAGCGTGGAAGACGGCGCCTTCATCTGGCGGATGGAGGCCGGCGGCGGGCAGGTCCGCTACAGGATCCGCCTCGACGAGGAGGGCCGCTGGGACGAGGTTGGCGAATATTCGGCGGACGGCGCGAACTGGAGCCCATTTTTCGGGATGACGCTCGAGAAGATTGACTAGCGCGCGCTCGCGAGTGGCCTCCTCTGAATGCGGATCGTGAACCCACATGCTGCGTATTTTTGAGCGGAGACGCAAACCAACGACGTGATGGACAAACAGCCGGGGGACCCGACATGAGCATTGCCGAAAAGCTGCTTCCAGAATTCGAACAAGAGATGGCGGCAACTCGCCGCGTCATCGAGCGCGTGCCCGATGACGATCCCAACTGGAAGCCGCATCCTAAATCATTCTCAATGGCCCACCTTGCACAGTTGATTGCAACGATGCCGGGCTGGATTGCGATGACGCTCCGGAGCACAGAGCAGGAAATCGGCGAGGGCGGGGGATACTCGAACGAATCGACGGAGAAGCTGCTCGAGATATTCGATGAGAATGTTCGGCAGGCTCGCGAGGCTATCCAGGCCTCAGCCGACGAGGACTATGACGTGCCGTGGTCGCTGAAGGTGCGTGGCCACACCGTGATGACTATGCCACGCGGAGACATGGTGCGGCAGCACATCAGCCATCTGAGTCATCATCGCGGACAGATGACGGTATATCTTCGTCTTCGGGACGTACCCGTCCCGTCCATCTACGGGCCGACGGCCGATGAGGGCTGGCAGCAGTGACCGCGCGTGCGCCCGATCGACGCCAAGAATGGACGCCGTGAGCAGCCTGAATGTCGATTGATAGCGGCGGTGAACCGCGCGAAATCGTCGTCTTCGACGGCATCTGCAGTTTCTGCTCCGGTGCCGTGCAATTCATCCTGAAGTACGATGTGGACGGCCGGCTGGCCTTCGCTCCAATGCAGAGCCGAGCCGGACGCGAGCTTCTCGAGGCGCACGGATTCGATCCGGCAGATGTGCAGACCTTCCTGTTCGTTCGAGGCTCGGAGGCGTTCGTCCGGTCGGACGCGGCTCTGGAGATTGCGGGCTATCTGCCGAGTTGGCGGTGGCTGCGCTTCTTCCGGTTCGTGCCCAGGCCGGTTCGCGACGTCGCCTACTCCATCATCGCGCGGAACCGGTATCGGTGGTTCGGTCGTCGCGAGGTCTGCTTCATCCCTCCGCCTGAAGATCGGCATCGATTCCTTGATGATCCGTAAAGGAAACTCTCGCTTGCGATGGGAAACGGCCGGTCTCGCCGCGCAGACCTGTGGCTCGGCTTCGACAGTGTGAGGCACCGCTTAAGCCTCGATGCAGTGACATGGAGGTTCGCATACCTGGCCGCGGCGTGTCTCGTGGCGGCATGCTCCAGCCTGCAGCGAGCCGGGCCGCCCGGCACATACAACGGCGCCTGGAGCATTTACCTCGCGAATCTGGGTACTTTTTCTTCGCCGCGGGCGGCCGACCTGAACGGAGATGGCGTGGCCGATATCATTCTCGGTGCCGGCCGCCAGGAGTTCATGGCCACGGACACCGCCGTCGTTGCGCTCGACGGCCGAACGGGACGCCTGCTCTGGCGCGTGGGGGCGCGCGATCAGATCTTCGGCTCCGCCGCCCTCCATGATCTGACGCGGGATGGCGTGATGGATGTCGTAATCGGCGGCCGATCCGCCGAGCTGATCGCCATCGAAGGGGCCACCGGAAATGTGCTGTGGAGATTCTTTGCGGATGACGACACGGCTGCCATCCGCGCCGCGGGCCTGTACAACTTCTACAATCCGCAGTTCATCGAAGACCAGGATGGCGACGGTGTCGCGGATCTGCTCGTCGCGAACGGCGGCGATGTCCTGGCTACGCCGGAAGACCACGAGCGACCGCCGGGACGCCTGATGATCATCAGCGGCCGAACGGGTGGCACGATTGCGCAGGCGCACATGCCGGATAGCCGCGAGACGTATATGTCGCCGCTTGTCGCCGACTTTGACGCCGACGGCGAGATCGACGTGGTGTTCGGGACAGGGGGAGAGACGGTCGGAGGACACCTCTTTCGAGCACGCCTGTCGGACGTGCTCGCGGGCGATCTCTCTCCGGCCGTCGAATTGGCGGCGAGCGACGACCGTGGCTTCATCGGCCCGCCCGTCCTGGCCGACATCACGGGGGACGGAATCCTCGACCTCATCGCCAACTCCGTCGACGGACGGATGCTCGCCTTCGATGGATCCGACGACCGGCCCCTGTGGACCGTGCAATTGCCCCTGGCAGAATCCTACACATCACCCGCCGTCGGCTACTTCACCGACGACGACGTGCCGGATTTCTTCGCCGTATACGCGACGGGCACGTGGCCGCACCTGGGATGGTCGCAGCAGATCATGGTGGATGGGCGCACCGGCGCCATCGGCTTCGCGGACTCGCTCGGCCTCTACCAGACCAGCTCGCCCGTCGCCGTGGACCTCACGGGGGACGGCCGGGACGAGGTCATCCTCCCGGTCAACTATCAGGTCATCACGGCTCTCCATCAAAAACGATTCTTCACCATGCTGGTCGCCATCGACTTCAGCACGGGAAGCGTTGTGCAGTTTGGGGATCCCCTCGATGGGTCAAATCTGGCGGCGACGCCGTGGATCGGCGATCTGGATGGCGACGGCATGCTCGATGTCGTCACCATTAATACGCCGGATACACTTCACACCTACGTCTTCAACGGGCTCCAGGTGAATCGCATCACGACCGAGATCCCCGTCGCGGCCGAGCTGCCCTGGGGAGCCTACATGGGGAGCCGTCTGGATGGAATATTCCATGCCCCGCGGCGAGGTCGCACGGACTGAGAACAGTGAGGACAGAATATGCTGTTCGAGCCATATTGCGAACGCCGCCGAGAAATCGTACGCTACACCAGGGGTCTCTCGGGCCGGAGGGAGTGTCCGGCACGTCGTATCGGCGAGCAATCCATCTAGGTGAACGAGCGTGAATGTCGAAGCTTCAATAACCGTTGATGCACCACCAGATGTCGTCTGGTCGGTCGTTTCGAACATCGAGGACTCACCGAAGACGATTTCGGGGATCGATGAGGTGGAGATCCTCGAAAGGCCTGCTCAGGGGCTGCTGGGATTGAAGTGGAGGGAGACTCGCACGATGGGAGGCAAGAAGGCCACCGAAACAATGTGGATCACCGACGTCCAGGAAGGATCGTATTACGAGACCGAGGCCCGGAGTCATGGCTCCATCTATCGATCGCGTGTTGAAGTATCTGAGGGGGCAGGTGGGACCGTTCTCAAGATGCACTTCTCCGCCGAGCCCGTTTCTCTCGGTGCCAGAGTCTTCTCTTTCCTCTTCGGCCCGCTGGTCAAGGTTGCCATCAAGAAGGCTTTCATAAAGGATCTTGAGGATTCGAAGGCTGCGGCGGAAATACGCGCGACGCGGGCACCCGCAGGGAGCTGAGTGAGCACCACGACGCGGTCGCTCCGGACCGGCACGACGTAAGTCTCCATGTGGTACGATCTCTTCTCCTACTTCTACGATTGGGCTCTCGAGGACCTTTACGCTCCGTATCGTCCTCTAGCGGTTGAGGCCCTCGAGCTGTCAGAGGGAGATTGCGTGTTGGATGTCCCGTGCGGCTCGGGCCAGAGTTTCCGTCTCCTCGTCGAGGCCGTTGGCCGAAAGGGACACGTAATGGGCATTGACCGCTCGAGAGGCATGATGAACCAGGCGAGACGCCGGATTGCCCGCGCCGGATGGACGAACGTCGAGTTGCATCGTTTCGACGTGAGCCGTATGACCGCCGATCGAGTTGCCGTCGTGCTCGGACGTATGCCTCTGGACGGCGTGCTGTGTTCTCTCGGGTTGACGGCACTACCCCATTTCCAACGAACATTCGAGACCCTCTTCGCGCTCGTCCGTCCGGGCGGTCGATTCGTTCTTCTGGATGTGTATGCTCCTGAACCCACTCGCGCGTCTCGAATGGTTGAATTCGTGGCTCGAGCCGATCTATCGCGGAGGGCGTGGCGCCCTCTCGAAAAGGCATCCGAAGGGTTCCGCCGGGAAGTCGTTTCGGACGATCACGTCAAATTCGGAGGCGAGCTTTACATCGCCTCCGGCACCAAGCCCCTCTCCCACGCCTCGATGTAACATTCGGGTCGACACGTCCGTCTTGGTGGGGAGTTGAGGCCACACCTGCCGACTCCTCATCCCGTCCGCTGGAGATCATTGCCGGTTGGATATGCCCAGCCAGCAGCCAGCAACCAGTAACCATAAACGTTGGGGACGCCCGGCGTCCTTTCAATGGCGCGCACACGTGTCTTCCTGATCTCAGCCCTGCTGTGGCTCACAACAATTCCGGCGGCGGCTCAGTCGATGACCGCACCCTTTACCCCGCTCGTGCTGCCATCCGCCGAGATCACGCGCGCAGAGGGTAAGATCTCCATCGATGGAGAGCTGACCGAGCCTGCCTGGCGGAATGCCGTGCGACTTTCAGGCTTCGCCGAGATTCAGCCCGGAGACCAGATCCGGCCCCTCGTCGAAACGGAGGCGCTCGTCACCTACGACGAGGAGAACCTGTACATCGCATTTCGGGCCCACGATAACCCCGCCTCCGTTCGGGCAACGCTCCGCAACCGGGATCAGATTTTCCAGGATGACTGGGTGGGCATCGTCCTCGATACTTATGGCGACGCCGCGCAGGCCTACGAGATCTTCGTAAACCCGCTGGGCATTCAGGGCGACCTCTTCATGGCGTCCGGAGGCAACGAAGACGTGGGCTTCGACCTCATCTATTACACGGATGGTCGCCTCACGGATTTCGGCTATCAGGTCGAGATGGCGATTCCCTTCAGCTCCCTCCGGTTTCCGAACCTTCCCGAACAAAACTGGCGCATCACCTTTCTGCGAAACCATCCTCGCGATACCCGGCGGCTCTATTCCTGGGCATCGGCCAGCATGCATAACGCCTGCTTGCTCTGCCAGCTGGGCACGCTTAGCGGCATCGAGGGAGTGCGCCCCGGCACCAAGCTTTCGTTGATCCCGGCCTTCGTCGGTTCGCATACGGGCGCCCTCATCGATGAAGAAGATGCCGGGTCCGGATTCGACAACGAACGGATCAAGCCCGAGTTATCCGTCAATGCACGCTACGACTTCACGTCGAGCCTCGCCGCGGAAGCGAGCATCAATCCCGATTTCAGTCAGATCGAATCGGACGCCGCGCAAATCGACGTCAACTCAACCTTCGCACTCTTCTATCCCGAAAGACGCCCGTTTTTTCAGGAAGGCGGCGATCTCTTTCGTACCTGGTTGGATGTCGTCTATACGCGCTCCATCAACAACCCCATCGGAGCGATGAAGTTGACGGGCCGCGCGGGCCGAACGAGCTTCGCCTATCTGAGCGCGCTCGACCAGGATACGCCCATCTTGCTGCCATTCGAAGAGCAGAGCAACGTCGTGGGCGCGGGTCGCAGCCTGTCGAACATCGTTCGCGTTCGACACACCTTCGGTGCCAGCTCGTACATCGGCGGCATCGTGACGGATCGACGATGGACGGAGGGTGGTGGCGGATCGACGCTGAGCTCGGATCTGCGCCTTCAATTTCTAAAAAGATACCGATTCGCGGCGCAGGTCGCCGTCAGTCAGACTGCAGAGCCGGATAGTCCCGAGCTCTCAGAGGACATAGAGGTCGAGACGTTCTCCCGCGGACGCCACACGGCCGCCTTCGATGGCGAAAGGTTCCTGGGCCACGGCATGTATCTGAGCCTGGATCGCAGTTCACGCTTCTGGAATTTCGGTATCGATTACGTGGCGCAAAGCCCGACCTTCCGAACGGCGAACGGCTTCGTCCGCCAGAACGACTATCACGAAGTGGAGGCGTACCAGGAGCTTAACTTCTGGCCCGAGAACAGCTTTTTCGTGATGATCTCACCAGGGATCTCCCTGGAACACCAGGTCAACTTCGCCGGCGAGTTCAAGGAGGCCGAGATCACAGCCATGCTGAATTCCCGCCTCAAGGGACAATCGTTCTTACACGTAAGCTATGTGCTGCGTCGCGAACGATTCAGCGGTCTGTTCTTCGAGAGGCTTGGGTCCTGGACCATCAGCGTCGAGAGTCAACCCACCAACCCTTTCGGGGGCGGTTTCTACGTTTCTGCAGGAGATCGCATCGCGCGGTTTGAGACGCCGCCCAGGCGAGGGAATGGCATCGAGGCGGGCGGCTATCTCAACCTAAAGCCGGTCCAGCGTCTGGTTATACAGCCCTCCATCGATTACGCCCGATTACGAGATTCCAAGATTGGCGAGGAGTTTTTCAACGGTTTCATCATCCGGACCAGCGCGAGCGTTCAACTCTCTCGAGCCCTTTCGGTGCGGCTCATCACGCAACACGATCACTTCGATGACCGGCTCGACCTGGAGCCTCTCATCTCCTATCAGCTAAATCCGTTCTCCGTGGTCTACCTGGGCTCCACGCACGACTATGGCCGGCTGGAAACGAACAGCTTCCACCCGATGGAGCGGCAGATCTTCTTCAAGTTCCAGTATCTCATTCGGCAATAAGGACTATCCGACCTGAGGCAGATACCGCTCCTTTAGAATGCGACTGTGGTGCTCGAGGTGTCCGGCCAGAATATAGGCCAGTGCCCGGACGGTAACTTCGTACCCGCTGGCCTCCCCGCGTCGCAGCCACGCCTCCTCCGGCAGATAGCGAAAAAGGGCCACCGTCGCCGCCCGCAACGACCTGAATTCATCGATGTGACTGCTCAAAGAACGTGAATCCGCCGCCATGGCGGCCGCCGCTATATCCTGATCGAAGCTCGGAAGAGGCGCATCAAGACCTCTCCCAAAGCACAGTGCCCGGAACGAAAAAAGGCGCTCCGTATCGTTGATGTGCCCCAGCACCTCGCGGATGCTCCATTTGCCCTCCCCATATCGATGCAGAGAAGCGTCTTCGGAGACAGGCTTCAGTAATGCGAGGAGCTCTCCCTCTTGCCGTGCCAGGATCTCGACAATATCTCCATCCCCGACCTGATCGATGTACTTGTGGTAATAGTCGGCCGCCTCGTCGCGTAAGGGACGGGCGACCGGCGCAGTGCGGGTTGTCGACGATGTATTCATTTCTTGACTGGTTGGAGGGTGATTAGTTGGAGAGCGGCTGAACGCGAAGCCCCTTGTACTCGATGGCGCCCAGGCTATGGTTCTGGATGGCGATGCGGCCGGAATCCGGCAGTTCGAGGTCATCGGCCTCCGCAACGAGTCGGCCGTTGATAAGTACGCGCGAATGAGCTCCGTTGGAGATGACCTGCATAAAACACCATTGGCCGCTACGGCATCCGGCGTCGATGGCCGGCGCAATGCCGTAAATGCTCCCGGTTGGGTGCGTCGCCGTGGGGACGTCGTAGATCTGCACCTCGTAGTGGTCGGATAAACCTTCTCGATCCTGCATGCGATAGAAGATTCCGCCGTTGGCATGTGCCGTGGTCTTGAAGTATGTGCGGAACTCGAATCCGGTAAAGGATTGATTCGTCGCCAACACTCCGTCACCGCCGCTGCCAATGAGGCACCCGTCTCGTACCTCCCAGATTGCTTCGCCCTCGGCCACCCAACCATCCAGGTCGCGCCCGTTGAACAACGAAATCCACTCGCCGTCGGACCCCGGCAGCTCCTTGATGCGCGCGTTCCGAAAACGAAAGGGAGTCCCGATGTCCTCGAACCCGATGTACCCGCTCCGCAGTCGGTCTCGGAACGGCTCCGTATCGAGGACGACATCATGGATGAGGGTATCATTCATCCACACGCGAAGCTCGGGCCATTCCATGTGGATGCGCAGTGCGTTCCACTCGTCGCCGGCCTTGTTGGCGATGCGAAGCGGGGTCAGGAGATCGTAAAGCGCCCCTGTAGAGCGCGTGCCCTGGTCGGCGCGGTCATGCCTCAGATGGATCTTGTATCCGCTCCTCGCCGGATCGCCGTGCAGCGGCGCATGAAAGTAGATGCCGCCCTCCGCCCAGGCAACGGGCTGATATTCGAGCTCCAGAATGAAATTCTCGTACGTCTCCGGGCTTCGAAGCCAGTTCGGATAGTTCGTGGGATGCTCGAGGGAGAGGACGCCTTCGGAGATGCTGAACGCGCCCGGCTCGCCCATCTCCACCCAGCCGCCGAGGTCATTGCCCTCAAAGAGCGGAATGAAATCGTCCGCTCCATTCCGAAAAGCCGACGCGACGAGCGCGCCCACGACCAGTACGAGGGGCAGCAGGATCGGAATAGATGGGAAGAAGGGATGGAGTTGGAGAAGCTGTCTCATCGTGCCGCGCTGTGCATGCCGTTTGTAATGTTTATCATCAGACCGGATTCCGTTCCATGGATACGACAGGGGCGCCCGGATTGATGGAGCGAGAGCCGCGTGAATGGCGGCCAAGAAGCAACAGATCATCAGAACCGAGGACCACATGCCGACAGAACGCGAAAAGATGGTGGCCGGCGAGCTCTACAATCCGCTCGATCCGGAATTGGTACACGGCCGGAGGCGCGCACGCGATTTGCTCGTTGAGATCAATTCCACGCGTGATGCGGACGTGGAGCGGCGAAGGGCGCTTTTTGCCGATCTCTTTGCGGAATGTGGGGATGGATTGCTCATAGAGCCGCCCTTCTTTTGCGACTACGGGTTCAACATTTCCGTCGGCAACCGGGTCTTCATGAATTTCAACTGCGTCATCCTGGATGTGGCGCCTGTACGCATCGGAGACCGCGCGCTGATCGGGCCTGCCGTGCAGATCTATGCGGCTACTCACCCTCTTCGAGCGGACGTGCGCCAGGAGGGCCTCGAACTGGGCCGGCCTGTCACGCTCGGAGACGACGTATGGATCGGCGGCGGCGCTATCATCCTGCCGGGTGTTCGGGTAGGGAATCGTGTCGTTATCGCCGCCGGCGCCGTGGTCTCGAAGGACGTGCCCGATGACGTGGTCGTCGCCGGTAACCCGGCTCGCGTGATCCGTACGATCGAGTAACCGTTCGCCCGCAAGCGCTATCAACCAGGAAGATCCACCATGGCGAGCATCGCTCTCCGTCACGCGCGACCCTCAGATGCCGCGCTTCTCCGGTACTGGGACGAACAGCCGCATGTCAACGCCGCCAATCCAAACGATGACGAGAATTGGGAATACGAACTTCGCCGGAGCCCCGAGTGGAGGGAGTTGCTCATCGCCGAGGAGGCCGGCCGCCCGGTCGGGATGATGCAGATCATCGACCCGTACCTTGAAGAAAGCCGTTACTGGGGAAACGTGCCGCGCGGACTTCGTGCCATCGACATCTGGATCGGAGAGGCCGATGCACTCGGGCGCGGGCTGGGAACGGAAATGATGCGCCAGGCTCTTGAGCGCTGCTTCGCGGATCCTTCCGTGTCGGCCGTACTGGTCGATCCCCTTGAGAGCAATGTCCGGGCGCATCGCTTCTATGAGCGACTCAACTTCCGCTTCGTTGAACGTCGCCGATTCGGCCCGGATGATTGCTACGTTTACCGGCTGGACAGACACATCTGGGAAGGGGGAGAAGGTAGGCAGCCGTAAAGAGGGTAGGCTCGATGAGGGACAGCTCGGGATCGTAAGGCTGCTCGAGCTCGAATCGCAACGCGGTGCCGCTTGCTTCCTACTTTGTCTTTTCCGCGTCTAGTTCTACTTTGTTACCGCGGAACCGGCACCTCCCGGGCATCAAGGATTGCTTCGCGGGGTGTGGGAGTGGCCACCTCGCCGATCACATTGCGGCCGGTATAATGAACAACTCCCTCGTCGGCCAGACCATCGCCCACTACGAAGTTCTCGACCTTCTGGGTGGCGGCGGGATGGGGGTCGTCTACAAGGCCCGTGACATCCGCCTTCGCCGCACGGTAGCCCTCAAGTTTCTTCCTCCCGATCTGACGCGCGATCCGGAGGCCGTCGCGCGCTTCAAGCGCGAAGCGCAGGCCGCCTCTGCGCTCGATCACAAGAACATCTGCACGATCTTCGCCATCGAGGAACCGTCGGAAGGCGGCATCTTCATCGCGATGGCGTGCTACGAAGGCCAGACGCTGAAGGAACGCCTGGAAGGTGAACGACTGAGTCTGACTGAAGCTTTCGACTTTGCCCTCCAAACGGCCGAAGGCCTCGCCCGCGCGCACGATGCCGGCATCACCCATCGCGACATCAAGCCGGCAAACCTTCTCATCACGACGGACGGCGAGGTGAAAATCCTCGACTTCGGCCTGGCCAAGGTGGCGGGGGAATCCCAGCTGACCCAGTCCGGCTCGACGCTCGGCACGGTGGCCTATATGAGCCCGGAACAGGCCCGGGGAGACGATGTCGACCCCCGCACGGACGTCTGGTCACTCGGGGTGGTACTATACGAAATGTTGACCGGCCGACGCCCGTTTCTCGGTGCCTATCCGCCGGCCGTGATCTATTCGATACTCAACGAGGATCCGCCGCCCCTGCGCGATGTGAATCCCGAGATAGATCCGGAGCTCGAGACCATCATGCTCCGCGCCCTCGAGAAGAACGTCGACCGCCGCTACCATAGTGCCGGTGAGATGCTCCAGGCGCTACGATCGTATCACGACGCCACCACGTCACGGGCGGGTACTTTTGACATCCGACGTCTCGTCAGAGCCGCGCGGTCACCGAAAGTGGCCGTTCCTGCCTTGATCGCGCTGGTTGCGGCCGGATTCCTCGGCTCGTGGATCTTCCAGCGCCAGTCCCGCATCCGGTGGGCCACGCAGGTAGCCCTTCCCCAGATCGAGCAGCTCGTCTCCACGGGCTGGCGCGACTTCACGGATGCGTACGAATTGGCCGAGGAGGCGGAGAAGTACATCCCCAACGATCCGAAGCTCGTCGAGCTCCTGTCCCGAAGCTCTCTCCACATCGACATCGACTCGGATCCACCCGGCGCCGACGTTTATGTGAAGCGCTACGATGTGCCAGAGAGTGAATGGCGGCACGTCGGTGTCACACCGCTCGACAGCGTTCGAGTCCCCATGGGCGTCTTTCGGTGGAGGATGGAGAAGGAGGGATACGAGCCCGTCGAGGCAGCGGCCGCCACGTGGGACATCGACATCAGCTTCGACAATCCGATCGTCGCGAGCAGTCTGATGCGCGTGCTGGATCCGGCCGGCTCAACCCCGGCGGGAATGGTGCGCGTCCAGGGTGCGAGCACGCCCTATGGCGAGTTCCCCGATTTCTACATCGACCGCTACGAAGTCACGAATGCGCAGTTCAAAGAGTTCGTCGATAGTGGCGGCTACCGTTCCCGCGAGTATTGGCCATTCGAATTCGTGCGGGATGGTGAGATCGTGAGCTGGGAAGAGGCGATGGCCCTTTTCGTCGACGAAACGGGTCGTCACGGCCCGTCTACGTGGCAGGCCGGGACGTATCGTGAGGGCACGGGCGACCATCCAGTTTCGGGTGTCAGCTGGTATGAAGCCGCGGCATATGCGGCGTGGGCCGGCAAAAGCCTGCCGACCGGGCAGCACTGGGGCCTGGCCCGCGGCGAACACACCTCGATGATCCGCTGGCCGCAACTGGGCGGCTACGCCATATTCGCGCCCTTCAGTAATTTCGGCGAGGAGGGACCCGTGCCCGTCGGAAGTCTGCCCGGGATGACCTCCTTCGGGGCCTACGACATGGCCGGAAACGTCCGCGAATGGTGCTGGAACGAGACGCCGCTTGGTCGCATGCTTCGTGGGGGCGCCTGGAACGACAATACCTACCGCTTTACACAGCCGACGCAGGCGCCGCCGTTCGATCGCTCCGCCACGAACGGCTTCCGAACGGCCCTCTATCCCGACCCCGAAAAGGTACCGGAGGCTGCCTTTGGCCCGGTTCAGTTCGTGGAGGGGCGCAATTTCTACGAGGAGGAGCCGGTCTCCGACGAGGTCTTCGAAGTCTACCGCGCACAATTCGACTACGATGACCTTCCGCTAAATGCCGAACTGGAGGCTCGCGATGAGAGCGCGGAGGACTGGATACACGAGCGGATCAGCGTCGATGCAGCCTACGGCGGCGAGCGATTGATCCTCCATCTCTTTTTGCCCACCAACACGGGCCCTCCCTTTCAGACGGTCGTCTACTTCCCGGGCTCGGCCTCGCTCTTCCAGACATCCAGCGAAAACATCACCGAGTACTACGAATTCCCCATTTTCCTCTCATTCCTGCTGAAGGGAGGCAGAGCCGTCGTATATCCCGTCTACAAGGGGACTTTCGAACGGCAAGAATTGATGGCGGCGCAGGCGCACGTCGGCGACGAATCGTATCGGCACGTTGAGTATGTCATCCAATGGGTGAAGGACGTCAGGCGCACGCTCGATTACCTCGAGACGCGTCATGACATCGATTCGGACAGATTCGCCTTCTACGGGATGAGCTGGGGCGGCATGTACGGCGCCATCATTCCGGCCGTCGAAAACCGCCTGAAAGTCAATATACTGGCTCCCGGTGCTCTTCGAAGCTGGCGAACCCGGCCCGAGGCCGATCAGATCAACTACGTCACGCGGGTCACCATCCCGACCCTGATGCTAAACGGCCGATACGATGCCCGCATGCCGCTCGAGACAAGCATTCAGCCGCTGTACGACCTCCTGGGCACATCCCCCGAACACAAAGTCCTCAAGCTTTACGACACCGACCACATCCCACCGCGTAGCGAGTACATCAAGGAAATCCTCGCCTGGCTGGATAAATATCTAGGCCCCGTCAATTAGCGACGAGGCTTGTCGATTCGCCGCCCCGCCGGACGACTACTGGTAAAGTGTGTCCCGCGAGCTACAAACCACGGAGGCTTAGCCATGCAGAAAATTATTCCGAATCTCTGGTTCGACAACCAGGCCGAAGAAGCGGCCCGGTTCTACACGTCGCTGTTCGATGGCTCCTCCATCGGGCGAATTGCGCGCTACGGCAAGGAAGGATTCGAGATCCACGGGATGCCGGAGGGCTCCGTTCTGACCATCGAGTTCGAGGTCGCCGGTTATCAGATGATCGCCCTGAACGGAGGCCCGTTCTTCAAGATCAATCCGTCGATTTCCTTCTTCGTCGTGTGCGAAACGCGCGACGAGATCGACCGGCTCTGGTCTGCCCTGGAGGAGGGAGGTCAGGTCCTGATGCCCCTCGAATCCTACGATTGGAGCGAACGATACGGATGGGTCCAGGATCGCTTTGGAGTCTCGTGGCAGCTCTCACAGGGCAACCTCGCCGATGTGGGCCAGAAGATCACGCCATCCCTTCTTTTCGCCGGCGACCAGAATGGGCGTGCTGAGGAGGCGGTCCGCTTCTATACATCAATCTTCGACGATTCCGACATCGTAGGCATCATACATTACGGCCCGGAACAGCCGGACCGGCAAGGGACGGTCGCTCACGCGCAGTTCCACCTTGCCGGCGAGGTGTTCATGGCGATGGATGGCGGACTAGACCACGACTTCTCGTTCAACGAGGGGCTCTCGCTCCTCATTCAGTGCAAAGATCAGCAGGAAATCGACTACTTCTGGGAGCGCTTGCTGGATGGTGGCGTCCCCCAGCAGTGCGGCTGGCTCAAGGACCAGTTCGGTGTGGCCTGGCAGGTTTCGCCGACCGAGCTACACGATATGCTACACGATCCGGATGCCGACAAGGTCGCCCGCGTCACGAAATCCTTCTTACGGATGCAAAAGTTCGACCTGGCCGAGCTGCGACGGGCCTTCGAGGGCAAAGCGGCCGAAAGCCAACCGGCCTGATCCCCAACATCACCTCAGGCAGACTCAGACAGCATGGCGAACTCCGACGTCCGGATTGGTCCAATCGGTCAAATCGCGCTCACGGTTAGCGACGTGGGCTCCGCGCTCGCCTTCTACAGAGACGTTCTGGGGCTCGAGTTTCTCTTCGAAGCCGGGCCCCAGCTCGCCTTCCTCCAGGCCGGCGACGTGCGCATCATGCTCGCGACGCCGCAGGGCGCAGGCAGCGCCGGGGCCAACTCCATCTTGTACTTCAAGGTCGACGACCTCGATGCCGTCCACGAGACCGTCGTCGCTCGCGGCGCCAGGAGCGAACGCGATCCTCAGCTCACGGCCCGAATGGGCGACCACGAGCTCTGGATCTCCTTCATTCGCGATCCGGACGAGAATCTGATCGGCCTGATGGAGGAGCGGCGCTGATTACGCCCGGCTGTACTTCTCGCGATAGGACTGCGGCGTCAGCCCGGTATATCGCTTGAATACCGTCCGGAATGTGCGCGCGTCGTTGTAGCCCACCTCGTACATCAGCGTACTGACGTTGTGCGTACCGGCTTCGAGTGCCTTCTTCGCGGCCTCGACCTTTACTCGCTGCAGATACTCCAGCGGGGTGTTGTGGGTGGCTCGCTTGAAGCGCCGCACGAAATTTCGTCGGCTCATGTTCGCGCGCGCCGCTACTTCCTCGATGCTGATGTCTTCGTTGTACTTCTGTTCGATGTAGCTCTGGGCCTCGCTGATCTCCGGATCCCCGTGGTCACGCTGCCCCTGAAAGACGGCGAAATGGGCCTGGCTGACACGATCGAGATCCACCGAAAAGATCTTGCTGATATGAACGGACACCTCACGTCCGCAGAATTTCTCGACCAGATAGAGGAGGAGGTTCAGCGAGGAAAAGGCGCCGCCACTCGTATATATCCCCTCGTGATCCGTAATGACGGCATCCGGCAGAACCATGGCCCGGGGATATCGGCGCTGCATGTGCTCGACCGTCATCCAGTGCGAAGTGCAGGGCTTTCCTGCGAGCAGGCCTGCCTCGGCGAGGAAATAACTCCCGTAGCACAGACTGGCGGCCTCTGCCCCGCGCTGCACCATCGATCGGATCCAGTTTATGAGCGCGCGATTTTTTTCGAGCACATCATCGGGCGGACCGTTGAAGGCGGGAGCAATGATCAGATCCGTCTCGTTGGCCTCGGCAAGCGTCTTATGGCAGATGAACTGTGCGGGATGATGAAGCTGAATGTTCTTCAACTTCTCGCTCACGAGCTCGATCTCGAAGACGGGCGGTTTTCCGGATTCCATCAAGAAGCGATTGGTGCCCGCGAGGATGTCGAGCGTGCTCGAAATCGCCGACAAGATGGCATCCTCATAAACGAGTATTGAAACGCGTCTCATGGGTATTTGGGCAGTTTTTTTGGCAACGATACGCAAAGAGTGTGTCGCAAACACCACCCCACGTTGTCCATTATGCACATGGCGTGTAATCCATTAACCCGCCATCTTCCGATTGAATCCGAGATGGCTACCATCCACATAAACAGAGCGCAATCATGAAAGCCTTGACGCCGTGCCTCAATTTTGGCGGGAATGCCCGCGAGGCGTTCGATTTTTACCAGAGCATTTTCGGAGGCGAGATAACGGCCGTCCTCCGTTATCGAGACCTGCAAATGACGGCCGGTATGCCGGAGGGCGATCTTGACAGGATCGCGCACATCTACCTCGATCTCGGCAATGGGCTGAGCATCATTGGGAGCGACTTCCCGGATTCGTATAAAGAGCCTTACGTGCCCGGCAACAACGTGCAACTCACCGTCGAGCCCGAAACTGCAGAGGACGCGAAGAGGGCCTTTGCTGCCTTGTCGGAAGGCGGCAAGGTGAACATGGAGCTCGAGCCTACCGAGTGGGCGGAGTTGTTTGGCGATTGCATCGATCGGTATGGAGTCGGTTGGCTCTTCAATTATACCGGGAATGTGCAGTTCAATCCGAACGGTGCTGCCGAGCGTCAGGACGCGGCAGCGAAGTAGCGGGCCTGTGCGGCCGCGTCGAACCGGCAAGCAGATGCCGGCGGCCGCCAGATGTCTGCATCCGGCTCGAACTTTTGACGTCTACGTGCTGTAGAGTATCCGCATTTTCGGATTACTATCTGCTCTACGACACGTGATCTTGAACCCCACGCGCACGCGTCGGCGGCGGCCCCTCCGTCAGAGCTGGGCCGCCGCCTGCTTACTAGCGTGCCTCGTTGTTACGGGATGCCGTAGCACGGCGCCGGTAGCAGGCGATGCGAACGAACCGTTAACTCGATCGACATCCGCCGGAACAGAATCGAGTCCTGATTCCCCGGTCGCGACCGGCAGGGCGGATTCATCGCTTGCACGTCTGGAGGCCCTGTACCGCGCGCGTGTCGACAGTGCGCGCATGGCCTACACACAGGCCGACGTGGATTTCATGCAGGGTATGATCGCGCACCATGCCCAGGCACTCATCATGTCGCGGATGGCCGAATCCCATGGCGCCGACAGCGAGATCCGGACGCTTGCTGCCCGAATCATAAATGCACAGAACGACGAGATCGCCACTATGCAGCGGTGGCTGGAGGATCGCGGCGAGGTCGTCCCCGAAGTCCACATCGAAGGAATCGACCTCATGGTGCACGGGGTCGGCGATCATCATTTGCACATGCCCGGCATGCTGACGGCGGAGCAACTCGAGCAGCTCGATGCCGCTCGAGGCCCGGAGTTCGACCGGCTTTTCCTGACCTTTATGATTCAGCATCATACAGGCGCCGTCGACATGGTGGAGCACCTCTTTAACACAGATGGCGCCGCTGCGGGGGATGAAACCTTCAAGCTGGCGTCAGATATTCAGGTCGATCAGCGCACGGAGATCGCCCGGATGCAGCTGATGTTGAATCAGCGCAAGCCTACCGACGCGGGCGACTGACGCATGAACTCACCATCACCGTACACTAGAGGCATACTGGAAACGAGATGATCTGTACCTCAGGAGACGGACGCCGGAGATGGCGGCAAGTCTCGAAATCCGCTTGCACCTCGGCCCTGATCGGCGGTCTGTTGTTGATCGCCGCCTGCGCGCCCAGGCCCGTTGCGGAACCGGCCGAGCAACCGGCAGCCGTATCCGAAAATACCCCCTCGACGACCCCGGTAGCCGTCGACCCGACCCAGCCTTCCAGACTATCTGATCCTCGTGTCGGCCTTGCGCCCGGACTCTTTGACGCGGAGGAAGCGATCTGGAATTTGCGCAAGCTGGCCAGCGTTCCTCCCCCCGAATCGTTCGTGGGTGGGGTCAATTCCGATCTGGCGTTCAAGGACAACTACGTCATTCAGGGTAACTACAACGGCATCATCGTCTGGGATATCACCGATCCGGCGAATCCACAGCTCGTGACCGAGTACGTATGCCCGGCGTCGCAGAGCGACGTCTCCGTCTTCGGTGATCTGCTCTTCGTATCCGGTGAGGGTCTTGGCGGCCGTCTGGACTGCGGAACGCAGGGCGTCGCGGAGCGCGTGAGCCCCGACCGGCTGCGTGGCATTCGGATTTTTGATATCAGCGACATCCGCAATCCGGAGTACGTCCACAACGTACAGACCTGCCGTGGGTCCCATACGCATTCGGTGCTGGTCGATCCCGACGACGACGAGAATGTGTACATCTACGTTTCGGGCTCTGCGACGGTGCGTCCCGAGGAGGAACTTCCCGGCTGCGTGAGCGCCCCGCCGACCGAGGATCCCAACTCCGCGCTCTTCCGAATCGAGGTGATCCGTGTGCCCCTCGACAACCCGCAAGAAGCGGCCATCGTGAACTCCCCCCGGATTTTCGAGGGTCTGACCGAACCCGAGCAGCACGGCCTCGCCCCGGCCGATATTGCCGCTGTTGAGGAGGCGCGCCGGACGGGCGGCTTCATCATGAACATGGGCGGCACCCCCTACGTCCTCTCCGACAATGCTGTTCAGAGCCTTCTCGCGGATATCGTCATGAGCCGCGGAGGCGGAGGCGAGCCCACGGCCGCCGACAGCCTCGCGCTTCGTGAGGCCCTTGCGGCCAGGGAGTCCGAACACGGCGCCAACGTCGACGGCCCCCGTCCCGGCCCGACGCAGTGCCATGACATCACGCTCTACCCGGAGATCGGACTCGCAGGAGGGGCCTGCGAAGGCTACGGCCTGCTGCTCGACATTTCGGATCCGGTGAACCCCAGGCGCATCGACGCCGTCGCGGACTCGAACTTCGCCTACTGGCATTCCGCCACCTTCAGCAACGATGGTTCCAAGGTCGTTTTCACCGACGAATGGGGCGGAGGCGGGCAGCCGAAATGCCGCGAGACAGACCCGATGGAGTGGGGGGCCAACGCCATCTTCACCATCAACGGCTCGAAGATGGAGTTCCAGAGCTACTACAAGATGCCCGCTCCTCAGACGGAGCAGGAAAACTGTGTGGCGCATAATGGGTCCCTGATTCCAATTCCAGGCCGGGATATCATGGTGCAGGCCTGGTACCAGGGCGGGATCTCCGTCTACGACTGGACGGACCCGAGCAATCCCATTGAGATAGCATTCCACGATCGAGGGCCCATCAATCCGGAGCGGATGGATATGGGAGGGAGCTGGTCCGTGTACTGGTACAACGGCGCCATCGTGAGCTCCGAGATCGCTCGCGGTCTCGACATCTTCGAGCTCGTTCCGAGCGAGTATGTCTCCGAGAACGAGATCGAGGCCTCCCGGACGGTCCGGCTCAGCTATCTGAACGCCCAGGGACAGCCGCGGATCGAATGGCCGGCTAGCTTCGCGCTGGCGCGAGCCTACGTGGATCAGCTCGAGCGATCCGGTGGTCTTTCGGCGCAGAGGATTTCCCAAATTCGGACGGAGCTGGATCGGGCTGAGGCCGCGAGGGGTGCCCAGCGGCGCAATGCACTGTCTCAGCTCGCTGCAGGCGTCGATACTGACGCGAACGGCTCATCCGATACCACAAAGGTTCGGATGCTGGCCGAGGCGCTTCGCGACCTTTCGAACGCCTGACGAGGCCGAAACAGGCTTGTAGGGCAGGGGAGCTTTCGCCGCCGCGCGATCGTTCCCCTGCCTGTCATTAACTCCGGAGATAGCGGCGTGCGTCCTCCCACGATAGTTCTGTTGGCCGCCATAGGTTTGACGACGCCCGCCGTCAGCCAGCCGACGCCGCCGGCCGGGGCTGCCGACTCTGCGGCGGCTGCCCCGTTTGTGACGACCGCCGTGTTTGTCGATCAGCCGCCCCGCATCGACGGGCGCCTCGACGACCCGGTGTGGCAGTCCATTCCGCCGATCACCAACTTCATTCAGGTCTGGCCGTCCGATGGCTCCCCGGCCAGCGAACGAAGCGAGGCGCGGATTGCCTACGATCGCGACCACCTCTACTTTGCATTTCGATTCTACGACCGAGATCCGGGTCGCATCCGAGCCAAGAATCTCGAGCGCGGTGGGCGCAACGATCGCGATGATCACGCCTACATCGGATTAGACACATATCGCGATGGGCGGAACGCGTATCTGTTCGAGATGAACGCCCTCGGCACGCAGGATGACGCCACCATTACCGATGAGAGCATCACGATCGACAGCTTCTCGTGGGACGCGGTCTTTCGAAGCGAGACAGTCATAGACGACGAGGGCTGGACGCTCGAAGTCTCCATCCCGTTCAGCCAGCTCCGGTTTCCGGAAGGCGAGGAGCTCGAGTTCGGCCTGATGCTCTCGCGAATGATCAACCGGAAGAATGAACGCGTGATCTGGCCGCGCATCGGCCTCGAGTACGGATCGTTCGGTGCGGTGGCGGCCGTTTCTCAGTATGGCGTCCTACGAGGCATCCGCAACGTTCGCCGCGGCAGGCACATCGAGATCAAGCCGTACGTGATCACGGGTGCGCAGGAGGTTCGGGACGATCCGACGAGCACGGCGACGAGTGTGGACGTGACGCGCGACTTCGGCGTCGACTTCAAGTACGGCCTCACGTCGAGCCTCACGCTCGACCTGACCGTCAATACCGACTTCGCTCAGGTCGAGGCCGACAACGTGCAGCTCAACCTCACCCGGTTCAACCTGTTCTTTCCCGAGAAACGCGAGTTCTTCCTGGAGCGCTCGGGCCTCTTCGAGCACGGCACTGCGCAATCGACCCAGACCTTCTTCTCGCGGCGAATTGGTCTGAATGAGCAGATCCTCGCGGGCGCCCGCCTCACGGGGCAGATAGGGCGCGTATCCGTCGGGCTGCTCAACATCGAGACGGGTTCGAGGATGAACCAGTTTCTCGGCTCGCGCAGCACCAACAACAGCGTTGCCCGCATCCGAACCGACATCTTCCCCCGGGCGACTGTGGGCGGTATCTTTACGAATCTGCAGCGTGCCGATCGCTTCAATCGCGCCGCCGGAATCGACGCACAGTACCGATTCTGGAGCTATAGCGAGTTAAGCTCGTGGTTCACGCACGTCTGGCAAGATGACGCGCGTTTTAATGATGGGGCAGGCCATGTCGGACTGCGCCTTCAGAATGATCGATACGGAGCGAGCATCGCATTCACGAGCGTCGGGGAGAATTATGATCCGGCGCTGGGTTTCGTCCGCCGACGAGATATGCGGCATTATGCAGGCCGGCTCCTGTTTTCGCCGGTCGTGGACTGGAAGCCGGTGCCGGCCATGCGTCGGATTCAGTTGCAGACGGACTACGCGTACATCGAGGGTCAGGATGGCCAGCTTCAGTCGACCGAAGCGCGTTTCCTGTCGCGCCTGGATTTCAATCGCCGCGATTTCCTGCGAATAGACGTGATCCGGCAGTTCGAGCGACTCGAAACTCCCTTTTCCATACGGCCGGATGCCGTTCTGCCGGATGCCGATTACGACTTCGCCCGCGTAGTGCTTAGCGGCGAAACGGATTCGAGCCGGCGCCTCTACGGCGCGTTCGAAACCTCCAGAGGCGGCTTCTATAGTGGCGACCGGACGGATCTTCGGGGGGCGTTAGGATTCCGTCCCTCTCGCCATCTGAACCTGGAGGCGGAATTGAGACACTCCTGGATCGATCTGCCCATCCCCAATGGCAATTTCGAGGCCACCACGGCCAGGCTTTCCGTACTCGGCGCGGCAAACCGTAAGCTTTTCGCCAAGGCACTTTTCCAGTACGACAACTTCTCGCGCGATCTACAGGCCAACATTCGTATCGATTGGATCCACACGCCAGGGAGCGACCTGTTTCTCGTGTTCAATACGTCCTATCATCTCCTGGACGGGGATGATGACGTGTTCGATCCCCGACGTAACGTCATTATGAACGATCGCGTCGGGGTGGCGAAGCTTACGTATCTTCTCTCCATCTAGCCTCCCACTCATATACCGTGGAGGTAGGCATGCGCCTCTCCATTATTTTGTCTCTCATTGCCTGCGTAATTCTTGCAGCTTGTGGCAGTGCAGGGCAGGGAAGGCGGGGAAATTCCGCATCGGTGATCACCAATGTCGACCCCAACATCCCGTTAGCAGAGCAGATCTTGCGTCTTCCCGGCGTCTATTTGAACGAGAATCGTGAGCTCCGCATCAGGGGCAGCACACAGCCTCCGCTGCTGGTCGTGGATGGGATGCAGGCCATGACGGCCGATCTTCGGACCATCAATCCGTCCGACGTGCGAAGGGTGGAGATCATCAAAGGCCCCGAAACGTCGATTTACGGCCTGCGAGGGGGAGGCGGCGTCATCGTGATCACCACGAAGTCCGGCGGGAGCTGAAGCCCGGTTCCGGGCGCCGTCAGCACACGGACACCTGATCAACCCTCGTTCAGCGCGTAGGAGAGGAACTCCTCGGCGTTCTGGAATGGGCGACCGTTCGGAACGACGATCGCCGACACCGACTGCAGAAGGTACTCGGCCTGGTGGGGCGCCTCTTCGCGAAGGCGACGGCGAAGCTCGGTAAAAAACGGTCTTGAGCCCTCGGCGTCCGTATCTCCCAGCATCACGATCAGACGCTCGCGATCGAGATCCACGTAGACGTCATCCTGATCGCGCAGCAACTCGCTCACGAGATCGTGGATGAACTCAAAGTCGAACGGCCTCGTCGTGACATCCTCTCGACGATCCATGCGCATCGCAATCAGCAGAAAGGGTGCCTCGTTGATGCTGCTGCGAAGATATCGATCCTGCAGAATCGCGCGGAATCGCTCGCGGTCGGTCTGGACCGCAATCTCTGATTCGCGTTCATGGGCGGCATCTCGGCCGATGACATCATTCGCGATCGACACGTCCTCGGGCGTCGTGAACTCGAGTCGCTCACCCGTGTCCGGAGCACTTCGCGACGGCGCACTCGACGACTGCCAGGCGTGCGCGTCGTCCACGCCGTGAACAGCCGGCGCGGGGACGGATTCGAACGCCGCCGCATCCTTCTCCGCGGTGTGAGAGGAGCCGTTCACGGCGCCTGCGGGGTACTGACCGGGACCCTTCGGCTCCGTTTCGACCGGTTCCTCGGCCGCGTCCCACCGGGCATCTATCAGGGAGGGCGCATCATCACCAACAAGCTCCGCATCCGCGAATCGAAAACGCCGCGAACTTCCCGTCTCCGTGGAAAGCAGCTCGGTTTGCTGCTCCTCGACCTCCCAAAATCGAACGGCTGTCTGTCCACCATGCCCGATTCCTGGCAGCAGAGTGATCTTTCGGGTAGCCAGCTTCTCCGCCGGCTCGATGGCCTCCACGTGCAGCGTGCCCGTCGTCTGACTCCGCATGAAGGCGATCACCTTCCTCGAATCATCGTTCGCCGGCTCAGCCATCGTCAGCATGAGCGTGGCGTCCGTCGCATCGATGCGCTCGAGCATCGCAATGAAGAGGGATCGAAACCGGGCGAACGAGCCGAAGCGGACGAACGGCATGAAGGTATCGATCACGACACGACGCGGTCGCTTGATCTCCACCTCTTCGACGAGATCGGACAGGGTGCCGGTGAGAAGGTCGTCCACGCCGGAGCGCTGCGAGGGCGTCGTCTCGATCGATGCCGGCAGCTGGAGGACTTCGAGACAGCCTGCATCTATCGCCGGCTGCAGATCAATTCCTACGCGCCGGGCTCGTCGCGCAAGCTCCTCGATGGCGTTCGATGTGACGTACAAGCACTTCTCGTTGGCATTCACGCCCGCGCGCGAGAAGAACAGAGCCGCGAGGCTCCGACCGCCATCGGCCTGCCCGTAAACAAGATAGGATCCGCCTTGATACAATCCGCCCCAGGCCTCATCAACGACAGCTATGCCGGATGAGATCTTGGGAGCGTAAGGCCTGGTGGTGGTGGTGTCCATTACGCTGCGCTTCGGTGGTAGGAGATAGGCTCACAAATGGTATGCCGCGTTTCTCGAGAGCTCACTCGAGAGCATCTTATCGCACGTTCTCTCCTGTAAAGGGCATCGAGATTCGTGCGGGCACCCTCCATTCTCCTGGATCCTTACTCTCATTTTGAGAGCGATCCGCTCGGTATTCTCCAATCTTGTACTCAATTCAGGATGATTGGCTCTCCGTTGAGGACGCCGGCAGAGCGGGAGGTGCGTCCCTCGCCCCCAGAAAATGCCTCTTTCGGCCTGGAAAGATTGTCCCCCGATTTGAATTCTGTGTGATGGTGGAGAAGCATACCGCGGTGCGCGTTCGCCAGACCGCCAGATTGACTCGCAAGCGAACCCAAGGGTATATTGACGATTCGCCGAAGCGCTCAACGAATGTGATCGGCGCAGGCCAATGAATTCGAACATTGTATGGCAGATACCAGTGATTTCAGGAACGGGCTTACTATCATCTGGAACGGCGATCTCTGGACGATCGTCGAGTTTCTCCATGTGAAGCCTGGCAAGGGCGGCGCTTTTGTCCGCACGAAGCTGAAGAATGTGCGGAGCGGCAAGACGGTCGACAATACGTTTCGGGCAGGGGAGCGAATCGAGACCGCTCGGATAGAGCGTCGTCCTCATCAGTTTCTGTACGAGGATGATCTGGGTCTGCATCTGATGAACCTGGAGACGTACGAGCAGTTTTCGCTGCCGGCCAGCCGCGTTCAAGGCCGCGAGTTCCTGAAAGAAGGGGAAGCCGTCGACATCCTCTTCCACGCCGAGAAGGATGAGCCGCTCACGGTGGAATTACCCGAGAAAGTGAACGTGACCGTGGTGAAGACCGATCCGGGTCTTCGCGGTGATACGGCCACAGGGGGTTCGAAGCCTGCTACGGTCGAAAGCGGCGCCGTGGTGAACGTGCCCCTGTTTATCGAAGAGGGGGATGTCATCACGATCAACACGGAAACCGGTGAGTATGTCACCCGCGTCTCAACGGCTCGCTGACGCGAGGAATAACGTGCGTCCGGCAACCCTACCTCCCATTTCATAGGGCGAGAAGGTACCACCGAATGGATTTAGCTCGAATCAAGGAGTTGCTGAAGATCGTCGCAGAGAGTGGTGTGGCCGAGGTGGAGATCGAGGAGGATGAGTTCAAGCTCATCGTGCGCAAGAACTCGCCTACGGTTACACTCCAGTCGCCCGTCTATCCGCAGCAGTATGGCCTGCCCTATCCGGTAGGGGCCTATCCGCCTCCTGGGCCGCCGGTGCCTGCTCAGCCGGTTCCCGCCCCGCCGATAAACCAGACCCATCTTGCCGCGGACGCGGCATCTAATCCGGCGGAAAGAATCGCGACGGAAGCCAAGGAAGAACGGCGCGGCGAGAACGAAGTCATCGTGCGGGCGCCCATCGTTGGTACGTTCTACCGCGCGCCCGCACCCGGCGAGGATGCCTTCGTGGAGGTTGGCGACGAAGTGAATCCCGGGGATGTACTCTGCATCATCGAGGCCATGAAACTCATGAACGAAATCGAGTGCGAGGTGAGCGGCACCGTCAGGAAGGTCCTCGTTGAGGATGCCCAGCCCGTCGAGTACGATCAACCGCTGTTCGTGATCGAAACCGAATGAACACGGCGCTCGACCGGAGGGCCGCGTAGTCCGAACTCAATGATGCGAAGGCCAGACCCGACGCTGTGATCAAGAAGGTCCTCATCGCCAATCGTGGAGAGATCGCCCTCCGCGTGATCCGAACCTGCCACGAGATGGGACTGCGCACGGTGGCCGTCTACTCAACCGCCGATCGAGACGCCCTCCACGTTCGCTTCGCCCACGAGGCCGTTTGCATCGGGCCGCCGCCCTCGCGCGAGAGCTACCTGAGGCCGGACCGTATCATCGCCGCCGTCGAAGTGACCGGGGCCGATGCCGTCCACCCGGGCTATGGATTCCTGTCGGAAAATGCCGATTTCAGCGCCATATGCGCGGATCACGGCATCAAGTTCATCGGCCCATCCGCCGAAACGATCAGCCTGATGGGCGACAAGAGCGCCGCCAAGCGCACCATGCTGAAGGCCGGTGTGCCCGTGGTGCCGGGTTCGGATGGCATCATAAGCGACGTCGAAGATGGCCGCGCGATCGCCGAAGAGATCGGCTACCCGGTCATGATCAAGGCCTCCGCGGGTGGAGGCGGCCGGGGCATGCGGGTCGTTACCGAGGCGTCTGACTTTGCGCGCCAGTTCACGGCGGCCCGCACGGAGGCCGAAGCCGCCTTCGGAAGTCCCGAACTCTATATCGAGAAGTTTGTCGTCGATCCTCGTCATGTCGAAATCCAGATTCTGGGTGATGGGAAAGGTACCGTCATCCATTTCGGCGAGCGCGAGTGCTCCATCCAGCGCCGTCATCAGAAGCTCATCGAGGAATCTCCCTCCCCTATCGTTGACGAGAAGCTCCGGCGCGCAATGGGCGAGGCGGCGATCCTGGCCGGCGAGGCCGTGAACTACGAGGGTGCGGGCACCATCGAGTTCCTCGTCGATGCAGATCGGAATTTCTACTTCATGGAGATGAACACGCGGATCCAGGTGGAGCATCCGGTCACCGAAGAGGTTACGGACGCCGACCTCATCGAGTATCAGATCCGGGTGGCCATGGGAGAGAATATCCGCCGGCGCGAGATTTCACTCGACGGTCATGCTATCGAGTGCCGTATCAACGCCGAGGATCCATTCAACAAGTTTGGCCCCTCACCCGGCATCATCACGGCGTTCCATCCTCCTGGAGGACCCGGCGTTCGCGTGGATACGCACGCGTACGCGGGATACCGAATCCCGCAGTACTACGACTCGATGATCGCCAAGCTGATCGTGCGAGGACGCACGCGCGAGCTCGCCATACGAAAGATGATCCGCGCGCTCGATGAGTTCGTGATCGAAGGCGTTAAGACGACGATCCCGTTTCATCAGCAAGTTCTCAACGACGCCCGCTTTCAGGCGGGTGAGTTCACGACGCGATTTCTTGAGTCGTTCGAGCTCCAACCGATGGACGTCGAAGCGTGAAAAAGGACGGCTCCGCGTTTGATTACATCCAGCCGAGAAACATCCACATGAACTTACCGAACGAACTTCGCTATACCAGAGAGCACGAATGGGTGCGCCTGGAGTCCGACAATTCCATCGCCGTCGTAGGCATAACCGATTTTGCGCAGGGGGAGCTGGGCGATGTCGTTTTCGTCGAGCTCGAGCCAGTCGGAACGGAGATCTCCAAGGACGACGCCTTTGGTACCGTGGAAGCCGTGAAAACGGTGTCCGAGCTCTTCATGCCCCTGAGTGGGCGGGTCATCGAGGTGAACGAAGATCTGGAGACGCACCCGGAACTCGTCAACGAGGACCCATACGGGAAGGGATGGATGATTCGAGTGGAACTGTCCAATCCAGACGAGATCGAAGACCTCCTTTCCGCCGACGATTACCGCGAAATGGTAGATTGATGATTCGCTCCGGCAGCCGGATGCCGTATCGCGAACACGGAGTTTGACTGTGCGACCTGCGTCGTGCAACCAGCACCTCAAATGCACGAACGAATTGTTATTCTGGATTTTGGAAGTCAGTACACGCAGCTGATCGCGCGGAGGGTGAGGGAGGTCGGCGTCTACTCCGAAATCCATCCGTGTACGGCGCCGCCGGATGAGATCGCCGCCTTGAAGCCCCGTGGGCTCATTCTTTCGGGGGGGCCATGCTCGGTCTACGATTCAGATGCCCCTCAGCTGGACGCAGCCTTTCTGCGAATGGAGCGGGAAGAAGGCGATCCGATGCCGATTCTCGGAATCTGCTACGGTCTCCAGGCGATGGCGCACCTCTCCGGCGGAGTCGTCGAACGCGCCGACCATCGAGAATTCGGGCGGGCGAGCCTCATCATCGACGAGTCCGATGGGCTCCTCGATGGCGTGCCGGATGGCTCCACCGTCTGGATGAGCCACGGCGACAGCCTGACGAAATTGCCGGATGGATATCGCGTCATCGCGCACACCGACAACGCGCCGGTGGCCGCTGTGCGGTCCGAGACACTGCCGCACTACGGTGTCCAGTTTCATCCCGAGGTTGTGCACACCGATGCGGGCCGGCTGGTGCTGGAGAACTTCGTGCTCGACATCTGCGGATGTCGCGGCGACTGGACGCCCGCCTCGTTCATCGACGAGAAGAAGCGGGAGATTCGCGAGACCGTCGGTGAGGACCACGTCATTCTCGGGCTTTCCGGAGGCGTGGATTCCTCCGTGGCCGCCGTACTCCTGCATGAGGCCATCGGCGATCAGCTGACCTGCATCTTCGTCAACAACGGCGTACTCAGGAAAGGGGAGTGGGAGCAGGTCCAGAAGACCTTCCGAGATCATTTCCACATTCGCCTGAAGGCCATAGACGGGAGCGATCTCTTCCTCGAGCGATTGAGCGGGGTGGCCGATCCGGAGACGAAGCGCAAGATCATCGGCAACACATTCGTTGAGGTTTTTGAGCAAGCCACGGCCGAGATTACGGACGAAATCGGAAGGCGCCCCGCCTACCTCGCGCAGGGCACGTTGTATCCGGATGTGATCGAGAGCGTGTCCTTCAAGGGTCCGTCAGCAACGATCAAGACCCACCACAATGTGGGCGGCTTGCCCGAGGTGCTGAACTTTGAGATCATCGAACCTTTCCGCGAGCTGTTCAAGGATGAGGTTCGCGAGATTGGCCGGCTACTCGGCGTGCCGGAGGCCATCATCAACCGGCATCCTTTTCCGGGGCCGGGGTTGGCGATCAGGGTGCTCGGACCCGTCACGCCGCGTGCCCTCGAACTACTGCGCGAGGCAGACGCGATTTTCATCGAAGAACTGCAGATGAGCGGACTCTACGATAAGGTCTGGCAGGCATTCGCCGTGCTGCTGCCCGTTCGATCCGTCGGCGTCATGGGCGACGAGCGGACGTACGAGAACGTGTGCGCTCTCCGGGCGGTGACCAGTGTCGATGGGATGACGGCGGATTGGGCCCAGCTGCCCTACGATTTCTTGCGGCGCGTCTCCAATCGCATTGTGAACGAGATTCGCGGCATCAACAGGGTTGTCTACGACATCAGCTCAAAACCGCCCGCGACGATCGAATGGGAATGATGGGACGGCTGCACGATAGACCTGGCGGGCAGGCTGTCCGCCCAAACACCATCTTCGGATCTCACCTCTTTCGTGTAGTGCGGAGAACAGATGTGGACGGTGGGCCGGTCCGACGCTTTTTGCGAGTGGCGACTGCCGTTTTGGTCGTGATCGGGTGGGTGGGTAGCGTGCCGCCCGCATGGGCACAGGCGCCGGTGCCGACGATCGAGGACGCCGAGACCATCTTCGCACAGGCGCTGGAAGCCTTCGAGGAAGGGGACTACGGGATGGCCTATCGGCGCTTCCGTCTGGTCTTTCGGACCTATGACGTCAACAGGAAGACGACGGCGGCGATGCTCATGGCCGGAAAGTCGCTGTACCGCGACGGCCAGTTCGAGGAGGCCATCGACGTGCTCGACGAGCTCATCGACCGATACCCCACAAGCGGTTACCTCGCCGAGGCGCGGCGCGTCCGGCGACTCGCCGAAGAAGCCCGCGACGGGGCCGGAGGCGATCGGCGCGTGCGAACCATCGGCATCATTCTACCGATCGACGGAGATCATGCTACGCTCGCGCAGGCCCTTTTCACCGGAATTCGCATCGCCATCGACGAGCACAACCTGCTCAATCCGAACGATCCCATCCGCATGGTCTTCCGTAATACGGGTGCCGATGCCTCCCGCGCCGCGGAGCGCGTGTTGGAGCTCGCGGGTGAGGGCGCCGAAGCCATCATCGGCCCTCTGTACAGCCCCGAGGCGCAGGCCGCGGCGCAGGCCGCCGATCGCGCCGGTGTCGTGCTGATCCCCCCGCTGGCCAACGACGAGGCCGTGTCGCAAGGGCGAACCTACGTGTTCCAGGCCAACCCGACGATCTCGATCCGCGGACGGCTCATGGGGCGCTTCGCGATGCGCGGCCTGAGACTCGACGACTTCGGCATCATCGCCGAGCGGGATCGCGATCAGATCAGCGAGCGGATGGCCGAGGGTTTTCAGGATGAGGTCATGCTCCAGGGCGGGACCGTCCACTACTACAAGGTCTTCTCGTCGCGCAACGACTGGGAACAACTTCCGGACCTCATCGGCGCCGACACCGTGTCGATGGCCCGAGCCGTGTACATGCCCATCGGCGGCGGCGAAACGATCGCCCGCGTCGATGCGGCGCTCACGAGCCTCGATCGGATGGGCCTGGCCGGCCGCATACGCGTTCTCGGAAATACGGAGTGGCATCGACTACCCAGCGCCGCCAAGGCGTCCCGCTACGAAACCACGTATAGCAGCGACTTCCACGTCGATGAGGAAGACGCATCCGTGATCGCGTTCATGGAGACATTCGCCGAGATCAACGGCGAGCGGCCGAACCCCGATCAGACCATCGGGCGCCTCGCGTTCAGCGGATACGATGTCGCGCGATTTCTCATCCCGCAAATGCTGGGCGACGATTCTCGTCCGCTGCACGAGCGCATCCGAAACGCTCCCGAATATCAGGGACTCGGATTGCGCATCGGCTTTGACAATTCGAACGTCAACCAGGCCCTCTATTTCTTCCGCTTTCGCGACGGTCGCGTCAGCCTCATCCGATAGATGGGGCTGCCGTTCCGGGCGGCATGCACATCCTGTCCGTCGGACTGCAGGGGGCCATGCACAATCGGAACAGCCGAATAGGGGGGACGTACTTCCGCAGGACTTTACAGGCACCTCTTCCTCTATGCTATTCCGGAACCCCGTCACTGCCGCTGTTCTAGCAGCCGCGATCCTGTTCTCGGCATGTTCCGGCAGCGGTCGGGCTCGCTACGACTCGCCGCAAGAAGCGTACGAACGTGGTCTGGCGCTGTACGAACGTGGCCGTTACGACCGCGCCGCGGAGTATTTCCAGGGTGTTTTCGACTATGGTCGCACCAGCGAAGTGGCCGCCGATGCCCAGCTATATCTGGCACGGTCGTACTACAACAACGGGGATTACATACTCGCCGCCAGCGAATTCACCCGTTTCATCGCCACGTTCCGCACCGATCCTCGCTCGGAGGAAGCGGAATTCGAGCGCGCCATGTCCTATTACATGATCTCGCCGGCTTACGAGCTCGATCAGTCCAACACCCGGCAGGCCATCCAGTACTTTCAGCTCTTTCTGGACCGCTATCCTCAATCCGAGTTGGCCGATGACGCAGAGGCCCGCATTCGAGAGCTTCGAGGAAAGCTGGCCCGCAAGGAGCTCGAGGCCGCCCGGCAGTACGAGGGGCGCGAATTGTTTGAAGCCGCCGCGTTGACGTACGAAAACGTATTCGATACGTATCCGGATACGCCCTGGGCCGATGATGCACTTTTCGGCGCGATACGCTCCTACGTGGCATTCAGTGAGCGCAGCGTTCTCTCTCGGCAGCCGGAGCGCCTCCAGGCTGCCGTGAATAACTACGATCGTCTCGTACAGCTCTTCCCGGACAGCCCTCTCATCAAGGAGGCCGAGAGCTACTATCGCCGCGCCGTGGCCGCCCTGGAGGCGCTCGAGGAGAGCGTTTAGGGCACGCATCATCACATCGGCGGAAACGCGAGACGCTATGCGCCCGACATCGAATCATCGGATGCTTGAAGCGTGACGGACATTCCGCCGGCCGCCGGCCTTCGCTACGACTCCACGTACCCGCCGGGTGCACGCATCGGGTTTTTCGGAGGATCCTTCAACCCTCCTCACGTCGCCCATCTGATCGTGGCCGAAATGGTCAGGGAGCAGTTTAGTCTCGATGAGATTCTGTGGGTGCCGAACCGCCAATCGCCATTCAAGGAGGCGGCCGACCTCGCCTCGCCGGAAGATCGACTCGAGATGACGCGGCGTACGGTGGCGCTTCACGAGGCCTTCCGGGTTAGCGATCTGGAGCTTCGGCGTCCCGGTCCGTCGTATACCAACGATTCGATCCGTTCACTGCAAGAGTCGAGCCCAGGGGCCACGTTCTTCCTCATCATCGGCAGCGACAGCCTCGCCGGATTCGGGGGTTGGCGCTCGCCGGATGAGATCGTCCGTCGCGCGCCCCTGATCGTCTACCCGCGCCCTGGTTACGAAGACGAAAAGGGTGCTCCCGAATTCCGCTCTCGCATGCAGTTTGCGGATGCACCTCTCCTGGACATATCCGGCACGGTCATTCGGCAGCGCCTGCAGGAACGGCGTACCGTGCGGTTTCTGGTCCCCGAGCAAGTTCACGAATTCATTCTGGAGCGAGGGCTCTATCGGAAATGAATCTCCAGGGGATGACCTTGCATGAGCGAGCGGCCCAGCTTATGTTTCCGCGCCTCGGCTCCAACATGCCGCCTCCGGTTCGCGTATCCGAGGACCTCGATCGGTTCGAGAAGCTGCTCGATGCATGCCCTGTTGGCGGGCTGATTCTCTTCAACGGCGCCCATCCGTCCACCCGAGAAGCGCTGTCCCGGCTCCAGCGAAACAGCCGCGTACCGCTACTTGTCGCCTCGGACATCGAGCGAGGCGTGGGTCAACAGATTCGCGGTGCCACGGTCTTCCCGCACGCGCGCGCCTACGCCGCCGCCGGCTCGGAGGAGCTTCTCGAATCATCCGCCCGTGCGCAGGCCCGCGAGGCGCTGGCGAGCGGCATCCACATCACATGTTCGCCGGTGGCGGACGTCAACCGTGATCCACGCAACCCGATCATCGCGACGCGCGCGTTCGGCGCCGATCCTCACGAAGCCGCCCGATACGTTCGTGCGTTCATCCGCGGGACTCGGGCGGAGGGCCTCCTGACCACCGCCAAGCACTTCCCCGGCCACGGCAATACGAGCCAGGATTCGCACTCCGAGATCCCCGTCGTCAGGGCGGACCGCGACGAGATGGAAGCCTTCGATCTGCTCCCATTTCGTGCGGCGATCGACGAGGGCGTCGATTTGGTCATGACGGCCCACGTCATCTATCCGGCTCTCGACCCGGAGCGGCCGGCCACGCTGTCGCCGGCCATCTTGCGAGATCTTCTCCGCGATGAGATGTCCTTTCGCGGCGCCACCATCACGGACAGCCTGCTCATGGGAGCCATCCGAAACTCACATCCGGATGCCGGAAGCCAGGCTGCGGCTCTGGTCGCCGCGGGTGTGGACATCCTCCTGGATGTCCCCGATCCCATCGCTGCGGTGGATGGCATCGTGAACGCCGTGGACGAGGGCGTGCTCGAGGAGGAGATCGTCGACGCGGCGGTCGCGCGAGTCCTCGGTCTGAAGAAGCGTTTGATCGACAGGTTCGGCGGGGATATCTTTGGCGCGCCTGAGACCTTGTTCGATGCCGATCCGATAGGCGCTGCGTCAACGCGCGATCTCGCCCATCGCGTGGCGTACTCGGCCCTCGATGTGGTCGGCGGGTCGGGGGGCGTGCTGCCGTTGAAGGAGAAAGGAGAAGACATCCTTGGCGTACTCATCAAGCCGCACACAACCCGGCTGGATCCTGAAGAGGAGCCCTTCGGGGAAGCTTTCAGACGCGCTTTCCCGGGAGCGCGCTACCGTCAGGTCGGACCGGAGGCGACGGAGGCAGAGCTCGGGGACATCCGATCGCTCGCCGAGAGCAGCCGGATCGTTGTCCTCGCGCTGGTCGTGAAACCTGCTGCCTGGCATGCCTTCGGCCTGCTCCCGGAGCAGCACCATCTGGCTGCGGAGCTCGTTGCCCGGCATCGGACGATCGTCGTCGCTCTCGGAAGTCCCGTCGTACTCGACGATTATCCCGCAGCCGCGTTACGACTGTGTGCGTACAGCGACGTCGAGGTCAGCCAAGAGGCTGTCGTCGCGTTCCTTCGCGGCACCTAGAACACCGACAATGCCGAACCGCCCCTCACACAAGCTCTTCACCTGCGGTCCGTGGACTGGATAGTACTTCTTCCGCCTATCGTCGCGATCGTCCTCGCGATGTGGACGCGCCAGGTGTACCTGTCGCTACTCGCCGGGCTCTACATCGGCACGCTCATCCTCGCGGATTGGAACGTCTTTCGAGGGCTGGACGGGCTGATCGAGCAGCTGGTCACCGTGTTCGGCGACGCCGGCAATACTAGGATCATCTTTTTCTGCCTCCTTGTCGGAGGATTGATCGCGCTCGTCCAGGTCTCGGGCGGCGTTGCCGGATTTGTGGGATGGGCGCAGCGCCGGGGGTGGGGCACGACCCGGCGCGGCGCGGAATTGCTGGCCTGGACCGTGGGGATGCTGATCTTCGTCGAATCGAGCATCACCTCCCTCACCGTCGGTGCCGTGAGCCGTCCGTTCTTCGACAAGTTGAAGCTGGCTCGCGAAAAACTCGCCTTCTACTGCGACTCCACCAGCGCCCCCGTATGCATGACGATCCCATTGAATGGATGGGGCGCCTATGTGCTGGGGCTGCTAGCCGCTCAGGGCATCTCGGATGGCGCCGTCCAAACGCTCATCGGCGCGCTGGCCTTCAATTTTTACAGCCTGCTTGCCATCCTGTTTAGCCTCGTGCTCGCCCTCACGGGGTGGGGATTTGGCCCCATGCTCCGCGCCGAACGCCGTGCACTAACGACGGGAGACGTCATCCGTCCGGGATCCCACCCACTCATTTCAGAAGAAGTCGCCGACGTGCAGCCGGTCGAGCACGCACCAAACCATGCGATTGATCTCGTCATACCGCTGCTGGTGATGGTGTTGATGATCTTCGTCGGGCTCTACATCACGGGAGGTGGCAGCATCATGGCGGGGAGCGGATCGACATCCGTGCTCTGGGCCGTGGGGTCGGCTGTGATCGTTGCCGCCATCATGTATGCCATCCCACGGGGCGGGCGACAGATACTTTCGATTGGCGAATCCATGGACTGGGTGATGAGGGGCTCCGCGGGGCTGGTGGGCGTGACGTTTCTGATCGTGCTGGCTTTCGCACTCGGGCAGGTTGCGCGTGAGCTCGAGGTGGGACCCTACGTCATCGGACTGCTGGGCCCAAACGTACCCACGTGGTGGCTGCCGGCGGCCGTCTTTCTGATTGGAAGTTTCGTCGCCTTCACACTGGGCTCGTCCTGGACGACCTTCGCCATCCTTATCCCAATCGCCATGCCACTGGCGGATGGACTCGGCATTTCGGCTCCACTCATGCTGGGCGCCGTGCTGTCGGGTGGCGTGTTCGGCGACCACGCCTCACCGTTATCCGATACGACCATCATCTCCTCCATGGCGGCGGCCTGCGATCACATCGACCATGTAAACTCTCAGCTGCCCTACGCTGTGTTACTCCTCGTAGTATCGGCCATGGGCTACCTGGTTGCCGGATTTTTGGCCTGATGGCCGCTTGTACGGCGTACTCCTTCTTCGTACGATGGAGAAGTCGACCTCCTATCCGGGCCCTGCTATGTTCGGAAAACAAGCATTCGAATCCTGGACCATCATTCTCCTTACCGCTTTCGGATTCGGACTTTTGTTCGGCCTTGTGACATTCATGGGGGAAGCGATGTACGTCGGTGATCTTCAGGTGACGGGTGCCGCTTTCGGACTCGGAGTCGGTGCCGCCGTGGGATATGTAGCGGTGGCCGGCCTCGTTCGTCGCGACCAGAGTGAGCTCTAGCAGGTTCGGGATCTGACGCAAATTTTCTCCGTACGCCTTTCTGGAAGCGGTTCCGGAAAAAGCAATCAAGAGGTCCCATGTTCGAGGAGAGGTCCACGCCGGCTGCCAGAGAGGACGAGCGCTCTGCCTACGAAAAGGCTGGAGCGGAGGGCATCGACCCGCGCTGCATTCCGCAGAATCTGGATGGACCGCCGCCCGTCGGCGACCAAATACGGTATCCTGGCTATCCGGAAACCGACCACGAGACGTGGCGGATGCTGGTCATGCGCCAGATGGATTTGTTGCCCGGCCGGGCCGGCGAAGCCTTTATGAGAGGTGTGGAAATGCTGGGACTCAGGTCCGAGCACATCCCGGCACTGAGCGATTTGAGCCGCCGGCTCGAAGAGGCAACCGGATGGCGAGTGGCTCGCATTCCCGGACTGCTACACGAGAAGGACTTCTTTCAGCTGATCGCGAATCGCACCTTTCCATCCACCGACTATATTCGCGGACGCGAGGAGATCGACTACACGCCGGCCCCGGATCTTTTCCATGACATCTTCGGCCACATGCCGATGCTCACCCAACCCGATTTCGCTGACTTCTATCAACTATTTGGGCAAGCCGCACTCAAAGCTCAGGGTGCCGACCGGCCCCGGCTCGAGCGCTTCCACTGGTTTACCGTCGAGTTTGGATTGATTCGACAGGATGAAGGCATCCGAGTATTTGGCGCCGGCATCCTCTCGTCAATGAATGAGGTCACGCACGCGCTATCCGACGAAGTGATAATACACGAGTTCGATCCGGACAGCATCGTAGAGCAAGACTACGACGTCTGGCATCTGCAGGATGAGCTTTTCGTGCTCGATTCCTTCGAGCAGCTAACCGACGGATTCCGCTCCTGGACGAGTCGAAAGGGTCTGCTTTCGTAGATTCCGTCGCATCCGGCACACGGCATCGACGGAATCATTCACCCGCTTGTCAGTGATGGCAGAGTCAATCGAGCGCCTCGAAATTCGCGTAGAGGGGCGCGTACAGGGAGTCGGCTTTCGGCAGTTCACCGTACAGCAGGCGAGACGCCTCGGAGTAGACGGATGGGTCCGCAATGAGTCTGACGGCTCCGTTCAGATCGTTGCCGAGGGCCCACGCGAAGCCCTCGAACAGTTCCTCGAGCGGGTCTCGAGCGGTCCGGCCACGGCGCGCGTGGTTCAAACCCGAACGCACTGGATGCCGGCGACGGGCGACATTCGCGGTTTCGTAGTCCGCTACTTCTAGGAGCCGCCGTATCGTTGCGCACTCGATGAAAGGACCCGTGCGCACAGCGAGATGGCCTAGTTCCCCGTCTCTGTACGCAGCGCGTCGGCGGCGGGGACGTGGCGGTACATCTTCTCGATGTACTCGGTCACCATCCGCTGCGCGCTGAACTTCGCTGGCAACTCCCGCATGGCATTGCGCATCCTTCGCAGCCAGAAGATCGGCAGCCCGCGATCGTCGCGCTCATAGAACGCCGGGATCACTCCATGCTCGAGGGTGGCGTACAGGCTTGCCGCATCGATGGCATCCTGATCGCTGGGATCTTCGCCATTCAACCCGAACTCCGATCCGATCGACCAGCCATTCAGGCCGTTGTACCCTTCCGGCCACCACCCATCGAGAATCGAAAGGTTGAGTCCACCGTGGACGGCAATTTTCTGCCCGCTCGTTCCACTGGCCTCCATGGGGCGGCGCGGATTGTTCAGCCACACATCGCAGCCCGAAATCAGCGCCCTGGCGATCTCCATGTTGTAGTTCTCGAGGAAAACGACGCGCCCTCGAAGATCCGGATGCTTCGCGGCCTCCACGATGCGCTGGATGAACCGCTTTCCACCCTCATCGGCCGGATGCGCCTTGCCGGAGTAGATGATCTGAACCGGTCGATCGGTTCTGCCCAGGATGGAAGCTGCACGCTGCAGGTCACTGAACAGGAGGGGCGCACGTTTGTAGGTCGCAAATCGCCGCGCAAATCCGATAGTGAGTGCATCCGGGTCCAGATCAACCTGCATCGGCAAGCTTTGCCGGGCTGCGTACTCCCGCGTAAATTTGATCAGCTGCCTGCGGAGTTCGTTGCGGTATTCCCACAGCTCTTCGTCCGGGATGTTGTCGATTCCGCGCCAGAAGCCTTCGTCGGTCACGTTGCTCTTCCAGTCGCCGAGCTTCTCATTTAAGAAGGCGCGTGCGATGGGTGCCGTCCACGAGGCCACATGGATCCCGTTCGTGATGTGTCCTATCGGAACCTCATCGAGCGACTTATCCGGGTAAAGCGCGTGCCATTGCGCGCGGGCAACCTCACCATTCAGCCGGGACACCCCGTTCGCGCTGCGCGACAACTTCAGACCCAGGACGGTCATCGTGAAGGCCTCTTCGTGATGGTGGGGGTGCACCCGTCCGTACGCGAGCAGATCGTGCTCCGAGATGCCGAGCTCCGCGCAAAAAATCCCCATCTGATCCAGAAAGAGGCCTGGTTCGAACCGGTCGTGACCGGCCATGACGGGCGTATGCGTCGTGAAGACGCAGTGATCTCGAACCCACGTCTCTGCCTCTTCCCGGCTATCACCCGCCTGTAGGCGTTCGCGCATCAATTCCAGCGTGACGAAGGCGCAGTGACCCTCGTTCATGTGATACACATCCGTCTCGACGCCAAGCCGCCTCAGAAGCCGGATGCCACCAATCCCGAGGATGATCTCCTGACGGAGCCGAACCTTCCGATCCCCCTGATAAAGCCGCTTCGTGAGATCGCGCAGCTCGTCGCGGTTCTGTTCGATGTTCGCATTGAGCAGATACAGGTTGGTTCGACCCAATCGGATATGCCACGCCTGGAGGTACAACAGCTCGGAGCCGAGATGCACCGTCACCAGGAGCGGCTGCCCGTCCTCCTCCGTAACCAGCTCCATCGGATGATCTCTCGGATCGAGGGCGGGATGGTCGTCGAGCTGCCACCCATCAGGTGTGAAATGCTGCCGGAAATAGCCTTCCTCGAGAAGGAGTCCGACAGCCGTAAACGGCAAGCCGAGATCCGAGGCCGCTTTCGCATGATCGCCGGCAAGCACACCAAGCCCTCCGGAATAGATGGCGAGGCTCTCGTGCAGTCCGTACTCCATGCAGAGATAGCTCACGCGCGGACCTTCACTGAATCTGCTGGGCCGACCTAGATAGTCCTGCAGTGCATCGAAGGCCGTGTCGATGTCGGCGGCGAGGGAGGGGTCGTCGATTTCGCGCGAGGTCATGGCGCGAAGCACCGCGACGGGATTGTTGTTGGAACGGCGAAGCGTCTCTTCGTCGATACGACGAAAAAGGTCGAGAACCTCAGGATTCCAGCTCCACCAAAGATTCAGCGCGAGAGTCTCGAGCTTCTGATATCTATTCATCGGGAAATTGTCCGCGTAGGCCGAGTAACTAAGAACGCCTCACCGGGTTGCCAGGCCAAAATGCACAATATACACGCGGAGGCTTCAAACTCCTGCGAAGAATCGGACGAACAAGCATCGAGCTTAATTGAGTAGGTCGCGAAGAAAAGTTCTTGAGGGGGCTATCCGCCGACTCGAGCGCGCCGGTATTGAGAGCGCCCGGCGCAATGTCGAGTGGATGTTGTGCGAGGTGCTTCACTGCACCCGAGCCGATCTGTATGCGAAGTTCGATGAGCCTCTCCCCACGTCGCAGATGTCGGCCCTCGGCAAGATGCTCTCGCGGCGTGAGGCCCACGAACCCCTGCAGTACATCCTCGGCTATGCGGAGTTCTTCGGACTGCGAATCCGAGTAACGCCGGACGTTCTCATACCGCGTCCCGAAACCGAGCAGGTAGTCGAGAGCGCTCTCCGGGAGATTCGTTCACACGCCGCGCCTCGCGTACTCGACGTGGGCACGGGATCCGGCTGTATCGCACTCGCCATCAAATACACTCGTCCCGATGCATTCGTCTTAGGGTGCGATGTCTCGCCCGCCGCCATCGCGATCGCGGAGGAGAACGCAGCATCACTTGGGCTGGATGTTTCCTTCGTCCAACTGGATGCGCTCTCACCCGACTTCGGCGCGCAGGCGCCTGCGGAGCTGGATCTCGTCGTATCGAATCCTCCCTACGTCTCCGAAGCAGAGGCCGAAGACCTCCCCGATGAGGTGAGCCGCTACGAGCCGCACATCGCCCTCTTCGCGCCGGACGATCCGCTCATTTTTTATGAGAAGATCTCCGCGGATGCGCGCCGACTCCTCCGACCCGGAGGCCGACTGGTCTTCGAGACGCACGCCGAATTTGGATCCTCCGCGGTGGGAGTCGTTCGAGAGGCCGGATTCGATGACGTCGAGCTGCGGCGCGACTACGCAGGCCACCCCAGAATCCTCATCGCCCAACGGCCATGAGGCTCGCCGCCCTTAGCCGCTACCGACTACTACCTCTGACTCTCTAGGTATTCAGGATAGGTCAGTTCCTTGAACGCATCGGTGCCCACGTACGCAAGGATTTTTTCGAATTCAGCGGCATCCACAAAGCCTGGTAGCCGCGTGATATACTGACCGTCGGCATCCAGGAAGACCGTATTCGGATATCCCTGCGTCCCGAATCCCAGTGCAAGCTCGGATTGGCTCAGCGTAAAGTCGAGGTAGCGGACGCTGTCGGCCTGATTCTCGCCGTCGAGCCGCGTCGCGATGAAGAATTCCTCCACGCGCTGGCGAATGGCTTCTTGCGGGTACACTTCGCGCTGAAGCCGCCGGCACCAGGGACACCACGCGGCATAGATGTCGACAAGTACCTTCTTGTTCTGCTGCGCCGCTAGCTCGATGGCCTCGTTAAATGGCTTCCAATCTATACCCTCGGCGGGTACGCTGGCGTCCTGTGCGCTGGCCGATCCCAGGACCAGGAAGGCACACAATAAAGCACCTGAGAAGCGAGGGTTCACGGGTTCGGAAGGAGGTGGGAGTATGCGGAGATAAACGCGTGAGATGCAGCCTCCCAATTAAAAGTTTCGAGCAGGCGCGGTATGTTGCGCTGCCAGTGCTCGCGCAGCGAACGATCGAGGACTGCCTGATTCAGGGCCGCGATCAGATCGGCGCGATCAGCCGGCCGCACGACCTGACCGACATCCCATCCCCTTACGACCTTGCGGATTTCCGGCAGGTCGCTGGCGATTACGGGCAGGCCTGCCGTCAGATATTCGAACAGCTTGTTGGGTAGCGCCAGACGATGGTTGAGGCAGACATCCTCGAGGAGAGTGACGCCGATGTCGGCCGATCGAGCATACACTACGACCTCGTCGGGCGGTACTGGATCCATAAAACGCACACGCCCCTCGATTCCCCAGTCGATGACGTGTTGTTCTAGACTGCCCTTAATGGGCCCGTCCCCAAGGAATACGAGGATGCCTCCTTCCACATCGCGCATGGCGTCGACGAGCAACTCCAGCCCACGGTACGGCCGAAGCTGGCCAAGGTGGAGAATCAACGTTTCCGTCGAAATGTGTGCGGCAGCTCGCAGAGACGCCTGTTTGACCGGTGTCCGGATGACGGGAACGTTGTACACGACAATGGGCCGCGGAATCGAGTAGGCAGATGCGAGATGGTCTGCAATCCCATCGCTCACCGTGAACACGACGGCCGCGCGTCGAATATACCGCGACTCGACCGATCCCCAGAACTGCCGAATCCAGGGTCGGCCGGCCGTGGAGGCCACATGCGCATAGAGCTCGCGTGCATCATAGACCAGCCTGCCTCCGGTTCGCTCGGCCGCTGAGCTCATGGCGGGCAGGACGTAGAGGTCACTGGCGTGATACACTCGAGCGGTCACAGCAGACGCTGCCCGCGTCATCGCGCGATGTACGTCCCAGAAGAAATGGGCTCCACGACCCTCCGGGACTTCGACGGAGTCAATCTGGACACCGGCCGGCGAGAAGGTGGAGGAGGTTGGTCCCGCGAGGTGGAGTACACGAACACAGTAACCCTCCCGAGCGAGCGTCTCTATCTGACGCTGTGCGCGGGAGTTCCGGTGGATACTGCCGGTAAGCGCGAACATGATGTCCGCCGCGCGAGGTGCCGTCAATGGTGTGGGGTTCGAGCTTCGATCGCCTCATTCCCTGGAGTCCGAACGAAGGTAACGCAAAATCGGCCAATTTGCGCGAATTTGGCCGATAAATAGTTTGTCGAGCGACGGCAGGAGCAGGCGG
>CBFGRV010000018.1:0-64234 GCA_965651265.1 uncultured Rhodothermales bacterium
ATCGTCCCGATAGCGATACTACTACTCACATAACCTCAGTTTAGCTCTACGCCTCTCTAGCCATGCCGCCTCTGGGACCCGCATCACGCCCCTTCCTGGCGTACACGGTTGCACAGGTATCGAATTGGTTGGCTTTTTGATGATCGTCGAGATACGGCTTGCATTTCAAAGGGCTATATAGAATACCGATGAAAGCGATGCGATTCACTTCTGCTATGATTCTTGTGATCTTATGGGGATGCTCTACCCGGTCATGTGAGTGTAATAATATAATTCTTGACAATCCATCCCATGTTGCTGATTCCATTCGGAAATTGATAAACCTGTTTGAATCTGACCAGGGAATGTATGGAAGAGGATATTTTTTTATGCCAAGTGGGGGCATGAAAATTCTGGATGATTCTACTGGTACCCAAACTAGTGCGGTGACTGATGTATCATGGGGATCTGCCGCCTCATATCTTAGAAACAATGGTGTTTACAGCCTAGTTATTAGTCTCGATTATAATAGATGGATGTCAGGGTACTGTATGGCTACGCCCGACTTCGAATACCTACGTTATTTGTTCGTCGTTGGAAACGAGCGGGATCTTGAAGCTTTGCCGCTAGGCGAACGGTTAATGGTATTGGATCGGAAAGACGATCTGGTTCTGCTTGCACCAGTAGTACCTGAAGAAGAGTGAAGTACTGCTCGATCTATCAAGATCGCGGCGTTTATTGCCAGGCAAATTTGGCGGTCGGGCAGCGGGGCCGAAGAGCATCTTCATGAAGCCAGGAAGGATGTACTTCACCGAGCTTCTTGCCTGAAATCCCCCGCCTAGCGACTCACTGGCGCCGGCGATCCGGATCGGGCCGCATCATAGGCGGCCATGGCCGCGGCAAACGCCTGCCTGGCATCGTGCACCGTAGCGATCGGGTCCCTCCCATTCTCCACGCAGTCAATCACGTGGGCGATCAGTGGCGGTGTCGGAGGGCCGAACGGCGCCTGCGCATCGCGTTCGAATGTCCAGTTGGCCGCACCGGCGCCAAGTACCGCGCGGCCGGGGTCGCGAAACCACTGATCCATGATCTCACCCCGGGATCCGACGACCTCAAGCCGGACGACGCTGTTCTGCTTCGGCGAGGGGGCGGTTGCGGCCGGCGAGTTGATCGTCCAGGAAGCTTCCATCGTCGCGATGACGCCGTTGTCGAGCTCAAACGTCGCCATCCCCCAGTCTTCGACATCGAGATCGCGGTGGACGAGGTTCGCGGTCCGCGCTTCGACGGTGCGAACGTGACTATCGGCTAGCCACTCGACCAGGTCGATCCAGTAAATCCCCTCGTCGATCAGGGCGCCGCCGGGGACGTACGCCGGATCTACGAACCATCCAGGTCGGCCCGATCTATACCAGTCTTCGGCAATGGACCATCGACAGGTCGTATGCAGCAGCAGGATGTCCCCGATTTCGCCCGTGGCGATGCGATCTTTCATCGCCGCGTACTGGAAGCGCATCAGGCTCTGGAACGGCACGCAGACGACGCCGGCATCCTCGACGGCCCGGACGATCTCATCCGCCTCGGCCAGTGTCATCGCCATCGGCTTGCCCAGGACGATGTGTTTGCCGGCCTTCGCCGCCGCGATCGCGCAGCGGGGGATGTCCGAGACGGGTGCGGAGATCTGCACGATGTCCACATCCTCCCGCTCGAGCAGTGCTTCGTAGGAGTCGTAGCCTTTTATCTCGAACGTGGAGCAGAACTCATCGAGCTGCCCCGGATCGGTCCATGCCGCCGCCGTGAGCTCGGCGGCGGGATAGGTTGCGAGATCGCGGCCGAGCCCGTATGCGGAATACCAGTGACCGAGTCCCAGAACGCCGACGCGCCACTTCCTTGACATGCGCTAAACAGAAGTCGATTTGTGATGGCAGGATTGGCGATTCAGAGCGTCCACCCACTGCGGTAGGTGGACTGCAGAAGGTCGCGCGCCTCGGCGGGTGCGGTGATCGTCGGGCCATCCAGGCGGAGCGTCTGTCCGGTGCGCACGGCCACGTTGCCGAGCAGAATGGCTTCCGTAACGCGGCCTGCGAACTCGAAATTGGCTGCAGGCGTCTCGCCGGCGCCCATTGCCGCGCGGATCCATTCGTCGTAGTGACCGGGCGAACGCGGCAGCGTTTTCGGCGGCGCCTCGAAGGCTTCCATCGCCGCGGCAGGGATGAGCCGTGCTCGTCCGCCGGTGAATTCGGCCAGGATCTTTCCCTTCTCTCCCACCAGGAGCATCCCCTCGGCCGGCAGACGCTCACCGCCGAGCTCCGCCGGGGCGGGCGGCTTGATGCCTCCATCGTACCAGTGTACCTCCACGGGTCGGTCCCATCTGGATGGAAAGCTGAAATGGATGACGGAGGCAGCGGGATACGACTCGGGAAAAACTGGCGTCGAGCTCGATTCGATGCGGGTGGGCGATTGCAAATCCAGCACGCGGAAGAGCGTGTCGAAGCTGTAGCAGCCCATGTCGCCGATCGCGCTGGTGCCGAAATCGAACCAGCCCCGCCAGACGAACGGCTGATAGACCTCATTGTAGGATCGATAGGCTGCCGGCCCCAGCCACCGGTCCCAGTCCAGGTAATCCGGCACGGGGTCGGATCCTTCAGGTGTCGGCACGCCTTGCGGCCAGAACGGCCGGCTCGACCAGTTGTGCACCTCGCGGACCGGACCTATGGCATCCGCAAGAATCCACTCGGTAAGTACGCGCGTCTCCTCGGAGGCCGAGTTGCCGGTCGCGACCTGCGTGGCGAGCCCTGTCTCGCGTGCGGCAGCAGCCATGGCGCGCGCCTCCTCCACGGAATGCGCCATGGGCTTCTGGCAGTAGACGTGTTTGCCTGCGTTGAGCGACGCAAGCGCGATGACGGCATGCAGGTGGTCGGGCGTGCCGATCACTACGGCATCGGCATCCTCCTGCTCGAGGAGATCGCGGAAATCGACATAGGCCGCACAGCCGGAGCCGCCCGGATATCGCTGCTCGTAGAGCCGATCGACGATCTGCTTTGCCGGCTGCAGGCCTGCCCAGGCACCAGGCGTCGATGCGCCCCAGGTCGGGTCGCCGAGCAGCTCACGAACCTTGCCCTGGAGCTCGCCCTCGCCCCACTCCACATAATCGCCGCTCCCGGAGTTCACGTCGCAGACCGAAGTCACGCGGATGTCGTTGCGCTGGAGCAGCTCCATCATCACGCGCAGGCCCTGCGAGCCGACGCCGACGCAGGCAATCTCCAGCTGATCACTCGGCGCGGTGAAGCCCACGCCGCCCAACACGTGGCGCGGAACGATCACGGCGGCCGCCCCTACGGCGGTAGTTTTGACAAAAGTGCGGCGGGAAATCGATCCGTTCGGATTCATGGCGACTGAGCGGGCAAGGGATACGTCGTTCTCGGTGCTCTGGAATGTAGTCCATACAGCGAAAATAAGCCCGTGCCGCGGCTTGTCGACCATGTGCCGCTCCGGCGGACGAACGTCACTTCGATTTCGGAGCCGGCAGATTCTGTCCGGCCTGATGCAACGTCAGGCTCTCCACCTCCCCACTCTCGCCGCGGTGAAACGTGATCTGCGCGTCGACCGCTGTGAGGTAGAAACGATCTTTCGCACGCGGAAAGATTTCCACACGCGGCTGTCCCGTTCCCTGCACGTACATCTGCTCTCCCTCCCGCGTAATGTCCAACGAGAAGGTCGGCGCGACCGCATACGTCCCGACGTACTCCTCCAATTCGTCGATCGAGAGCTCGACGTCGGGCTCGTCGACTTCTATGCCCAGCTGCTCAAGCATCCGTCTGGCACTCGGGAAGCCGGGGTTCAGCTCGAGCGCCTTTCGGTAGTTGGCGATGGCCTGGTCGCGATCCCCCGCTTCCAGGTAGGCCTCGCCGAGACTGTCGTAGGTGTTGGCCGACTCCGGATACTGATCGACGTTCAACTGAAAGATGCGAATGGCAATGTCGGGCCGATCCGCGCTGAGGTACTGATACCCGAGCTCATTCAGCTGCCCTTCTCCAAAATTGTAGGCTTCCGGATCGGTTTCGCGCAGCTCCTGATAGCGTGCCACCGCGGCGTCCACGCCTTCAGCCTCGATGACAGGCCGCAGGACGCTTGCAATCCCCTGCTTCGGCATTTCCGGCTCCTGGCCATAGAGGATCTGAATCAGCCCCTCGCCTATTTGCCCCAAGGATGAGGAGCCCGTATTGTCCATCAGAATGACGGTTCGGCGCTCGTCGGGAATCCGCCAGAAGCCTGTCGAGAATCCGAAAATCCCGCCGCCATGCATCACAATGTGCGCCGTGTCGGCGCCAACGGCCTGATCACCGAAAATCCACCCGAATCCGTACTGGCCGGCGGATTCGTCGTCTTCCGCCATGGCGATCTGAGGTTCGAGAAATAGCTCGTTCGTTTCGCGGCGCTCGAACGGGCCCCTGTCGTAGAGTGCCTGGTCCCACTTATACAGGTCTTCGACCGTGGAGTACATCATGCCGGCGGCATAGGGCACGCTCGCGTCGGTATAGGGCGCTCGCTGGTATTCGGAACCCAGCTTCAGGTACCCCGAGGCCATCTGTTTGATGACCGCCGTCCGATCGTCGTACCCGCTATCATCGAGCCCGAGCGGCTCGAGGATGCGGTCCCGGAGCACCTCATCGTAAGGCCGGCCCTCGATCTCCTCGATGATAGCCCCCAGCAGGTAGTAGCCGGAGTTGCTGTAGGACCAGCTCGTGCCGGGATCGAATTCGAGCGGGAGCCCCGAAAACATGGCGACCAGCGAATCGACCGCATACTGATTGCGGGTAAACGTCATGAAATCCGGAAACCCGGTATAGCTCGGAATTCCTGCGGTGTGCGTCAGCAGGTGGTCGATCGTGATTCGATCGCCCTGAGCGGCGGGGTAGTCCGGCAGGATCTTGGTAACGGGATCATCGAGCTCGAGCTTACCCGCCTCTACGAGCTGGAGGATGAGGGCGGCCGTGAACTGTTTCGTCACGGAGCCGATCTGGAATTTCGTCGAGGCCGAGTTCGGGATCTCCCAGGACATGTCGGCAAGTCCGAAGCCCCCCTTGAAGAGCACCCGGTCGCCCTCGGCCACGAGCGCGGCGCCGTTGAAATACCCGAAATCGTGATTGGTCTGGAGATAGGACGCGATCTTCGCCGCGCGCGGAACGGCCGGCTGTCCCGTTACGGACTCTGCCGCCACCAAACTAACCAGGGCGGCTGCGGCGATCGTTATCGAATGGAGGCGGGTCTTCTTGCTCATGGGCGGTTATTGTTCAATGAGGGAGCGACGCTGATTTCTGTTGAGATCGTACCAGACTTGACCATGGAAGGGAGTCCGTACGAACGGGAGAGAGCGTGTGTTACGACGCCTCACTCCAGATCGGAGGGTAGGAGTTCCGATAACGCGAGCCAGATCACGCCAGCGCATCCCGAAGGATTTCCGCAGGATGCATGGCGCGCCGGTGCGCCGTATCGTCGATCTGAGCGCGGCACGACGTTCCGGCCGCGGCAATGATCGTTTCTTCGGGCGCCGCGCGCACCGCGGGCGCCAGGCGCCGCTCGGCCATGGCAAGAGAAATGTCGACGTGCTCTGACTCGTAGCCGAAGGATCCGGCCATCCCACAGCAGCTCGTATCCAGCGCCGTGACCTTGTAGTTGGGCGGGATGGTCAGGCACTCCACGGACGGCCCGATGCCGACGAGCGATTTCTGATGACAGTGCCCGTGCAGCATGACCTCGCGCTCGGCGTCCGTCCACCGGACATCATCCAGTCTCCCTTTGCGCCGCTCCTGGACGACGTACTCCTCGAAGGTCAGCGCCGAATCCGCCACGGCGCCCACGCGGTCGTCCCCGGGGAGCAGCGAACGCGCCTCATCGCGGAAGGTGAGGATGCAGCTGGGTTCGAGGCCGACGATCGGCACGCCCTCGGCCGCGAACTGATAGAGCTCGTCGATTGATTGAGCGACTTCGTGGCGGGCTTCCTTCAGCAGGCCCTTCGAGATGTAGGTGCGGCCGCAGCAGATCTTTGCGGATGTTACCCGGACCGAGTGGCCCGTCCGGGCCAGGAATTCCGCCGCGGCGCGCGCCGTTTCGGGATGATTGAAGTTGCTGAACGTGTCGGCGAAGAGGACCACGGGCGGACCATCGGTCGGCCAGGTCTGCTTCGCGAACCATGAGGTAAAAGGCTCCGGCGCGAACTCGGGAAGGCTTCGGCGGCCGGAAATCCCAAGCCTGCGTTCGAGCGTCTTCCGGACCAGGCTCCGGTTATTCACCCAATTGGCCGAGCGAGCGGTGACTCCGTTCAGACGCCGCGCAATCCGTGGAAGGCTTGCGAAGAGTCGTGTTCGCATCGGAAGGCCGTTCGCCTCCCAGTATTTGCTCAGCCACTCGGACTTGATCTTGGCGAGGTCCACGTTCGACGGGCACTCCGTCTTGCAGCCCTTGCACTGCACGCAGAGCTCCATCACCTCGTACATCCGCCGGCTGGTGAGCTCCTCCACCGGGAGCGCACCGGAGAGAGCCATGCGCAGAGCATTCGCGCGTCCCCGCGTGGAATCTTCCTCCTCGCGCGTCACCATGAAGCTCGGACACATCGTACCCGAGTCGAGCTTGCGACACAGGCCGTTGCCGTTGCACAGTTCGATGGCCGACGCGTACCCTCCCTGGTCCGAGAAATCCATCTCGGTCTTGATCGGGATGGTGGTGTACTCCGGCCCCATCCGCAGGTGCTCCGTCATCGGGGGCGCATCGATGATGTTGGCGGGGTTCAGCCGGCCGGATGGATCAAAGATCTCCTTCGTGCGCCTGTACACGTCGTAGAGCTCCGGCCCGACGAGCGGCTCGAGCAGCCAGCTGCGTGCGATGCCGTCCCCATGCTCGGACGATACCGTGCCGCCGTACTTGCGGACCAGCTCCATCGAGCCCTGGGCGATGTCACGCATCTTGACGACCTCGGCCGCGTCCTTCGTATTGATGAAGGGCCGGATGTGGAGCGTGCCCGCCGACGCGTGCGCGTAGAGAACGGTGCGTGTGCCGGCAAGGACGTCCCACAGGTTGTCGACGTAATCGGCAAGATGCTCGACGGGTACCGATGCATCCTCGATGAACGCCAGGGGCTTGTGGTCGCCCTCGACACCCATGATGAGTCCCAGTCCCTCCTTGCGGACGGTCCAGACGCGGTGGATCTCCTCCGGCGTTCGCGCCGGCACGACGGCATAGCTCTGGCCTGCTCGCTTCAGGGCATCTCGGAGCTCATCGAGCTTGGCGGAGAGCTCGGCATCGGATGAGCCGTAGTACTCCGTGATGAGGATCGCGCCCGGATCTCCCTCGAGGAAGCTGAGCAGGTGCGCGTACCCCTTTGCCCGGCGCGTCTGCTCGATGGCGATCCCATCGAAAAGCTCGACGGCGGATGGGCGGGTCTCCAGGATGGTGGTCACACTCTCGAGCGATTCGCGCAGCGTCTCGAAATGGACGACACCCAGCGCCGTCATGGCCGGGCGATCTACGAGCGAAATCGTGATCTCGGACGCCACGGCCAGCGTGCCTTCGCTTCCGCAGAGCAGGCGGGCCAGGTTTCGGTCGGATGGCTCGAGGAGGTACTCGAGGCGGTAGCCGCTATTGCGGCGCCAGTGCCGGGGCGTGTCCCGCTCGATGATCCCGCCCCTGGCCTCGAGCAACTCATTCATCCCGCGGTAGATCTCCCCTTCCCTGCCCGGCGCAAAGGTTTTCTGTCGCCACAACTCGGAGGTGACCGGTCCGAAGCGGGCGCGCGAGCCGTCATCCAGAAAGGCCGTGACCTCCCGGATATGGTTGATGACGTTCCCGTAGACGATGGAGTGCGTGCCCGTCGCATTGTTGCCGACCATGCCGCCGAGCGTGGCGCGGCTGCTGCTGGCCGGATCGGGCCCCACCATCAGACCCTGCCTCGCAAGGGCCGCATTTAGTCGATCGTGGACGAGGCCCGGCTGCACGCGCACCCACTTCTCCTCGACATTCGTCTCCAGAACGCCATCGAGATGCCTCGAGAAATCGATCACGAGGGCATCGGCGACCGTCTGCCCTGCCAGAGACGATCCTCCGCCGCGAGCGAGAATGGGGATTTCGAACCGGGCTGCCTCTTCCAGGGCCGCCTGGACATCGTCCATCGTGCGCGGGATGAGGACGGCCCTCGGCATCTTCTGGTACATACTCCCATCCGTGGCGTACAGCGCACGCGTCATGGGATCGGTACGTAGGTCCCCGGAAAGATGTGGATCGAGGGCGTTCTTGAACTCGAGGAGCTTCTCGGAACTCATGATACTGACAAAAGGCATACTTGCCGGCGGGCCTATAATGTAACGGGCTCGCCGGCGCCAGGCACGACGATGTTGATGTCGGGATAGAAAAACTGGATGTTGTTGGCCATCCAGCGCTTTGCCTCGTCTTCGCCGTGCACGAGGGCGACGGTCTTCGGCTTGAGGCGCTCGACCAGCTGCAGGAGATCGCGGCGGTGGCTGTGGCCGCTGAAGCGGAAACGCTGGACCTTGCATCGGACAGGTTGCGGGCCGCGCAACGGATCGAGGATCACGTCCGTCCCCTCTTCGGCGGCGCGGAGGAGGCGGCCGGCAGGAGCATCCTCCCGGGAAAATCCGACCAGGAGCACCGCGTTCTTCTCATCCTCGATGAGATCCTGCGCCAGGCGATTCGAGTTCGTGCGTTCGAGCATCATGCCGCTGCTGGCGACGTGAATGCTGGGCCCGCGAAGCGACTTGAGCAAGGCCTCTCGCATGCGCGGCAGCCGAAACTGGTCGACGTCGTAGACCTGAAAATCGGGATCCAGCCGGGGCGTGTTGAAGCGCGTCTTGTCGTATAGCTCAGCGAAGGCGCGCATGGCGCCGGCTGTGTAGACGGGCACGTCCTCGGGAATCCGACCGCGTTTCTTGAAGCGATGGATGAGGGCCAGGATCTCCTGCGCGCGCCCGAGGGCGAAGACCGGGATCAACACGGTGCCGCCGCGGTCGAGCACCCGCGCAAGGGCCTCCTCGAATTTGCGTTCTTCGGTGCGGCGCGTGGTGAGCTCGGCATCCGGATCCGCACCCAGAGTGGATTCGAGGATGAGCACATCGATGGGCGGATCGGGGTACTCGCCTCCCGGGATGATGGACTGCGGCCGCAGGTTCGTGTCGCTCGTGTAGAATATGCGGCGCGGGTGACCATCCTCCTCGTAGGAGATGAGCACGCCGGCGCTGCCGAGCACGTGCCCGGCGCTGTAGAAGCGGCCCGAGATCCGGCTCTGCCCGCGGAGACCCGTCAGGTCGAAATCCTCCCCGAGCTCGTGAGTGAGGTACAGATAGCTGTAGACCTCGAGCTCGTCTTCGCTGAAGAGCGGATCGTGGATGGAGCTTCCCTCCCGCAATCGCCGCTGCTGCAGACGGGCGGATGCCGGCAGTACCACGTCGGCAAGGTCGCGCGTAGCACGCGTCATGTGCACGAACACATGAGGAAAATTCTGGATGAGCACCGGCAGCGCGCCGATGTGGTCGTGATGGGCATGCGTGATGACCGCATGATCGACGTACCAATCGCTTCGCTGCCGGATGGCGGCGAAATCCGGAAGGGAGTCGGGCCCCTCTTCTTCCGGATCGGCGCCGGCATCGAGGAGGAGCCCGGTGCCCGCTATCAACAAGAAGTAGCAGTTAGCGCCGATGGCCTCCGTCTTGCCCAGAGGTACGAAAAGCATATGGAGCAGACTTCGAGTGGACTGCGCGGTGGCATCTAACTGCAGCGAGCCTCCAAGGCTTCGCAAACAGGGCAGAAAATAATGCTCCTACCTCACGACCACCAGCGACTTGACGTCGCGGCGCCCATTCCACTCGATCGTGTAGACGTACACGCCGCTCGCGTGCCTCGAGGCATCCCACCGAACCGCGTGCCATCCTGCGGACACGTTTTCATCAACAAGAGTTGCGATGCGCCGGCCGAGCAAATCGTAGACGGTCAGCCGGACCGGACCGGCCTCGGGTAAGCCGAAGCGGATCGTCGTCGAGGGGTTGAATGGATTCGGATAGTTCTGATCCAGCGCAAGTGCGCTGGGCAGCTCGCCCGCCGGTTCGATGGCGACATTCGTCACCGTTCCAGCCGTGAAGGCCCACACTTCCGACCACGGGGAGACGGGTTCAGACATCCGCACCCGCCAGTAGTACGTCGTGCCCTCTTCGAGCCCGGAGAGGAGATGTGTTCGCCCGCTCACGAGGTGATCGACGGCCGGCTGGGTGAAGGACGGCTCCTCCGACAGTTGAATCTGGTAAGAAACATCCGGGCCGTTCCAAACGAGCGTGAGGGGCTGCGGATGCGGACCGCTACCGTCGCCGGGGGCGGCGGGGAAGGGACCGTTATCGAGCGAGGGCGTCGTGTAGAATCGAATTATTGTTCCTTCGCCGGGTAGGCCGCCGCCTTCCGGGTCTGTCGAGATGAGAATGCGCCCCAGCGGAGGCCGTCCGAAGTCCACCCAATCGGGTAACTCCTCTTCGCTTTTATAACATCCGTTCTCACTTGCGTCTACCAGGGGTCCGGCGAACGCTTCCCACTCGGCGTACGAACCGGTCGGGTAAAACCCATAGATTCGATCGAGCGTCTCGAAGCCGTACCCGTGAGGGTCATCGTCGCCGGTGAACCCCATCTCGCAGTCCTCCGAGAGGATGAAAGGTATGAGGCGAACATCATCCGAGGGGTCGTTTTCGTTGTTGAGCCCAACGGGGCCGACATCCCACAACTCAAAGGGTACGTGTACGAGCCAGTCATGCGCCAAATTCCCGGCATACGAACCCGTCGACGTGAAGCGGATCTCGAAGTCATTCGGGGCGAGCGGCGCCACATCCGGCTCGACCTCCGCGGAAGATGGCGAATGGTGCAAATAGTACTCGCCCGTGCTGTTCAGTGAGAGGTACACGGCGTTTCCGCCGGCCTCCGCACATCCGTCGCGGCTCTCTGCCGCCGGTGCGCATGGATCGATCCCGCCGGGGCCGACGATCTCCAGAAACGCGGGGGTTTCAGTGCCCGGAATGAACTGAATGCCAACATCTCCCCAATCGAGATTACCCGTCTGGAAGTGCCCAATCTCCGAAGTCAGAGCTCCTGAAAGGGCGGCTGTCGGCCTGACGCGCCAATAGTAATCGGTATCAGAGTCAAGCGGGCCGATTGCCAGCTCCGTCTTGCGCGTTTCGAATGTGATCAAGTCCAGCCCCGAAAAATCCGGCGAGTTAGCCACATCCACTTCGTATCTCATCGCGTAATCCACCCCATCCCATAGGAGGTCGAGGCGCAGCGGCTGGCTCTCTGCTCCGTTGGCGGGCGAGAGGAGCCCAGGCGGGGTGTCTATGCTGAGTGGCTGAATCTCGTCGAGCGTGCCGTCGTCCCACGCTGTCTGGATGAGCTGGCCGGCGTCCCGAAGCTTCGTGATCGAATCCAGCCGGTCGGCGCCGCGCGCCCATACCATGGCGACCACGATCTCTTCCGACGCTTCGGGATCCAAACGGAATGGCCCTACCGAGGCCACGAAGCGGCGATCGCTGGGCGTATTCCTCGAGCCCAAACCATCCGTGTTCTCCTCGGACCAGTAGGCTTGAGATACCGGATCCCCCGGCCACATGAAGTGCGTCGGAGTCGTCCCGCCGTAACCGGTACCGCCGTATGTAAGGGGCGTCCCGTCGCGCCAGATAGCCCTCATGTAATTGTACGCATCGACAGCATCGTACGGGTTACCCCGCACACCTGAATCGCCGTGATAGATCATGAAGGTCGACATCCGCAAGCGCTCGCCGGGCTCATCCATCGACCCATCCCCGTCGTTGTCGAGGCCGTCATTCTCGGCAACGGGACCTTGAAGAAAATCGAGTCCGAGAGCAGGTGGATGCGCACCGTAGCCGTCGATCGAGTCGTCGAAATCATCCCCGTTGTAGACGAATCCCATCCCTAGCGTTGTGTCGGAGCCGACAAAGTCGTCGGTCCCGTCGCCGAGGTCGACGTCCGTCCACAACCCGACGTACACGCTATCGATCGTGTAGCTCTGCCGATTGATGATCCGGTATCGGAAGAACGTTGCATGATGGAGGGCCGGCTCGTCGGCGGCGAAGGAGAAGGCCGACGCCTGCACCTCGACGCCCAGCGGCTCAGTCTGGCCCCAGCCATGCGGTCCGCCCAGGTCGTTCATCACCCACCAAAGCATCTGATGGCCCGTGATGTCGGGGCGGTCGCCGGCCTCGATATCGTAGTTGTTGGGGATGCCGTCTCCGTCTTTGACGGGGGCGCCGTGCTGCCAGGGCCAGTCCTGGATATCGGCCGTGGCCTCGCCTGTATCATCCAGCCGCTCGAGATCCAGCCGTGTGACTTCATAGATGCGGTCGAACTCGGAGCAATCCGACGGGCTGGGCAGGTCGCCATCCTACGCCAGCGGACCCGGGAAGTATTCGAACGGACCGTAGTCCGTCCCGGCAAATCTCAGCTCGTCCTCGACCAGCCCGCCGATCCAGAGACCGGCCGCGAAAATCGCGTTTGCAGGTCCGTGCTTCGGAACGGTGTAGACATTTCCGGAGCCTGCCCAGAAGAGAGTGCCGGTGTTGTAGACTTTTGCACGGACATTGTTGGCCTCCAGGAAAGCCTCGGCGGTGCCGGGCGTACAGGTCCCTGCATCCTGGGCCGCGACGACCGCGGGACCGGCCAGAATCGCCACGAGGGCGATCGAAACGCTTTGAAGCGGTGGCTGCATGCCAGAGAGTTGAGGTCCTAGCCCCGAACCCTAAAAGTATACGGACTCCGCTCGACTAACTTCATGCGGGTACGTAAGACTGCCCTCTTGGCCGTGGCGACTCCGGCTATTTCGGCCAGGCTACGCTCCCTTCTTCTTCCGCTTCGAGGCTTCGCCGTTGTTCTTCGAGCTGAGATGCGTCTTGTAGTCGTCCCAGTCGGCTAGAAAGCGCTCGAGCCCGACATCCGTGAGGGGGTGGTGGATCAACTTCTTGATCACGTCGAACGGCATAGTCACCACATCCGCGCCCACCAGAGCGGCCTCCACCACGTGCATCGGATGCCGGATCGACGCGGCGAGGACCTCCGTCTCGAAGCCGTAATTGTCGTAGATCTGGACGATCTGCTCGATGAGATCCATTCCATTCGTGGAGATGTCATCCACCCGGCCGATGAACGGGCTGATGTAGTTGGCCCCGGCCTTGGCCGCGATGAGGGCCTGGGTCGGCGAGAAACAGAGCGTACAGTTCGTCCGAATGCCCTCCTCCGAGAAGGACTTCAGCGCCTTGATGCCGTCGAGGATGAGCGGCACCTTCACGACGACGTTCTCGTGGATGGATGCGAGCGTACGCCCCTCGTGCATGATCCCTTCGTAGTCCGTCGCCGTAACCTCGGCGGAAACGTCGCCATCCACCAATTCGCAGATCTTCAGGATGTGCTCGTGGAAGTCGACGCCGCCCACCTTCTTCATCAGGGACGGATTGGTGGTTACGCCATCGAGCACACCCATGTCGTTGGCTTCCTTGATTTCGTCGAGGTTGGCGGTGTCTACGAAAAATTTCATGGCTTCGGGCTCTCGATGTTCAGGTACAATATTTGTTACGCGAGCGGTGCCGACATTCCGCAGCGCGATTTGTTATTTGAGTGATCGTCCGGTGCATTTCGCGGCGTGTGCACCGGCGTCGAAAATTGCGTTTTCGAGGGGATGACGTCGAGTGATGCGTGCCGGCTCGATATGAACGCAGCGGAGGCGCGTCTGTTTGGTGATGGAACGAAATATTACGGACCCCATGCACCTGTGTGTCTTTGAGGATGATCAAGCCGCGCATTTTCTCCCCGTCGTTCACACGCGGGCCGTGTATGATTTGCGTCTGGGTATCCGGACGCTCCTCCAGACCATACGCGAATCCTTCGGGGATCCGGGGACGATCCTTCATGCGAGAGGGTACGTCGCCCCCGTAACCGCCGAGGAGAACGAGCTCCTCGTGAATCGCATCCCGGAAGGCCTCGACGTCCTCTTCGTGAACGGCCGCTGGGTTGTGGAAGAGGGCGACGTGCTCGATCGCATCCGGGATGCAACGAAGGATCGTAGCGCTCGTGTCTTTCTTCTCGGGGATGAGGTGCTCGCGGCGTGGGTACCGGGGGCCTCCAGCCGATTTGTGGAGGCGGACGCCATCACGGCATCGACTTTCGACGGCATGCCCACCGAGAAGGTCGACGGTGCCCGCATGGTGAGCCGCATCTGGGATCTGTTCTCCGGTCTGGATGATGCACTGCGACGCGACTACGCCGTTCGCATGAAGGGGCACTATGTTTACGAACGGCCGGGCGTACGCATCTGCGACGGAGCCATCCTGTCGGAGGGTGAGCAGATTTACATCGGACCGGGCTCGGTCGTGCGGCCAGGTGCCATCCTGAATGCGGAATATGGCCCGATCTACATCGGCGGGGACGTCGAGATCGAGGAGCACGCCGTCGTAAAAGGGCCGGCCTACATCGGCCCAAAATCCGTGATCCGAACGAATGCCGACATCCGAAACTGCGCATTTGGATTCTGGAGCAAGGTCGGGGGACAGGTCGATGGCGCCATCATCCAATCTCTTTCCAACAAGGCCCACGACGGATACCTGGGCGAGTCATATATCGGGCGCTGGTGCAACATTGGGGCGGACACGAACACATCGAACCTGCGCAACGATTACGCTGAAGTGGTGATGTACGATGCCGTTGCCGGCGATTTCGTACCAACCGGACAGCAGTTCCTCGGGATGGTGATGGCCGATCACTCGAAGTGCGCCATCAACACGGCCTTCAACACGGGTTCGGTCATCGGAGTGAGTTGCAATCTTTACGGGGCCGGTCTGATGCCGCGCCATGTGCCCTCGTTCTCCTGGGGCGGGCCGGAAGATTTCAAGGAGTTTCGGCTGGACAAGGCGCTCAAGGTGGCGGAGGCGGTGCTTCTGCGCCGCGATCATCGGCTGACGGACGCCGAGCGTCAAAACCTGGCCGCCGTGTTTGAAATGACTCGCGGCGAACAGGTGGTGAAATAGCCGGTCACTTCCGCCTGAGCACGACGAGCGTCAGGTCGTCGGACAGCGCGGAGACGGGGCCGGTGAATGCGGACACATCCTCCCGGATGGCCTTTAGAATCTCCTGCGCGGAGAGGTGATGCACCTTTTTGAGGACGGCCTCCAGCCTGTCCTCGTGGTATTCTTCACCATCCGAATTCATCGCTTCGGTGACACCGTCCGTGAACATCACGACGACATCCCCCGGATGTAGATCCACGGTGCCGCGCTCGTAGCCGAGGCTCTTCATCACTCCAAGGAGGAGCCCTCCCGTCTCGAGCAGCTCGATGCTGCCATCTGCACGTACGAGCATGGGCGGATTGTGGCCCGCATTTACATACTCGAGCTGCCCGGAGTCCAGGTGGAGGATGGAGACGAAGAAGGTGATGAACTTGTCGAAATCCGTGTTTTCGCAGATGACCCGGTTGAGGTGGCCCACGGCCTCCTCGATGTTTACGTCCATGGGGAGCATCACGTGGAGGCCGGCCTGCAGGTTGGCCATCAGGAGGGATGCCGGCACCCCTTTGCCGGTCACATCGGCCACGGCGGCGAGGATTCGGTTGCCTTCCAGCTCGACCACGTCGTAGTAATCACCCCCGACGAATCGGCTGGGCTCAGCGATCGCAGCGACCTCGTAGCCGTCCGGTTCCGGGATCTCCTGGGGAAGCAGCCGCTCCTGGATCCGGCGGGCCAGGCGCATCTCCTCCTCCAGTCGTTCCTTTTCGATCTGCTCCTCCACCAGGAAGGAATTCTGGATAGAGACGAGCGCCAGGTTGCCCAGTGCGGACAAGAATTCGACATCGCCCGGTTCGTAAGATTGGCCCGTTCGCTTGGGTCCGAGGCAGAGCGCGCCGCACGTCTCGCCGTGTTGGCGCAGCGGCAGCGCCAGGATGAGGCCCCGCTTTCGGAGCAGGTGCCACGGCTGCGCGGTTGCGTCTTGTCCCGGAGATGATGTAGCGCCCGAGCCGTTCTTCGAGTCGCCGGCAGACGATCCGTCCAACCCGGGCACGGAAGCGGAGCCGTCGCCGCCGGAGGCCTGCTCTGCATCCAACAGGAGGAGCTCCTCCAGCTCGCAGAGTGCCCTTGTGAGCTCGGGTTCGAGGCTATCGTCCATTCCGCGGGAGGCAATCACGAACACTTCCGGATCGCCGGCGACACCGCGGTCGCGCCGCAGCAGGAAGAGATGGCGCGAGACGAGAAGCTGCCCCATCAAGGCGAACGTCAGCAGCTTCACCAGCCGGTCGCGATCGATCGTCGCATTGAACTCCTGGGACAGATCGAAAAGCGTGTTCAGCTCCTGCACCTTGGCATCCAGATCCCTGTTCGCGATCTGGAGCTCCTCGACCATCAGGGAATTGTGGACGGCCGTCGAGGACATGTTGACGAGCGAGTGGATGTACTCGAGCTCGAACGTAGAGAACGGTTCGCGTGTCGCCTTCCCGCCGGCGGCGAGTAGCCCGATCTCTCGTTTTGCGAAATAGATGGGGATGGCGAGCTTGAGCCCGCGCTCGGCCAGGGGTGCGGGGACGTCATCGTCCGTGAGCACGGCATCGGTGGGTAGATCCGAAAGCGGTAGCACGTCGCCCTCCTTCAGATCGCGGAGACCCTTGGCGCTGGACACCCGGTAGCCGTTCTCGAGAGGGTCCTTCATCAGGATGACTCCTCGCGTGGTGAGCAGCTTGCTCATCACGGTGAGCAGGAGGCTATCCAGAACGAATTCCAGATCTAGGGATCGGCTGAGGAGCTGGCTTGTCTCGAAAAGCGCGCGCAGGTTGTACCGTTCACTGCGCGAGGCGGTCGTCGTGGCCGATGTGGCCGGTAGGTTGCCGCCGGTGTCGGACATGTCACTCATCCAGATGGATCACTTCAGCCTGCGTTGCCGCGCCGTTCTCGACATCGAGCCGTACGCACGTTTTTACTCGGTGCATGCCCTGCCTGCCTGCGGCGCCGGGGTTAATGTACAGCATATTCCCGAGATCACGCACTCGCTCGAGCCGCAGGATGTGGCTATGGCCGCAGATGAATACGTCTGGAGGATTCTGTTTCAGCTCGGCCGCCACCTGGCGATCCCATCGGCCGGGCCGTCCGCCGATGTGGGTCATCCAAAATTGAAGGCCCTCGATCTTGGTGCGAAGGTGCTCGGTGGTTCTTGCGCGAACGGCAGGGCCGTCCACGTTTCCGAAGACGGCTTCGACGGGCGCCAGTTTTCCGAGGCGGTCGAGGATGTCCGGCGTTCCGACGTCGCCGGCATGGAGGATGAGGTCCATGCCCGCCAGATACTCGTCGAGCGCAGGATGGTAGTAGCCGTGCGTGTCGGAGAGGATGCCGAGTCTCACGCTGAAATCATCGACCCTTCAGCACCATATAGTGTTCGGTCGGCGAACAGAAACGGACGTTACTCGCTCTGCCGAAGCGCCGCCGTGACCGCGTTCAGGTCCAGGCCCAGAAGGGTCGCGAGCCGGCGGCCCACCTCTGCATTGTCCAGATTGCCCGCAAGCATGTCACGCCCCGGTCCGAAGGCGTAGAGGTTCACGTCCACTGCCGTATGGCTGCCCGTCGTCCATCCTACGCCGGCCCGCTCCGATATGATCTGTGTCAGCGCGGCATTCAACCGTCTCGACTGCGTGCCCGCTTCCGCCAGCATCTCCCGTTCCTCATCGGTGAGATCGTCGATGCCTGCATAGTTGTACAGTACGTCGCCTGCCGCAGCCCCCGAGGTCAGCTCGGCCACGATGGGAGCGTGCGACGCGCGCACCCGCGACAGCACAGCCGGGTTCCAGGATCTGCCGCGCCGGCCCAGCGTCAGGCCGCCCGTCTCGTGATCGGACACGGACACGACGAGTGTATTGCCGTTCCGCCGGGCATAGTCCAGCGCAGCCGCCACGGCCGCGTCGAACGCCAGCAGCTCGCGCACGTGCGCCGCTGCGTCATTCCCGTGCGCCGCATGGTCGATCCGGCTGCCTTCGACCATGAGGAAGAAACCGTTCGGATCGGCGTCCAACAGGCCGATGGCCTTCACAGTCATCTCCGCCAGGCTCGGCTCCGCCTCCGGGTCGCGGTCTATTTCATAGGACATGTCGCTCATCGTGAACAGCCCCGCGACCGGCGTCCGCAGGCTGCCCTGAAACTCGTCGAAGGTGGAAATGACCTGATAATCCATTTTCCGCAGAGCCTGCAGCAGGTCCTGTCCGTCCGTCCGCACGCCCTCCGCCGATTCCGGCAGGAAGTGCCGTCGACCTCCGCCGAAGATCACGGACACCCCACGCGTGATTATCTGCTCTGCGATCTCGTTCTCCATTGACCGGGAGGGCACGTGCGCCGCAAAAGAGGCGGGCGTCGCGTGCGTGATCCGGCTCGTCGCCACGAGGCCCGTCGCCATCCCCTGCGCCGCGGCCGCTTCCAGAATGGTGCCGACCGGTTGGCGCAGCGTGTCTACGCCGATGGCCCCGTTGTACGTCTTGACACCGGCGGAATACGCTGTAGCGCCCGCAGCAGAGTCGGTGATCCAGCTGTCCGACGCCCACGTCCGCACCGTGCCCGTCACGATCTCGTCCAGTGCCAGCCCGTCGCGCCCGAGCACCGCCCGACCGTAATCCCGCGCCATTGTCGCCGTGGCCGGGCCGGTCCCGTCGGCGATGAAGAGGATCACGTTCTTCGGGCGATCCGCAGCGCCTTCCGTGGTGTTGAGGGCGGTGGCGCAGCCCCCTGCTAACACGGCGGCCACGATGACAACGGCCGCCGCGTGACGCACCGCGCATCCGATCCGAAACATCTTTACCTCTGTAGAATGATTGACGTAGTTCGCATCCTCACACGGTCGCCTCAGGGGCCCGCTAGCTGGGTACGGGCCGCACGCGTTGCGGAGTCGAGATCCAGCCCGAGCAGCTCAGCGATCGTGCGTCCCACATGCGTATTGTCATGGTTGCCGATGAATCGGTGTGAGCCGGGACCGAACGCGTAGAGATTCACGTCCACTGCCGTATGGTTGCCCGTCGTCCATCCGACGCCCGCCCGCCGATCGACGAGGTCGCCCACAACAGAGGCCACGCGGCGCCCGCTCACCGCGGCCGCCTGCAACTGCTCGCGCTCCGAGTCGCTGAGATCGTCGATGCCGGTGTACGCCTCCAGCACCTCGGCGCTGTTTCCACGCCCGGCGAGTGCCTCGGCAACGGCTGTCTGCGAGGCACGAATGGACGCCAACACGGCCGGATTCCAGGAAGCGCCGCTCCGCCCGAGCGTCAAGCCGCCCGTTTCATGGTCGGCCACCGAAATGACCAGCGTGTTGCCGTTCCGCCGTGCGAAATCCAGCATCGCGGCCACGGCCTCATCATAGGCCAGCATTTCGCGCAGGTGCGCCGCGGCGTCGTTCCGGTGTCCGGCCACGTCGATATTGCTGCCTTCTACCATCAGGAAGAAGCCCTCGCGCGAGCCCTCCAGCAAATCCACCGCTTTTCGCGCCATCGCCGCAAGAGAGGGCTCTGCCCGATCGTCCCGGTCGATCTCCAGGACCATGTCTTCATCCGCAAAAACGCCCACCACCGGAACTCGCAATCGCCCCTCGAACTCCTCCTTCGACAGAACGACTTGGTACCCTTTGTCCCGCCATTCCTGCAGGAGATCGCGACCGTCCTGACGGCTTCCACCCTGCTGTGCCGGGACGAAATGCGTTCTCCCGCCACCAAAGATAACGTCTACCGGTTGCTCCACGATCTGCGCGGCAGATTCGTTCATCATGGAACGGTGGGGCACGTGCGCCATGAACGCCGCCGGCGTGGCATCCTGAAGAAAGCTCTGCACGACGATCCCCGTCGCCATCCCCTTCGCCTCTGCAGCCTCCACCAGCGTGCCCAGTGCGCGCCCTTCCGCGTCCATACCCACCGAACCGTTGCTCGTCTTCACCCCCGTCGCATACGCCGTCGCCCCCGCCGCCGAGTCCGTGATCCGGCTGTCCGTGGAATGCGTCTGCACCGTCCCGACCAGGATGCCATCCAGCGCCAGGCTGTCTCCACCCGCCACCTCGCGTACGTAATCCCGCGCCATCGTCGTGCTCGCCGGACCCGTCCCATCGGCTATCATCAGGATCACGTTCCGCGGGCGCTCCGGCGCCCTGGCCCTACTGCTGACGGCCGGCGAACAACCCACCAGGATCGGCGCAAGAACGCTCGCCAGCAACAGCGAGATTACGGCGCTCCGAAGGAATATCCCGCGTGCCGCAGAATAGCCGCCCGCGCCACCGCCTTCCACGACGATCAACGTACCTTGTCCGACAGCGTGATCCGAGTATCGATCAGGTGAGGTCGTTGCAACGCTAGTATCCCGGGTTGTTAGGCATAGGGCTGTTGAGATTGGCATCCACAACGGATTGAGGAATCGGGAACAACAGATCCCGCTCGGTGACCAGATCTCCTCCATTCTTGTTGTACGCTCTCACCCGTTCGAGAAACTTACCCGTTCTGAGGAGGGTCCAGCGCCGATGCTCTTCATAGAATAGCTCTCGCGAACGCTCGTCCAATATGAAGTCGAGCGTGACATCGGCGGCCGTAATATCGCTGGCGTTTGCGCGGCGCCGCACCTCGTTGATTGACTGCGCGGCGTCTCCAGTCCTCCCCAAGTGGAACTGCGCTTCTGCCCGGAGCAAGTAGGTTTCCGCGAGCCTCAGGTACACCTGGTCATTGTGGTTTACGTCCGCCTGCATGTTATTTGGGTCTGTTCCCTCTGCTTTCCGGAAGAAGGGCCAGTCGAAACGGTTCCTATCATCCTGGGTGAGGTCTCTGCTCCAGTCCAACCAGAGCGTGTCCCCATAAGCGTACCCGGGAGGCAGGTTATCCGCCGGATAAGGGGCATTCTGTTCTGCGTCTTTCAGGACGAAGAACCACCGTATGGCATGCTCAGACCCCCGATCGTCTCCCGGCTCGTAGAGCTCGAGCGCCCATTTTGTAGCCGATTTACGGGCATACCCCAGTCCGCCCCTTTCGTGCGTGAGCTGAAGCGGGATTACGTCGCCGATTCGAATATTCCAGTACCTGCTCAGGTGAGTTCTTCGATAGGTGCTGCCACCGCCTCCGATTATATTCTGCCCGAACTGAAATACCCAGAGTGCTTCTGTATTTCCCTCTTCGCGATTACTGTTGCCTTCCTTGAACATATCCATGAAGGGAACGCCGGGCTCATTCAGGCCGACGCCGTACCGCTGCGTAACGAGACGATAGGCTCCGTTGTTGATGACCTCGTTCGTCCAGGATATGGCTGTCTCATACTCTCCCTCTAGAATGTACATTTCTGCGAGATAGTGCTGAACCGCGCCCTTGGAAATCCTGCCGGGCAGCGACGGTTCGACCGGCACGTGTTCAGCGGCAAAAAGTAGATCCGCGATGATTTGTTCTCGGACCTCTTCTACCGGCGCCCTTGTCCAATCCGTCCGAATGGTCGATCCTCTAGCCTCTTCGAGGCTAAGCGGAACATCCCCCCAGCCATACATTAGATGGCGGTAGGCCCACGCCCGAACTGCCCTGGCTTCCCCGACGATTCGATTCTTGTTCTCCTGTGGGCTACGGCCGCCTCCCGACCAGTCCACCTCTTCATTCTCGGCTCGTTCAATGATCGTGTTGGCAGCATTGATGATGCCGTACAGCCAAGTGAATACCTCTTCGTAGGCTTCATTAGTGGGATGGTTGTGGTCCCGCCAGTACATTGACACCGTGACCCATCCACCCGTATGGTGATTGGTCGTCATGTTGTCGGTCCCCGACATGAACATGCCGCCCATCATGGCATGGCTATTCGACGGCGTTCGCTCTCGCTCACGGCGCACCTGTGCGTACAGCCCGTTGAGCCCTGCTTCGAACCCACTGTAGCTCGCATAAAGCCGGTCGGTGGTCAGCAAATGCGGCGGATTTTCGTTCAGATTATCAACCAGATCGCATCCCGATATTACGGAGATCGCGGCGGCGAGCAGAAACACACGAAATAGCTTCATTTACCTATCCGAATTGCAATGAATAGCCAATGACGCCTGCATCAGAATTGCAGATTCGCGCCAAACCCGATCTCTCGCTGTAGCGGCGTCGAGAACTGATTGTTTAATTCAGGATCTAGCCCCGTCCATTTCGTTATCGTCGCCAGATTTCGTCCAGTAACGTATAAACGTAGACGTTGCGTACCGAGCTTTTGCATGAGCGAATTGGGGAGGTCGTAAGACAGCGTGACGTCCTTGAGGCGAATAAAGCTCGCATCCTCGTAGTAATCAGCTTCGACTCCCGACATCAGGTGCGCGTATAGGTGGTTCGCGATCCAATCATTCGTCGGATTCTCCGGCGTCCACCAGTCTTTCTTCGTCGCGTTGATCCTGACTTCCGCATAGGTATAGTCATCCCTCTGCGAATTGGCCTTCGTAACGCCATGGACTCCATGCACGAATACTGAAAGGCCTATGTTTTTGTAGTAGAACGTATTCGTAAGGCCCCAGATCACACTGGGATCAGTCTTTCCAATGATCTGTCTGTCGGCTCCCGTCAGCACCCCATCCCCGTCAACGTCCCTCAACTTCACGAAGCCCGGTTGGGAATCCCATTTTGCGGCTTCCTCTGCTTCGTGTAACTGCCAGGTGCCCTCCCATACGTAGTCATAGTTGACGTTAATCGGATGGCCGATAAACCACTCGTTAGCTACGTCGTCCCTCTTGTCCCCGTAGAGATCAACGATCTCGTTCTTCACGTAAGCCACGTTGCCATCCGTCCGCCAAACAAATTTGCTGTTGGCAATATTCCTGGTGCTGAGCAACACGTCGAACCCTTGGTTTCTCGTTTCACCGATGTTCTGAATGATAGATGTGATGCCATGCACTGAAGAAATACTCCGGTTCAGGAGCAGGTCCGTCGTGTTCGTGTTGTACACGTTGATTTCCCCGCTCAACCTGTTTTTGAGCACCGTGAAGTCCAGGCCAAGGTTCAGTGTTTTGGAGGATTCCCATCCTAGGTTGTCCTGGCCGAGCCGGCTTGGAATGAATCCAGGGGCCGTGGTATTTCCGGCGAGCCCGTTGTACTGGCCGAGCCTGGACATGGCACTATAGGCGGACACCGCGTGGTTTCCATTGAGGCCCCATGATATCCTCGGCTTCAACTGGCTGATGGCGCTGCTCCGCGGAAAGAAGGATTCATCGTGTAGATTCCAGGCGACCGCGACGGACGGGAACACGCCCCATTTCGTGTTCGGCCCGAACCCGGAGTACCCGTCCCTACGAACGGTAAGCGTTATGAGATAGCGGCTATCATAGCCGTAATTGAGCCGCAGCATCTGCGACATCAGAAACGTCTCGTTGTATGAATAGCCGACATCCGTGAATCCGGCCTGTGATATCGCGTACCATTTGAGGTAGTCATTCGGGAAATTTCGAGCCTCCACCGAGTGGGTCGTTCCGTTGTTCTTTTCGAAGCTGAGGACCCCAGTGCCGAAAACCGCATGGACGCCGAAATCCCGGTTGTAAGAGAGTACGTTTTCCACGGCCATGTAGTCCGTCCGAGACCGGCTGGTCTCCGCCTCGCCGCCCGACTCGAATCCAAACCGCGTATCCCGCCCCATATAATTCGCATAATCGCTCAGTCGCATTCGTAGGCCGACGTTGACCCTGTTGCTGAGCCCCGGTACGAAAGGCACATCGACACTGATGAAGTTGTTGGTCAGGAATTGATGCGTCTCATCCTGGTTGCTGTACAGGAGGGGTTCGAGCGGATTCCCGAAATTGCCATCCTCCGGCCACGGGTAAATGGCCTGGTTTCCGTTTTCGTCGTACGGCACCGTTAGGGGATTCATCCGGTACAGACCATCCCCACCGGATAGCACCGGCGACGCGCCGCTTCTGTCTTCATAGGAATATTGTGTCCGAGTTCCGAGACCGAGCCAGCCTCCAATTCTCGTGTCCAGGTTTATGCGCCCCGAAAGTCGCAGGTAATCATCATTCAGCGTCAGGCCTTGCACGTCGAGAACGCTTCCGGAGACGTAGTACTGGGAACCGGCAAAGGCGCCCGAAACCGAAAGATCGTGCTGATGACTGAATCCTTGCCGCAAACCCAGGTCGACCCAATCCGTCCACCCTCCTGACTCGTAGAGGTCCCGTTCGGACTGCGTGATGACCTCTGGATAGCGTATCGATTTGAATTGGAAGAACTCCTCGCCCGTCATCATGTCCGGTATGTTGATGTAGCTCTGCACTCCTACGAACCCATCGTAGGAGAAACGCGGAGCCCCGTCCGTGCCTCGTTTCGTGGTTACCAGTATGACGCCGTTGGAACCGCGGGCACCATAAATGGCGGCCGCCGAGGCATCCTTCAGCACCTCTACAGAGGCTATATCATTGATGTTGATGTCCCGCAAGGCGCCGCCGTAGGGCACACCGTCGAGGACGATCAGCGGATCGTTGCTTGCTGTTATGGAATTCCGGCCCCTGATCAGAATCGCCTCGCTCGGCGTAGTCCCTGCGGACGAGGTCTGTACCATGACCCCCGGTACGGCTCCCTGAATGACCTGGCTAAGAGAGCGATTGCTCATCAGCTCCAATCTTTCAACGGGGACGGTGGCGACGGAACCGGTGATATCGCTCCGCCGCTGCGCGCCGTAACCGACGACGACTATCTCATCACCCTGATATGCTTCCTGGAAGAGCTCGAAACGCACGGTCGTAGTCTGGCCGTCTACCACTACCACTTCGCGAATTTGCGTTCGATACCCTAGATATGAGGCCTGGAGATCATATGTGCCCGGGGCCACGTCGGAAATCGTAAACCGACCGTTTTCATCCGTCGCTGCACCAGTGGTAGTCCCAGATATGACCACGTTGGCGCCGATCAACGGCTCGTCGGTCTCGGCATCGCTTACCACACCTTCGATCGTACCGACCAGAATTTCTTCGGGCACCTCGGCAGCTGGCTCCGCGGTCGCCTCTGTCACGTGCTTGCGTGCAACCAGTAGTTGCCCGTTTTTGCTTATCTTTGATTCGAGATCCGTCCCGCGCAGCGCCTCGTGTAGAGCCACCGCGACCGATACGTTCTCAAGAAATAGCGTGACGGGTTCCGCGGAAGCAATCGTATGTCCCCCGTACGCCAGCCGCAGGTCGGCTTTTCTGGCTATCCGGCCGAGGACCCCCGCCAGCGGCTCCTCGTGTGCCTCAATGGAGATAAGCTTGTTGAGCTTCTCCATGCTGTTCAGGGCGAGGGGAGCCTGAGATGTGCGACTCGTCCGCCTCTCCTCGGCCGCGTACCTATCCTGTGCCAGTGCGGGAGCCATCAGTAAAAGAAGGAATGCGAGCACGCCGGCAAACCGTCGGCCGAATGCGATAGCCGGAATCGATTTCCCAACACTCTGGTGCCACTTCCTTGACGTGTGCAGAGGGGTCTTCTGATCGACTAGTGTCACCATGGCGCAATTTCGTAGACGTAGACGTTATCTATAGAACGTGATCGTTCGGTGATCACGCGTGTATTTCAGATCGAGTACAACCGCAATTGAGTTCAGGATTTCGCTGAGCGGTTCATTCGTGAAGGAGGCATTGAGGACATCAACCGTGGACGGAGGGACCAGCAAAACGACATCGAGATCATACCATCGTTCGAGTTCATCCCGAACCTCATCGAAGGAGGCGTTCCTGAACAGGAGTCTTCCTTCACGCCATGCGAAGTATGGGGTGAGGTCCACTCCATGCCTGGCGGCCAGAGTCCCGTTCCCTACGATTCCGAGAGATTGAGGGTGAAGCAGTACTGTGTCAGGTGATGGAGAGGAAGGTGACGACAGCGCCACTTCACCTTTAGACACAGCAACCACGGTTTCGCCGCCCGCTTTGACACGCACGCTGAAGGCCGTGCCACGCACCTCGACGATGGCATCTCCCGCTTCAATGATGAAAGGCTGGCCTTCGATCGCGTGGACATCGAAGAAACCCTCGCCTCGAAGTCGAACGTGTCGAGACGTCTGGCCGAAGGCTGCATCCACGACCAGTTCGCTCTCCGAGTTGAGGTACACGTGCGTTCCATCGGTGAGATTGATCGTTGCGCGGACACCCCTGTCCACCGTGTAGACACGATCCTGTGCTACCTCTTCTGGCGCCGGCACGGGGTCCCATCCGCCCAGGCGCAACACGATAAGGGATGCAGTGAGTGCGAACGCCATCACGATCGCCAATCGGATCCCGTACCTGCCGGAGGGCCGACGCCGGGGATTGCGCCGAACCGGGGAGCGATGCGGATCGCGCGATGCCGGCTCGTTCATTCGGGCATCGAGCATGAGATCCTGCCACGCACGTTCAACGTCTCTCGTTCTAATTGGACGACCCGCCATTTGCCAGTCTTTTCGGAGGTCTTCCACGAGTTGCGCGAGCTCCGCATCTTCGGCCATGGCTTCTTCGAGCCGGGCAGATTCGTCAGGTGTGCATTCGCGAGTTATGTAGCGAGCAAGGAGGGTCCAATCGGCCCCTGAAGTCGGCTGCATACTTGACCGCAGCTTGTTAAGGACGTTGACGGCGTGAGACTATGGAACCGGGATCGATGGAGAGCGCATCAACGGCGTCCTACCCTGAGGATATGCCGCCAGGTGGATACGTCTTCCTCACTCTCTAAGCCACGGCAGACAGGGAGAACCCCTATCGCGGGTGAAAAAATTCAGCGGAGATGTGTCAGGAGCGGGTAACGCGGTAGGCTGCGAGGCATTGACGAAGCTGCCTCAGCGCATGGCCCATTTGGTGTTCGACGGTCTTCTTGGAGATTTCCATGACTGCCGCGATCTCGGCATATGAAAGGCCATGCCAGCGTGCGAGCTGGAACACCATTCTCTGTCGCTCAGGCATCAAGGAGATGCACATGTTAGTGGCCTTTCGAAGTTCATGGATTTCATGATCGCGTTCAGGATTTGCTTCGGAAATCGGGGTTTGATGTGTACTTATAGAATCATATGGAATCGGTTCTATTGTGCTACGCTTTACGCTTCGGTTGCGCCACGTATTTATGATCTCGAATCTTGCCGCTCCATACAGGTAACTTCGAACAGAAATTTCTGGATACCACATTTCTTTTTTCATCCAAATGCGCAAAAAGATATTCTGCACAATATCCTCTGCCTCATTCCCATCTCCGATATTGTATTCAACGTAATCGCACAATGGTTCGTAATAAAACCTGTATAGCGCCTCAAACGCCGACCTGTCACCCTGTCGGACGCCGACGGCCCTCGCTCGATCTCGCTCTTCTTCGGTGGGATTCCGGCTAGGTATGCCAGATCCTAACTGAAACTGCATGTCGCCGCCACTGATTGGGCTCCGTCACTTGAAATCGGCTCGCTCGTGCCGCGACCGCCGGATGCTGCGAAATGTTGCAGGCTGTGCCGCACGGCCGGCGCGGCTGACCGGATATACCAATCGATCCACTCAAACTAAGAATATTACTGAGAGATGCTACCGGCGAGCGTACGTTAGCGCAGCATGAGGCGAACCCCGAGCTGCATCCGGGCATCGACGCCGCCCTCGGTTGCCCACTGCTTGAGAGGCACGCTCAGGAAGGGGATGACCTGATAGCTAGGTCTATTGTATTCGATGCCCGATCGTACCCACACGACTCCTCCGCGGTATTCGGAAGGGCCGCTTTCGTCGGTGGAGTCGGGCACACCGCCAATTCTCGTCTCGAAAAGCTCATACTGACCGCCCTCACCCATTAGCGCCACGAAGAGGTTGCTGCGCGCAGGATCGAAGATGAGGTTGTAGGTCCACATGAAGTGCAGCTCCATGCCGAGCGCCCGAGTGTCGATGAACTGGGACCGGGCCAAATCCGCCAGGAGGGCTTCTTCCTCGATAGGAGTCGCACCGGCGGGGAGGAATTGGCGATACCCCTTGCGAACGCGTCGGACACCCACGGCGAAATCCGAGGAAAAGAGGGGCGTAAGGGCGCGCGTCGAGATGAAGGCGATGTCGAGCTGTGGAAAACCGACACGTCCGTCCGAGGCCGGATCCACGGCCAGCCGAAAGGCGAAATCGGAATGTTCGACCGTCCAGTAGTATTTGAGCCCGACCCAGCTCAGGACGATGGTTCGGCCGGTGGCCGTGCCCGCCGCATCCCAGTAGGCATTCAAGTCGAGCCTCTCGGCCATCCGGTAGTGAAGCCGGAAGCTCAGGGTAAGCGGGGAGCCGCTCGTCGGGAGACCGCTGCCCGGAATCGGACCCGAAGCGCGGTACGCCACCTCGCCGGTTGCCGCGATTCCATCATGGAAGACCTTTCGCGCAGTCTCGCTCCGGTAGAAGGGATCGTTAACCGGGAATGGTCGCTGCGCTCGTGCGGATTCCGGCCAGAAAAGCGAGAGGAGCAGAAATACCAGACCGATGGGCCGGCAGACATCCTGCCCGATCGACCAACCCCCTCCCCTGTGTCGTAGTCGTGGCATGGCGTGGCTCCGGGCCCGCACCGAGATGAACCCAGTAGGGAAAATGTACGCCGGCTTAGCAGAAGCGTTTCCCGTAGGTGCCCTGGGCGACCATGCCCGTTACAGCTCGAGCGTCTCACCGGGCTTGAGCACGCGTGCCTTAAGCCCCTCTGCCTGCATCAAGCGCTCCCACTCTCCGACATCCACTTCAATGTACGGAAAAGTATTGAAGTGAATGGGAATCGTGAGGCCGGCGTTGATCATCTTTGCGGCGCGCACGGCCTCGCTTGGCCCCATCGTGAAGCAGTCTCCGATAGGCGCCAGCGCAACATCGATGTCGTAATCTCGGCCGATCCATTCCATCTCGGCAAAGGTGCAGGTGTCTCCGAGATCATAGATGGTTCGCCCCTCGATCTCCAGGATGTAGCCGCCGGGATTGCCGCCGTACGTTCCATCCGGAAAGGACGACGAATGCCAGGCCCACGTCATAGTCACGCGGCCCCAATCGAACTGCCACGACCCGCCGGTATTCATCGGCTGGATGTTCTTATGTTGATGGTGTCGCGTGATGTAATTGGTGATTTCGAAGTTGCCTACGACGACGGCGTTCGTGCGGCGTGCGATGGCGGGTGTATCGCCCCAGTGATCCCCGTGCGCGTGGGTCAGGAGGATAACGTCCGGCTCGAGATCTTCGGGCCTGACGATGCCTTCGACGTGCTTGTTACCCGTGATGAAAGGGTCAACGAGGATCGTGGTGCCGTTCGTCTCAATCTGAAAGGCAGAATGACCGAAATACGTGAGCTTCATAGGAGACGGGTTGCTGATTACCGACTTCTGACCTCCGACCTCCGTCTTCCGACCTCCCCTGCTATTCCTTCTTCGCCACCCGGTACAGCCATAGGATGAAGCAGACGAATGCGCCTATCCCGAGCACGTTGGCGATGGGACCGAAGCCTGCGGGCGCGATGGCAAGCACGGAGGTCGATTGCGCTGCCGCGAACGGTATCGCGAGCAAGATCCCAACCAGCGCCTCGCCGGTTATGAGTCCGGATGCGAAGAGCAGGCCGCGTCGGTTTGCGCGCAGCGCCACTTCGTCGAAACCATCCCCAATCTGCGCCTCACGCGCCCTCAAAGATCGCTCGGCGAACCATGCCACCATGCCGCCGATGAAGATCGGTACGCTCAACTCCAGGGGCAGATAGATCCCGACGGCCACAGCGAGGACGGGCGCGCGGAAGGTCGATCCGCGCCGCTCGAGGACCTTGTCGAAGGCGATGATGGCGACGGCGATCAGAGCGCCGATGATGATCATCGACCAGGGTAGGTTTTGATGGAAAACGCCGTTGGCAACCGAGCTCATTAGCGTGGCCTGTGGTGCCTGCAGCGCCTGAGACGGGTCCATACCTTCGCGCGGAAAGACATCTCCCAGACCGTAGCCCTGGAAGAGTACTTCGAGGATGGGTGCCAGGGCCAGCGCCGCCGCTGCGACCCCGATCATCTGCATGATCTGCTGTTTCAACGGCGTGGCACCGACGACATAGCCGGCCTTGAGGTCCTGCATGTTGTCGCCCGCAATCGCCGCAGCGCAGCATACGACGGCGCCAACGAGTATGGCCGTGGCGGCGGCGACCGTCGCCTGTTCCGTATCGACGGCGAAATTGATCTGCGTTCCCAGCAGAGCGAAGAGAATGAGCGACGTCGCGAGGATGGTGGCAATCGTTACGCCGGAGATGGGATTGTTCGATGAACCGACGAGCCCCGCCATGTAACCGGCGACCGACGAGAAGAGGAATCCCGCTATGAAGGCGAAAACCAGGCTGAGAAGAAGTGTCGACCAGTAGAGGCCGCTCGATATGCCGAGCTCCGGCTGGTCAACGATGTAGTTGAACACGAAGAAGAGGGGGATGGCCATCGCGATCGTGCCGTACATCACGATATTGATCGGCGTATCGCGGTCCGTTCGCTCGATGGTGCTCGCATCTCCGGCTCGGGCACGACGGACCGCCTCCAGAGACGACCGCACGCCGTCGCGAATGGGCTTGATGAGCGAGAGCAGCGCCCAGATACCTCCGACGGCCATCGCGCCAACTCCCAGATACCGGATGCGAGCGCTCCAGACGGCCAGTGCGGCATCGTAGCCCGTTGCGTCTCCGGTGATCTCCGCTAGGGTGGACGGATCGACCGTGGCCGTATAGATGGGGATGCCGAAAAGCCACGAAATGAGCCCGCCCCCGAAGACGAGCACGGCGATGTTGATGCCGACGATGTATCCGACGCCCAGCAGCGCCACGCCGAGCTCACTGCCGTAGCCGAAGATCGACCGCCCGATGCGCACGGCGCCGCTGGCCGAATCGCCAATGATCTGTAGCCCGGTCTGCCCGAGCTTCAATAGCGCACCCGCCGCCCCGGCAATGGCGATGTATTTGGCGCCCTCCCCTCCTTCCGATCCGGCCTTCAAGACCTCCGCTGTGGCCACGCCCTCCGGGAACTGGAGGTCGGCCTCGATGATCAGCGCGCGTCGGAGTGGAATCGTAAAGAGCACACCCAGAATACCGCCCGTCAATGTGATCGCCATCGTGGCCAGAAACGGAAATCCCTGCCAGTAATGCAGCATGATGAGGGCGGGTAGCGTGAAGATGGCGCCGGCCGCAAGCGACTCGCCCGCCGAAGCGGACGTCTGCACGATGTTGTTCTCGAGAATGTTCGATTCGCGGAAGAAGCGCAGGATGGCCATCGAAATCACCGCCGCCGGTATCGAGGCCGAAACCGTCATCCCGACCTTGAGCCCGAGATACGCATTTGCACCCGCCAGGATGGCCGACAGTATGAACCCGAGAATCACCGCCTTGAGGGTGATCTCCGGAAGTGTCTGCGACGCCGGTATGTACGGCGTGTAGGCGGAGGTGGACTTGCTCGTGATCGTCGGCTTCATCGAGGACGCAGATTCATGATGTGGTTTCGGGTGCCGGATATTAGGAACCAGCACGGCGATGCGCTACTTCGCGAGGATCACCTTGTGGGACTGTACACCGGATGACGTTCGCAACTGCACGAAGTATGTTCCACTCGGGAGCTGTCCGGCATCGAACGCGATCTCGTAAATGCCCGGGTCGAGTTTACGGTCGACGAGCGTCTGGACCGGCTGGCCGGAGAGATCCCAGACGGCCAGCTCTATATCGCTGGACTCCAGGATTTCGTAGCTGATGGTGGTACGCGTGTTGAAGGGATTGGGGTAGTTCCCAAGGATGACGGCGGCGCTCGGTTGTTCCTCTCCGATTCCGACCTTGAGCGTCCCGGAAACCTCTTCGAAGCCGTCCTCCATGATCTGGCGAACACGAAAAAATACAACGCCTCCGCTCGCCTCCTCGTCGAAGATCCGGTACATCCCGTCCGGGCTCGGCACCTTTCTCGCGATCACCTCGAACGAGTGGCCGTCCACGGAACGCTCGACGACGAACTCGCGCACCCGCGTGTCAGGTGCCGTCCAGCTGAGTGCGACGCCGTCTTCCAACCGCTCAACCTGGAAATCACGGATGGCTCGCTGAGTGCTTCGATCGGATGGCACAACCTCGGCACCACGAACGGGCTCCTCCAGCAGGTCCTCGGGAATGCGCTCCTCAAAGGTAAGGTGAAGAAGGTCGCGAGCGGATTGAGGCACTCGAGACGCCTCACCTTCGGCGCTGGATCGACCTGAGCTGAAGTGTACCTCGTCGATAAATCCCGAATAGCGCGTGAGACCATCGAAATACGTCGCCCGGCCCTCCATTCGGCCTCCCAGGACGAGCGCATGCTCGTTGCGAATGGCCGGAGGAATGGGAGCATACAGCGAGTCCACGGTGCGACCGTCGATCATGAGCTGCATCCAACCGGCGTCAGGATCGTTGCGGAGCCGAACCTCATGCCAGTGGCCATCTGCAACGGGCCGATTCGATCCGAGTGACAGATGTTCGCCGGGTCGCCCGCGGAAGCACCGCAACCTTCCGGTACGATCCACGATGATCTCGACGGGATAGGCCACGCCGTCATCGCCATCCCACGTGGAAAGGACGACCTCTCCCAGGCCCGTGCTCTTCATCCAGAACGAGATCGTGAATGGATGTTGGAGATGTACCTCCGGCACCTCATCCTTGCGCAGGACTACGGGCTCGGCGGCGTCTGACGAGAAGGAGAGCGCCTGATCCTGCCGGCTTGGAGAGGGATCGACGGCCCGGACCGTCTCGCTCCAGGTCAGCGACCCGCGCGCCCTGGACTTAACGATCGGGGTGATTTCAAGGCGTTCGGCCAGATAGCTGTCGCCCACGTCCATAGCGAGGATGACATCAACAGGCCCCTCTACCGGATCGTCGAGCAGGACACGGAATTCCCGTTCATCAAACGACTCGACGTGCCCCGGTAGGGTGACGAAAGCTCCTCGAAGGAATGACGCGTCCGCAAGCTCCCATCCGGTCGGGACGGTGACTAGCAGGCCATCAAGGCGCTCCTCACCGATCCAGGTGGTGAAGAGATTCGCGCGGGTGCCTTTGACGAACCGCTCAGGAACGTAGGACTCGCGAAACTGGGCAAAAGCCGAAGAGAACGTCAGGAGCGACACCATCAGCCCGAACAAAAGCCCGGCCCCGAGTGGGTGAGCTTCTGAGGCCAATACTTGAAGTCTCCTCGTGATCGACCGCCGACATGGCGTACCGATCGACGGGCGATCGAGCATTATCCAGCTTAGAGGCAGATTGACGATGAACGAGGACGATGTGGGCGCCACGGAGGATGGGGGGCGCTCGCACTTCGAGGCGACGTCCGTTCGGCGGACGCTTTGCCGCGTTACAAGGTCAATACATTTGATCGCCGCCAAAATAACCGGAGAGCGGGGCACTGTCAAATGCCCTCCACGTCTGATATCATGCGAACGAGCCGAGGATCGGACAAACTCGTGACCCTGCAGACCCGTTATCATACCGGTGCGTTAACAGGATCGGCCGTACGTCATCAGACATTTAGTGACATCATGAATCGACCTTACCGCAACATTCCACAGGCCGGGCGACACCTTGGCTCGCCGGACAAAAGCGAGCCTACGACAAGCGTGCGCGCGCTCGCGCCCGTGCAGCCGCTTCGAAAATCGAAGGTCACCGACAGCATGCACGTGTTGTCAGTGAACAAGGAGAAAGGCATCTATCGCCTGGACGTAGTGCCCGCAGACCGCGCCGATTCCCCGGTCGAGGGTTTTCAAGAGCTCGTGCGCATACCCGCCGGCGGGGACTGGGGAGGACTCCTGGAGCAGATTCCTCAAGATTCGCAGCACGTGGTTCTCGAGAATACGACCGCCGGCTTGCGTAAATATCAGTCCGGCAGCCGCCTTTCCAGGACGTGGGCAACCGAGGGGACGTACAACCGGGTGACGTTCTTCTCCGATCAGTCCGCGGCCGACGAATATACCCGCGCCGTGAAAGAGGGCGAGGCGGCCGGCCAGTAATTCATCCCGCATTACCACGCAGATTCATCCCCCATGCAAATAGGAATGATCGGCCTCGGGAAGATGGGGGGCAGCATGGCCCTTCGCCTTCTTCGCACCGGCCACGACGTCGTTGGCTTTGACCTCGACGAAAGTCTCACCAGGCCTCTCATCGATGATGGCCTGAACGGCACGGTTTCGGCGGAGGCTCTGGTTCGCCACGTCATCGCACCCCGGCATATCTGGATGATGGTGCCGGCCGGCAATGTGGTCGATGCCGTGATCGCAGAGCTGCTTCCGCACCTTTCGGAGGGGGACACCCTCATCGACGGCGGAAACTCGGATTATCGGAACACGCTCCGGCGCAGGGATGAGCTCGCGCCTCATGGAATCGAGCTCGTCGATGTGGGCACGAGTGGCGGCGTCTGGGGCCTCGAGCTGGGTTATTGCATGATGGTCGGGGGTTCGAAAGCAGCCGTGGAGCGACTTCAGCCGGCGCTCGATTCACTGGCGGGGGATGAAGGCGAATGGAGTCATGTCGGGCCCACCGGAGCCGGCCATTTCGTGAAGATGGTGCACAACGGCATCGAATACGGGATCATGCAGGCCTATGCCGAGGGCTTTGCGCTACTCAGAGAGAAGGAAGAGTTCGACCTGGATCTGCACGCCGTGGCGGAGCTCTGGCGACATGGGAGCGTGATTCGGTCGTGGCTTCTCGATCTGACCGCCGAGCTGCTGGACGAAGATCCTCGTCTTGAGGGCATCGCGCCGTACGTGCCGGATTCCGGTGAAGGGCGGTGGACCGTCCGGGAGGCCATCGACCTGAACGTCGCGGCCCCCGTAATCACGACGGCGCTTCTGCAGCGGATTCAATCGCGCGACGAGACGTCCTTCGCTTTTCGGATGCTCGCCGGCATGCGGCGGCAGTTCGGCGGGCACGCCGTCCGCAAGCTCTGATCCGCCTCAGCGAGCGGTCAGTGCGTCCGTGACGGCATCCACGACGGCGTCGAACGGTCGGGTGGCGTCGACCGTGATGCCGCCTTCCGGCTCCTCGAGCACGTCGAACTGGCTGTCGACCAGAACCGGACCGAAGAAGTGGCCTTTTCGGTTCTCGATGCGTCCTCTAACTACGTCGGGCGGTGCCTTGAGGTAAATCAGCCTCACCCGCTCTCGTCCATCGAGGAGCTCGTGCCGGTAGGAGGCTTTCAGCGCCGAGCAGGTGATGACGGTCGGCCGCTCCTCGGCGAGCCGCTCATCGATGATCGCCCGGATGAGGTTGAGCCATCGCCGCCTGTCGGAATCGGTTAGTGGGATTCCTCGCTTCATCTTCTCCACGCTTGAAGGGCTGTGGAAGTCGTCCCCATCCACGAAGTCCCATCCGAGACGCACCGCCGCGCGGCGCCCAACGGACGTCTTCCCCACTCCGGCGACGCCCATCACCAGAGCGACCAACGGGGAATCCGGCATCTCATCCTCCTTGCGGGCCATCCTGCCAATCGCTGCGAACGAAAACCGTCACATTTCTTAACATCCCGAATACTAAGAACTATCTACATCCCTTGTTCTTACGAAGCTCGAGCAAGCGTCCAGGCACATATATGGCCAAATCCTTGAGAGTAGGCGTTCTAACCGGAGGCGGTGATGCGCCGGGCTTGAACGCGGTGATTCGGGCCGTCACGAAATCGCTCATCGTGCAGCATGGCGCCGAGGTCATCGGCATCGAGGACGGCTTCCAGGGGCTCATCGAGCAGCGCGTGCGGCCGCTCTCCTATCGTGATGTCAGCGGAATTCTAACGCAGGGCGGCACGATTCTCGGCGCCAGCAACCGCGCCAATCCATTCAGCTACTACAAGCGGGGTCACGCGGATGTGTCGGCGGAGGTCATAAAATACGCGCGGTCGATCGGGCTGAATGCTGTCGTCGTAATCGGCGGCGACGGGACGATGTCCGTCGCTCACTCGCTCTCCGAAATGGGGATGAACCTGGTGGGCGTCCCAAAGACTATCGACAACGATTTGATGGCGACGGATCGCACGTTCGGCTTCGATACGGCGGTCAGCATCGTTACGGAGGCCGTCGATCGCCTGCATACGACCGCGCAGAGCCACGATCGGGTGATGATCGTCGAGACGATGGGCCGATATGCCGGATGGATCGCGCTTTACGGCGGCGTGGCCGGCGGAGCCGACGTCATCCTCATCCCGGAAATCGAGTACGACATCGACGCGATCGTGCGCGTGTGCCGCGAGCGAGAGAGCGGCGGGCAGAACTTCACCATCATCGTCATAGCGGAGGGCGCGCGGCCGCGAGACGGTACGTTCACGGTGCAGCAGCGGATTGACGATAGTCCCGACCCGATCCGGCTGGGTGGCGTCGGCAAGGTACTCGAACGTGAGCTCGCCGCCCGCGTCTCCAGTGAGGTGCGGACGACCATCCTCGGCCACATGCAGCGTGGCGGCACGCCGACGGCCTATGACCGAAACCTCGCTACGGTGTTTGGCTCATACGCGGCATCTATGGTTGTGGAAGGCGCATTCGGCCGGATGGTCGCGCTCCAAGAAAATCGCTTGACGAGTGTTCCGTTCATCGAGGTAGCCAACAAGACACGAACGGTACCGCCCGATAGTCCCGTACTTGCCGCTGCTGCGGCCATCGGCACGTCTTTCGGCGTCGCCTCACTGGATGTGAAGATGAAGGGTAGTAAGCGGACGAAGGCGGTTTCGTAGGGTTGCTGGTTACTTGTTGCTGCTTCCTTGTCTGGTTGTCGGTAGGTTCGGGCATGAAGGTATTTCTCACGGGGGCGACCGGATTTGTTGGATCGTACGTTCTGCGGGAACTCGTTCGGCAGGGCCACGAGGTGCGGTGTCTCGTACGAGGTACGACGCGCCGGGTACCCGCGCAAAATTCGTCGGTCGAGCAGGTAGAGGGCGACCTTCTCGACCCGGTATCCCTGGCCGGAACGATGGACGGATGCGAGGCCGTCATCCATCTGGTCGGCATCCTGGAGGAGGAACCGTCGAAGGGCATCACGTTCGAATCGATCCACTACGAAGGCACGAAGGCGGTCGCGAATGCCGCGCTAGAGGCGGGGATCGCTCGCTTCATCCACATGAGCGCGAACGGGGCCCGGCCCGACGGCGTGTCCGAATACCAGCGCACCAAATGGAAGGCTGAGCAATACGTTCAGAGCGCCGGATTCGATCACTGGACGATTTTCCGGCCCACGCTCATTTTCGGAGATCCGGGCCCGGACAACCCGGAGTTTGCCTCGCGCATTGCGCGTTTACTCGTGAAGCCATTCCCCATCCTTCCTGTTTTCGGCAAAGGCGATTTCGAGGTGCAGCCGATTTCAATCGATGAGGTTTCGCGGGCGTTCGTGCAGGCTCTCACCAAACCTCACAGCGCCGCACGCATCTATCCCGCGGGAGGCCCGGAAGTGATGACGTACACCGTGATGCTCGATCGCATTACGGAGGCTGTGGGGCATGCCGTCAAACGGAAGCTACACGTACCCATGGCGGTGGCAAGGGCGTCCGTCAAGACGCTCGGACGGACGGGCCTTCTGCCCATCACTCCCGATCAGTTCGAGATGCTCGTCGAGGGTAACACGTGCGACCATAGCGCCTTCTTTGCCGATTTCGACGTGTCGCCGACACGGTTTGCGCCCGAGAACCTGTCGTATTTGCGTTGGCGCAGGTGAACGGAGCGACCTTGCACCTCGGTAAATGGATCGGCTCGCGGCTTAAGCGGCTGCCGTTCGTTGCGGTCGTTTTCTTAGTGGTGACGGCGGGTGAGACGATGGCGCAAGTGGCGGATACGCTGGATGCCGCAAAGGCGCAGTCGGCGGACACGCTGGCCATTTCCGAGGTGCAGTTGGCGGACACGCTGGAGGGTGCCGACGGCCAGGTGAGTGCCCGAGAAGCTTCCCTCCCCGCCCTCGATCCTGCGCTCGATCTATTCGAGATGTTTGCCGATGAGCCCGGCTCGTTCACGTATTGGTTCGGCACACCGGGATGGCCGGATGGATGGAGCTATCGGGGCCTGCCGCCCCATTCGACGGGGCTCGTCGTCGAAGATCGGCCGTTTACGCACATCTTCACGGGACGGCCTGGCGATCAGCTCGTGCCCCTGGCGCTGGTGGAGGCGCCGCAGCTGGGTGCGGGGCCGTTCGGCCGGCCGACGGCGGCTCTCCTTCGCTTTCGATCGTTTGCCGCACCGCAGCCCATCACCGAGGCGAAGTACTGGCGTGGCGGAGGTGGCTTGCAGAGCATCGACGTCGTCCACGCCCAGCATCGGCGACGCGCCGTTCGGGGCCGTCCGGGCTTTCTGAACGTGCTGGGCGCGTATTCCGGCCGGGCGGCAAACGGAGAGTATCCCGGCAGTCGCCTTCGACGAGCCCGACAGGTGCTGCTTCGAATGCGGTATCAACAGCAGCATTGGGCCATCGAGGTGGCCAACCTCCACAATCGCCGCTTCGTGGGCGCACACGGCGGCGTGATCCCCGATCCGGGCGATTTCGAGTCGATCTACATACGACCAGGGGCGACCGTTGTGAACCCGGACGCTCGCCGGCGAATCATTCGAAACGACTTCTGGATGAGGGGCGGATTCGACGTCTTCGGGCCGATGACGTCGGTGTCGCTATTCTGGACGGCCGAGATGTCCCGCTACTCGCTGCCGTCCGACACGCTCGGGACGCGCGCCGACCGGGCTGGACTCGTCGTGTCGCAGCCGCTGGCGCGTACTTCGCGTCACCGGGTCTCGCTGGATGCATCCGTCTGGCGCGACGCCATCGCACCGGAGGGCGGCTTCCATCAGCCGACGTTTACGCGGTGGCATGCGACGACCGCCTTGCGCGACTCCATTTCGGCAGGTGTGTGGCGTGCGATCGCGCAGGCCGGCATGGGAGCGTTCAGCGGCCGGCTCCATCCACTGGGTGGGCTTTCCGTTCGGGCGGATGGAGGCTTCTTGCGGGCTAATGCATCCGTTCAACTCAGCACATTGCACGACGCCCCCGTCGCCGTCACCGGTTTCGGTAGCCTCAGCGGGCTCGATCCAGGGGAGGCTGACGGCACGGATCAGAGCCAGGCCGACGGGTCGGGTAGCGTCGACGACACCGATGGACGCGCGCGGAGTGTTCTCCAGGGTGCCCTGGCCTTTGGCATCCACGTCGGTGGACTGGATTTTGAGATGGGTGGATTCGCGAGCCACATTGCCGAGCCGGTTGACTATTTCGTCATCGGCGGCGATTCGGTGGCCGCACTCGAGCCGTCCTCCGCGCTGATGGCCCTCGGGGGCTACGGTCTCCTCCGGTGGCGGCCCGATGCCTCGCGGGGACTTTACGGCAGACTTCAATCGACGCTCCACATAGTGGCGGATCGCACCGATCCGCTCATTGCGCGAATCTCGGACACGCTGCCACGCATCTCGGGCAGGGCGCGCGCAGGCGCGAAGTTCCTCCTTTTTCAGGGAGATCTGGATGCAAACGCCTATGTGGAGGTCGTCGCATGGTCAGCCATGCGAAGCCGATCGCTGCACCCCGAGACCGGCCTGCTGACCGTGCCCGAGGGCGGCGCGCGCATCCTCGGTCCGTCCAGCATGGTGAACGTGGCCATGGAGGCCGAAATCCGTGGTGCGACGCTCTTCCTGATCTACGAGAATGTGTTGTCCGGAACCGCACTCATGACGGGGAACATGATTGTCCCAGTTTATCCGCTCCCCGCCCGGCGCTTTCGATTCGGCGTGTTTTGGCCGATTTTTGGGTAGATCGCAGATTCTGGACGATCCGGCGTCGTGTTCCTATCTTGCTTAAGTTGAACTTTGGCGCCCGCGATACTTGCCAAACTGGAAACGGACGAAGGGTGTCGTCGTTTTGAAGCTGGTGTCCGGTTGTGAACTGGTTCCATCCTGCTGATACGATTCTGCCGACATGAGTAATCGACGAGGCGACGACGTGATCCGCTGCTCCTTCTGTGGACGCACCGCCCACGAGGTAACATCCATGGTGGCGGGTCCGGAGGTGTACATCTGCGACAGCTGCATCAACGACGCCGCAGGAATCGTCCGCAGCGACCTGGCGACCTATCAGCAACCATCCGTTCCCACCTCGCGCCGGCCGCCGGCCAAGGGACAGCGGCTTACGCCCCACGAAATCAAGAAGGCGCTCGATGAATACGTGATCGGGCAGGACCGCGCGAAGAAGTCGCTCGCGGTGGCCGTCTACAACCACTACAAGCGCATCGACTCGGACCGGTACCTGCACGAGTATGAGGACGTCGAGCTCGAGAAATCGAACATCCTGCTCATCGGTCCCACAGGCGTCGGCAAGACGCTACTCGCGCGAACGCTGGCCCGCATCCTTGACGTGCCCTTCTCCATCTCGGATGCCACGGCGCTGACCGAGGCGGGCTATGTGGGTGAGGATGTCGAGAGCATCCTCGCACACCTGTTGCACGCGGCCGATTTCAACGTGGAGCGCGCCGAGCGAGGCATCATCTACATCGACGAGATCGACAAGATTGCGAGAAAGGGCGACAATGCCTCGATTACGCGCGACGTCTCGGGTGAAGGCGTACAACAGGCACTGCTGAAGATCCTCGAGGGGACCGTGGCCGGGGTGCCGCCCAAGGGAGGCCGCAAGCATCCCGAGCAGAGCCTCATCAACATCGACACGAAAAACATCCTCTTCATCGTCGGCGGAGCGTTTGATGGTCTCGAGGAGATCATCGCCCATCGACTCTCCTCCAACACGATCGGCTTCCAGGTCGACGTCCACTCCAAGAAGTTCGACAAGCGGGATCCGACCCTTCTTCGCTACACGGAGCCCGACGACTTGCTCAAGTTCGGGCTCATCCCGGAGCTCGTTGGCCGCGTGCCCATCATTTCGGCGCTCGACCCCCTCTCCGATGCCGCCATGCATCAGATTCTCATCGAGCCGAAGAATGCCCTCGTCCGGCAGTATCAGAAGCTTTTCGCCATGGACGGCGTCGATCTGATCTTCGAGGAAGGGGCGCTCGACGAGGTCGTGCAGCGAGCGCGGAAGCTCGGCACGGGTGCGCGAGGCCTGCGGGCGGTCATGGAGCAGGTGATGGTGGACATCATGTACGACATGCACTCGCATCCGAACGTTGCCGTGTGCCGCATCACGAGCGATACGGTGGGGCGCAACTCGCCGCCGCTCTACGAGGAGCGCAAGGCTACGGCCTAATCGGCAGACGGCGAGGGAGATCATGTCGGCGACGCCGCACCCGGGGAAGGACGGCATCGTTACCGCACCTCTGGAACTAAGCTGTTACGTCCGCCGGTTTTTCTGTGGTGTCGTACGACGTGCTTCTTCGTGACTCCGCATGGCCTCTGTCAAGACATATTTGAATGGGATCCGCGAGGCTATTTCATTTTATGTCGGCGGGGTTTACCGGTATTTATTCGAGAAGGACATTTTTATTTGGGCGCAGGCGATTGCTTTTAAAGCGCTCATCACGATCGTTCCCATCGTTATCCTCGCGACCGGTATCGTAGGCCGCATCCTGCAGCAGGAAAACGCCTTCGAGAACGTCGCGAGGTACATCCAGGAATACATTCCTTCGTTCGAGCGCAGCCGGGTATTCATCGACTTTATCGATCGGCTGCAGCAGGCCGGCACGTTCTTTACCGGCCTCGGCATTCTTGCGCTGCTCTTCGCCGCGATGACCATGTTCACGACGCTTCGCGTGGTCATCGGCAACGTATTTCAGGAAGAGTGGCATCGCCATCGGAGCGTTCTGCGCGGATACCTCTTTGATATTCGAATGGCGATGCAGGTGGGTATCCTGTTCCTGCTGACGATTGGCCTGTCGATCATGACGCAGTCCATTCAGCAGGGTGGGCTCGAGATGGCCCAGCGTTTCGGGCTCGACTTCGTGTGGCTTCGCGAGGGGTGGCGTCTGGCTTTTCGTTGGCTTTCGCTGTTGATCCCTTATCTGCTATCGACGGCGATGTTCTTCCAGCTCTTCTACTTCGTGCCGCAGCCCCAACCGCCGAAGCGAAGCGCCCTCCTGGGCGCCGTGATAACGGGTATCCTCTGGGAGGCGGCCAAGTTGAGCTTTACGCTCTATGCCACGAGCGTGGGACGTTTCGACCGCTACGTCGTGCCGGGTACCGAGGGACAGGAGATTTTTCGGGCTCTCGGCGAGGCGTTCGGGCTCATCATCGCCTTCGTCTTCTGGATCTATTACTCCGGCGTGGTTCTCATCATTGGTGCGCTGATCGCGGTGCTCAATGAGAAACGCGTGCGGATGAAACGGCTCCAGCGCGAACGCGAGCGAATGCAAGCAGCGCTCGATAGCGATAACAACGGCCAGCCGAGCGATTCCAACCAGATTGCGCCCATGCCCGAGGACGAAGCAGCTGCCGGCCGATGATGCGGATGACCATACTCTTCGTGCTGGCGGCGCTTCTGGCGGGTACGGCACGTGCGCAGACGCCGCTTTCGGCCGTGAACAATCAGACCACGGTCAAGAAGATCTCCTTTCGGTTCGTGAACGGCCGGACGCTCGACCCGAACTTGCTGCAGGATCAGATCTGGCACAATGCGCCGGGCTTCTGGGACCGCGTGAGCCGCATCCTTCCCTTCATCGATGCCCCGCAATTCCCCTTCAGCCCCATCGAGCTACAGCGCGACGTGGTCCGGCTGCGGCGCTATTACCAGCGCAACGGATTCCTGCATCCGACCATAGATTACCCCGCATCCCAGGTCGACACTTCCTCGAACAAGATCCACATCATCTTTACGATCCGAGAGGGGCCGCCGCTCATCCTGCAAGACATCGGGTTCTTTGCGAGCGACAGCACCTACATCGCGCAGAAGCTCGAAGGCCGTGAGCGCGACAACTGGGTTCGATTTCGGGATGGTGTCACGCTTCAGGCCGGCAATCGGTACACCGAATTCGAGGGACTGCGAATTCAGGATGAGGTGCTGACGTGGTTCAGGGACTCGGGATACGCCTTCTCGCGAATCCGGCGCGATGCCGTCATCGATTCGACGGCCAATACGGTAGACCTTCGCTTCTACATCGACATGGGTCCGCGCGGGTATGTGGATGAGATCCAGATCGAGGGGAATGAATCCGTGGACGATGCCGTTGTCCTGCGCGAGCTTCCGTTTACCGTGGGAGATCGGTTCTCGGCAGAGCGGCTCACGGAAGGCCAGCAGGGGCTTTTCGCGCTGAATCTGTTCCGGGTCGTCGTGGCGGACGTGCCGGAGCAGCCGGAGGATAGCACGGTAACCGTTAGGTACCGCCTCCGGGAGGCCAGGCCGAGGTACATCTCGGCGCATACGGGGTACGGCCTGGAGCAGGGCGCACTCCTGCAGGGCAGTTGGACCCACCGCAACTTCCTGGGCGGCGCCCGGCTGTTCACGGTGACGGCCACGTACTCATCGGGGCTTGGCGCCGCCTCGGCGGGTGGATTCGGCGCCGCGCAAGAGAAGAGCGCCTCCTTCTCGCTAGCTCAGCCGTACATCTTCACGCGAAAACTCACCGGCACAGTCTCCCCCTCCTACACGCGCGGGTCAGACCCCAGGCTCGACATCGCCTTCGAGGAGTTCGAGGTCAACTCCACCCTCCTTTATTCGATCTATAATTTCCGGACGGTCGCCCTCCAGCACACTATCTCGCGTGCGAGGCCGCTGGGTGAAACCGGGTCGCTCCTCCTTCCCGATACGCTCGACTTCGACGAAAGCAGAGGCATCGACATCTTTACGAAAAACGTATTTACGCTGAGCGCCACCTTGGGGAAGGTTGATGACTTCTTCAGGCCGTCGAAAGGATTTCGAGTGCGGCCCCTGGCGGAGATGGGCGGAGTCGTCGTGCAGTTGCCCGATGACGTAGATTACCTCAAGCTACAGAATGAAGTCATCGGGTACCTTCCGATCGGCGGAGGATATACGCTGAGCGGGCGCCTGTTTCTGGGCAAAATCTGGCCCTATGGTGAGAGCCGTCGGCAGAACGCGAGGCAGATCGAATATCGGTTCGACCGGATTCGCTATTACGCCGGCGGCGCAAACGACGTGCGGGGATGGCCGATCGACCTGCTGGGCCCGAAGTTCGTGCGATTCGACGTGATTCGGGACGAGGAGGGTGAGCCGATCCTCGATGAGGATGGAAATGTACAGCGCGAGAATTTCCGTCTGGAGCCCGCAGGCGGCCTCGGCAAGATTGCGGCGAATGTGGAGCTCCGCACGCCGTTTCCGCTATTCGGGCCATCCTGGAAAGGGGCGGTTTTTCTCGACATGGGCCAGGTCTTCCCGTCCGATCAGGAGGAGGAGATTTTCCGGGTTCGCGACATTAGTCCTGCCGATTTCCGCGTAGGAGCGGGTGTTGGGCTGCGATTTGAGACCCTCGTTGGCGCTATTCGGTTTGATGTGGGATACAAGATCAATCCGACCATCGAAGATCTGGCCAGTCCGGAAGACATTTACGCCATGCGCGAACTGGGCAAGCCGGAGTCGGAAGTGGAGACGAGCATCTGGGACCGGTTTCGTCTCCACCTGAGCATCGGTCAAACGTTCTGGTGATGGAGCGAGGAGCAGACGTGGGTGATGGCCGCCGGGGCGATGAATCCCGGCCCGGAGGGAAGCGGCGCCTGATATGGACCGTCCTGGTGGTTCTGGCTTCGCTGGTCGGCGGCGTCGCGGCACTGCTCGTCCTGTTTTTCCTCGCCCTGCAAACGAACTGGGGCGGTACCTATTTCGCCGATTTCCTCTTCGCGATCGCGAATCCATACGCCGAGTCAGAGACTGCGTACGACGAGCTGCGCGGCAATTTCATCACCCGCCTGGAGCTCGACAATCTGCGCATGTACCGCATCGACACGATCTACGTCGACACGGTGTGGGCGGCCCCGGGGGATGGAGATGCACCTCCCACGATCCGATATGTTCATCAGGACAGCCTGAGCCATCCGGGCGAAGCGACTGCGTTCGACACGCTGGTCGTCGATACGCTCATTCTAGCCTCGATCGACACGCTTCGGCTGCGGTACAATCTGCTCAGCCTGCTGCGAAAGCAGGTGCATTTCCGTGAGATTTCCCTCACGAATCCGACGTTTTGGGCGAGGCGCGAGGGCGGCACGTGGGATCTGTTCGAACCCTTCGGCGCCGACACGTCCGAGGCCGAACCCGGGCAGGCGCCGTTTACGTTCCGAATCGATCAGGCGCGCATCACCAACGGAAGGCTCGTCGCCAACTACGATCCGCCCCGGACCGACTCTGTGCTCCAGGTCGAGGCATTCAACCTCGAAGCCCGTGACGTGCTCGTCGAGGACCTCATCAGCGTCCGCGTGGATACGCTTTTCGCCCGGTATTCGCCGCCCGGCCTCGACTACTTCTCGGAGGTGCGCGCGCGGCTGGCGCTGGATCAGAACGATTTGAACGTGACGGGGCTCGCTCTTGAGTCGCCGGCAAGCTTCGTTCGTGCGGGCGGCACGCTGCGCCTTCCGGGCGAGCAGGACCAGGACATCGAGAATATCGATTTCGATTTGGTCGCCGACCCCATCGACTTCCGCGATCTGCACCCGTTCGTCCCCGCCATCAACCCGAACGCCAGCGCCGTCATCGATCTGGCGGTTGGCGGATCGAGTCGGATTCTGGAGATCGACGCATCGGCGCAGCTCTCCGACGGGGGCTCGCTGTCGCTAACGGGAAACCTTTCGCCGGGCACGGAAGGGCCGGTCGCTTACAATGCCATCGGTTCGATCCGGGCGTTCGATCCCACCGTCCTGACGTCGCCCGGGTCCGGAGAGACCGTGCTGAATGGGGAATTCAACGTGGCCCTCGCCGGCCTCGATCTGCAGCGGCTCAACGGGACCGCATCCGCGGCTCTGACAGCCTCGCGCCTGGGCGGCATGGCGCTCGCGGGCGCGCGGCTCGAAGTGGAATTCGAGGAAGGCCGCGCCATCGGCAACCTGAGCAGCACCTGGAACGGAAGCTCGGTTTCGGCGGAGGGCACGGGGCGGCCGTTCGATGAGGTGCCGACCTACACCCTCCAGGGCCGGACGAGCAACTTCAACTTTGCTAGCCTCGGACTGGAAGGCCAGCAGAGCGCCATCAATGCCGCTTTCAGGGTCGACGGCACCGGGATCAACGCGAATACGGCCGATATCGATGCCAGCGTTATCCTGGAGCCATCCACCATCAATGACTACGCCATCAACGGCGGCGATGTCAGCATCCGGCTGGCCGGTGGAGAGGTGGACTACGGACTCCGATTCGTCTTTCCCGACGGTCTTCTGGCGGCGAACGGTTTGGCTTACCTGGACGATCCCTTCCGGTTCAGTATCGAGCGCGGCCGCTTCGAGAATGTCGATGTTGCCGCCCTTCTCGGAACGGGCATGCCGAGCTCGCTGAACGGCACCTTTCGCGCTCAGGCGATCGGGTCGGATCCGCAAACCCTCAGCGCGGAAGCCTCGCTCGACATGGAGCCATCCTACTACGACGACTACCGACTCGCGGACGGCTCCTTTCAGCTGAACATGGAGAACGGTCGTGCACAGCTAACGGCGCTCGCCGACCTGGGCGATGCGGGCAGCTTCGACTTTGCGGCCGTTACTCGACCTTTCGACGACGTGCCGACCCTCAACGTCACGCGCGGGCGATTCACCAATGTGGATATCGGGCCGCTCGCCGGCAACCCGGAGCTCAGCAGCGATTTGAACGGTGAGGCAACCTTCACGGTGCGCGGCTTCGACCCGGGCACGATGCAACTCGATGGCCGCCTGGTCCTGGCATCATCCACCATCAACGAGCAGGAAATCAGCTCCGCGGCGGCCGACATCGGGCTTCGGAGCGGGCTGCTTACCTTCGATGGGCGCGTCGACATTCCAGGGGGCGACGCCATGCTGGCCGGCTACATCCGCCCCTTTCAGGATGTGCCGGTCTATGAGATATCCCAGGGTCGCTTCCGCAACATCAATCTGGCGACGGTCACCGGAAATCCATCGCTGGAGAGCAGACTGGCGGGCACGATTGCCGTCGCCGGCCGTGGGTTCGACCCCGAGACGATGTCGCTGCAGGGACGCATCGACCTCGACGCCTCGCGAATCAACGAACAGGACATCAACTCGGCCTATCTCTCCGGTAATATCGCGGAAGGAACAATTGATGTCGATCTGATGCTCAGCGTCCCCGAGGGGGATACGCGCCTGATCGCGACCGTCCAGCCTTTCCTCGATGAACCGACCTACACGGTGCGGGAGGGTACGTTTGCGGGGATCAACGTCGGCGCCTTGATCGGCGACCCCACCTTGCGCACCAATCTTGCCGGCGAGCTTTCGCTTACCGGACGAGGCTTCGACACGGAGACCTTGGCGGTTGATGGAACCGTTCGGCTCGACCGGTCCGTGGTCAACGATGCGACGCTCGAGCGCGGCACGCTGGTGGCCAACATCTCCAACGGCTACACAGAGGTCGATGCCGATCTCGTCTTCCTCGAGGGCGCCGTGGACGTTCAAGGACGTGGCAGGCTCTTCGATGAGGAACCGACCTATGCGCTCGCCGGCTCGGTCATAAACGTGGATGTTGGCGACCTCGTCGGTACGGATACCCTCGAGGCCCGATTCAGCGCTGAATTTAGCGTCGAGGGTGCCGGCACCGACCCGGCCACGATGACGCTGGAGGGCCGTATCGACTCGCGCGACGCGGTGTACGAGGGCGCCGACGTCGACACGCTCCACACTCAGTTCAGACTGGCCGATGGTGTTCTGCGGGTCGATTCGCTCATCCTGCGGTCGGATGCTGCCGACGCACACGGCAGCGGCGTAGTGGCCCTCTACGACACCACGACGGCATCCGATCTGCGCTTCGAGGCCAGCGTGCGGGATCTGACGCCCGTGCGCGATCTACTGGCCGCCCAGAATCTTCAGCTCGAGGAGGGTCGATTCCAGGGCCGGGTATACGGACGCCCGGGGACGCTTCGCTTCGATGCCGCCGGCAGACTGAGCAGCTTCATCTACAACGACATCCGAATTGCCGAGTTCGACGGGACCCTTGCCGGCGAGATCGGCCCTAATCGAGAGATCAACGTGGCCGAAGTCCAGGGCGATTTCGACGCGGTGGTGCTGCCCCAGATCTTCATCCAGTCCGCCGACATCGGGCTCACGTACCGGCCGGGCACCGTGCGTTTCGACGGCATCGTGCGCCTGGAAAAGGGTCGGACGGCGGATCTTGCCGGTGTTGTCGAGACGGCACCCGACCTGCAGCGGATCGTCCTCGAGGAGCTGACGCTCGACCTCGACCAGCATCGCTGGGAGCTACTTCAGCAGGCCACCGTCTCCTACGGTGAGGAATATCGCGTTCGGAACCTGCTGCTCTATTCCGACGACCAGCAGATCGCGCTGGACGGTGTCGTCGATCCGGATGGCGATCAGAATCTCGTGATGACGCTCGAGAATGTTGAGACGGCGCCGTTCGCTGACATCTTCGGCTATGAGGGCCTCGGAGGCGTGATCAACGGGATGCTGATGCTCACGGGGCCTGCCGAGGCCCCGGAAATGACCGGCTCGCTCGATGCCAGCCTCCGATCCTTCGCAGAAGACGTGGGAGATCTGGACCTGGCCCTCGACTACAGAGACCTGCGCCTCCAGATCGATGCCCTGTTGACGCACGAGGACGGATCCACCCTCAACGCGGACGGCTATATCCCTCTGGATCTGCGCATCGCACAATTGTCGGAGGGCGGGGTCAGCGGCGATGTCGTGGATCGGTCCGTCGAATTCACCATCACGGCCGATTCGTTCGGCGTGGCGTGGGTGGAGCCGTTCCTGGATCCGGAATCCGTCAGCGAATTCCGTGGCCGGCTCACGGCCGACATCAACATCAGCGGCACCATCGACCAGCCCGTGCTCGACGGGACGGCAAGGTACCTCGAAGGGCGTGTCGGCCTGCCCGTACTCGGCCTGACCTACGAGCGCATCCAGGCCAATCTGGTACTCGATCAAAACGAGGTGGCGGTCAATGATTTCGTCATACGATCCGGCAGCGGGAGCGTCAGCGGATCGGGCACCATCCTCCTACCGCAACTCACGCTGGGCGAGTTCAACATCGACCTGACAGCCAGCGAATTCTTGGCCGTCGATTCGCCGGCGTATCGCTTCGTCGTGAACGGCGACATGGTCCTCAGCGGCACGACGGACCTCCCCGAGCTGCAGGGGAATGTTCGGGTGATCAGCGGCGATATTTTCCTGACCGAGGAGACGACGGCTCCCGAGCTGGAACAGGTGGAGCTGTCTGCCGAGGACCTTCTCACGGTCGAGCGCCGGTTCGGCATCCACGTCACGGCCGCCGATACGTCCACGTTCGATCTCTACAATGCGCTCGCGATGGAGCTAGACGTCAACATCGAGCGAAATACCTGGATTCGGTCGCAGGTCAATCCGGTGATGGATATACAGTTCTCGGGTAGCCTCGATCTGACAAAAGCCCATTACGAGGACATCAACATCTTTGGCACCATCGAGGTCGTGCCGCAGCGCAGCCGTATCGTGCAATTCGGGCGACGATTCGATATCGCCAGCGGCACGCTCACCTTCAATGGGCCGGCGAACGATCCGCGGATATCCATCACGGCAGAGCATGAGCCCAGGCCCTTCGGCCGGACTGCCGGCGAGGAGGAAGTGGTCATCACGCTGACGCTCGAGGGGCAAATGAGCGACCAGCTGGATCTGACGCTAGGGTCCGAACCGCAGATGCCAAATGCTGATATTCTATCGTACCTTGCCACGGGCCGGCCGGCCAGCTCGGGACTCCTGCTTGGCGGCGGGGGCGAGGAGGTGCTGCAGGGGCTCGCGCTGGATCAGATCACGATGTTGATGGAGGGGATTGCGTCCGCTGGGCTGGGATTGGATGTCGTGACCATCGACCAGCGCGGCGGAACGCCCCATTTGACGGCCGGTTCGTACGTGTCGTCTCGCCTGTTTCTGGCCGTCAGCCAGCCGATCGGCGATGCACGCGGCCTGGGTACGAGACGCCTCCGAGAAAACACGCCGACCATCACGGTGGAGTATGAGGTTACGAACTGGCTGCTCTTACAGCTGATGCAGCATGCGCAATCCGTACATTTGAATCTTCAGTGGGAATACGCATACTAGCACCCGGATCCTCGTTCGCCCCTCCACTTCACTCCATCCCGTATCCGTTCGCCCATGGCCGCTAAGTACCCGGAGGACAGTCTGCTCTCCAACATCTTTGAGCAGACCGGCGAGTTGGCCAGCTTCATGGGGCATTTCTTCGCACGATTCTGGCGGCGTCCCTACGAAGTCAAGGAATTCTTGAACCAGATGGATGAGGTCGGCTCGAAGAGTCTGGTCCTGACCCTGGTGACCGGCGCCGCGATCGGCATCGTGTTGGCCATGCAGAGCCGGGGCACGCTGGCGCGCTTCGGCGCCGAGGCCGTCCTGCCCAACATGCTGGCGTTGTCCGTCTTCAAGGAGATCGGGCCGGTGATCACGTCCCTCATTCTGGCCGGGCGCCTGGGAGCCGGCATCGGAGCAGAGATCGGCTCGATGCGGGTGACCGAGCAGATCGATGCCCTCGAGGTAGCGGCGCTGAAACCCTTTCACTACCTCGTAGTGACGCGCGTGCTCGCCTGCATCGTTATGTTTCCGCTGCTGACCATCATGACGGACGTCATCGCGATGGCCGGTGGATTCATGGAGTCCTTGATTTCGACCAACATGGACTATCGGATCTACATCAATGTGGCCTTCTCGTCGTTGCGCTTCTCCGATTTGTTCGTGGACACCATGAAGACGAGCATCTTCGGATTCATCGTGGGCATTGTGAGCTGCTACATGGGCTACAATGTGCGGGGTGGAACGCGCGAAGTGGGCCGGGCCGCGATGCACTCCGTCGTCGTCTCGTCGCTGCTGATCCTGCTGGCGGATGTGATCGTCGTGCGCATCTCGCTGATGCTTTTTGGTGACATTTCTCAGGGATGATGGAGTCTCCGACGAGATCGAACGGCGCACCGCCCGAGGACGTCGCCATCGAGATCCGCAATCTGCACAAGAGCTTTGGCGACCATCATGTGTTGCGCGGCGTCGATCTCCAGGTTCGAACCGGGACGACCTGCGTGGTTATGGGAGGGTCCGGCTCCGGAAAGAGCGTGCTCATCAAGAACATCGTGAAGCTGCTCGAGCCGGACGAGGGTGAAATCTGGATCTTCGGGACACGCGCTGATCTGCTCGAGAAGGATGAGCTCGATCGGCTGCGGCTGTCCATCGGCTATCTTTTTCAGAGTGGCGCGCTCTTCGATTCGATGACGGTGTGGGAGCAGATGGATTTCTATCTGGATCGGCACACGGACCTCACTCCGGACGAACGCGACGATCGGATCGAGGAGACGCTCAGCTGGGTGAACCTGGCCGACAAGGCAGATAGCTACCCGTCGGAGCTCTCCGGCGGCCAGCGCAAGCGTATCGGGCTGGCCCGCGCCATCGTGCTGCAACCTCAGATCCTCCTTTACGATGAGCCCACGACGGGCCTGGACCCCATCTCGGTGAGGACCGTCTCGGAGCTGATCGTTCGCCTGCAGGAGGAGCGGGGCATCTCGTCGATCGCCATCACGCATGACCTGCTCTGCGCCGAGATCATTGCCGATGAGGTGAACTTCCTCTCGGAGGGGCGCATCGTGGCGTCCGGTACCCTGGACGAGGTACAACAGGCGGATCATCCCGAATTGAAGGAGTTCTTCGGCACGGTCTGAGGCGCAACTATTTGACCCTCGATCGGTAGCAAAACGACGTATAGTCCTGGCGGGGGCCCGTTTTAATCCGGTCCTCCGCCGGCGTGCATCCCAATCCTGAGAGTAGTACGCAGAACTATCATGTCCCGTCAGGCACGCGTCGGAATCGTCGTCATCGGCGGACTTTTTCTGTTTCTGCTGGTGCTTTTCGCCGTCGCGAACAGGTCCTTTCTGTTCAGCGACACGTTTTTCATCAAAGCGCGCTACAGCAGCGTGGCGGGTCTGAGCTCCGGAGCACAGGTGCAGTTCCAGGGCGTCAACGTCGGCCGCGTTGAGAGCGTGCGTCTCCCGGAGCGGCCGGGCGAGAAGATCGTCGTGACGATGGCGATCCGCGAGAGCGCTCAGCATCTTATCACGACGGGCACCCAGGCTCAGATCAAAACGGATGGCCTCGTCGGCAACCAGATCGTCGTGCTGGTGAATCCGCCCATCACGCAGGACTTCGAGAGCGTCGAGCCAGGTGATTTCATCACGGGAGTCGAGCCGTTCGACGTCTTCGAGATCACAGACAAGATGCTGAGCACGGTGGCGCAGTTTGATTCGGCGGCATCGACCCTGCAGGACATGATGCAGGATGTGCGTCGTGGAGAGGGCACCCTCGGCAAGCTCGTCTACGATGACGCGCTTTACACGGAGTTCGTCGCGACGACCAATTCCACGCGCCGTACGATGAACAACCTCGCCGACAATGCCGAGGCGCTCGTGCGGCTTGCGCAGGATGCCACGCAGGGTGTCAGCACCATCCTCGCGAAGGTGGATCGTGGCGAGGGCACATTGGCCATGATGCTGAACGATCCGTCCGTCTACAACCGGCTTCTGGCGACGGCGGACACCTTGCAGGGCATATCAGCGGACCTCCGTAGCATCACGCACAGTGCCGAGAATGCAGCCAACTGGGGTGCACTCGGCGCCTTTCGCTTCGCCGAGTTGATGGAGGCCGCCAAGAGCAACTGGCTCTTCAAGCGCTACTTCGAGGAGCGCGGATACATGGAGAAGGCCGACTTCGAGCTGCGGGAGCAGGCCATTGCGCAATCGTTCCGCGAAATCCAGCAGCAGCGACGTGAGCTTCTCGAATGGCAAGAACGGCTCGAGCGCCTGGAGCAGTCTCTCGGTGGGGCACCCGCCGATACCGTGGCGGCCGCGGGGCATAGCTCGTCGTCGGATATGCTGCCGGCCGGCGTGAACACGTCGATGCCTGACTCCGCCGGTTTCAATGCGGATCCGTCGGCCGCCGATGCCCCAACTGTCGCTCCGACGAAGGACGCCGAATCCGACGCGTCGGTGCTCGGGGCGAACGCAAAGATTGGCGCGGGCAGAGAGAACTGATCGCCCGTGTTAGCATCCCCGCGCCCCATCGATCCGATGCAACCTGAGCGCTCAGGCGCTCGTTGCTGAGCCGGCGGGCCCGTTCTACGATGCCGGAAGGAGATATCAATCAGATCGCGGAATCACCCCAGACCGTGAGCACGCGTCTGACTGCCTTTCAGACGACCCTCATGGCGGGCGGCATCGTCCTATTTCTGATGCTGCTCTACGAGATGCGGGATTTCCTGAACCCGCCGCTCGTCGCCGTCGCCGCGGCGGTCGTACTCTGGCCTCTTCGGTCGTACAAGAGCGTGCGCGCCATCCTCGTTTCGATCCTGCTGCTTGTTTTCCTCTGGTTCCTGGATGAGTTGGCGGCGATCATCATTCCATTCGGAATCGTTTATCTCTTCGCCTACCTCTTCGACCCCGTCGTCACCGCGCTCCACACCCGCTACGGCGTGCCACGATGGGTAAGCTCCCTTCTCGCAACGGCCTTGCTCCTCGGGCTCGTGGCGCTCTTCATCTTGCTGCTGGTGCCGAACGTCATCGCCCAGTTCGAGGTCCTGTTCCGGCGACTCACCGATTCCGTGGGGCGTCTTCAGGCGTGGCTGCAGAATACCGAGGCCTTCGACAACCTCGAAGCCGTCGGCATCAACAAACAGATTTTCATCGACAACCTCAGGCAGTTTCTGCAGGATCAGGCCACGGCCATCGCGACGGGCATCCCCACCGCCGTGCAGACCGTCATGACCTCCCTGGGCGCGGTACTCTCGGGGATTGCGATCGCGTCCGTGTTGCCCGTGGTACATTTCTACCTGCTCAAGGACTATCCCTTCATCAAGCGGCGGCTGGTCGAGCTGTTCCCCACGTTCGGCGGGCGCCGCACATATCTGATGGAGGCGGGCAGCATCGTGGGCAATTATCTCCGCGGGCAACTGCTGATCTGCGCGATCGCAGGGTTCAACGTCTCGGTGGCGCTCATTCTATTCGATGTGCCGTTCGCCCTGCTGATCGGGATCGTCAGCGGCCTCCTCAATCTCATCCCACATATCGGGATCATCATTGCCAATGTGATGGGCATCTTGATCGGGGTCATCTTCGGAGATCCGTGGTACTGGGACGTCATCATCATCCTGGCCGTGTTGTTGGGTGAGTCGATCCTCGAGCAAACAGTCCTGACGCCGAACATCATGAGCTATCAGGTCGGACTTCACCCTGTGATCATCATCATTTCGTTGTTCGTCTTCGGGTACTTTATGGGATGGATCGGCCTCCTGATCGCGGTTCCCATGACCGCGCTTATCATGACGGTTTACAAAACCTATCGGGATCGAATTCAGTTTGAGTTGTCGAATTCGGGCGTTCCGCCCGATGCGAGCGTGTAGGCCGTTGTCTGATCTCTAGATGCATCCTACCGTGTTTCGCATTCCCTCCCGCTTTCATCCCGCCTATTCGATGCTGGGTCGATGGATCGCCGAGCGCGCCGGGGATCCGCGGCGTGCCGAATCGCTCTTCATCGTGGCCTCCGGGGTGGGAGCGCTCGTGCTGGTGCTGTCGCAAATCCTGACGTGGACGTTCCTCAACCCGTCTCCCTTGCCGTTCACCCTTACTCAGGTCACGGCAGCAGGCTTGTACGCGGTCGTCTGCCTGGCCGGACGGGAGCCCGAGATCACGGTAGAGGTGACGGATCGAGGCGTCGAGATCGCACGCCGTCCGCCGGCCGATGGCTTCCCCTGGCGCCTGGAGCGTCGGCCCGAGATCGTAGTCGTGCCATTTCGTCGCATTCGGCGCATCCGCACCGTGCCTGCCGACCTCTTCTACACGCACTACGCCCGATATGCCGGGACGAGGGTGTTCGTGAACCGCATCCCACCGGATGTCTTGATGCTCGAGCTGCCCACCGGGCCGCTTTTCCTGGGGATGCGGCCGGAAGACGTGGGTCGCTTCGTTCGATTCGTCGAGGAGCGGATGACGACTGCTTCGACGCGCGTCGCCTAAGGGCTGCATGCGGTTCTCTCTCCTCAAGACGGATAGCGATTCGGAGGCTCGGCTGGGTCGGATCGAGACCGATCACGGGCACATAGATACGCCCGTCTTCATGCCCGTCGGTACGGTGGGCAGCGTCAAGGCCGTTCAGCCGCGGGAGTTGCTCCATGATGTCGGGGCACAGATCATCCTCGGCAACACCTACCATCTGTACCTTCGGCCGGGACCCGATCTGATCGCGGCGGCCGGCGGGCTGCACCGGTTCATGGAATGGCCGGGACCGATCCTTACGGACTCGGGCGGCTACCAGGTTTTCTCGCTCGCTGACCGCCGCAAGCTGAGCGAGGAAGGCGTCGAGTTTCGGAGCCACCTCGACGGCACGGCCCACTTCTTCACGCCGGAGTCCGTGGTCGACATCCAGCGAAAGATCGGCTCCGACATCATGATGGTGCTCGACGAATGTCCGCCGGCGGACGTAACCGAGGAGTATGCCCGATCATCCAACGAGCTGACTCTTCGGTGGGCGGCGAGGTGCAAGGCCCGCTTCGAATCGACGGACCCGTTTCACTCGCATCATCAAACCCTGTTCGCCATCGTGCAGGGCGTGGTGTATCCGGATGTTCGCCGCGAGTCGGCCATGCGTCTGGTGGAGATGGATTTTCCGGGATACGCCATCGGGGGCCTCTCGGTCGGTGAGCCGGACGAGATCATGTACGAGATGGTGGAGGTGGTCACGGAGGTGCTTCCGCGCGCGAAGCCGCGGTACTTGATGGGCGTCGGCACGCCGGCGAACCTGCTGGAGAACGTCGCGCGGGGTATCGACATGTTCGATTGCGTGATGCCGACGCGCAACGGTCGCAACGGCATGCTCTTCACGACGGAGGGAATCATCAACATCCGCAATAAGAAGTGGCAGCACGACTTCTCTCCCATAGATCCGGTTCTCGATGGGTACGCGTCCCAAACTTTCAGCAAGGCTTACATACGACATCTTTTCATTGCCAATGAGATCCTGGGGCTGCAGATCGCGTCTTTACAGAATCTCACGTTCTACACGTGGCTGATGCGCGAGGCGCGCTGCGCCATCCAGGAAGATCGGTTTTTAGCCTGGAAGGACGAGGTACAGCCTCGAGTGAGCCGACGGCTTTAGGCCGTGCGCCGTAGCTCCCTTAGCTGTCGAGGGAAGTCGGCATTCGACATCGGCCCGGCTCTAGGTATATTTGCGTTTTTCTGACTGCAACCGGCCGACCGTTGTCCGTGCTATCCGGTCATTTCTTGAGCGCGTTCACGCCGTGGGGAACCGATCTCAGCGCCTTCACCAGGGGCGTGATGCTCGGCACCTGGCCGGAGGCGATCTGGCAAGTGTTCACTCCCGATCCGACGCTACCGGTCGAGGAGATGACGCGCGGAGCGGCATTATACTTCGCGTTCGTAGGCATCTACCTGCTGATCGGGCTCATTTTCTTCATCTTCTGGCGCTGGCTCCGTCGCGATCCATCGCTGCTCTCGCTCGCCATCTTTTGTTTCGTGATGGCGATTCATTCGGCGGCAATATCGGGGACGGCGTCCGTTCTGCTCGGCGCGGTGGATCCGGCCACGAGCGCCCTGATTCAGCGCATTTCCCTGCTGATGCTGACCGGGCTGATTGCGTGGATGCTGTGGGCCTTCTTTCCGCATGCCTTCCTACCGGCGGCGCGGACTCGCCTCCACGCGTTGAACACGATCGTCGCGCTCGTGGGTGCAGCCTCGAGTGTGGTGCTCATCACACTCGCCCTCACCACGGACATCGTCGGGCCGTTCCGCGCCATCTCACGCGTGTTCACGGTGGTGCTTATGGTCGTTGCCGTGATGCTGGCGCGTCGAACGGCGGGTAGCCACGTGGAAAACCGTGCGCTTACGGCCACGGGCCTGATGTTGCTCGTGGCTGCGGGGCTGATCGATCTGTTTTTCACCGGGCCGGCGGGGCGACCCTACACGATGCCGTTCGCCATCCTCCTGTTCGTGCTCGCGCAGAGCTATGTGATGATCAGAAGGACGGCGGAAGCAACATTGCAGGCGCAGATAAGTGGACGGCGTCTCATGCGCGAGGTTGAGGCCCGCACACGAGAACTTCACGCGGCGACCCAGGCCGCCGAGGCCGCGAACATGGCCAAGACCGAGTTCGTGAATGCGGTCACCCACGAGCTGCGTACGCCGCTGACGGCAATTCTTGGGTACGTTCGGCTGCTGCGGGAAGAGCTCGCCGACTCGCTCTCGTCGGATCACAGCCAGTTCTTCTCCGCGCTGGAAGAGAGCGCGGAGCGCTTGCTGCATCTGGTCAATCGCCTTCTCGACGTGGCGCAGCTCGAGAGTGGGGGCGTTCAGCTTTCGCTCGAGCCACTGGATGTGGCGGAAATCTTCGAGAATGTGCGTACGGAGCTTTACCCCCTGGCCAAAGAAAAGGGGCTGGAGCTGCGCCTCGATCCGCCCTCCGAGCACACCCTGGTCATGGCGGACGAACAATGGCTCAACGTGGTTATGAACGACCTCGTGTCCAATGCCATCAAATACACATCCGAGGGACGCGTGATTGTCGAGGCTTTTCGGACGACCCACAAGACGAGGGAAGCTGTTGCGATCCGCGTGGCCGATACGGGCTCCGGCATCTCCGAGTCCTTCATGCCCCAGCTTTTCGAGCGGTTTGCGCGTGAACGGGCAGGCGCTGCCGATGCACCGATAGGCTCCGGCCTCGGTCTGACCATCGTGCGCCAGCTCGTCGAGATGATGGGGGGCGAGGTTCGGGTCGAGAGTCAGGTGGGCGAGGGATCAAGCTTCACCGTGCTGCTTCGGCCGGCGAACGGCGAGGCCCCGAAGGCAGGGTAGCGGACCTCCACCCCGCATCTCGCGTTAGACCCTCCCGAGCGGGCCCACACCGCCGACGGTCAAACCACCAGCAGTTTTCTCATGGCGCGGCAGTTCAACGTCCCGGAGTTCTATCGGAGCTCGATCATCTCGACCATCAAGGAAGCGCGGAAGATCATGGATCCGCGCAAGAAGGACCTCACTCCTTCCGTCCTTGATTTCGGTCCCGTGCGATTCAAAATCGCCCGGCATTTCGGCTTCTGCTACGGCGTCGAGAATGCCATCGAGATCGCTTACCGGGCGCTCGAGGAGAATCCGGGCCGGCGAATTTTCCTGCTTTCCGAGATGATCCATAATCCGCACGTGAACGGAGACTTGCAGCGGCGCGGCGTGCGTTTTTTGCGGACGACCTCAGGCGAGCAGCTCATCCCCTTTGAGGATCTGAATGAGGGTGATGTCGTCGTGATTCCGGCCTTCGGTGCAGCCCTCGAGGTCGAGGCGCAGCTCTCCGCCCGAGGCGTCGACACACGATCCTACGACACGACCTGCCCGTTCGTCGAGAAAGTCTGGAAGAAGAGCGATCAGATCGGCCGGCGTTCCTACACGATCGTGGTGCACGGCAAGCGGTACCACGAGGAGACTCGCGCCACGTTCTCGCATGCCCGCCAGAGCGGCCCGGTGGTGGTCGTACGCGACATCGATGAGGCGGCCGAGCTTGCGGCCGTCATTCGTGGCGAGCGTGACGCTGCCTACTTCTACGATCAATTCTATGATCGCTACTCCGACGGATTCGATCCGGATCGCGACCTGCAGCGCGTCGGCGTCGTAAACCAGACAACGATGCTCGCCACCGAAACACAGGCCATCGCAGATCTGCTGCGGTCGGCCATGGCCGATCGGTATGGCGAGGAGAACATCACCGAGCATTTCGCGGACACCAGCGACACGCTCTGCTACGCCACCTACGAGAACCAGAACGCCACCATCAGCCTGATCGAGGATGGAGGCGACCTCGCCATCGTGGTGGGCGGCTACAACTCGTCGAACACGAGCCATCTCGTGGAGCTCTGTGAGGAGCGGCTGCCCACCTACTTCGTGCGCGATGCCGGCGAGATTCTGTCGGCGGAACGGATACGGCATTTCGACATTACGACAAAGCGGGAGATGGAGACGGAAAACTGGCTGCCCGCTTCGCGCCCCGTCGACATCGTCCTGACCGCGGGCGCCTCCTGTCCGGATGCCCTGCTCGACGACGTCATCGCGAAGATCGCCGGCTGGATGGAGGGCTCCCGCAGCGTCGACGAGGTGCTCGAGCCGTTTCTGCTCGAGGCGGCCGATTGAGGCGACGATGAGCGGCCTGCGGTCCATCGCGGTGCGTTTGGCACTGCTCGTGGGCATCCCGGCGGTCGTTTTGCTGGCCGGCTGCGACGTGTTCTCGACCCGCTCGCCGGATCCTCCCATCGAAGACACGGGCACCTTCGTGCAGCCTGACACGCCCGACGACGTCATCGACAACATCCGAAATGCCATCGGCGAACTGAACGCACAGAACTACCGCCGATCATTCGCACCGGACTTTACCTTCGAGCCGTCGGCCGATGCCGCGGCGCGCGATCCATCGATCTGGATGGGATGGGGCGACCAGCAGGAGGAGAGCTACTTCAGCGCCCTCGTCGAAGCCGCGCGGCTCAGCACGGGCAACGAGCTGCGATTGAGCGACGTCGAGACCACGGCCGGTGAAACGGAATTCGCCGTCAATGCCACGTACCTCCTCACGATCAGCCACCGGCGCCCCGAGCTCTCGGAGACGCTGCAGGGCCGCCTGGTCTGGACCATCTCGCAGCGGGACGACGGATTGTGGTATCTTTCCGAGTGGACGGATCGACAGGTCGGAGACGCCGCATCATGGAGCGACTTGAAGGCCGCATTCATCAAGTGAGGCGTCCCAATCCGCCGGACTTTGTAGTTAGCGTCGCGTGGTCGATCTGAGTGTGACCCAGACGGGGCCGACATGAATACGGCAGTGTGGACCGAGCATTTTCGCGTGCGCTCTTACGAGGCGGACTCCAGCGGACGGGCGTCCATCCAGAACATCTGCAATTACCTCCAGGAGGCCGCATCCAACCACGCGGCCGAGTTGGGCGTGTCCATCGAGCAGCTGACCGACCAGCAGCTCGTCTGGATGCTGGCCCGGCTTCACGTTCAGGTTGACGAATATCCTGGATGGCGCGAGGAAGTGACGGTGGAGACCTGGCCTTCGGGCGCTGATCTTCTCTATGCGACACGCGATTTCAACGTCCGTACCGGCGCCGGGACACTTGCCCGCGGTACGAGCGCGTGGCTCCTGGTGGATGCCAACAGGCGCCGCCCGATCCGGGTGCCCGATTTCATCAAGCGCATCGAGCTTCCCGAGCGGGAGCGAGTGCTGGAGGACCGTACTGACAAGCTTCCCGACCCTCCCGATTCGGCGGAGGAGCACCCGGTCCGCGTACGATACAGTGATCAGGACCTGATTGGCCACGTGAACAACGTGCTCTACATCGACTGGGCCGTGGAGAGCGTGCCACTCGTCGAAACGCACGTCGTGCAGTCGTTGGAGGCGCAGTTTCGGGCCGAGGCACATTATGGCGATCTGGTTACCGTACGGACCGGCCAGACGAAACGCCCGGGCGAGTTCCTCCACCTCGTCAAGAGCGAGGATCTCGAGCTCGCCCGCATTCGGACGACATGGCGACCGCGGTGAGCACATCCCCCCACACCGCCTCCTGGCGCATCGCGCGGTGGCTTCCCCTGTGGATGGCCCTCGGGGTGGCGGCCTGCAATCCATTCGCGCCCGCGCTCGAAGAAGGCGATCCGTTTGGTGACCTGCTCGGCGATCCGACCACCATCGATGGGTTCTTCACCAATTTCCGGAATGCCTACGAGCTGCGCGATCTCACCCTCTACGAGTCTCTGATCGACTCCAGCTTCATCTTCATCTACTACGACTTCGATGCACAGGTCGAGCGCGAGTGGGGCTTCGCGCAGGAACTCGAATCGACGCGGCGCCTCTTCGAGAACGCGTCGCTCATCAACCTGCGTTGGAATCAAATCCTCTCGCAGACTTTCTTCCCCGACAGCCTGAGCGCCCGTGTCGTACGTTCGTTCAACCTGACCATCGCCCTCGAGGGAGGCGAGGCATTCCGCGGCGACGGCAACGTGAACTTCCTCCTTTCCCGCGCGGACGAGACGGCAGCATGGAAGCTCATGCAATGGCGGGATGAGAGCGAGTTCTAGCAGCCCGCCATTTAACGGGCCAGGTATCCGCCGTCCACGGGGTAGTATGCGCCCGTAACGAACGAGGCCTTGTCCGAGCTCAGCCAGACCACCAGCTCGGCCACCTCGTCGGGCTCCCCGAGCCGGCCGATCGGATGCGCATCCACCAACATGCGATGCGTGGGTTCGTCCTCTTCCAGCTGGGAGATCATTGGCGTGTGGATGAAGGCCGGCCCCACGGCATTGACGCGGATGCCCTGTTGGGCGTATTCGATAGCCGCCGTGCGAGTCAGGCCTACGACCCCGTGCTTGGCCGCCACGTAGGCCGAGGCCGTCGCAAAGCCCACCATCCCCAGGATGGAAGCCATATTCACGATGGCCCCTCCACCCGACTCGAGCATCGCCGGGATCTGGTAGCGCATGCAGTAGAACACGCCGGAGAGATTGATGGCGATGGTCCGGTCCCAGGCCTCGACGGGGTACTCGCCTGCGAGCGCCGCTTCGCCGCCGATGCCGGCATTGTTGCAGGCGATGTCGAGCCGGCCGAACGCGTCGAGCGTGCGATCCACGAGGGCGCGGCAAGACTCGGCATCGGACACATCCGCATGCACGAACATGGCCTCCCCACCCTTGCCCTGGATGAGCCGGACGGTCTCCTCGCCGCCCTCATCGCCGACGTCCGACACCACGACCTTCGCGCCCTCGCGGGCATACATAAGCGCAGTATTCCTTCCGATACCGGACGCAGCGCCTGTCACGATAGCCACTTTGCCGCTGAGCTCAGCCATATGTCTCCAAGATTGGGTTTGTACGCGTTTCCGAATTTGGGTGCATCAATTTAGGGTGCCGACATCCGATAGCATGCTCCTCACCTGTGATGTTGCAGCAACACAACATTGGTCCGGGTGTGGGGAGTCCGATGCGGGGGCGTGGCCTAGTTCGCCGTTGCGCCACCGTTGCCGGCCATCGACGGCGACGGTTCCGGAACCCCGTAGAGGTCGAAGCTGACTTTGATGGGGTCATGGGCGCGAACCAGGCCGAACAGGGCGGTCGGCGGCTGGATACCGAAGTCCGTCATGCGGAGTCCTACTTCGCCGTACGCGCGGACGCGACCGTCGGCCAGCCTGGAACCTTCGACGTCCAGCTCCACGTCGCGCTCGGCTCCTGCGATGGTCAGCCGCCCGGCTACGCGCAGCGTGATGCCGTTCCCGCTCGGCTCGAGAATCCGCACATCGCTGACTTCAAAAGCGATTTCGGGAAACTCGTCCGCCTTGAGGGCGGCGCGCATGTCCCGATTCATGCGCGCCTTTCCGCAGTCGAAGGAGTGGACGGATGCCTTCAGCTCCGCGACCGGCATGGCCGCAACCTTGTCCGTCCTCCCGATCTCTCCCTCGCCCACGACCTCAGCCGTCTCGCAGGTGAAGGTATCCAGTGTGGATGTGCCTTCGATGCGAATCCTGCTCTCGGGAGCCGGCAGGAAGGTCGTCTGCGCGGCAGCGAAGCGCCATCCACTCGCAAGGGTCAGCATCAGCACCACGATGGCAAACGGCGTTTTCATGGCGGGCCTCGTCAAGGGGGATGTCTCTGGTCGGAGATCGGTTGAGTCAGACGCCGGCAGGCGCGGCGGCCACGAGCTCGAAGTATACGGTGACCTTGTCACCCGTTTTCATCGTGCCCAGCATGGCCGTGGGCGGCCGGATGCCGTAGTCCGTCATGAACAACTCGTAGTTTCCTTTGAGCTGCATCTTGCCGCCGTCCAGGTCCTTCCCGTCCAGCCGGACTTCGATGGGCTTCGTGACGCCGGCCAGCGTCAGGTTGCCTTTGGCGGTAACGACGTATCCGCCGTTGACGGCATCGAGTGCCGTGTTCGCGGAGATGAGCTCGAAGGTGATCGCGTTGTGGTCGTCGGCCTTGAGGGCGTCCCGCATCTTCTTATTCATCGTTCCGTTGTTGGCGTCGAGGTCGGAGACGAATATAGTCAGGCTTCCATTCGTGACCTCGCCCCCCTGCTCGATGGCGGTGTCACCGCCGACTTCAACGAATCCGGTGAGCGCCTTGACCTCGGCCTTCCACGCGTGAACCGTGGAGGTTCCCTCGACCCACATTTTGCTTTCGGGCGTGAAGACGTAGCGCGTGACTTTCTCCGGGGTGGTCCATCCGGCCAGCGCGACGACGCCGGCGAGGGTGAGGGCGATCAGAGTCTTATGCGTTTTCATGGTACCGGTATCTAGGTTGAAAGCGGGATCCGCGTGGTTGCTTGCGGCTGCATCCGCCTGGTTGTCGGTTGAGCGCGGACGATCCGCATCTCGATGGACTTGGCCCTAGAATACACCGGCGGCAATCCGGCCGTGGACGGGCGCCCCCATAGGCACGCGTAGTCCTTTTGTGGACGTCTTTGTAGGGGAATTGCCGACGCCCCTTGTACTCCAAGCGCGCGGGAGGCGCTCGGGATTGCCGATCAACTCGTGCGCTCGCTTTCGACCCACTGCACGGCGTGCTGCATGAGCTCCGCGGCCGTGCTCAGATTGAGCTTTGTTTTTATGCGTGCGCGGTAGGACTCGACGGTCTTCACGGAGAGATGGAGCCGCTCGGCGATGTCGCGTGTGCCCAGGCCACGACCGGTGAGCTCGAAGACCTCCAGCTCGCGATCGCTGAGGACCTCCAGGGGCGACTGGCCGGCCTCTACGCCCGCCATCATGCTCAACAGCATGCGTTCCTTGATCTCGTCGCTCACGTACACCCCGCCACGAAGCACATGGCGCACAGCCTTTACGATGACCTCATCGGCCTCCAGCTTCATGATGTAGCCGCGTGCTCCGGCCCGGATCGCCCGTTCAGCGTACAGGGCTTCGTCGTGGCGTGAGACGACGAGGATGGGCAGCTTCGGCTGAACGGCATGCAGGTGCTTGACCAGCTCCAGCCCGCTCATACCCGGAAGCGACACATCCGCGATCACGAGGTCGGGTTCGATCTCGTCGACCAGTTTCAGCGCTTCCTCCGCAGAGGCCGCCTCCCCGATTACGCGGAGGTCCGTCTCTTCCTCGAGCGTCAGGGCCAGACCCTTGCGCATGAGGGGATGGTCATCAACGATTAGAATGCCTGCCATTTGACGATGGGGTTTCGTTTCGATTGCCGGGCAGATCAGGTGCCACGCGATCTTGCAGCGTACA
>CBFGRV010000019.1:0-63809 GCA_965651265.1 uncultured Rhodothermales bacterium
GGGAGTCGGATGCGGACAGCCGAGCTATCGCGCGAGCTTGGCATAACAGCACTGCTCGTCGGGGATCTAGAGGCTGCGACGGCATATTTCGAGCAGGCGCACCGGGGCGGACAAGCAACGGCCGTGGAAGCGGCAGATGCGCTCTTTCTAACGGGCAACACCTTCGCCTATTACCGGAATTTCGATCTCGCCGCATCCACATTCCGGAGAGCGCTCCAGGCGCTCGGCGCGGTCGACGCGCCCCTCGCCGGCCGAATCAAGCTGCGCCTTGCACATGCGACGAAGGAGCTTGGTGCGCCGGATTCCGCACTCATCCTTCTGGATGAAGCCGCCTCGATACTCGGCAACGATCCCCTACAGCGGGCGCTGCTATCCTGGCTACGCGGGCAGGTGCTTATCGACATCGAAGATTACCGTGGTGCGCTTACCGAATTCCGGAAGGCCGCGGCGTCCAACACATGGCTGAGGGCACATTGGGATGTGCACTATGGTGAGGCACTCGCGAACTGGCGACTCGGAGATCGTCGCGCGGCCGAGGACGCTTTCCAGCGTGCCATCGACGACATCGAATCGAAACGCGCTGAGGTTCCCACAACGGCTGGGCGCTCCTATTTCGCGCATGATCGGCTCGAACCCTACCACGCGTACGCCGCATTTCTCGAAGAGACGGGACGATTCGATGAGGCCGTAGATGTCGACGAGCGAGCGCGCAGTCGTGGCCTGCTGGACCTCATCTATACCACCCAGACGGCCCGAGGCGCCGACGCTGGAGATCCTTCGGTGCAAGTCATCGACGCTGTCGTGCGATCGAGAGCACTGGCCGACGAGCAGTTGGAAATCTCGGATGGAGACGCGGCCGATGCGGCCCGCGTGGCCTTCATCGCGGCCGAGAAGGAGACGCTTGCGCAGCGATTCGCGCGCCTTGAGCAAAGTCTGCGCGGGACCCACCCACTCTATACGTTTTCACCCATCGAACTGAAGGAGGTTCAGGCCGTCCTCCGGCCGGGCGAAGCCGTCCTCACTTATCGAGTTCGCGAGAACTCAGGATGGCCGGTGTCGGAATCGGTGGTCTACGTCATTCGACCGGATACATTGGCGCGCGCCATCCTGAAGCTGGACAACTCAGATGATTACGGTCCGTCCGCGCCGATCGGCAAGATCATCAATGAACTGAACCTGGATCTTCGGGAGATGGCATCGCGCGAGGCATGGTCTGCCCTTTCGCGTGAGTTGTACGACAGGTTGATCAGGCCAGCCATCCCATTTCTGGGACCGCGGACGACCCACCTGCACATAGTCCCATCCGGCGACCTCTACTACCTTCCCTTCGCCGCGTTGCTCGATGAGCAGGGAGACCATCTCGTGGAGAGTTTCTCCATTTCGATGGTTCCCTCACTCACCATTCTGACTCTGAGCCGCCGCCGAAACCCCGGAAAGAACATGAAAATGTTGATTCTGGCTGATCCAGACGGCGATCTGCCGGGCGCCCTGCATGAGGCACGTTCGATCGCGGCGGTTGATTCGTCGAGCCGAAGGCTACTGGCAGGGTCGGAAGCCACCCAGCGGCAGCTCGAGAGGCTTGCACCCGAGTACGACATCATCCATCTGGCCACTCATGGACGATTCCAGCGCAACATGCCACTTGGGTCATATCTGAAGCTGTTTGGCGATCCGTTGTCCGTTGACAAAATCGGGCGCCTACAGCTTAATGCATATCTCGTTACCCTGAGCGCATGCGAGACGGCACTTTCGAGAGGATGGCACCCCCATGGAAGTGCCGGGGAGGAATGGCTGGGGATGCATCAGGCATTTCTTGCGGCGGGCACTCCGTCGGTGATGGCCAGCCTGTGGCGCATTCACGATCGCTATAGCGGGCCGCTGATGACGCGCTTCTATGCCCGGCTCCAGGATGCCGGAAAGGCACGCGCCCTGGCGGATGTCCAACGCAGCTTCATCGCGGATCCACGGACGCATCATCCCTTCTACTGGGCCGGATTCGTCATAATTGGGGACCCCCTGTAGCATTGGAACCCCCGGGCAAGGTCACGGAATTGCGAGGGGCTAACCGGCACGATGAACCGGCGAATCTGAGCGGCTCCGGTTCAACCATGAAAGGCGGCCTAGCCGAACCCGTGCCACTGCGAGAGTGACCCGAAACCTATCAGATCGAGTACTCCCAGAACCAGGGCGCCGATCAGTAGCATGCACAAGCCAATGTTCAGCGCCATGACGCCGATTTCAAGGGCTCCCCACTCAAGCGGTTGATCCCAGGTGCTGTGCGGGTTACGCGTCGATCGCTTCTGTACCATAATGCCTCCACGGTACGTCGTCTGTCGCGTGACTCTCGCGATCTCAACAGGGCCGTAGGAGGGTCGGTTTCGGATATGCTCGAGAGGTCACCGGCTCGTTACCGCTACGAAAATATCGAGCCACACCTGGCCCACCTGGAAGCCGAGAATAGGGGATTTCCCCATAGTACAGGACTGTTACAAGCGTTATCATTTTGCATCAGCCTCGTACTCTAGCTTTATCCACCCAAGCCATGCCATTCAGTGAAAGGGCTAGATCATTACTCTCCGAGCAATTCGCGGAGATCTTTCAGAGTGCGCAGGAGGAGTATCGCGACCTACTCTCTGCCCTGAGGGACGAGAGTGTCGACATGAAGGCGTTCGCGGGGAGGCTGGACGCCCTTTCGGACAAACTCCTCAAGCTGAAGCGAATTCACGAACAGCTTGTGCACGAACGCGACGCGCTTCGTCGCTCGCAGGCGGAGTCTATGCCGGTGGAGGCCGCTCTTCGGGTCGACCAGCCACTCATCGCAAAGGCTGACCTACCCCGAGTGGAGTCCGATGAAACGGCACGCGAGCCTCGCGAACCACGACGGACGCGCGAGGAGCTGCGACGGGAGGGGGACCGGCCGTTCGCATCGTGAACTCCGGGAGCCCGGACCGGCGGCCTGAAGGCTAATGACGGGTCCGTTCCGACACGACGCGGCCGCCAGTTTAGATGGCAGGATGGTGCGATTTTTGTAACGAAGCGCACCAGGCGATCCCGTTTTTAGCATCCAGAGGCCCTGGCCCGCGGTGGTGGGTAAGTTCTACTCCACCGTGGTAAATCTCGAGACTGCGAACGGGTGATTTTGCCCAATCGAGTGTTTCTGCAGGACTATGACCAGGGCTTTGACGGCATCGGTGATCGACCGAGGTGAGAGCGATCTGCTGGGCAAGCACGTCGAGACATATCGCACGTACTCCCTCATCGCCGGTCTGCTGGTCATCCTATTCTGGGCGCTTTATCGTTTCTCGACTCCTTTTGCGGTCGATCCCCTCTGGTTGCGCCTGCTTCTGACGGGGCTGTTCTTCGGTGTGTATGTCACATCCTTTACGAGCACATGGGTGCAGGAGTACTTCGTTGCGCTCATGCACACGCTCCTGTATGGTCTCACGCTCTGGGTAGTCTGGCTGTCGGCAGCAAACGACTTTTCGCTCGACTACGCCATGGGCCTCCTCTTTGCCGTCTCGGCCATCGCCGTCGGAATAAGTACCGGCCTGCAAAGCATCGGGCCACTACGGATCTACCTCATCACAGCCATGGCGCTCGCGACCGTCGCCATCGTCATGGTGCCGGCGGTGGTTGAGCCGGCCATCTTTCTCGCTTGCCTTGGCAGCATGGGACTCGTCATTCATGTCGCCACAAGCGCAGCCATTCGCGCTCAGAGTCGACTCAGGCATTCCGAGCTGAAGTATCGCCGGCTGTTCTCGGCCGCTAGCGACGCCATCCTCGTCATCGAGCCGTCGGACCGGGTGATTCTCGATGCAAACCGAAAGGCCGTTGACCTGTACGGATATCCCAGGGAGATGCTCATCGGGCTCGGTGTCGAGAGGCTGTCGGACACATCCTGGTTAGACATCGTACCCCTCGAAAATCGGGAAGTCATACACCGCAGGAAGGACGGATCCGCCGTACATGTCCTCATTAGCACGGCCGAGATCGATTACGGCGACCAGCGAGTATACTTGAGCATCAATCGCGATATGACCGAGCGTGTGCAAACCATGGAATCGCTCTCGCGCGCGAACGCCGCGCTCGTCCGTCGCACGCAGGACCTTCAGGCTTTCGCGACGGCGGCTTCGCACGACCTCCAGGAGCCGATCCGGAAGATTCGTACCTTCGCCGACCTGATCCGACACGATTACATGGACAGGCTCGATGATATCGGACAGGGATACCTGGATCGCATCTATGAAATTGGCGATCAGATGTCGAGGATCATCCAGGATCTCGTGGTCTTCTCGGCGATCCCGGGCGAGAAGGATTTTCGGGAAGTGGACCTCGGATCTCTGGTGCGAGAGGCCGTCGACGATCTGTCACCCGACATCGATCGCCTAGGAGCTCGTGTGGAGGTCGATCCTTTGCCCCGTGTAGAGGCAGCGTCCTCTCAGGTTCGTGATCTATTCCGGCACCTGATCGCGAACGCACTCCAGGCGAGGCGCGACGGAATTACGCCACTCGTCCAGGTGAAAGGCCATGTGGTAGAGTCGACGTGCCGCGTCACGATCAGTGATAATGGCATTGGGATCGGTGAGCACCATTTCGAAAAGATATTCTCGCCGTTCCGTCATCTCAGTACCCCGGGTCGCACCCATGATCGAACGGGAATGGGGCTGGCTATCTGCAAGCGTATCGTGGAGCATCATGGAGGAAAACTCCACGTAACGAGTCAGGTCGGAGAGGGATCGACTTTCACGGTGGAGCTGCCCATCCGACGCAATCTGTCGCTCGTCCCCATCCCGACGACGACGGTCGCCGAGACCGCGGCGGCATGAAAGGGAAAGGGGAACGGCCTCAATTTGTATCGCGTTTGTCACAAACGAGGTTCAGCCCCGCACTAGTCCGCATCGCCCTGCTTCGGATATGGCTCTGAGGGGAGGTATTGCTACACGCCTGGCGCTTCTCACATCGCTTGTAGCGTTGGTAGCTACTGGTACGGTGGGCTATATGGTCTATCGTGGGGCTGAAGACGCGCTGATGAACGCCGCAGCCGACCGCGTTGGGCATGCCTCCGATGCCATCAGGCTGCGAACGTGGGGAACGCTCGATGCGATTGGATTCGACGTCCGCTTCCTCGCCCGGTCGCCACAGGCGCGCGGCGTCGTTCGAGCACGATTGGAGGGCGGATTTGATCCCCTGTTTTCGATCTACGACGACGAGTGGGGCGCCTGGTTGGCCGATCTCATGAAGGCTTTTCTTGAGAGCCGGACCGCCTACCTCGAAGCCAGTTTGATCGGGCTGGTGGACAACAACAGAGAACTTGTCCGGGTGGAGCGACGCAACGGGGAAGTGGAGTTCGCCGGCCCGGGGACGCTTCGATCTGTGGGGGATGTTCCCTACGTCACCGAGGCTATCGAATTGGCGCAGGGCGACCTTTACTTCTCGGATGTGGTGCGAAGCGAAGGCAGCGTCTCCATCCCCGAAGGATTGCCTGTCGTTTACATCTCGACGCCGATCTACAGCGATGCAGGCGAGGTATTTGGCGTAGTGCTGGTAGCGGTGGACTTTCTGGAAGCCATCAAGCCGATCGTATCGCAGGTTGGCGCCAATCAGACGCTTTACGTCGCTACAAGCAGCGGTGAGGTGCTCCTCGTCGCCGATGGTGGGGGATCGGTTCGGACCAATGCGCCTGATAGCCTCCAGAAGATGTTTCCCGAAGCATGGCGCGTGATCGCTGATCAGCCGACGGATATCCGGATGCTCGAGGCGCCGCTGGGACGCGAGACACGCGGGATCGCCGCTTTCGAGCAGATTACGATTTCATCCAGCCTGCTCGCTCCGGAGCTCATCATCGGCGTGAGCGAGCCACATGAAACGATTCTTTCGGGCGTCCGCAGAGTCCGGAACGAAAGTGCCGCTATTACGCTGCTCTTCTGCCTGCTTGCCGTGGCGCTGGCGCTCGGAAGCGCCCGCTACCTGACCACCCCGCTGCGCCGAATCACGAAGGCTGCCTCCAGCTTCGGGACGGACGACGATCGGGTGGCTCTCCCCGTCGATCGCGACGACGAAATCGGCGTCCTCGCGCGATCGTTTGAGGCCATGCAGGCGCAGATCGCGGATCAGATTCGCGTGCTCGAAGACGAGGAGCGACGGCAACGAACGATTCTCGAGACCTCGGCGGAGGGCATCATCGTTGCAGACGCAGAGGGACGCGTAGAGATGTACAACCGCGCCGCGGAGACCATTTTCGATCGTGGACCCGACGAGATGGAAGGCGGCTCGCTGCATGACCTCATCTGGCGAGAGGCCGTCGAGACGATCCTTCATGCGAATGCCTCCGATGGTGGACAGGCCATGGAGGGAGAAGGCATACGAAAGGACGGAAGCAGGGTGCCCCTACTGCTGCTCTGGAGTACGTTCGAGTGGCGGGGCGAGCGGAAGCTGACGCTCTTCTTTCAGGACATTACCGAACGAAAGGAGGCCGAGGAAGCACAGGCGAACCTCGTCCGGGAGCTGGAAGCGGAGCGGCGCCGATTGCGCGAGCTGAGCGAGACGCTGGAGGTTCGTGTGCAAAGCCGCACCGCGGAGCTCGAACGACTCAATCGAGATCTGGAAGCCTCCAACCGGGAGCTACGCGAGATTGCCAAGGTCGCCTCTCACGATCTGCAGGAGCCGTTGCGCAAGCTCCGGTCGTTCGCGGATCTTCTGCAGCGGGAGTACAGCGACGCGTTGGACGAGGAGGGCCGCTTCTATGCGCACCGGATCTATGGACTCGCCGAGCGAATGTCGAGGCTCATCGCCGACCTGCTGGCATTCTCCCGCGTGATGTCGGTTCCGCGGCGAGTGGAGACTGTCGACCTGCAGTACCTGGTACACGGCGTGGTCGATGAGATCAAGACGGCCCTTCCGGACCTGGACGCGAACTTCGAGATCGAGGAGCTTCCCACTATTGAGGCTGACGCTTCTCAGATCAGGGAGCTCTTCACCCAGCTGGTCGAAAACGCCGTGACATACCGCCGGCCCGATGCCCCTCCATGTGTGCGCATACGATCAACCGATAGTGGAGCCGGCGAGAACCGATTCTGCCGGATCGAAGTCGTGGACAACGGCTCAGGGTTCGACCCGAAGTACGTCGACCGTATTTTTGCGCCTTTCGAGCGCCTGGGACACGGGCGGCGCGACGCGCGCCCCGTTGCCTCCGGCGATGGCGTAGGCTCTCATGTGACCGAATTCGGCGATCATGGCCGTGGCACGGGAATGGGCCTCACGATCTGCCGCCGCATCGTCGAGAACCACGGCGGCTACATCACGGCACGAAGTCAACCCGGCGAAGGCTCCACGTTCGTGGTGACACTGCCGACGCGGGCCGCTGCGACTTAATTGCGGTGGTGGCTCTGTAGCCAGGCATTCACCGCGTACTCACGCAGCTTCATCCGCACGTAGCGACGGATGGCGCGCAAGTCGGAGGCCGGCGCCGTTCGAAGGTAATGCGCCGCCTGTTCCATGACGAGTGCTTCGCGCTCGGTGCGGGGAAGTCCGATGCCCATGCACTCATTCCAGGCGTCGTCGCAGGCATCGATGAGTTTCTCTGCCGCCATATCTGCGAACGACTGAATGGCGTCCGGGAGGAGGTTGAGCGCCTCTTGTTCAAATCCCTTTGCGTTAAAGACGGTATCCGGGGTGATACAGGAAAGGTCCAGTCGGCCGTCAAAGAGCTTCATCAATCTATCGAAGGAATCTATTGGCGTTTCTAGGAACCGCGTCGCGGTAGCGCAAACCGATGCGCATTGCAATTACCTGCCGAACGCCGCCCAGGTTGGCGTAATAATCGTCTTCGAGGCCATTTTCCTTAAGTGTTGCAGGTCGGACCGCCACCATCGGCGCCGGACCATCACGATTCTCAGCAGCGTAGGTAGAAATGCCTATCTCAGACTAGATAGATGTGCTGAATTGGACCGACGGAAATGCCCGCCAGGCACCTGAAATGCGGCCAGGGGAGCATGCCTGAAGGAGGCTGCGAAAGACGGGACAAAGAAGGGAAAGAGACAGGGCTTTAGTGTGCTCACAGCCTGACGATACGAGGGAGGCTGGTCTCGGAACTGCCTGTTTCATTCACCCCGATTGGCTCCAATGACCGAACCGATCACACCCGACTACGAAACACTCGCTCGCCAGGCCTACAAGCTGAAGCTGATCGATAGATGGACCACCCGTGACACGTTTCTGGTGCTCACGAAGGGATCCGTCACATACCGCGTCAGCCTACCCGATTCCGCATCCTTCCTTCACGCGTTGATTCGAACGCAATCCAGCGACAAACCCGACGTGAACGCTCGGGCGGCCTAGGCGTCGGAACGCATTGCTCAACGCGCCAGCGGATCGGGCCGTAGCTGGAAGTGGAGGACCTTGCTCGAGGTCCCCTTCCCGCCTTCCATGTGGAAGGGTGCGCGAGTGCTCACGGTGGCCCAGAGGCCGCGGCCTTTCCAGCCTGCATCCGGATCATCGATCCGTCCATCCATCCATTTGGTATAGAACCCGAGCGGGTAGGGGACCCGAAGCACGACCCACTCTCCTTCGTGCAGAACCAGGAGCCCCTCGGCGTGATTGCCCGTGCTGATAGGCACGTTCTCACCCAGGCCCAGCGTGTTGTACCAATCCACCCAGGCATAGTAGCTGCCCTCTCCGCTTCCACCGGATGTGACGCCGCCTAGCTGCGGCACGGGCTCCTCGTAAAACGTCCACCCCTCTGGGCAGTGCTGCCCAGTGGCTTCCGGACCGTTCAGCGGGCCCTGGCACTTGCGACGATCGAAGCTGGCCAGATGGCCGCTAGCCAGCGCCGCCCACACGACTCCATCGCGATCCACATCCATACCGCGAGGTGAGAAGGCCACGGTTTCTACCTCGGGATGGTCATAGGGCACTTCGTACACTTCGGCCAGTGCGGTCTCCGGTGGATTCGGTCCCGGATCTAGCCGCACGACGGCCCCTGGGAAGCCCAGAACCGATCCCCATACGCTGCCATCGGGCAGTGGGGTGACGGCATAGAACGCTGCGCCGTACCGCTTGTCCTTTGAAGGATCCACGGGTTCGTTCGGCTCCACATACTCATCCCTCTGGCCGTTACCGTTCGTATCCATGATGAGCGCCGTCCATCCCTGCGAAGCCGCAGCGTCGCCTGTCTCGAGGAACTGCTTCGTATCGAGCCATCCGACCACCTGGCCGCCACCGCTCGTCCACAATGTGTTGTTGTCGTCGAGGGCGAACATCAGATGGTGCGTCGAAAAGCACGTGGGGATGTTCACGAGCTCGTCCGTGGCCGGGTCGTACACGGCCAGGTGCCGGTAGGACTCGTTGAGCGGAAAGAGTCGGGCGGACGGATGATCGGATCCTTCCTTACAGAAGTCCAGGTTCTCCGACGGTCGAACCCGCGACGTGAGCCAGACGCGCCCTTCGGAATCGATCATCGGGTTGTGGATATTCGTCTTGCTATCCCAGATCGGCTCGTCGCCCCAATACGGTGAGCCGGCCATGACCTCGCCGCCGGCCGACGGGGTCGACGGATCATCCGGATGAACCGGGATGCGGCCTGCCGTGTGCGTGACGGGATCGAGGACGGGCACGTAATCCGAACTGGCCTCCAACGCGCCGTAGAGCTTGCCGTACGCATTCACGGTCGGGTTCCGCCGGTCGGTGGAAACGACGTCGTGCAGATAAGATTTCGGGTCGGCCCAGTCCCACATCGTGATCACAACATTTCGCTCGATCCCTTCTGGTCGAGGCGGCGCCGGCGGTACTTCACCGGCAGCGATCCGATCCGTCCAGTCCGCGAACATCTCGAGGGCCGCATCCCGGCCGAGGAGGTTCAGGCCGTACATCATGGCGCCGCCTGCCTGGCCGGACTGCAGGCGTCGCTCCCAGGCGGCTTCGGAGGAGGCGAAATCGCCGAGGGTCTCCGGAATGTGCCGCGTCCCGATGCTTCCGAGCTGGTGGCATGCCGTGCAAAGCCCCGATTTGAGGATGCGCAGAAACTGGGCCTGATTCTTCATCTCCGGGGAGATGCCGTTGCCCGTCGGGCCTGTACCCGGAAAGGCGCTTTCTGGAGGCACGTTGAGCAGAGAGAGCCAGTAGCCCGCCGGATAATACTCAGCCGCGGCCGCAGGCGTCGGTGCCGGCACAGCCTCCAGATCCGCCGTATCGCCGGGCCGGAGCTGCAGCTTCGGGGAGTCGACGAGTCCGTATCCCCGAACCCAGACGTCGTAGGTCGCCTCCGGAAGATCGGGGAGTACGTAGTGACCCTCATCATCGGTCACCACGATTTTCGCGTACCTCGTAGGAAGATCCGACGTCTCCGCGATCACCCAGACGCCGGCTTCGGGACCGTTCGGCCCGGCAACCGTGCCGCTGATGTCGCCCTCATCTGCCGGCGCATGAGGCGAGGGACGGTTCGTGCAGGATGCGAGCAGCAGGATCGCAGCCGCGAATGCGAGGGTTTGCGTCGCCGGCCTAATAGAGTGAGTGAGGCGGATGGAGATCGGATCGGTAAGCTCCTTGAGCATCATGCGGTGCGAAATGCATCGAGTGCGTGTACAGGTCAGTGGAGCCAGGGCGCCGGATTCCGGCGACCATGAAATCTACGTAGCCCGAGTGTGGCGATCCACCACGCATCACTGGGCGCCATGTCCGGTTTTTCCGCCCCAATACGTATCTATAGAGAAGGATGATCGACAATACCCTATGACTGCGTACGCGCATGTGATTGAATCGATGTGGCCGAGTGGGGGCGTATTCCTCCGCACGGTCGCATGAGTGGACCGTTGCAATCTGAAGTCCCGAAGGCGCTAACGGCTCTTTCGCTCTCGTTCATGGCGTTTTGGACCCTCGGTATAGCGGACGTCGCAGCACAGAGCGCGATAGTTGAGGGCCGGGAGCCTCCTTCCATCCACACGCATGGATTACCACGACTGGAAGATCGCGCGCCGGGTGCTGCCATCGTCGAAGTCGATCTGGTGGCGGCGACCGCCCACCTCGAACTCTTGCCGGGAAGGTCAAGCGATGTCTTCGCCTACAATGGCAGCGTTCCCGGGCCGCTTCTCGAAGTAACGGAAGGGGACAGCCTGATCATTCATGTACGTAATGACCTGCCCGAGGCGACCACGATCCACTGGCACGGGCTCCATATTCCGTTCGTTGCCGACGGCAGCCCTTTCCATCCCATCGAACCAGGGGGAAGCTTCACCTACGCCTTCCGCATACCCACGGGATCGGCAGGTACATACTGGTATCATCCCCATCCGGATCATCGTGCGGCCTATCAGGTGGGCATGGGCCTCTTCGGCGCCATCATCGTGCGCGATCCAAACGATCCGTTGCCGCCGCTTGCCGAACACGTTCTCGTGCTGTCTGATAATCGGTTCCGGGATGATGGAAGCATCGATTTTCCGGAAGCGGGGACTCGCGTGGCCGAGATGGATGAGCTGAACGGGCGTGAGGGAGACGTGATCTTTGTCGGCAGCGAGATCCTTCCGACGCTGTCGATCCGTGCGGGTGAGGTGCAGCGATGGCGCATCGTCAATGCGTCCGGCGCTCGAATCTACCGTCTGGCCCTCGACGGCCATTCGCTGCTTCACGTCGGCAGTGACGGCGGGCTCTTTGAGCATCCCGTCGAGGTCGACGAGATCCTCCTCGCGAATGGAGAACGAGTCGAGCTGCTCGTGCGCGGCACCGGCGAGCCGGGCAGTCGCGCGGTTCTGAAAGCGCTGCCGTACGATCGCTACATGGCCCGGGGCCGACCAGATAGCTGGAACGAGCCCAGAGAAATTTTAACGCTTCGATACACTGACGATCCGCCAGTCGAGCCGATCGATATTCCGGGGGTGCTGCGGCGAATCGATGCGTTACCGATCGCGGACGCCGACACGTCGCGCACGATCCTGCTGCAGCAAGGCCGGATCAACGGGAAGACGATGGACATGGGCCGCGTCGATGAGCAGGCCTCCCTGGGCGCCACCGAAATCTGGGAGGTTGAGAACCTCGTCGGAATGGATCATCCATTCCACCTGCACGGCTTCCAGTTTCAGGTCCTCGACCGAAACGGCATCCCGGAGCCGCAGCCCATGTGGAAGGACACGGTGAATCTCCCCGCATTTGGCCGTGCACGTTTCATCGTCCGATTCGATGATTTTGCTGGCAAATGGATGTTTCATTGCCACATTCTCGATCATGAGGATCAGGGCATGATGAGCATCCTTCAGGTCGAATGATCGGGTAGCGCGCGATTGAAAGTCACAGTGCATCACGATCCAAACCATCAACCAAACACGAGTGCCATGCTTGCCTCAGGACTTCGCCTCGTTCGGTATTGCATCCTGCTGACCCTACTTTCACTGCCGGTCTCCATGCGGGCGGCCTTCTCCCAGGCCGCCGATGCGCCGCCGGATGCGGATGTCGTCGAGATTACGGCCACCGACTATGCCTTTCGTGCTCCGAGTGAGATTGCATCCGGCTGGAATACTATCCGCTTTTCGAACGAGGGAGAGGAGCCCCATTTCGTGCTAATGTCGCGTCTACCGGAAGGCAAGACCCTCGACGACTACGAAACGGAGATATCGCAGCCGTTCAATGAGGTCTGGATGGCGCTGCTCGAGGGGAAGGTGGATCGACAAGGCGCCTTCGAGATGCTTGGCGGAGTCATCCCGGAATGGTATCCAACCCTTACGTTCATGGGAGGTCCGGGCTACGTCGCCCCGGGGCGGGAAGTGCAGGCCACGTTCCGCTTGGAGCCGGGGGATTACGTGCTCGAGTGTTACATGAAAACGGAAGACGGCGCGGTCCACTTCATGGAGGGAATGCTCCGACCGATGACGGTGACCGACGCGGCATCGAGCGGGGCTCCGCCGAAGGCCGACGTGCGCATTACATTATCCAACTTCGAGATGCAGGTCGATGGCGCTCTTGGGGCTGGTGAACGAACGTTTGCCGTACACGTCGAGGAGAACCCGGAGGCGGGCTTCGGCCACAATGTGCACCTGGCCCGGCTGGACGACGAAACCACAAGCGACGACATCGTGCAGTGGATGGACTGGTTCAATACGGAGGGAGCGCGTACGCCGGCTCCGGCGGAATTCTTGGGCGGCGTGCACCTCATGCCGGTCGGGAGCACGGCCTACTTTACGGCGGATCTGAAGCCCGGCCGCTACCTGCTGGTCTCCGAGTACACCGGGCACCGGGGCGTGCTCCACGAGTTCACGGTGGCACCGTAGATACACGCAGTATGCGTCGCGGGACTGAATTTCTTTCTCGAGAAGGGGTTACGGTTTCCGGGGAACGCGGAGGCTTTTCTGATCTCGGGGATCTCCTACGTTGTTGGCGCTCTCGCCTACGCTGGTGATGTGCTTACCGGACGATCGGCCCGAACGTGATAGCTCGCCCGTAGGGCATCTTAGAGCTTACCCGAAGATGTCGTTCAGCAGCGCCCCGAGGCGATACCCGGCCCGCGCCACGGCCTCGGCGGCCGTTCGCTGGACCATCTCCGAATAGGCGTTGGTTGGCGGCAGCCCGCGCTCAATTTCCACGTAGGCGGACGTCGCCGCAATCCGAAATCCTTCGGCCGCCCAGGCCTCGTATTCAAACGTAATCGTGTCAGGTTGCGGGTACGCAACCATCAACTCGTCAGCGATGCGTCGGGCCCGGGCCACATCCGACTCACCGATCTCCAACTCATACGCCTCCGTCAGCGCCCGATCCCAATACCAGTGCAGATCATCATCGCCCCCCAGGCTGAAGAGATTGCCTCCGCGGTCTCCATCGGGCTCCAGCGCCGTGACGCGCGCACTCGTGTGCAGAGGCTGATGCAGGTCGCCGACCAGGTGCTCGATCCACGCAATAAAAACGGCCATCTGAGCCTTCGGGATGATGTCGACACGCGCGAGGCGCTCGAGCCGAAACAGCCGCTCGACCACGTTCCGCTCCTCCGGATGCAGATCTTCCCGAATGCGATACCCGGTGGGAGTCTCCTCCCAGAAGATGTTCGTGTAGTGCCAGTTGCCGTGATGATAGCGTGCGTACCGCTCGGGGCGGTTGCGATCGCGCACGAGATCCGGCCAGTAGGCGGCCCGCATGAAGTGGATCATCGCGGCATGCTCGCCGGAAGCCGGGCGCAGATCGAGCAGCCCCGACGCCGGCGGAGCGCTCGCCAGAATTTCAGACACCCTCGCCCTGGCCTCCGGCGTCATCTGTTGCCAGGCGATGTACGCCACGACCATATGGCCCGTCTGATCCCAGGCACGCGCCTGAAGGGTCAGACTCGAGGCGAGTAAGACGAGCGCTAGGGTTCGCTTCAACATATTCAGGTGCCGCGAACGGCAAGCGGCCGTTCGTCGGCGCTCAGCCACTTGTGCAACTCGCGGAGGCGCCACTCTTCGGGGGTCGGGATTCGGGGAGGCGAGTAAGCGGGATCGGACACGTCTATGAAGATCGCCAGGGTGCGAGGTCGGCGGTAATATACAAAACTCGTCGAGACGGACGCTCGACGTGAGTGTGTCGATTAGACCAAGACGGTGCCGCGCCCGAATATTTGTCCTTACTTTAGAGCGAAGTTTGGGTGTTCCACCGTTCATCGAATGTCGACGTCACGCTATGGTGGGATTCGTCCTATCGGCCATGATCTTGTTCACAGCCTTCGCGCAGCCAGCCCAGGAGTTCGAGCTCCTCATCAAGCACGGCCACGTGATCGATCCGAAGAACGGGATCGATGAGGTGATGGACGTGGCCATCGCCGATGGAAGGATTGCCGCCGTTCGTCGAGACATCCCACCGGAGAGCGCCGACACCGTCGTGGATGCGTCCGGGCTGTACGTCACGCCGGGCTTGATCGACATGCACGTTCACGTCTTTCACGGCACGGAGCCGGACGCCTACCTGAGCAACAGCTTCACGAGCGTGCAGCCGGACGCGTTCACATTTCGCTCGGGCGTGACCACGGCGGTCGACGTGGGCAGCGCCGGGTGGCGCAATATCGAGACGTTCATCGAGCAGACGGTCCGGCACTCGGAGACCCGCATCCTCGCCTTTCTGAACATCGTGGGTCATGGCATGAAGGGTGGGCAGATCGAACAGAATCTGTCGGATATGGAGCCGGAGCGCACGGCCGAGGCGGCAAGTCAGTTTTCCGATGTCGTCGTCGGCATCAAGCTGGCGCATTTCGACGGACCCGACTGGACCCCCACGGATCGTGCGGTCGAAGCCGGCCGCCTCGCCGATCTGCCCGTGATGATCGATTTCGGCCGGGCCGAGCCTCCGCTTTCCCTGGAAACCCTGTTCTTCGAGCATCTAAGACCCGGCGACATCTTCACGCATGCCTACGGAAACGTGTCGCGGCGCGAATCCATCGTCGAAGCGGGCCGGCTCCGACCCTTTGTTCTCGACGCGCAGAAGCGAGGCATCATTTTCGACGTGGGCCATGGTGGATCGAGTTTTGCGTACGCCGTGGCCGTTCCCGCGACGGGCGCCGGATTCTGGCCGGATGTAATCAGCACCGACCTTCACGCCGAGAGCATAAACGCCGGGATGAAAGACTTCGCAAATGTGATGTCGAAGTTCTTGCTGCTCGGGATGCCGCTTCGTGACGTTATCCGCGCCACGACGTGGGGTCCGGCGCAGGCCATCGGCCGCCCCGAATTGGGCCATCTCGACATCGGAGCCCCTGCCGATGTGGCTGTTCTGAGGCTACGCGAGGGCGAGTTCGGATTCACCGACTCCCGCGGCTTTCGACTTCCCGCGAGCGAACGGCTGGAGGCCGAATTGACGTTGCGTGCTGGGAAAGTGGTCTGGGATCTGAACGGCCTCACGCGACCTCTGTTTGCGAAATGAACCGGCTCAGCGACGGATGCTCGCGACGCGCTCGCCCCAGAACTCTCTGAAATCCCTCTGAGGATTCTCACAAAGATAGACGCCCGTGCCCCGCTCCCTGGCGTACGGCGTTTCCACGGTACCGATCAACCGGATGTCGGCAAAGAGGGAATCGACATCAACTCCCAACTCATCATTCACATAGATGAGCGTATTCACGCCGCGCGGCAGCGTCGCGGGCAACCAGAGCCGATAGCTATCACTGAAACTGATCGGCTCGGGAAGGTGGGGCGCGAAGCGGGCGATCGCACCGGCCTGGCCGTAATTTTCGGCATAGATTATCGCACGGTCAGGTTCGGCGGCCGCCTGATAACCCTGCATCGCTAGCCCGGCGAGCTCCTCCCATCCCAGCATGTCGGCATAATCCTGCGGCAGATCGCGCACCCTGCCGTCCTCCCATCGAAGTGGGGCGTCGATACCCGTGCGATCGACAAATGCCCGTCCATACGCGACCATTTCTTGGACTGACAAATAGGGTATCGAGAACGGGGAGATGGAGACGGCGAGGATGACGGCTAAGCCGAAGAGGCCAACTTGAAGGTATCGCCGCGCGCGGAGCTCCAGCCACCTCGCGCCGGCCGCAAACAGGGCCGGGTAGAGACCCAAGGTGTAATAACTTTTTCCTCCGAGCACCAGGAGCAAGAAGAAGACGGCCACGCACGTCCAGCCGACGACCCTGTATTCCCTACCCACGGGTCGAAATAGAAAGACGAGACCGACCACCCACACCCAGACCACGGGAAGGTGAATCAAGAACTGCTCGAGGATGAAATCATGGGGCTTTACGTTGACGAGCTGCGTCGACCGCAGCACCCCAAAGTGCTCGATCACCGGAAAGCCGTGGGCGATTTGCCAGATCAGATTCGGTAGCACCACGACAGAGGCTACGGCAAGCCCCATGTAAAAGGCCCGGGTCCGGAACACGCGACGATGCGGCGTGAGCAGAAGGCCCGTGACCATCCCCAAAATGAGGAAAGCCACCGAGTACTTGTTCATCAAACCGACTCCCACCACCAGCCCGACGGCCACAAGCCAACGTTCGTTGGATGTATTCAGATGGCGGAGACCAAGGAGGAGTATGATCGTCCAGATGAGGACGTCGACGATCACGGGCTGGAATAGCACACCTGTTCGGAGGAGCGCCGGCGACAGCAGGGTGCAGAGGCACGCCATGATGATGCCCGGCAATCCGCCGCCGATTTCGCGGGCGATCAAGCCGGTGACGACGACGAGAAGTGCGCCCAGGAGAGCGGGAATCCATCGGACGGTCCAGATGCCGGTGCCTGGCACGATATCCGCAATCAGCCCCAGGAACCCGATCACGGGTGGATTCGACCAGTAGCCCAGCGCCGGGTGGTCCCCCATCGCGAGGTAGAGCAGCTCGTCGCGATGGAATCCCCACGCGCCGTCTACGGCGCCGTGAAGTACAATGCTGGCGACGGCAAATCCGAGAAGCCAGGGGCCCGTCGAGTCAAAGTAGCGCATCTTGCGCGTAACGTGTTGACGTGATGAGAGTTGGGCCTACGGGCGCAATGGCATCCCATCAAAATGAAAAAGCCCACTTCTTGAGGAGAAGAAGCAGGCCTCATTATGGTGTGGAGCTAAGCGGAGTCGAACCGCTGACCTCTGCAGTGCGATTGCAGCGCTCTACCAGCTGAGCTATAGCCCCGTGGTCGCGCCGATAAACGAGGCCGTCGAGCGACCGGTTCCGATCGAGCGCAGCAGGCTGCCGCGTCACAAGTTCGGAATGATTTCGCGATCCAGGGCCTGCCACGAACAATTACCGCGCGCCTCAAGTATCTTCTTTGGCACGCACCGCCGCATCGGTACGTGCCCTGATACGTGCCATAATCTCCTCGGCTTGAGCTCGCGAACCTTCCATCTTGGACATGCAGGCTTCCTCCAATAGAAAGAAAGACCCATTCGGCGCGCGCGACACGTTCGACACCGGCTCCGGCAGCGCCTACATATATCGATTGGATGCCCTCGAGACCAAACATGGACTCTCCGGCATTGACCGGTTGCCGTTTTCGATAAAGGTGCTTCTCGAGGGGCTCGTTCGCGAGTGCGACGGATACGCGGTTACCGAAGAGGACGTCGAGCGTCTCGCAAAATACGACCCGAAGAATCCGGAGCGGGCCGAGATCCCGTTCATGCCGGCGCGCGTCCTGCTGCAAGATTTCACGGGCGTTCCGGCGGTCGTCGACCTCGCCGCGCTTCGATCGGCGATGGCGCGACTCGGTGGGGATCCGAATGAGATCAATCCGCACGTGCCCGTGCATCTCATTATCGACCACTCCATCCAGGTCGACCATTTCGGTATCCCGGAGGCCCTCCAGCTGAACTCCGACATCGAGTTCCAGCGCAACCGTGAGCGCTACGAATTTCTCCGATGGGGCCAGCAAGCCTTCGAGAATTTCTCGGTCGTGCCGCCGGCCAGCGGCATCTGCCATCAGGTTAACCTTGAGTACGTCGCGCGCGGCGTATGGACGAGGCCGGAGGATGGGTTGCAGGTCACATACCCCGACTCGCTCGTCGGCACGGACAGCCACACTACCATGATCAACGGTCTCGGCGTCCTGGGTTGGGGCGTGGGCGGCATCGAGGCGGAGGCCGTCATGCTCGGTCAGCCCATCTACATGCTGATGCCGGAGGTGATCGGATTTCGCCTTACCGGACGGCTGCCGGAAGGCGCAACGGCTACGGATCTCGTCCTGACCGTTACGCAGATGCTTCGCAACTACGGCGTGGTCGGGCGCTTCGTCGAGTTTTTTGGGCCGGGGCTCGATCACATGAGCGTTCCGGATCGTGCCACCATCGGCAATATGTCACCAGAGTACGGCGCCACCATGGGGTTCTTTCCCATTGACGACATGACGCTGAGCTACCTGCGTCGTACGGGACGCGATCCGGAGCTCGTCCAGATGGTGGAGCGCTACACGAAGGAGCAAGCGCTTTTCCGCACGGCCGATTCGCCCGACCCCGAGTTCATGGATGTGATCGAACTGGATCTCGGCACGGTTACGCCGAGCGTGGCCGGTCCCAAGCGGCCGCAAGATCGCATCCAGGTGCCCAGTCTGAAGGAGGCCTTCGCCGATTCGTTCGTGAGCCCGGCCGGGCCGAAAGGCTTCGGACGCAGGGCCGATGAGCTCAAGAGCGCCGCTCGCTATGTCGACGAGCAGGGCGTTGAGCGCGAGCTTCGACATGGGGACGTGGTGATCTCGGCCATTACGAGCTGCACGAACACGAGCAATCCATCGGTGATGATCGGAGCCGGCCTCGTCGCGAAGAAGGCGGTCGAGCGTGGTCTGAAGGTACCGTCGTACGTGAAGACGAGTCTTGCGCCCGGGTCGCGCGTGGTCACGCAGTATCTCCACGCGGCAGGCCTCTTACCGTACCTCGACCAGCTCGGCTACAATCTGGTTGGATACGGTTGCACGACCTGCATCGGCAACTCCGGGCCACTGCCGGAGCCCGTTGCCAGGGCCATCAAGGAGGGCGACCTTGTCGTCGCCGGCGTGCTCTCCGGCAACCGCAACTTCGAGGGGCGCATCCATCCCCTTGTGCAAGCCAACTTCCTGGCCTCGCCGCCGCTCGTGGTTGCATACGGGCTGGCCGGAACCGTTGACATCGACCTGCTGAATGATCCCATCGGCAAGGATAGCGCAGGAAACGAGGTTTACTTGCGCGACATCTGGCCGACCTCGGAGGAGGTTCAGCGCGTCATCGATGAAGTGATCACGCCGGACATGTTCAAGAAGGAGTACGACGGGATCGAAACCTCCAACCAGACCTGGAACGAAATCGCTATCCCGGAGGGCTCCATCTATTCCTGGGATGGGTCGTCCACGTACATTCAGGAGCCACCCTTCTTCGTGGGGCTCGACCCCGAGGTGCCCTCCATCCAACCGATACGTGGCGCTCGAGTCCTGCTCAAGGTCGGGGATTCAACGACCACCGACCACATCTCGCCGGCGGGTTCGATTCCGCCGGACTCGCCCGCAGGGAAGTACCTCATCGAGCGAGGTGTGCGGCCGCTCGACTTCAACTCGTATGGGTCACGGCGTGGCAATCACGAGGTGATGATGCGAGGAACGTTCGCCAACATCCGCATCAAGAACCAGATCGTGCCTGGAACGGAGGGCGGTATTACGAAGCATTTCCCGAGCGACGAGGTCATGCCGGTGTTCGATGCGGCCATGAGGTACATCGAAGAGGGAACACCACTCGTCGTGCTGGCCGGGAAGGATTATGGGATGGGATCGAGTCGAGACTGGGCGGCAAAGGGCACAGCCCTGCTTGGCGTGCGCGCTACGATCGTCGACAGCTACGAACGCATCCATCGATCGAATCTGATCGGGATGGGTGTGCTACCGCTCCAGTTCAAGCCCGGTGAGAACGCCGACACGCTCGGCCTCACGGGCGAAGAGACCTTCGACATCCCCATTGGGAACGAACTGAAGCCCCGGCAGGAAATCGAGGTCACTGCCACCCGGCCGGATGGCTCCACGCTCACCTTCACGACTATCGCGCGGCTGGACACGCCCATCGAGGTCGACTATTATCGGCACGGCGGAATCCTCCACTACGTGTTGCGCGATTTCCTGAGCAGATCGGCTGTGGACGCCTAGACGCCGCGGACACGAAGGTCGAACGACTCGCCCGACTCCACATGCTCAAGCTCCAATCTATTCTCGTGCCCGTCGATCTGACCGGGGGCTCTCGGTACGCCTACAGCATCGCGCGGGACCTCGCGGAGAAGTTTCACGCGGCCATTCACGTTCTGTACGTCACGCCGACCGCGGGTCCGTTCGAGATGTTGTTCCGACAGATGGGCGAAGGCGAGAACGCTGCGATGAGCGAGGAGCATGAGCGAAGCGTGCTCGAGGCCCTGGAGCGTGACTACGCCGGGTACGATCCCATCAAGCACATCCACCGCAAGGGAACGTCCATTGCTGAAACGGTGCTGGCCTACGCGGATGAATGCGAAATCGATATGATCGTCATGGCCACGCGCGGGCACCGCGGCCTCGAGCATCCGGTACTAGGCGGCGTGACGGGCGACATCGTGCGTCACACCACTCGGCCCGTGCTGACAGTGCGCACCCGAAGCGACGAACGGGCCGACTTCGGCGGCTTCCGGCGGGTTGCCGCGGCCGTCGATTTCGCAGGCGAGAGCCGGGAAGTGGTCAGAGCGGCAAAGCAAATCGCCTCGTCCTACGGTGCATCCGTCACCATTCTCTTCGTAGCCGAGGAGCATCAGGTGCCTGTTTTCAGCGATACCGGCCTCATTTCGGTGATGACGTTGAAGGTGGATGAAGAAATTGCTGCTCGTGCAGCGGATGCACTCAAGCAACTCGATGAGGAGACGGGCTCGTCCGATTTGGAGCGCGACCATGTCGTTCTGCGCGGAAAGCCCTCGCGGGAGATCGTTCGCTACGCCGAAGAGTCTGGTGTCGATCTTATCGTTATCGGGCGACGGGGCCATTCGCCTCACGAGGGACTGTTGTTGGGCACCGTGACGGAGCACGTCGTGCGACGCAGTTCATGCCCGGTGCTCACCTTTGGCCAGGCTGAAGAAGAATGATGAAGCACACACCACGGATAGTGCTGGCAGCGGGCGCCCTATTCTTGCTTGCAGGATGCCGCTTCGGAGACGCCAGCGCACAGACGGATCCGTACATATCGGGAGGTCCGCTCTCACAGGAGCAGGCTTCCTACGACGTCACCTACTATGATCTGGACTTGCGCGTCGATCCATCCGACAGCACGATTGCGGGATCCGTCGTGACGGTCGCACGCATCGTTCATCCGACCAAATGGTTCGTCCTGGACCTGGATCCGCGCCTCGATGTCCGCGGTGTGGCCGAGTCCGGTGTGGCATTGCCGTACGAACGTCGGCTCGGTAAGTTGTGGATCGATTTGTTGGTCACGCGGCAGCCCGGCGAAGAGGTTCGGGTCCGCGTACAGTACGGCGGACGACCGCGCGTGGCGCCGAATCCGCCCTGGGATGGCGGCTTCACATGGGCGCGGACACCGAGCGGCGCTCCGTGGGTGGCCACCAGCTGCCAGACCATCGGAGCCGACGTGTGGTGGCCCGTGAAGGACCACCCGTCCGATGAACCCGACTCGATGCGCATCCATTTCACCGTGCCCGATCCACTCGTGGCCGCCTCGAACGGCCGCCTCGAAAGCGTGCGGAACGACGGCAACGGCTGGAGCACGTACAATTGGTTCGTTTCGACGCCCATCAATGTCTACAACGTCGCTCTGAACCTAGCGCCGTACCGCGCCATCGAGGATACGCACACGGGTCCCAACGGCGATTCCTATCCTGTCGTGTTCTACGTGCTGCCCGAGTACGAGGACGAGGGAAAGGCCTTCATGGCCGAGATCCACGACCACCTGACCTTTTTCGAAAGTCGGTTTGGCCCCTATCCATTCCGGGCAGACAAGTACGGGGTGGCGCAGACGCCGCACCTTGGCATGGAGCACCAGACCATCATCGCTTACGGAGCGAATTTCGACAACACAGCGATGACGGGCAGGGATTGGGGCTTCGATGCCCTCCACCATCACGAGCTGGCTCACGAATGGTGGGGGAATCTCGTGACGAACGTGCACTGGAGCGACATGTGGATTCACGAGGGTTTCGGCACGTACACGCAGGCCCTCTACGTCGAGGAGCTCGATGGCCCGGAGGCCTACCGCGCCTACATGCGCACTCTCGCCGCCGGCATCCAGAACCGTCAGCCCGTCGCGCCGGAGGAAGTTTTGAATTCGCAAGAGATCTACGGCGGCGACATCTACAACAAGGGGGCCTGGGTGCTTCACATGCTCCGCTACCTCGTGGGTGACTCGACCATGAGCGAGATCATGCGCCGAATGACCTATCCCGATCCGGCAATGGAGGAGGTCACCGACGGCTCCCACACACGCCACGTCTTCACCTCTGACTTCATCCACCTTGCCGAGGAAATCAGCGGGATGGACCTCGGCTGGTTTTTCGAGGCGTATCTACGACGAGCGGCGCTGCCGCGGCTTGCCGTCATCCGCCATGGTGTAGATCTGGAATTTCGGTGGGATGCTCCCATCGAGGAGCCTTTCTCCATGCCGATCGAGGTGCAAATAGGGGATGAAGTTCAGCGCGTGGAGATGCCCGAAGGGCGCGCGCTGATCCAGGTGCCGGAAGGTGAGGATGCCGTCATCGACCCAGACGACTGGGTGCTACGCGCCGGAAGGTGACGTCGGCCTCGCGGGGCGGCTAGGGCGACTCTTCAATCAGGATGAGCCCGCTGGGATGGGCGTCGAAAGTGGCCATGCCGAAGGATACGAAGGCCGTTTTGCCGGTCATCGCATCGCGAAGGATGACGTCATCCGAAAAAACGCGCGACACGTTGACCGCCGTTCTTCCCTCTGCGCCCATCACGACGACGACTCGATCGCCGCGGGGCCGCGCCAGCGACCGCTGGAAAGCATAGGACGCGTTGATGAGGCGTTCGTGCTCTCCGCTGACCACGGCCGGATGCCGGCGCCGAAAATCTTCGATGACCTCGAGCACATCGTCGCCCGTGCCGTCGACGTAAACGGTGCCGGGGCTCAACATCAGGCCATAAACGACGTGTGCCGGCCATTCACCCGGCCGTATCCAGGTATGCGATTCGCCGGTCGTGGCTGAAAAAAATCCTTCCCAATCCGGCACGGCGCCGAGGAGTTGTCCCGGAGGATTGACGGGTGCCCGATCGCTCATCGAATCGGCCGCGTGAACGACCGTCGTTGCATCCGCCGCAACGGGCGACACCTGGGCGTGTGCCTGCACGGCGAATGCGCCCAGCACGATTGAAAGAAAAAGGAGCCGATGAATCACACCGCCGCTACTGCCTGCCGTTCGCGCGCCTGAAAATGCCGTCGTGGTTCACGTGCCCGACGTAGCGTCCGAGGATGCGGACCTCTTCGAAAACGTCCGGTTTGACGTGAATATCCGAATACTCCTCGTTCGCCGGCTCGAGTCGAAGCCCGTCCTCGTCATAGAAGATGCGCTTCAGAGACGTCTCTCCATTATACAGGATCGCGCCGATGCCGCCGTTCGGGATATCATCATCCATCAGAAGAACATAATCTCCATCCTGGATGTCCGCGCCGACCATGGACTGCCCGGAGACACGAATGGCGTAGATCCGATCCAGATTTGGGAAAAGGGTCTCGAGTGTGATGGTGCCGAGATCGGCCTCGACAGCCTCCTGAAGCTGCCCCGCCGATATGATGCCCTTGACCGGAATTCCGGCTTCCCCATTCGACTGACGCTCGTACACAAGGTGATAGCCATCCTGGTCGCGCGTTAGGTACCCTTTCTTGTGGAGGGCCTGCAGATTCTGGGTGACGCTGTTAGGGGAGCGATACCCGAAGTACTCCACGATCTCTCGGTATGTGGGCCAGACGCCCGATTCCCGCACGAATCGAGAGAGGTATTGGAAAAAGGCGTGCTGCTTCGAAGTGAGTTTTTTTCGGCTCATGACACCGACATTCTGATGCCGCGAATGGCGGCCGTGTCGAATGGCTGCACATGCAATGCACAGTATACCGGCGACCCTGGAGAACGTCAAGCCCGGCCGAGCGATCACCTCGGGCCGAGCATCTGTCCGATAATACGGCTCGAACGCGAGGGATACGCGTCCTCGACGTGATACCGGAAGAATTCTTCGATGAGCTCTTCCAGCTCGTCGATAAGCTCGGGACGCAGTCGCATCCGCATGGCCGTGTCGAGGTCGGTACGAGCGAGCACCCCGAAGGCGCGGAGTGCTCTTCGGCTGGCCCGACGAGCGGCGCCCGCGCCCTCGGAAGGACGTAGGACCGCGCCCGTCTCCAGCGACAGATAGCCCCCTTCATTGGGGATGCCTTCGAGGTCCTCTCGTTGGATGTCGGGGGCGAACCCGAGGATGCTCGCCAGCCGAAGTTGAAAGAAGTGGAACAGATTGGGCATTCTGGCAGGCGACCTGCTCAGTCGATCGAGCACGTCGACCAGCAGGTTGAACACCATCGGATTCTGTTCGTGATCCTGCAGGAGCGCGTGGACGAGTTCCACGATGCGCAACCCATAGGAGAGGGTCGGGAGGTCGCGTGTGATCCCGTGCAGAGAGCGCACGTGCGTGCTTTCACTGAGCGTCTGCACGCTGCGGCCCGGCTTATAATAAAAAACGACCTGCGTGTAGGAGGTGGGTTGAAGCGACGAACCGAATCGGCTGCCCGCCCGCCGAGCGCCCTTGGCCATAACGGCCAGCTTCCCCTTCTCGCGAGTGAAAAGGGTGACGATCTCACTGGTCTCGCCGTAGTCGATGCTCCGGAGTACGACGGCCTCTGTGCGAATTATCATCCCGAGAGGTTATAAATCGGCGGCACGATGTGTCTATATATAAAAAGCGCGCCCCGAGCGCTGCACCGTGCTCTGGTTTAATCGACTACAGCAGCGGCTGAGCCTGACGCGCAATGAGGCTGTGACCTTGATCGTGCTTTCGATGTTGTTCATCGGTGGCCTCGTCGCGCGGCATGTTCAGCAGAATTCGTCCCCCGTCAACGCGGAGGCCTACGAGGAATCGGATCGCGTCTTCTTCGAGCGATCCGCGAAGATGACGGCAGCCCTGCGGGACGACGCAACCCCGGATCGGTCCAAAACGACGCGAGTCGGATTGGCGCATATGACCGACGAGCATATGGCGGAACTCGGCGATTCAGCGCATTCCGAGCGAACGAATGATGCCCACCGCCTGGAGGAGAAGGATCGCGAACAAGTCGCCGGGGCAGCCGATGGAACCGCCGCAGGCGGCCTGATCGACTTGAACACGGCCGGCGCCGACGCGCTAGAGCGGCTTCCACGCGTCGGTCCGAAGACCGCCGAACGCATCATCGCCTTTCGTCAAAACTATGGTCCGTTCTCGAGCGTGGACGATCTGCTTCAGATCAGCGGCATCGGTCCGAAAACGCTCGAACAGATCAGGCCGTTGGCGACGGTCAGTGCACCGGCCACGCAGAAGCATTGACCCTACCTCAGGCAGCTCCCCGAAGGGCGGCATCGCCATCGGCGCCGTTTCTGCGAGGCTCTTGCTGCGTCGGCTGCGCCAGCGCTTCTTTCGTCCAACTCTTGGCCGCCTTCTTCTCCCTCTGGATGAAGAAGTACACGGGAATGAGGAGGGCAGCGGCCAGTGCCACAAAGCCAACCAGCGTAGCGATTATGATCACGGTGTAGTTGTCCACGCCTCTATTAACGAAGTCCAGGGGATAATGTCCCCGATCCCTCCGGCGAGCAGGGTCGCGATACAGCGAGGGGATTTCGTATCTTGGTGGCCCGATCCGGACGGTCGCGATTGACCGCCCGTCGCCGATGCCTCACTCACTCGTCGAGCGCCAAACGCCGCGTTGCGGGGTGCGCACTTTCCAATTCCGGTCCTCCATGAAGACGGAGTCTCGACCCCCACGCATGCTGATCATCGAGGACGATCCGGAAGTCGGGTCCGGCCTCGAAGATTATTTCGAGATGAAGGGCTTCGAAGTCAGCCGTGCCGCGGACGGCGATCGCGGCCTCCAGCTCATTACGACACTGCCGGAGTACGACATCGTTCTGCTCGATGTCATGCTGCCGAAGAAAGACGGCTTCGAGGTGCTACGCGAAGCTCGAAAAGCGGGCGTAGCGTCGCCGGTCGTCATGCTCACGGTGAAGGGGCATGAATACGACAAGCTCCAGGGCTTCGATCTGGGAGCGGACGACTACGTGACCAAGCCCTTCAACGCGGACGAGCTCTCCGCTCGAGTGAACGCGGTACTTCGGCGCACGAAATCGCCTGCACAGGGGCCGATGGACCGGTATCGATTCGCGGATCTCGAGGTCAATTTCAGCAACCACACGGCCTACCGTGGCGACGAGGAGATCCAGTTCACGGCCCTCGAGTTCGACATCCTGAGGTATTTCATCCAGCACAGAGGGCGCACGGTCAGCCGCAAGCAGCTCCTACGCGACGTGTGGGGCATCAGTGGCGACATCACCACGAGAACGATCGATCGCCACGTGGCCTCCCTGCGGAAGAAGATCGAACGCGACCCCGACGAACCCACATACATCGAAACCGTCTACGGGATCGGCTATAAATTCGCCGGCTAAGCACGTCTCGGGCGAGCGCGCAGTCCGTCGACTCTTCCCGTCTCTACATCCGCACCCATCAGCTTGTTACGATCTCGCCGGTGCGGATCATCGAGAAGATCCTGCAATTGGAGTGCCTGAAATCACCTACAGGATGATGCAGGATACGTCATACATGGAAGCAGGAAAATCGAGGTCGATCCTTCGTGATCTGGCTCTAATCTATATCGCCCTCGCCCATGGGACGGATCAGGACCTCTCACAGGCGGAGGTCGACATGATCTCGGATAGACTTCGGGCCTGGCAGTCGCAGGTTGGGAAGGAGACCGTCCTCAGCGCCATCAAGGACGCCCTCGAGGACTACACCCAGGAATCGGCTCATCCGGAGGTGGAGCGGGCTGTTCGACGCGTTCGTGACGAGCTTACCACGGAACAACGTGAGGCGATCATCGAGGATCTGACCGAGATCGCGATGGCAGACGACAAGTTTCTGTCCGAGGAGGGATCGTTTATCGGGGATCTCGCCCGCGCGTGGAGAACCAGCATCAGTGAGCCGGTGGCAGAGGAGAGTCCGTGGACCGTGCTCGTCGGCACGGGAAAGAACGGATGGACGCCGCTCCACGATCTTGCATTGGTGTATCTACACCTGGCACATCGGACGGATGCCGAGCTGGATCCGAAGGAAATCGATGCCATCTCACGCTCGCTCCGCGAGTGGGCGCCGGGTTTGGCGGAGGAGCAGGCGCTCGAAATCATTCAGGGGGCCACCCAGGCATACGTTCAGGGACCGGATAAGCGACTCTTCGATGATAGCGTCGCCGCGTTGCGGAAAGCCGTGCCGGCCCATCAGCGTGATGCATTACTCGCCGACCTGCAGACGATCGCACAATCTGACGGCACGGTGACGGACGAGGAACGAGCGGTTATCTCTCGACTGCAGCAGGCTTGGTCTGCTTGAGCCAGACCCGTCGTTTCCCGGCCAGACCGAGTCGCCCTTACTTAGCCAAAGGTTCGATTGCTATCGTCCGGGACTTTGGTTAGCGTGGCTGGCCGAGTCACGCGAACCATCCTGAGATTTCCATGCTGGTCGAGGTCTTTGAGGATTACGATGCGGTGAGTGAGCGAGCCGCAGAAATTGTCACGTCACAGATCCGGCGAAAGCCCGATAGCGTCATCGGATTTGCCACGGGCAGCACGCCCCTGGGCCTCTACAAGCGCCTCATCCGCAATCACCGCGAGAAGGGGCTCGATTTCTCGAAGGTAACGACCTTCAATCTGGACGAGTACGTCGGGCTGCCCCCGGAGCACCCGCAGAGTTACCACCACTTCATGTGGGAGAACCTATTCAAACACATCAATGTGAATCCGAGCAAGGTGTTCATCCCGCACGGGATGGCGGAAGACATCGAGTATTTCTGCGACTGGTACGAGGACCAGATCAAAAAGGCAGGGGGAATCGATCTCCAGATCCTGGGGATCGGCGCCAACGGCCATCTGGCCTTCAATGAGCCGGGCTCGTCACTCGGCTCCCGCACGCGCATCAAGACGCTGACGCAGGACACGGTTCGCAACAACGCGCGCTTTTTCGACGATCCGGATGAGGTGCCGCATCAGGCTATCACGATGGGAGTCGGCTCCATCATGGATGCGCACACGCTGCTGCTGATCGCCGTAGGAGAAGAGAAGGCGGAGGCCATTCGCGCCGCGCTCGAGGGGCCCGTCACGGGCATGTGCCCGGCGACGGTGGTGCAGATGCACCGATTCGCGCACGTCTTACTGGATGGAAAGGCGGCATCGAAGCTGGCCTATCGGCATCACGGAGGCATCGCGGAGCCGAAGTAGTCTCGTGCGTCACCTGGCCACCTCGCGTTTGGGATCGGTGATCCACTCGCTCCAGGACCCAGGATAAAGCTTCCCGCCGTGAAGTCCTGCGTGCCGCATGGCGAGGATGTTGTGGCAAGCCGTCACGCCGGACCCGCAATGATGGATGACGTGGTCGGGGGCCGCCTGGCCAATGATCCGCAGGAATCGATCCCTCAGTTCGGTGCGCGAGCGGAAGTGGCCGTCCGGCGTCAGGTTCTCCATGAACGGGGCCGAACGGGCTCCGGGGATGTGGCCGGCAACCGGATCGATCGGCTCGAGCTCTCCGAGGTATCGGGCGGTTTCTCGCGCATCGAGCACGAGCCAATCGGCATCGCGGCGGCGCCGGTCGACTTCGTCGGCATCGACGGCCAGATGCTCTTGAAACTCTGCCGTAAATCGCCTTGGTTCGTTTTGCTCTTCGCCGCGCTTGACGGGACGACCCTCCCGCATCCACGCGCCCCATCCACCATCGAGGACGGCCACCCCTTCGTGTCCCGCATACTGCAGCATCCACCAGAGACGCGCCGCCATGCCGCCGGCGGAATCATCATAGACGACGACCTGCACGCCCGGCCCGATGCCCCAGCTACCGAATCGTTCTTCCATCTCGCCAGGCGTCGGAAGTGGGTGTCGCCCCGTTTTGCCGGGGAGAATTTGGCCGGACAGGTCCTCCTCCATGTGCGCGTAGACGGCACCAGGAATGTGGCCTCTGAGATAATCTTGACGCCCGCTATCCCTGTCATCCAGCACAAATCGACAATCGACGATCACCCAGTCGTCAGCGTCGAGATGCCGCTCCAGGTCGTCTGTCGAGATCAAGCTGGAGAATCCCATACGAAAAGCACGTATGTGTACAGTGGATGTCAATGACTATCGCTGGCGAAACGGAGCCCGGAGCTCTCCTGCGGCGTCGTGCCTCCAATGTAGCCTACGCCGGACGATGGAGGATGATCGGAGGTGGAATCGAATAGTCTGCGGGCTCGCCGATCGAACAGGGCATTCCCGGCGAGCTCATAGGCCGGATCGAAGAGAGCCTCTCATGGTAGAAACGGGCCGAAGGCGGGCGACGTTCGCGGAAACGCCGACGACGTCCTGAGGGAGACGTCCGGCGCCGCCGGCTTGCAGTGATGACGTAGATCTGTTCCGAGGCTCATGGGCAACCTTGCCCGACTCAATCACTACTACTGGGATTACAAGCACCTCTTCATCCCGGGGTTGATCTTCGCGATGGTCTCGGCGGGATTCTCCGTCGCCGTGCCCATTGTCGTCCGGGAAGCCGTCGACAGTATCCCGCGCTTCGTCAACCTGTACCGGCTGCACGAGGGCACTGAACTGCAGGGATACTTCTATTCGAGCTTCTTCGTGGGGCTCCTATTATTCGGGGTGATCATCATTGCCCTGAGCCTGCTCAGCGGTGTGTTTTCCTTCTTGATGCGGCAGACGCTGGTAGTCGCTTCGCGGCACATCGAGTATGACCTTCGCAACAAGCTCTTCGAGCACCTTCAACGGCTTTCGCAGAATTTCTACAGGCAGTATTCAACGGGCGATGTCATTGCTCGCGCGACGAGCGACATCGAAAACGTTCGGCGATACATCGGGCCGGCGATCATGTACATCGTCCGGGCACTAGTGATCATCGCCACGGCGATGACAGTGATGCTCATCATCTCGCCGAAGCTGACGCTCTATGCGCTCATCCCGATGCCCTTCCTGGCCGTGGCCGTGTTCTTCATGGCTCGGATGGCCCATAGCCGAAGCGATGCCATTCAGGTCCAATACTCGAGGCTGACCAGCCGTGTGCAGGAAGCACTCTCCGGAATCCGGGTGCTCAAGGCCTACACGCGAGAAGAGGCGGAGGCGCGGGCCTTCGATGCCGAGAGCGAGGCGTACAAGCGCCGCAACCTCGACCTGGCCCTCGTAGACTCCTCTTTCCGGCCCGTTTTTCTGCTGCTCATCGGGCTGGCGGAGGTCATCGTCGTCTGGCTCGGCGGGCAGCTCGCCGCACAGGGCAGCATCACCATCGGCAACATCGCCGAATACATGATCTACGTGGCCTATATGACCTGGCCCGTGGCCTCGATGGGCTTCGTGATTACGATGATCCAGCGCGCCTCGGCGTCCATGATCCGGCTCAATCACATTTTCGATGCGGAGCCGGACATCGCCGACACGGACGAGGTGGACGAGTTCGTCGGCGAGATCGCCGGTAGTATTACGTTCGAGAACGTCTCATTCCGGTACGAGAAGGATGGAGCGTGGGTACTGCGCGATATCTCCTTCGACGTTCCGGCCGGATCGACGCTAGCGATCGTCGGGCGCACAGGGTCCGGCAAAACGACGCTCGTCGAGATGATACCGAGGCTGATCGAGCCCACGGATGGCACGGTTCGCATCGACGGGCGGCGCATCCAGGAGATTCCGCTGGACACGCTCCGCTCCTCGATCGGATACGTCCCTCAGGAGGTGTTCCTCTTCAGCGACACTGTTGCGAACAACATCGCATTCGGAGAGCAGGATGCCACCGATGAGGAGATCGAACGTGCGGCCCTCGAGGCGGCGCTCCTCGACAACATCCGCGACTTTCCCGAGGGATTCGAGACGTTCGTCGGCGAACGCGGCATCACCCTATCGGGCGGCCAGAAGCAGCGAACCTCGATCGCGCGCGCACTCATCCGCCTTCCAAGCATCCTTATTCTGGATGATGCGCTTTCGGCCGTCGACACGAATACGGAGGCAACCATTCTTGCCTACCTGCGGCAGCATTACGGCCGACGCACGGTTGTCATCGTCAGCCATCGGATTTCGTCCGTGATGGATGCCGATCTGATCCTCGTGCTGAAGGACGGCCGTATCGTCGAGCGCGGCACGCACGAGCAGCTTCTGCGCGAAGACGGTCTCTATGCCGACCTGCATCGAAAGCAGCTCCTCGAACAGGAACTGGAGACGCTCTAGTTCCGAGCTCGCCGTTTGGGGTTGCGCGCTCGGGCCGACTCTCCGCGGGTCGCGCCGCCGCTTCTCCATGTGAAGGAACGGCAACGTTAGTGCTTTTATCTCCGCAAGTATTATACTTAGCTCACTCAAGGCGCACAGGCTCCGGCGGGCCGCTGCGGCCGCCAGAGAGTTATCACCCCAGTCGAGTATGTAGATCCGCCGGCATGCCGAAGACATGACGGAAGCAACCTATCCGCAAGAAGGCCGACGGAGGGAATCCTCCTCACAGACTGGCGAGCACCCTCCGTTTGGAAAGCTGCTCGTCATGATGGGGCTCTTCGTCATCGCCGGGGCGCCGTTCGTGGCCTATCTCTGGGAAACGATGAATGAGCTCCTGGCGATGGAAGTGTCCGGCCGGCGGCTGGTGATCTCCATCCCCATGTTGCTGGGGCTGGCCGTCGTCCTCTCCGTACTGGCTCGGACGGTGCGGCGTTGGACGGGCCTCGATCGGCTGGAATGAGTATCATCCTGCACGTGGATCGCTGCCCGGAAAATGGACATGTGTCCGCGGAATGGCCTGACTTCGTGATCACCCATGGAAACTCCAGAACGTGCCCCCGCCACGGGGTCAACTGACCCACGAGATACGGAACTGCGGCCGGAGGAAGAGCCCGTCGTCACGGGCACGCTGTTCCTCACCCTACTCTTTTTGATGCTAATCTTCGGGTTCTGGGCCATGATGTACATGATCATGCTCAATCGATAATCAACCAGTGGTAGCCCGAAGACATTACCCATGAAGGTTGCAACCTACGAGCGAGCGTTTCTCTGGGTCGGTGCCATCCTGCTGGTCGTCTGCATGGGTGCGCTCGTATACGCGAGTGTGGGGATGGGCCTCCATCTACCCGGGCGGGTGGGCCAGATCGATCCCACCGAGCTCACCTCGACGCCACCATTCGATGCGCCCGGCGTGCGTCAAACCGGACCCAATGCCTACGAGGTCGTGATGCTCGGCCAGGTCTGGTCCTTCGTGCCGTCGGAAGTGCGTGTCCCCGCGGGCGCGGAGGTCACGTTCCTTGCAACGAGCGTGGACGTCTTGCACGGACTTCACGTCGATGGCACCAACATCAACCTGATGCTCATACCGGGACAGATCTCCAAGATCACGTATCGTTTCAAAGAACCGGGTCCACATGCCATCATTTGCCATGAATACTGCGGCGTGGGCCATCATACGATGTATGGAATGATTCACGTGGAGTGACCTGAACGATGGCAACGGCAACCGCATCCGTATTCAATCCTTCCGGCTATAGACTGCCCGAAGCGCAGCGGCGGCCCATCCGTTGGGCGCTCTACGTGGGTTATCTGGCTCTGACGGCTGGGATCTTTCACGGCTTGTCGCAAGCGCTATCGTACGCCGAGATCGACATCCTCGTCTATTTCCCCTTCCTGAAAAGCTATTACCAGGGTCTGACCGCACACGGGGTGGCGAATGTGCTCGTCTTCACGTTCTCCTTCTCGAACGGCTTCCTGCCGCTGATGACGGCAAGGGCGCTGTCGCGGCCGCTTAGCACGTCGCTGTTGTGGGTTTCGTTGGGGCTGTTGGTGGCGGGTAATGTTCTGGCGGCCTATGCCGTGATCTCGAATCAGGCCAGTGTCCTGTACACGTCGTACGCGCCGCTCCAGGCGCACTGGACCTACTACGTGGGGCTCGTCCTGATCGTGCTGAGTACGTGGGCGGCGCTCTTGAATATGTGGATCGCTCTGCAGGGCTGGCGGAAGGAAAATCGCGGTGCCCGCATTCCGCTTCTGGCGTTCATCTCGGTGGTGTCATATGTGATGTGGTTTCTGGCTTCGCTGCCGATCGCGGTCGAGTTTTTGGGCTTCCTGATTCCCTGGTCCTTAGGCATGACCGAGCGCACGGATCCGCTCCTGACACGCACCCTCTTCTGGTTCACGGGCCACGCTATCGTGTACGCATGGCTGCTGCCGGCCTACGTGTCGTGGTATGCGCTCGTGCCGCGCCAGGCTGGAGGGCGCATTCTTAGCGATCCGCTCACGCGATTCGTGTTCATCCTCTTCCTGCTGCTTTCGATCCCTGTAGGATTCCATCACCAGTACACGGATCCGGGCATCACGAATGCCATGAAGGCCATCCACGGCGTGCTGACCTTCGGCGTGTTTTTTCCCAGCCTGGCCACGGCGTTTTCCGTGATGGCGGCTCTCGAGATGGGGGGACGCAGCCGCGGCGGGCGCGGTCTCTTCGGCTGGATACCGAAACTGCCGTGGGACAATCCGTCGCTGGTGGCGCAGCTCGTCGCCATGATCACGTTCGTTTTCGGGGGGATCACGGGGCTGATCAATGCCAGCTTCACGATGAACCAGGTCATCCACAATACCACCTGGGTTCCGGGGCATTTTCACATGACGGTCGGTAGCGCCGTTACCCTGACCTTCATGGGGGTTGCCTATTGGCTCGTTCCCTATCTGACGGGACGCGGCCTCTGGGGGAGGAAGTGGGCACTCGCGTCGTCGTGGATCTACGGTGTGGGCGTTCTGATCTTTGCGCGAGGCATGATTTCGGCCGGACTCGAGGGGATGCCTCGCCGCACCTTCCGAGCGGAGGCCGCCTATACGAACGAGGCGTGGGATCTCAGCGGCGCCCTGACCGGCATCGGAGGCACGCTCATGTTTTTCGGCATCCTCATCTTCTTCATCGTGATTGCCGTGACGGTGCTGGCCGGGCGACGCGGCGAGGAACCTAAAGACATACCGTGGTCGGAGACCTACATCACGCCCTCACTGACCGGATGGGAGCTCCGCCTCGACAATCTCAAGCTGTGGACGGTGGTGGCCTTCGTGCTGATTCTGATCGCCTACGGGCCGTTTTTTATCAGCTACCTGCCGCCTCATTCCGTCTCACCCGGATTTCAGCTATGGTAGTGTCTCTGCTGCGGTCCTTTATCCCCCGATGGCCCCTTGCACTGGCGGCAGTTGTACTGTTCGCGGGCGGATGCGCGGCCGATGAACCGGGGCGGCATCGGATCGTCCCGAAGGAGCCCGGCCAACTGCAGGTAGCCGAGGACCTGGGCACTCCTGAGGCCGAGGGTGGTCTCAGTCCGGTCGAGCGCGGCGAGGCGCTGTTCCGTGGAAGAGGCATCTGTGCGACTTGTCACGGACCGGACGGCACCGGCACGCAGATCGCCCCGAATCTCACGGATGATGAGTGGCTCCACATCGACGAGCCGATCACCGTGGAGAAGATCGCTGAAATCATCCAGGCCGGCGTTTCACAACCCATCAAACACCCCGGCGTCATGCCTCCACGTGGCGGTGGCATGATCAGCGACGAAGACATCGAGGCGATCGCTGCCTACGTCATGTCGCTTCGCTACTGACGCCCGACGCAAGGAACAGGTAGACCCCAGGCCGCGTCGCTCTGCGCGAACGAGGGCGATCCATGGAACTTGCGGGATGAGCACGTACATCGTACCACTGGGCACGGCTTCCGCTGTGCCTACCCGCGACCGCCACCCATCCGCTACGGCCCTTTTCCATCAGGGTCGACTGCTCCTATTTGACTGCGGCGAGGGCACGCAGATTCGTCTCGTCGCCGCTGGCCTCAGACCAACGCGCATCGAGGCCATCTTCATCACACATCTTCACGGGGATCACTATTTCGGGTTGATGGGCCTGGTTTCGACGCTTTCCATGTTGGGGCGCCGCGCGCCGTTGACCGTCGTATCGCCGGCCGGACTCGCGCCCCTCTTCGACGTGATGCCGGGCATCGAACCTGAGCGCCTCACCTTCCCCCTGGAGTTCGTTCAGCTGCCCGACGGATTCGGGCAGGCCATCGTCTATGAGTCGGATTCCTTCGTCGTAGAAGCCCGCCCACTCGAGCATCGCACGCCCACGGCCGGCTTCCGTTTTCAGGAACGGCCGCGACCGGGAAATCTGGATGTGGAGCGAGCACGTGCCCTCGGCGTGTCGGATTACACGCAGTATCGGCGGCTCAAGGCCGGTGAATCGGTCACGCTGGAGGATGGACGCGTCGTACGACCGGAGGACGTCGTCGGCCCGGAAAAAGAAGGAGCCTCGTTCGCATACGTGACCGACACGCGTCCGTGCGAAGGCGGGAAAATTTTGAGTCGACAGGCCGACCTACTCTACCACGACGCAACGTTCACGCGTGAGCACCAGGCACGAGCGGAAGAGACCGGGCACTCGACAGCCGGCGAGGCGGCCGAGATTGCACGACAGGCCGGAGCACGGCGCCTGCTGATTGGCCACATCTCCGCACGGCACAGCGACCCCGCGGGGTTGCTCGCGGAAGCACGCGCCGTGTTCAAGAACACGGAAGTGGCTGAGGAATTAAAGCGATACGCTCTTCGCGAGCCGCTCCCCACCCCCGACCAGTAGGCCCATTTCTTGGCTGCTGCATCTCCGCATACCGACGACGACCGCCAGAGTACGGACTTCGACCGGCGACTGCTGCGCCGGATAATCCAGTACCTCGAACCGTACAAGTGGTGGGTACTTCTGGCCTTCGGGCTCACGGTCGGCGCCGCCTACCTCGGACCGTTGCGGCCAAAGCTCGTGCAGGAGGCGATCGACGGGTACATCGTTCCCGGCGATCTGGATGGCCTGCGGTGGATGATCATGCTGCTGGTTGCCGCACTCGTGGGCGAAGGCGTCCTTTCCCTGGTCCGCGGCTATCTCACCCAATGGATCGGGCAGCAAGCGATCTACGACCTGCGGACGAAGGTTTTCCGCCACATCCAGCGGCAATCGCTCCGCTTCTTCGATCGCACGCCTGTCGGGCGTCTCATCACGCGCACGACTAGCGATGTGGAGGCGTTGAGCGATGTGCTCTCTGCCGGCCTCGTGGTCATCCTCGGCGACCTCTTCCGGCTCGGGTTCATCCTGTACTTCATGTTCGCGCTGAACTGGATCCTGGCGATCGTGGTGCTCGCCGTGATGCCGGTCATGGTGTGGGCCGTGTTCCTCTTCCGCAAGAAAGTGCGCGTTCAGTATCGCGAGACCCGCAAACAGGTGGCGAGGCTAAACTCCTTCCTGCAGGAGCACGTCACCGGAATGAGCATCGTGCAGGTCTTCAACCGCGAGCGGGAGGAGATGCGCCGCTTCAGCACCATCAACGACGATCACCGGCGGGCGCAAATCAAGACCATCTTCTATTTCGCGCTCTTCTGGCCGGTCGTCGAAATCGTTTCATCGACCGCACTGGGCCTTGTGCTGTGGTTTGGCGGTCTTCGGGCGATGACCGGTACGCTCACGCTCGGCGTGCTCATCGCATTCATTCAGTATACGCGGCAGTTCTTCGAGCCCATCCGAAATCTGTCCGATCAGTACAACACGTTGCTAAGCGCCATGGCAGGCGCCGAGCGGATTTTCGGCCTGTTGGATCAGGACTACACCATCAAGGAGCGGGAGCATCCCGTCGAGATCGATCGCCTGAAAGGACACATCGAGTTCAGGAATGTCTGGTTCACCTATCAGAAGGAGTTTACCGATGGGCAGGAGCCGAACTGGATTCTACGCGATGTCTCCTTCACGGTCGAGCCGGGGCAGCAGGTCGCGATCGTCGGCGCCACGGGCGCGGGGAAAACCACCATCATCAATACGCTGCTTCGATTCTACGATATCGAGAAAGGTGGCATTTATATCGACGGGATCGACGTGCGGGATCTCCGTCTGGCCGGCCTGCGCAGGCACGTCGGACTCGTCCTGCAGGATGTCTTCCTGTTCTCGGGATCGGTCGAGCGCAATCTGACGCTGGATAACCCCGACATCACGCCCGAGCAAATTCGGCGAGCGGCCGAGCTGGTGGGTGCGGATGCGTTCATTCGCCGACTGCCGGACGGCTACGCGCAGGACGTGCGAGAGCGCGGGGCGTCCCTTTCGCACGGACAGCGCCAGCTTCTCTCCTTCGTCCGGGCGCTCGTCTACGACCCGGAGATTCTCGTCCTCGATGAGGCCACCTCGAGCGTGGATACCGAGACCGAGCAGCTCATCGAACAGGCGCTCGCAACGCTCATGCAGGGGCGTACTTCGCTCGTGATTGCGCATCGCCTATCGACGATCCAACATTCCGACAAGATCATCGTGATGCACAAGGGTGAGGTGCGCGAGCAGGGCACGCATCAGGAGCTTCTTGCGCTGGGCGGTTTGTACCGCAAGCTCTACGAGCTGCAGTACGAGGAGCAAGAAGAGACGCGAGCCGCGTAATGCGCGGCTGAGGAATTGGGTCATAAAAAATCAGGACTTCCCGAAACTCGAATGGTAGAAAGGTGTACGCTCCATCGTATATCGTAGAAATACGATTAGAGAAACGATGGCGGCTAGCAAATCTTCTGATTTCCCGGACAAGCAGGCGGAACTCGCCCGTTTTTTCAAGGCACTCGCCCACCCCGCACGCGTGGCAATCCTCGAGCTTCTGGCGGAGAAGGGCGTCTGCATTTGCGGCGAGATTGTGGACGAGCTCCCGCTGGCTCAGTCGACGGTTTCCCAGCACCTCATGGCGCTCAAGGAGATCGGCTTGATCCAGGGCGAGATCGAAGGACCCGCCATCTGCTACTGCATTGACGCGAAGACCGTCGCCGCCTTCCGAATGGCTGTCGACGAATACCTCGAGTCTATCACCCAACCTTGCTGCTGAACGGCCATGAACAACCTGCAGATGACTCCTGAATTCCACCCCGCCTCACCCTCGGGCCTCGATTCTGATCCATCACTGACATCTGCGGATGTTCGGGCTTTGAATGACGACGCCGATGCGATCAAAGAAGACGTACGGCGCAAATACGACCAAATCGCCCGACGAGGCGAGCGAGCCGGCTGCGGTTGCGGCTGCTCGAGCGATGTGAACATGATTGGCGATGCATACGAGGGCGTTGAAGGGTACGTGCCGGAGGCCGACCTCGGACTCGGATGCGGCATCCCAACCGATCTCGCCGGCCTGAGGGCGGGTGAAACGGTGCTCGACCTCGGATCCGGTGCCGGCCTCGATGCTTTCGTGGCCCGCTCGATCGTCGGAGAGGAGGGACGAGTGATTGGCGTGGACATGACCGATGCCATGCTCAACCGCGCTCGCGACAACGCGGAGCGGCTGGGGTATGCCAACGTGGAGTTCCGGAAAGGCGAGATCGAGGCTTTGCCCGTCGAGCGGGACACGGTGGATGTGGTCATCAGCAACTGCGTGCTCAATCTCGTGCCGGATAAGCCCCGCGCCTTTGCCGAGATGTACAGAGTCCTGAAGCCTGACGGACGCTTCTGCGTCTCCGACATCGTCGTGCGCGGCGCACTTCCCGACTCTATCCGGCGCTCTGCCGAACTCTACGCCGGGTGCGTCGCAGGCGCCGTCGCAGAGGACGAGTATCTAAACGGGCTTCGTGAGGCTGGATTCGAGCGAGTCGAGGTAATGCGGTCCAGGGACATCGATGTGCCGGAGAACGTTCTGCTCGATGCCGCTACCCCCGAAGAGCTTGCCGCTTTCCGGCAAAATGGCGGCGCGATCATGAGTGTCACCGTTGCGGGCCTGAAGCCGGCCGCATCCTGAGCACCACGGGCGCGGGTGCTTCATGCACATCAGAATCCATGACGCCAAGCAGGCGCCGTCGCTCGCTCGAACCCTCGACCGCGTAGGTTGTTGTAACGAATGACAGCCGGATCCGACCGACGAGTCATGCAGACACCGCCGGACCATTTGGTTGCCGGCCGTCGCCCACTCCAACATCAACCCACTGCAGTCGCGGTTCCAGAAGCAACTCATGGATTCCTACTACAAGCCTCACCAGCTCGGCCGATTCGGGGATATCGCCGAGGGCAATGGCGAGCTCGCCGATTTATTCTTCACCTACTACAACAAGGTGTTTGAGGATGGTGCGCTCACCGCGCGCGAGAAATCCCTGATTGCCCTGGCCGTGGCGCACGCCGTCCAGTGCCCCTACTGCATCGACGCCTACACGGATGACTGCCTCCAGAAAGGAGCCGATCTCGAGCAGATGACCGAGGCCGTGCACGTGGCGACGGCCATCCGTGGGGGCGCGTCTCTGGTCCACGGCGTTCAGATGCTCGAGCAGGTCGAACGAAAAACGATGTGACCGCCGTGCAGACCATCTTCGATCCAATACTCTCGCCGGCGCACGCACCTACTCACACGCATGAGCACATTCATTCCGCTTGAGGTTTCCGAAGGCGACGGTGCGTGGTTGGATGTGGACGGCCCCCGAACCACGACGAGCCTGCGACATCGCCGAGATCCACTGGCCGCGCCGGAAGAGCAGTTGAGATTGCTTAACAGCATTGATCTGGGTGATGGGCGCTGCTTCGAGCACGATGTCAAGGTGGCTGGATGGGAGCCACTACGTCCGACATCATTGGACATCTTCCAGATCAACGTCGGCAAGCTCTGCAACATGACGTGTCGGCATTGCCATGTTGACGCGGGCCCGGATCGTGTCGACGAAAATATGGATCGGGAGACCATCGATCACTGCCTGCTCGCCATCGACAGGACCGATCCTCACACGGTCGACATCACAGGAGGCGCCCCCGAGCTGAATCCGCACTTTCGTTATCTGGTGGATGAGTGCGTACGTCGCGGCAAACACGTGATGGATCGATGCAATCTGACCATTTTGACGACGCGGAGATTTTCGGATCTACCTGATTGGTTCGCCGAGCGCGGCGTCGAGGTTGTCTGCTCGCTGCCGCATTTCCGGCGCATGGGAACGGATGCGCAGCGTGGGAGGGGCGCCTATCAAAAAAGCATAGAGGCGCTTCGCCGGCTGAATGCCGCCGGCTACGGCAAGGGGGATCCCGGCCGAGTGCTGACGCTGGTTACCAACCCGGTAGGGGCGTTCCTGGCCGGAAGCCAATCCTCTCTCGAGGAGGAGTGGAAGCAGGCCCTCGAACGCGAGCACGGCGTGAGCTTCGACCGGCTCATCGCGCTCAACAACATGCCCATCTCACGATACCTGGAGTGGCTTGTCGAGAAGGGCATGCTGGAGGAGTACATGCAGCGGCTCGTCATGTCGTTCAATCCAGCCGCGGTCCGCGGACTCATGTGCCGCAACACGGTGTCCGTATCGTGGGACGGCTATCTATACGATTGCGACTTCAACCAACAGCTCGAGATGCGCATGGAATTTGCCGACGGTCGGCGTCCCCACGTCAGCGCCCTGGACCTTGACAGCTGGATGGAGCACGCCGTCCGCACGGATCGCCACTGTTATGGGTGCACGGCCGGCGCGGGAAGCTCGTGCGGCGGCCAGATGGCGTGATCGTATCCTAGAACGATTGTGCGTCAGTACAGTGCCATATCGAACGAACGTCGGTATTTCGAGACGGCCGGATGGCCATTGCCCAGGAGCGTGAAGAGGGCAATGCAGGCCTTTCTTGCGCCGTCGTCGTCGTAGTACCGATCCGTCTGGATCACTTCTATGAAGCTCTGCATGGCGTCCTCGTAACGGCCTTCCTTGAGGGCTACGATGGCCGCCTGGTAGGACTCGCGCCCGCTTCCTTCCGGCAACTGGCCATTGAGGTTGAGGAGCCTCGCGATGGTTTTCACGGCCTCCCCGATTTGGACGTATCCGGCGCCTGCGAAGGTGGCATCCGAAACGAGTTCCAGAGATCGATCGGGATCCTCGAAGGCGAGTAGCTGAGCGAGCAAGACGCGTGCTTTCGGATTGCCCGGTTCCGCCTCGAGCACCGTCTCCAAAAGCCGGCGCGCCTCCTCGCGATTGTCCGCAGCTATCTCGTGCTCTGCCTGCTCCACGAGCTTCCTCGACTCCGTTGGAATGGCCTTCTCCAGCCATTGCCGGACCGCGTATTCCGGGAGCGCACCCACGAACTCGTCCACGACCTGACCATCCACGAAAAGCTTCACAGCCGGGATGCCACGAATTCCGTAGCGAGCGGCCTCGCTCGAATGGACATCCGTGTTCACCTTTACCAGGCGCCACCTGCCGGCGGCCTCCTGTGCCAGCTTCTCGAGGACCGGCCCAAGAATTCTACATGGCCCACACCAGGGAGCCCAAAAATCCACGACAACAGGCGTCGCGCGACTAGCTTCGATGACGTCCTTCTGGAAGTCGACTACTTCGTAGCTCATGGTTGGTCTGTTGACTTCTTACGATAACGGGGCACGGGGCCGTTCGAACTACCGACACCAAGTTTAAACGCTTTGAGGTTCCGGCCCGTTCTTCCAATCTTGTGCAAACCCGCCGGGAGAAACGGGATGAATATTTCGTCGTCTAACACTATATTTAGCTAAATCTAAATTCTAGGCTTCCGATCCTTCCGAGGCACGCCTTCATGCATCGATATCTGTTCTCGCTCGTCCTCGCGATGGTGCTCCTGGGATGCGAATCCGCTCGCGAGGCCTCGAATGACAACCCGACCGTCGTAGCGACGACCAGCATGATTGCAGACCTGGCCTCCGTGCTGGGTGGGCCGCATGTCGAGGTGTCGGGCTTGATGGGCCCTGGAGTCGACCCACACCTCTTCAAGGCGAGTGAGGGCGACATGACCCGCATGGCACGGGCCAACGTCATCCTCTATAATGGGCTTCATCTCGAGGGCAAAATGGCGGATATCTTCGAGCAGATGGCGGCCCGTGGCATCCGAGCCGTCGCGCTGGCCGAAGTGGCGATTCCCAAGGATCGGCTCATCGAATCGGATCAGTTCGCCGGCAATTATGATCCCCATGTATGGTTCGATGTGCAGCTATGGAGCGACGTCGCCCGGGCGACCGCCGACATCCTACGAGAACTCCGCCCGGAGCAGGCGTCCTCCATTGACTCCAGCCTCACGCGCTACCTCGGATCGCTTGATTCATTGGACGCCTACATCCGACAAATGGTGGCGAACGTGCCTGAGGATCGCCGCGTGATCGTAACCTCCCACGATGCCTTCGGGTATTTCGGGCGCGCGTACGGATTCGAGGTGCGTGGCCTCCAGGGGATAAGCACGGCGACGGAAGCCGGAACGGCGGACGTACAGGAACTCGCCAATTTCGTCGCGGAGCGCCGCATCCCCGCGCTGTTCGTCGAATCCTCGGTCTCACCGCGCGGCATACAGGCGGTGCGTGAAGCCGTTCGGGCGCGGGGCTTCGAGGTTAAAAACGGTGGAACGCTGTACGGCGACGCCCTCGGTGATCCCGGCACGCCCGCGGGCACGTATATCGGCATGATGCGTCACAACGTCGAGACCATCGTTTCCTCGCTCAATCCGAAGCCGGCGGCCGATGAGGCCACAATTTCGGCAACGACGGCCTCCGCTCCCGCGAACGCTACGGAGCCGCGCCTATGACACCCGCCATCGAAGTACGAGACCTGACCGTCGCCTACCAGGACAAGCCCGTCCTCTGGGACATCGACGTGGTCGTCCCGCCTGGCGTCCTTATGGCGATCGTCGGCCCAAACGGGGCCGGCAAGACCACCTTCATCAAGGCGCTGCTCGGGCTCATTCAGCCGGCCGCCGGCGAGACGCTCTTCTTCGGCGAACGGTACGAGAAGCGACGGCGGCACGTGGCGTACGTGCCCCAACGCGGCAGCGTGGACTGGGATTTCCCGACGAGCGCTCTGGATGTGGTAATGATGGGCCTCTACGGCCGGCTTGGTTGGATTCGGCGCCCGGGCCGCCGTGAGCGCGCGCTCGCCATGGACGCCCTGAAGAAAGTAGGGATGGAGGATCTCGCCGATCGGCAGATCCGGCAGCTTTCGGGGGGCCAGCAGCAGCGGGTGTTTCTCGCCCGCGCCCTCGTGCAGGATGCCGATATCTACTTGATGGACGAGCCTTTTCAGGGCGTCGATGCCACAACTGAACGTGCCATCATCACGCTGCTTCGTGAATTGGGCGATCGGGGAAAGACGCTGCTCGTAGTCCACCACGATCTGCAGACCGTCCCCGAATACTTCGATCACGTGTTGCTGCTCAACGTTCGGCGAATCGCCAGCGGACCCGTGGCCGAGGTTTTCACCGACGAGAACCTCCGGTTGACCTACGGAGGGCGCGTAGCTTTCATACGTGCCGATCTCGACGACGGCGTGCAGAACGGGGATTACGTGACCGCTCGACACGAAGCCGACGGATTGGAGGGCCGCCCATCGGATGTGGAGCGGCGTCTCCATCAAGAATGATCCCTTTCGCGGCGGCATCTAGCCCCGTCGAACACCAGGCATGGACCTCATCGAACAGCTCTTCAGCGACTACACGTTGCAGATGGTCGCTCTCGGATCCGCCACGCTAGGCATCGTCAGCGGGTCGCTCGGCACCTACGCTGTCTTGCGGGGGCAGAGCCTTCTCGGCGACGCAATTTCGCACGCTGCCCTACCCGGGATCGCCATCGCATTCCTAGTGACGGGAACGAAGGCGCCCGTTGCGCTCATGACGGGAGCGGCCGTTGCCGGGCTCCTCGCCACGCTCGCCATCATGTCGGTGACGCAAACCACGCGCATCAAGTACGACAGCATGCTGGGCGTCGCCCTTTCCGTCTTCTTTGGGATAGGTCTCGTTCTGCTCACTTTCATCCAGCGGCATGCGGGCGCGGGTCAGGCGGGCCTCGACACGTACCTGTTCGGCCAGGCTGCCTCACTCGTGCGGGCGGACGTCCTGACGATGGCCGTGCTGGGCGGAGGCGCGCTGTCCATCATGGTGCTCTTCTGGAAGGAGCTAAAGATCTTGTCGTTCGACCCAGAGTTCGGTCGTACCCTGGGCCTTCCCATCCGCAAGGTGGACGTGCTGCTGACCGCCTTGCTCGTGGTGGCCATTGTCATCGGGTTGCAAACGGTGGGCGTCGTTTTGATGAGCGCTATGATCATCGCCCCGGCCGCTGCCGGCCGCCAGTGGACGGATCGTCTCGGCATGATGGTCCTCATTTCGGCCGGTTTCGGTGCGACGGCGGGCGTTGCCGGTGCCCTCGTGAGCAGCACTATGCGCGATCTGCCCACCGGCCCTACGATCGTCCTGTGCATGGGCGCCATCGTTCTCGTCTCGTTCCTCTGCGCGCCGCGACGTGGGCTTATGTGGAGATGGATACGCACCCGGCGGCAGGCGGGCCGATTTCGAGCGGCGACGTCGGCCCGCAGGGGAGAAAAGGCGCTGCCGTTTCCGGATCGATAAGGTTGACGTGAAACCGAAGAGCCTATGACGCAAGGCCAGATCGAAATCCAGGTCATCGCCGCCGTCGTGGCGGCTGCCTGTGCGCTACCCGGCACGTTCCTGGTCCTGCGCCGCATGGCGATGATGAGCGATGCCATCAGCCATGCCATCCTGCCTGGGATCGTCGTCGGGTTCTTCATCACGCACGATCTGAATTCACCGCTGCTCATCCTGGCCGCGGCCGCCACCGGCGTGCTCACCGTATTCCTGGTCGAGACCCTCCTCGCCACGCGCCTCGTAAAGGAAGATGCCGCCATTGGGCTCGTATTTCCCGTCCTCTTCAGCATCGGGGTGATTCTGATCGCGCGTTATGCGGGAGACGTTCACCTGGATACCGACGCGGTACTTTTGGGAGAGTTGGCATTTGCACCGTTCGATCGGCTGATCCTGTTCGGCCACGACGTCGGACCCCGCTCTCTGTACGTGATGGGCGGCATCGCAATCTTGAACGCCATCTGCATCATCACATTCTACAAGGAGCTGAAGCTATCGACCTTCGACGCCGGCCTCGCGGCGGCTCTCGGTTTCGCGCCGGCCCTTCTTCACTACGGTCTGATGACGCTCGTCTCGATCACGGCCGTGGCCGCGTTCGATGCCGTCGGATCGGTACTCGTCGTCGCCTTCGTAATAGGCCCACCTGCGGCGGCATATCTCCTGACGGACCGGCTCGGGGCCATGATCGGCATCAGCCTCCTGGTCGGCGTGATTTCGGCGATCGGCGGATACTGGATGGCCCACCTGCTGGATGCTTCCATTGCCGGCGCAATGGCATCCATGATCGGCGTGGTATTCACGCTCATCTACGTGCTTTCCCCGAGACATGGATTGGCGGCAGCGTATGCACGTCGGCAACGGCAGCGCTGGGAGTTTGCCGAGAAGATGCTCACCATCCACCTGATGCACCACGAGGGTCTTCCCGAAGCGGCCGAAGAGAACCGTGTCGAGCATCTGGAGGATCATCTCAGATGGGATCCTCGATTTGCGCGCCGGGTCGTGCGCCGTGCCGTCGAAGGCGGCCTCGTTCGCCGCTCGAACGGGCACCTGATGCTCACCGACGCCGGCCGCGCACTGGCCGGCGAGGCCATCGTCCAGACCTGAGGGCTAAACCTTCTGCTTGACCTGACGGCGCAGATCCTCCGTGACGGCCGCGAACTGCGCCTCCAGGCGTGACAATGCGCCTGCCGCATCGATCAAGCTGCCGCTCGCGCCAATCGCTTCCAGCTCCTCACACGTGAGCGACATCTCGGAGGCGCCAAAGAGGGCCGCACTCGACTTCAATGTGTGGGCCGAGTGCTGTAGACGCGGCGCACTCCCGCCGGAAATAGCGGCTCGGATTTCCGTGATGAGCTCGCTCGCATCGGCCAGGAACTCATCCACAAGACCCGCCAGGAAGTCGGGGTCGCCATCCCCCAGCATGAAGTTGAGTTGCTCGAGAATCTCTAGGTTCACGGAAGGGAGCAGGGCGTCGACCTCCGCCGAGCCGTCACCTCCGGCCCCATCACCGGCAGGTTCTTCATCGATCCGGTCCGCTCTCGCGCATCGTTCGAGGGCTTCGCCGAGTTGATCGACCCGCAGCGGCTTGGCGAGATAGTCATCCATCCCGGCAGCCAGACACCGCTCCCTGTCTCCGCGCATGGCGTTCGCCGTCAAAGCGATGATCCGGGGACGCTCGTTCTCCGGATACCGCTCAATGATCTTCCGCGTCGTCTCGATGCCGTCCATCTCGGGCATCATGATATCCATCAATACCACATCGTACCGGGACGCAGCCAGCTTCTCGAGCGCCTCCACGCCGGTCCGTGCCACGTCGGCGTCGTAGCCCAGCTTCTTCAGCATGCGGACTGCCACCTTCTGGTTGACCGGATTGTCCTCGGCCAGAAGAATGCGTAGAGCGTTTGCGCCCACGACCGGCTTCATCTTGACCACGGTCCGCGGCGTTAGAGATCGCTTCTTATAGGTGCCGGAGAATGCCGATGTCACCATATCTCGAAGTGGCTTCTCCTTTACGGGCTTTGTGAGGGTGCCGGCGACATCCAGTTCGGGAACCCGCGCGTGGTTGCCGAGGCGATGCAAGAAGATGATAGGCATCGAACGATCCTTCTGGGCACGCGCGAGCATCTCGATGGCGCCAGGGTCGTCCGATGGATCCACGAACTCGACGAGCAGCACGTTGAACTCGCCCTCGGCCAACACTGCGGCGGCTTGTTTCAGGGAGTGGGCCACATGGGCTTCGATATCCAGCCTCTCGAGCTGGCGTCGCAACATCTCGCAGGTGGCTTCGTGCGGGTCGATGATCAGAGCTCGTCGCCCGCTGAACGCCGTCGCCTGATCGGTCGTCGCGGGCGGAGCCGGCTGGAGCGCGATCGTGAAATGGAATGTGGATCCCACACCCACTTCGCTTTCGGCCCACATACGCCCTCCCAGAAGGTCGGTAAGTCTCTTGCTGATGGCGAGCCCGAGACCCGTGCCTCCGTATTTCCGCGCCGTCGACGGATCAAGCTGGCTGAACGACTTGAATAGCCGGTTCATCCGATCCTCGGCGATCCCGATGCCGGTGTCTCGCACGGCGAAGTGGAGCTTCTCCTCACCATCCTCTTCACGCTTCTCGATCGTGAGAACCACCTCTCCACTCTCTGTAAACTTGACGGCATTGTTCAGCAGATTCACGAGGATCTGCCGGAGCCGCATGATATCTCCGCAAATCCTGTCCGGTACGCCGGTCTCGATGAGATAGGCCACATCGAGGTGCTTGGTGGCTGCGCGGGGCGTGACGAAGCTCAATGCGGCCTCGATACAGCCTCGCAGATCAAAAGCCTCCTGCTCGAGCTCGATCCGGCCCGCCTCGATCTTGCTAAAGTCGAGCACGTCGTTGATCATGGCGAGCAGATTCTCCCCACTCGTGCGAATCGTTTCGACGAGTTCACGCTGGCCCTTGGTGAGCGGCGTCTGCAGCAGCAGGTCCGTCATGCCGATCACCCCGTTCATGGGCGTTCGGAATTCGTGACTCATCACCGCGAGCAGCTCACTCTTTCGCCGGGCGCTCTGTTCGGCGTTCTCTCTCGCGGCCTCGAGCTCCTTGATCGCATCCTGAAGATGGACGTCCTCGTGTGCGGCGGCGGCCCGTGCGCGCTCCCCTTCGACCGCGAGGCGGATTCGTTCGGATTCGATTTCCTTCTGGTCGGTGATGTCCGTCAGGAAGGCCACGTTGCCGATCGGCTCTCCGTTTGCGGCCTTTAAAAGCGCGATCGAGGACTGGGCCCAGAAGACGGTGCCGTTCCTTCTAATATGCCGCATCTCGAGGACGGCGGCCGGAATCTCGCCCGCCCAGAGCTGTTCTACGCGAAGACGGCACTCGTCGATGTCGTCGGGATGCGTGACATCGCTGAAGCGCAGCTCGGCGCACTCGTCCCTGGAGAGGCCGAATAGCTCAAGGAACGCAGGCGTGCATAGGCCGAAGCTACCCTCTTTGTCGAAGGTGCAATATGCAAACGGTGTATTCTCGAAGAGTTGGCGCACCCACATCGGGATGCGCGATTCTGCCGCCACATCTTCGCCCGCACTCTCGGTCTCCGAACGGCCGGCGAGCTCGGGAGAGAGATCGCCGGAGCCGGAAGGACGAAATGGGTTCATGTTGGGTTACTCCACGCCAGGGGCACGGGCAAAAGGCATGTCAAGAACAAGACGACCTAGACCGCTTTACGCAGCGGTACAGTAGGCCGAGATAGACTTCGAAAGAACTCCGTCAGACGATGTACGAACGGCGTATCGGCATCCAATCGGTAATAGACCGTCTGTGCATCGCGTCGGGTACGAACCAATTGCTGGGCGCGTAGCTTCTTTAACTGCTGCGAGATGGCGGGTGTCGTGACGTCAAGAATCTCGGCGAGATCGTTGACCCGCACTTCGCGATTTCGCCACAGCAGGTAGAGAATCCGCATGCGGGTCTCATTGCCCGCCGCGTTCATCATCGACGTAAGGTCGTCCAACTCCGCATGATGGCCCACCTCCAAACGTAGAGCGTCGATGAGGTATTCACTCATACCAGAGACGCTCGTACTTCCGTTCGCGGATACTTCCATGGCCACCTTCGGGTTAGTGTTCGGTGTGCCTTCTGTATCGGCGGGGAGGCGTGGATTTTAAGCCGAGAGATGCCGCAGATTACAATTGTCCACGCGCCGATAACTCGAGAGAGGTGGCGGATTCAGAGCTCCTGGGTGCGGCGACGCATTTCGAAACGCTGATCCGAGAATCGGCGGTATATTGCAAGGCCCATTCCTCCCGAAAGCATCAAAAAGCCAAACCAGAGCAAGTTCATCATCGGCTTGACATAAGCCTGCACGACGATCCAATCTTCGGCTTCGACGTCGACGCCCTCGAGATGCAGGTTGATCGATCCCGAGTCTACGTTCATGCCGATAAACGTGACGTTGAGCCTCCAGTCCGCCACACGATTCTGGATGTATTGCTGGGTGCGATCCTGCATGATCAAGTATACCGGGCTCAGGCGGCGCATCTCCATCGTCGAGAGATTCGTCACGTCCAGGAGGGCCGCCACGGCGATTTCCGTGGAATCAGGGAGCAGGCTCGGATCTACGTTGGTGTTGTAGCCAATGAATTTGATGGCGAACTCGTCATTACCGACGACCACGGAGTCGCCGCGCGAGATCGTCAGCTGGCCGCCTTTCTCCGGCTGGTCGCCGTCGTCGGACGACGATTCGAACATGGCGCTTGGCGAGACGGCCACGAAGATGTCGCGATCCGAGTAGATTTTGTGGTCCGGATGCTGAATCCACTGCTCCTGGGCGCTCTTGTAGACGACAGGCCGCAGCTCGAACTCGCGTCCGGCCGGATCGATGAAATTCAAGACGTAAACGGGCCGGTTTCTCTCCGTCCGCTCCTGGCCTGAATAAGTCACACGGAAGCCGTCGATCACACGTGATTCGCCGCGTGCGAGCACGAAGTTGTCCCGGCTTTCACCGATCAGAACTCCCGATCCCTCCGCAATAGGCCGGCTGAATCCGCTCGAGGCTATGATTCCGAGGATCATCAACGCGAAGCCTACGTGTGCAATAGCTCCACCGGCCATACGTGGATTTCCGCGTCCGATCCGCCACAGTACGAGCCCATTTCCATAGACGGCAAAAAAGGCGGCGAACACGAGGAGCAGCATGAGCAACCCGATTCCATACATCACCCAGAACTGCTCCAGCCCGCCCGCGAGCCCGGCCTGCACGATTCCAGAGGGTGCCGGCGCACCCGAAGAGCGAATCGTCTCGTCGACGAAAGGCGTCAAAATGAGCACGGCCAGGGTGCTGGCCACCGATAGGGCGATCGGCTTGAGCAGCACCCGATTCGCGTTCTCGATGCTCATCTTATTCCACCAGAAGAGCTGGCCGAGTCCGGCCAGGAAAACGATGAGGACCGACAGGGGGAGCGTCCACCGATTGTAGAATTCAATCGGGACCGTCGATGGCGCTTCGCGGAACAGCTTGCCCAGAATGGGCGAGCTCGTACCGACCGCGACGACCATCGAGGCCGCCACCAGAAGCATCGCCCCGCTGAAGATCATGAACTCGCGCGAGAGCAGGTTCGGCTCGTGAGTGGGAGTCGGCAGCTCTCGGTATCTATGCGCGAAGAGGCCAAAGCCGATCACGCCCACCGTCAGGATCCAGAGGAGCAGCTGGTTCATCATTCCTAGATCCACGAAGGAGTGAACGGATACGTCCCCCAGAATCCCGCTCCGCGTCAGGAATGTCGAGTAGATGACGCACATATAGGCCAGCACATTCAGGAAGAGCGCTGACTTGTGCCCCCGGCCGCTCTTCTTCTGGATGATCATCGAGTGAATGGCGGCAATGCCGATGATCCACGGCACGAGCGATGAATTTTCCACCGGATCCCAGGCCCACCAGCCTCCGAACGAAAGCGTCTCGTACGCCCAGTAGCCGCCCAGCATGATGCCCACTCCGAGCACGGCCGTCGCCGTGAGCGCCCACGGCAGGGCCGGCCGCACCCACTCCGTGTAGCGCCGCTTCCAGAGTCCCGCCGCTGCAAAGCTGAACGGGACGACCATCATCGTGAACCCCGTGAATAGGGTGGGGGGGTGGATGGCCATCCAATAGTTTTGCAGGAGGTCGTTGAGTCCGGATCCATCGGCAGGGATGAACCCCGGAACCTGTAGCATCGGCGCGTCGGGAAACTTCTCGGCCAGGGTCGTGAAAGGGGATGCCCCGATCCCCAACGGTCCCAGCTTGAGCCCGACAATCATCGAGATCAAGAAGACCTGTGAGAGCGCCACGAAGGTCATCACAGGCGCCTCCCACTCGCGAGTTTGCCGCACGAGGATGAGTCCGAGCAGACTCATGAAGACGATCCAGAGGAGGAACGACCCTTCCTGACCCGCCCAGAACGAGGAGATCAGGAAATGTAGGGGGAGATCGAGCGACGTCTGCTGATAAACGTAGGCGTATTGGAATTGGTGGGTCAGCAGAAGGTAGAGGAGGAGTCCGGATGCAACCAGGACGGCGGCCACCGTTGCGAACCACGCGTATCGGCCGATGCGAAGCCATTCCGCCGACTCCGTGCGCGCCGACTGGAAGTAAGCCAGAGCGGCGAATACACTTGATACGAAGCCGAGGAGGATGAGAAGCTGTCCTACACCACCGATCATGGACTTCTAAACCAGGATGCGTGACTCCAAGCCTGAGATGGCTTTGAAACGGACACGTTACCGGCGGTTCCACATTCCCCGCGCCGGCATCCCCTATTCATCAATAATGCCGCCCGGACGACGGGCGACCTATTTCGCGTAGGCGACGGAGCGCATCTCACGGATGACCGTCACCTTGATCTGTCCGGGGTATTGCATGTCTTCCTGGATCTTCCGAGAGATGTCCGAAGCCAGTTGTTCGGCATGCGCGTCGGACACGAGCGCGTGGTCCACGAGTACCCGGATCTCTCGTCCGGCTTGAATGGCATATACTCTTTCCACGCCATCGAAGGAGGCGGCCAGCTCTTCGAGTTTCTCGAGCCGTCGGATATAGGCTTCCAGCGCTTCGCGGCGAGCACCGGGGCGCGCCCCGGAGATGGCATCCGCTGCTTGCACGATGGGCGCAATAAACGACGTCATCTCGATCTCATCGTGGTGCGCGCCGACGGCGTTGCAGACGTCCGCGTCCTCGCGGTACTTCCGACACAGCTCCATCCCGACGATGGCGTGCGGGCTCTCGATGTCTTCTTCGACCACCTTTCCGATGTCGTGCAGCAGGCCGGCGCGCCGGGCCCGCGCCGCATCGAGCCCCAGTTCGGCGGCGATGAGCGATGCGATGTGCGCCGTCTCGATGGAGTGGCCCAGTAGATTTTGTCCGTAGCTCGTGCGGTATCGCATCCGACCGATGAAACGCACGAGCTCAGGGTGCAGCCCATGCAGGTTCAGGTCGATGACGGTGCGCTCGCCGGTTTCGATGACTTCCTCCTCGACCTCGTCGCGAACCTTGGCGACGATCTCCTCGATGCGGGCGGGGTGGATGCGTCCATCCTGCACGAGTTTGATCAGCGACAGCCGCGCGATCTCCCGGCGAACAGGATCAAATCCGGAGAGGATGACGGCCTCGGGCGTGTCGTCCACGATGACCTCGATGCCGGTCTCGGCCTCGAAAGCGCGGATGTTTCGACCCTCGCGGCCGATTATGCGGCCCTTCATCTCATCGGAATGGATGTTGACCACCGAAACGGTGTTCTCAATGGCATGGCTGGCTGCCGTCCGCTGAATGGCCGTCAGGACAATCTTCCGCGCCTCCCGATTCGCCTTGAGCTTGGCCTCATCCCGAATTTCCTTGGCGCGCGACGCCGACTCGAGTTTGACCTCCTCGAGAAATTGTTGGAGGAGGAGCTCTCGCGCCTCACGCTCAGACATGCCGGAGACGTGTTCGAGCTTACGAATCTGTTCCTTCACGAGGCGATCGAGCTCTACGCGCTTTGCTTCGACTTCCGCTTTTGCAGCGTCGACTTCCGCCCGAAGTCGATCGGCCTCCTGCTTTTGCTGACGCGTCTCCTCGAGGAGCTGGGCCGTCGTGGCGCGGAGTTCCTCTGCATCGCGCCGGTGTTGCTCGGCCTCTTTTCGGAGCGCATCGAGGGCCTCTGACGCTTTGTGTAGGAGGGCTTCGCGCTCGTTGACCTGGAGGGTTCGTTGGTTCAGGCGCTCCCGGTGTTTCTCGAGCTTCTGCCGCGAGCGACGAAGCGTGCGCCGCGATTCCTCGAACTCCAGCTCGACCTCCCTTCGGGAGCGAGCGAGATCTTGTTCGGCCTGTTTCGACTGCTCCTGACGGATCTCCTCGGCTTTCTTACGCGCCGAATCGAGGATGCGCTGTGACTGGGTGCGCGCCTCGTTCAGCGTGCGGCGGCCGGCCCGCGCAAGAAGCGATCTGTCGAGCGCGATACCGGCGCCGAAGGCCAAAACGGCCGCCAACGCAATCAGGAGTGTCGTTGTATCCATTCTATAGAACCGCTTGCGGGAGCCGTCCGGCCGGCGGCAAAAAGAGAACGCCCCGGTGCGTACAGGTCATCAAACCGTCCACGACACCGGGGCGTTTCCTTTGCAAGCGCAGTACCTATAGCGATGGATATAAGAACCTCGTCTTATACACAATGGGCGCCACTCGCACTCTTCCGACGTCCCTGCCCCTCCGAGGAGAGGACCTCGCAATGCGAGGCTGGGCCTGCCGTCCAAACGCGAAGACCGGCTCCCAGAACCATAATTGTCAGGTTCTTTTATGCAAGCGCTATAGGTCGCGCCGGTCGCTCCGAAAAGCGACGTCCCTTAAATCGGGTTAATATTGACCTGTTCCTGGAATCCTATTTAACGACGGCGCGCCTGAGGTGTCAAGAAGCCGCCGCAAGTGCCGCGCTAAGGCTGTCTGAAAGCTCACCGAGCTCGGCCTCGAGGCGTTCCTCCAATCGTTCGCGCCGGCCCCTTTCGATGAACAACTCCTCCGCGATGGCCACGGCCGTGATGAGCGCCGCCGTCACCTCGGGTTGCTCCGGATGGGCCTCGCGAAAGGCCTGCGTTCGCTCATCGACGTAGCTCGCGACATCCTGCATGAGCTGCTCGTCCTCGGGGTTGACCACCAGCGAGAACTCTCTATTCAGAATGCGAACGCGGATCGTGTGAGACATGGGCTAAGACGGCCTCTGTTCTTTCTCCAAATAGCGATCGATGGCCTCGATGAAGCCGGCGATCTTGCGCTTAAGCAGGTCGGGATCGTGATCCAACGAGATCACTGTCTGGCCCGGATCGACAGCCGGTCTGGATTCAAGCTCCTGGATACGCCTGGCCAGAGCACCGTTTTCCTCGCGCAGGCGACGCATCTCTCGCGCCGCTACCTCGACGCGATCACGTAGCCGCTCCAGCGACTCCAGGCTCCGTAGACCCTCGGTGCCCGCCAGGCGAGAACCTTCCTGATCGGCAGCACCAGGCTCCTGCGATTCTTCCTGAACCGGCGCCGATCCGCGCGGCTGATCCTCTCTCTCCAATGCCGAAGGGTCGGACTGCTCTGTCATCGGGGATTCGTCTTCCGTGTTCAGGTATCACTTTAACTGGAATATACGAATCGGACGGAAAGTTCACCGCGTGTACCACTTTCTCATCATCCCCTGAGGGAAGCGCCGTACTCCCTCTCGAGAAGTTTCACAACGGCGTCAACCTCCGCATCGACCTCCTCGTCGGTAAGGGTTCGGTCGGATCCAAACCGCATAGAAAAGGCCACGCTCTTCTTGCCTTCGCCGAGACGCTCACCTTCATACAGGTCGAAGATCTGGACATCCCGAAGCAGCGCACTTCCGGCCTCGCGAATGGCCTTCAGCATCACGCCCACCTGTTGCGCACGATCCACCACGACGGCGATGTCGCGCTCGACCACAGGATACCGGCTAACCGGCCGGTACGTGCGCTTGAGATGGGGTGCAGCCACGCGGACAAGGGCAGAAAAATCGATCTCGGCAAAGTAAACCGGATCACGAAGGTCGTAGAGCCCGGCGACCTCAGGATGGAGCTCGGCGACGATTCCCAGCCTCGAACCACCCGCGTAGACTTCCAGATGTTGCGATGTGACACTGGACGCCTCGTGGCTTGGAACCATATCTACTCCTGGAATCCGCAGCCCTTCGAGCATGGACTCCACCATACCCTTTACATCGAAAAGATCGCTCGGCTGCTCGTCTGCATCCCAGGCTGCCTCCCTGGAGAGCCCCGAGACGGCGATGAGCAGCGACTCACGTTCCTCGAATCCCTCCACAAGGGTATCGCGCCGATCGGTGCGGTGGAACACGTGCCCGAACTCGAAAAACCTCAGCACCCGCTGTCCGTGCTTCTCGTTGAAGCTGATGACCTCGAGCCCGCCGGGAAGTAGGCTGGGACGCAGGGATGCCATCTCGCGCGAGATCGGATTCAACGTTTCGACCACACCCGCATTGTCATGCTCGCCCGTCAGTAGACCCACATTGAAGCGAGCTGCGGTCTCGGCGCGCTGCATACTATTCGTATAGATCTCGCGGTATCCGCTGTGGCTGAGCATCCCACGAACGAGCTTGCGGATGCGATCACCTTCGAGCTCGCGCGGTGGGCTGCCCCTACCCGCTGATCGTTCCGGCTCAGGGATGTTATCGTACCCGTACAGCCTTGCGATCTCCTCGATGACATCCACTTCGCGCTCGATGTCGGGCCGAAAGCTTGGGACCCGGCAGATGAGGGTGGGCTGGTCGGATGTTGCGCCCAGCTCAACCTCGAAGCCGATGGAGGTCAGTAACTGCCTCGCGTCTTCGGTGGGCACTGGAACGCCCAGCAGTCCGTTGACGCGGCCTATCCGAACATCGATTACGCGGCGCTCGAACGGCACGGGATGGGCATCGACCATTCCGGAGACGATCGTGCCACCGGCCAGTTCAGCGATCAGTTGAGCCGCACGGGCCGCCGCCCAGACCTGCCCATCCCGGTCGACGCCTCGCTCGAAGCGGTACGACGAGTCCGTCTGCAAGCCCAACGCCTTTGCGGTTCGGCGGATGGAGGAGGGATCGAAATAGGCACTCTCGATGAGCACGTTCGTCGTCCTCTCCGTGACTTCCGAATTCTGCCCGCCCATGACGCCGGCAATCGCCACTTCGCGCTCCGCATCGCAAATCATCAATGTGCCCGCAGGCAGGCTTCGGCGCTTGTCGTCAAGTGTCGTGAAGGAGGCCTCTGCGTCCAACTTGCGCACCCGAATCGTCGCGCCCGCGACATCATCGAAATCGAAGGCGTGAAGGGGTTGTCCGCACTCGAGCATCACGAAATTCGTGACATCTACAACATTGTTGCGCGGCCGGAGGCCGATCGCCGTCAGCCGCTGCTTCAACCAGGCCGGCGACTCGCCAACGGTCACGCCGCGGACCAACAGGGCAACGTAGCGGGGGCATGCGTCGGGCGCCTGGATCTCAACGGCGACGACGTCGGCCGTTTCGCCGCCGTGCGTCGGCAGGTCGACAGGGGGGATGGAGAGCATCGTCCCCGTCAGTGCCGCGGCATCGCGTGCTACTCCGATGTGGCTGGTTGCATCGGGTCGATTCGGCGTGATGGCGACATCCAGCACGGCATCGCTCGCCTCGATGCCGCGACGGCTGAGGTACGAGGCGAAAGGGGTGCCCGGCGCGGCATCCTCATCGAGCACCATGATGCCGCTGTGGTCGTCGGACAGCCCGAGCTCGGCCTCGGAGCAGATCATTCCTTCGGAAGTCTCGCCGCGGAGCTTAGCGCGTCGAATCTGAACGGGCTCCTTCAGCTGCGGATTGTCGCGGCTCGGTAGCATGAGGGTGCTTCCGACTCGCGCCACGGGCACTCGCTGCCCGGATGCCACATTCGGGGCTCCGCAGACGATCTGGACAGGTGCGCCCTCGCCGAGATTCACCTCGCAAAGCGTCAGCCGATCGGCATTCGGGTGCTTTCGCACAGCGAGAACCTCGCCGATCACGACACCCTCCATGGTCGACCCAATTCGATCGATGCGGTCGACCTCGAGCCCGCCCATTGTGAGCCGGTCGGCCAACTCCTCCGGCGTGGCATCGACGGGAGCGTACGTGCGCAGCCAGTTATAGGAGACCTTCATTCGGGTTGCTGTTGCTGGTTACTTGTTGCTGGTCCGGCGGGGTTTGCGGTCGCGGTTGGACGGTTGGGTGCGGCGATCAGAACTGATTAAGGAAGCGGATGTCGTTCTCGTAGAACAATCGGATGTCATCGATGCCGTAGCGGAGCATCGCGATGCGCTCCACGCCCATCCCGAATGCATACCCTGTATACCGCTCCGAATCGATGCCCACGGCCTCGAACACATTCGGATCAACCATCCCGCAGCCTAGAATCTCCAGCCATCGACCACCGTCCGGATGCGAGTCGTCTGCCCACCAGATGTCCACCTCGGCGCTGGGCTCCGTGAAGGGGAAGAAGCTCGGACGAAATCGCATCCGCACATCATCTCCGAACACGGCCTGGGCGAAAAGGTGCAGCACGTGCTTCAAGTCGGCGAAGGTCACCCCTTCATCCACATATAGCCCCTCCACTTGATGGAACAGGCAGAACGACTTGTATGAGATGGCCTCGTTGCGGTAGACCCGCCCGGGCACGATGACCCGAACGTTGGCGCCGAGCTCCTCCATCACACGAATTTGCACGGGAGACGTGTGGGTTCGCAGCACGACGCGGTCTACCTCCACGAAGAACGTATCCTGCATGTCCCGGGCCGGGTGATCGGGCGGGAAGTTCAGCGCCGTAAAGTTGTACCAGTCCGTCTCTATCTCCGGGCCTTCGGCCACCCAGAAGCCGAAGCGTTCGAAGATGCTCTTGATGTCCTCCAGCGTCTGCGTGATCGGGTGGATGGAGCCGCGCGGGACGGGTCGGCGGCCGGGAAGTGTGAGATCGATCTGGCGGGCAGCGCCATTCACGGATTGCTCGGCCCGCTCTTCAAACTCGCGCAATCGCTGTTCCGCAAGCTCTTTGAGAGCATTCACCTCCTGACCATAGCGTGGCCTCTCCTCCGGCGACACGCTCTTCATCTGCTTGAAGAGTTCGGTGATGCGACCGCTCTTCCGGCCAAGAAACCGGACGCGGAACGCCTCGGCCGCTTCCTTCGAGGTAACTTCTGCGGCTTCGATCTCTCGTCGAATGTCGTCCAGGACTTCGAACATGGGCTTCCGGTTGGATGCAAAAAAAAACCCGCCTCACCTGAAACAGGGGCGGGTGGATGCGACGTGCGCGCAGATTACTGCGACGCCCCGGTTTCAACTAGAGGGGACGTCGGCCAAAAAATCGATGCGACGGCAGAGCGGGCATGCTGGGAAATCAACGAGGCTAGTTCTGGCTGACCTGCTCCACGACTTTGCTGAAGGTCCGCGGATCGCGGACAGCCAGATCGGCCAGCACCTTTCGATTCAATCCGACCTCCGATTTCCGGAGGGCGCCAATGAGTCGTGAGTACGTGGTCCCGTTCTGTCTCGCAGCCGCATTGATCCGCGCGATCCACAACCTCCGAAACTGGCGCTTGCGTTGACGGCGATCGCGATACGAAAACTGCAGAGCCCGGTCGATCGTGTTCTTGGCTACCGTGTACACCTTGCTACGTCCACCGCGATAGCCCCGGGCCATCTTCATTATCTTCTTTCGGCGGCGTCGCGAAGCGACTTTATTCTTTGAGCGCGGCATTACTTGCTCTAGGTTCTAAATCATCCAATTCATCAGGCGGGACGAGTGGGCCCGGATCACAACTGGATCAGCTCCTTGACTCGCTTCATATCGGCGCTGTCCACGAGCGTCTGCTTTCGAAGATTGCGCTTCCGCTTCTGAGACTTCTTCGTCAGGATGTGGCTGCGGTACGCCTTCTTCCGCTTGATTTTGCCGGTAGCGGTCACCTTGAAGCGCTTCTTGGCGCCGCTGTTTGTTTTCATCTTGGGCATGACCCGAATCGCTCTCGTGAACAACAGTATCAGGTAAACGAGGGCCCCTGGATCGCGGGGCGGCGCAATAGTACAGACGAAAAAAAGAGGCGTTCCTGAAGAAGCCTCTCCTTATCCGGGCAACCTCGTTCACCGGCGCAGCGAACCAAACGATCGAGAAGGTACGACCGGAGGCGAGAGCGGCGAAACGGCATCACGGCGAATTCCGCATGAAAGCGCCCATCGCCGCCGTTGCGTAAACCGCGAGCCCCAAAATCAGCAAGCCCTACGGAGCTTACTCCCGCCGACTATTTCTTGTCAGGAGCCAGAATGGTCGTCATCCGGCGACCTTCCATCTTGGGCGGCTGATCGATCTTCGCGACATCCTGAAGCTCTTCGATAAACCTGCGAAGCAGATCCATCCCCTGATCCTTGTAGATGATGTCGCGCCCTCGAAACTGCACCCATGCCTTTACCTTGTTACCCTCGGCGAGGAATTCACGGGCATGCCGTGTCTTGAAGTCGAAGTCGTGCTTGTCGGTGTGCGGTCGAAACCGAACCTCCTTGAGCTGCACCGTCTGCGACTTCTTCCGGGCTTCCTTTTCCTTCTTCTGCTGCTCGTATCGGTATTTGCCGTAGTCGATGATCTTAACGACCGGGGGCTTAGCCATTGGGGCGATCTCGACCAGATCCAGCCCGAATTCGCGAGCGCGCCGGAGCGCCTCATCGATATCCACCACATCATGGGTGCCGTCGGGCTGAACGACTCGAACCTTGGGGGCCCGAATTTCTTCGTTTACGCGTGTCTTGTCTGCGATAGGTCCTTTGGATTTAGTTGAACGATGATCAAATAGCCTCCTGGCACGTCCGCGCCAAAGGCTCTCTCACGCGAGGTTGGAAAAGAAGGTTTCGCCTCTAGTCTCCGATCTGCTCGGCGATCTCGTTGGCAATGAGCTCGATGAATTCGTCCACGGAGAGGGTGTCCTGCTGACCCTGGCCGTGCCGGCGGACGGAGACGGTGCCATCCTCCACCTCGCGGCTCCCTACGATCAGCATGATGGGCACCTTCTGGACCTCGGCACTTCTGATTTTGTATCCGACTTTTTCGTTACGTCGATCCACCGCAACGCGGATTCCTCGATCGCGTAGCCGATTGGCGACCTCCTGGGCATAGGCGTAGAAGTCCTGACCCACCGGCACGATCTGCACCTGCACGGGGGCCAGCCACGTCGGGAAATTCCCGCCGTAATGTTCGATGAGAACGCCAATGAACCGTTCGAGCGATCCGAACGGTGCGCGGTGGATCATCACAGGTCGATGCTTCTCATCGTCGGCTCCGACATACGTGAGGTCGAACCGCTCCGGCAGGTTGTAGTCGAGCTGCACGGTCCCCAGCTGCCATTCACGGCCCAGGGCATCCTTCACCATGAAATCGAGTTTCGGGCCATAGAAGGCGGCTTCGCCGACGGCCTCGACGGCATCGAGGCCCATCTCTGCGGCGGCCTCGCGAATGGCCTGCTCGGCCGCATCCCACTTGGCATCCTCACCCTGATACTTCTCTCTGTTGCTCGGATCGCGGAGCGAGATCTGCGCCTTGAAGTCGGTGAACTCTAGGGCGCTGAGCACCTTCAGTGTCAGATCGATGGCGTCTTTGAACTCATCCTTGACCTGCTCATCCGTGCAGAAAATGTGGGCGTCATCCTGCGTGAAGCCTCGGACGCGAGTCAGGCCGCCGAGCTCGCCGGACTGCTCGTAGCGGTACACCGTGCCGAATTCCGCGAAACGCACGGGCAAATCCCGATAAGAGCGAAGCTTGTCGGCATACAGCTCGATGTGATGGGGGCAGTTCATCGGCTTCAGCAGGAAGCCGTCCTCTTCCTGTCCATTCCCGGACTGCTCGATCATCGGCGGAAACTGGCTATCCCGGTAATAGGGATAGTGGCCGCTGATTTTGTAGAGTTCGAGGCGCCCGATGTGCGGAGTCACCACGGGCTCGTACCCACGCCTGGCCTGCTCCCGCTTGAGGAAGTTGGCGAGCGTGTCTCGTAGCATAGCGCCTTTAGGCAGCCACATTGGTAATCCGGGACCCACGCGCCGGCTAAATGTGAACAGCTCCAACTCGCGACCCAGCTTCCGATGGTCCCGCTCCCGCGCGAGCTCCAGTCGTTCGAGATGCTCATCCAGCATGCTCTTCTTCGGGAAGCTGACGCCGTAGATGCGAGTCAACTGGGGTCGTCGCTCGTCGCCGCGCCAGTAGGCACCGGCCACATTGAGCAGCTTCGGATACTTAATGAGCCCCGTTGAAGGGATGTGCGGGCCCCGGCAGAGGTCGATGAAGTTGCCCTGCTTGTAGAAGGTGATGGATCCGTCAGGCAGGTCACTAATGAGCTCGAGTTTGTATTCGTCGCCCTTCTGCTTGAAATACTCGACGGCGTCCGCCTTCGACACGGGCCGCCGCTCATACGGCACGTCGCGCTGGGCCAGCTCCCTCATCTTCGCCTCTATCTCCTCGAGGTCGTCCTTGCTCAGCGCGCGGCCGCCCAGGTCGACGTCATAGTAGAAACCCTGCTCGATGGGCGGACCAATTCCGAATTTTACGCCCGGATACAACGCCTCGAGCGCCTCCGCCATGAGGTGAGCGCTTGAATGCCAGAAGGTCATCCGACCGTCCGGATCGTCCCACGTCAGAATCTCGACCGCTGCGTCCTTTTCGATGGGACGCATGAGATCCCACACCTCGCCGTCGACGCGAACGGCGAGTGCCTGCCGGGCCAGTCCGGCCGAAATACTCGATGCGATCTCACTTCCCGTGACCCCCGATTCGTATTCGCGGGTGGATCCATCCGGAAAGGTGATCGTGATCATATCGTGGGACATTTATGAGTAAGGGCGCTGGTCAAACACGTTGAGGAAAAGCCAACGAGACGCGGAATAAACGACCTGGCCAGGACAAGATGAATACCCACGGCGACGCCGCGGGTCGTTGGCAGATTATAGCAGCGAGGCTGACCGGCCGTCTTGCAACGGATCTGCAACGGGATGCCCGGCTGAATGGTTGCGGAGCCTTGTTCAAGAATCCGTCAATGAGCGCGCTTCGAGACGTCAGGCGCAATCGATCCGAGCAACTCCGGCCCCACGCGAGCTTAAGTTCGGTCTCATTCTGCCGATACTTGCGTCAACGACGTAGCAGGATTAGTGAAGCCCTGGCCGGTAGTATTTGGTCTGGGCTTTTCCTGTTGTAGTGGTCCTCTTCTCTCTCGTCATTCCGCGCGCCTCGTATTTCCCTCGCTTATCTCCCAGCTCTTCCCTCGATCGAACTCGCACGGAGCGCCGAGTCGCCCAAGGAGTGTTACGATACTGATACGTGCCGTAACGATCCGGCTTGCCGCTTAGATTATTAGGCGGAAACCGAGTCGATAGTGAGAAATCAGAAGCACGCACAGGATTTAGGTGACCTGTTCGACGAACAGGAATTCGCCGGCAATGCATTCGTCGAAAGCCTCCGGGCGCATCCCGTCTCTATCGCCCATACGGATCGGGAGCTCCGCTACACCTGGATCTACAATCCAGATGGGGCACCGGCTCTTGATGCCGCCATCGGAAAACGCCTCGACGAGCTCGTGCCGACGGAAGGCTCCCGGCATCTGATGTCACTCAAGCGGCGAGCCCTCGAAGCAGCCGAGTCCTCACAAGCGGAGTTCACCGTCGACGACGTTCCGGCGCCTCGCACCTTTCGGCTATTCGTCGATCCGCTCATGGACGGAGACCAAATCGTTGGTGTTTCCACCATCACGATGGATCTGACCCCGATGGTGCGCGCCAGGGAGTCGCTCCGCGAATCGGAGAATCGGTTTGCAACGGCCTTCAAGGCGAGCCCGGATCCTTTTATCATTTCGGACGCGCGCGGCCGCATCGTGGAAACGAACGAGGCCTTTGAGCGGACCTTCGGGTACTCCGCCGCCGAGGCGATCGGAAAGTCGACGCTCGACCTGAGCATCTATCTGAAGCCGGAGGACCGCCTTCGACTCCTGCACATTCTTCAGGAGGACGGCCGGATCCGGGATTATGAGGTGGACCTGGTCGCCATGGGTGGCAAGATCGTCAGTGGGATCGTCTCCGCCGAGCCCATGGAAGTCGCCGGAAAGCCATACACCCTTACGATCTTCCGGGACGTCACCGAGCAAAAGCAGGCGGAACACGCGCTCCGGGAAAGTGAGGCCCGGCTTCGTGCGCTGAACGAGAAACTCGAGGCCAAGGTGCGGGAGCGTACCGAGGCTCTCGTGGAGGCCAATCGCAATCTCGAGGAGCGCAATCGAGAGCTCCAGAGCTTCGCCTTCGTCGCCAGTCACGACATGCAGGAGCCGCTTCGGAAGATCCAGACCTTCGCCGATCTCATCCGGGATGATTTCGCCCATCTGCTCCCTGCGGAGGGCATCACGTATCTGGATCGCCTGCAGGGTGCGGCTTCTCGGATGGCCCAGCTACTGTCCGATCTCCTCGCATTCTCACGCGTCACCTCCCGACCCGAGCCCTACGTCAGGATCGACCTGCCGGCGGTCATCAGCGAAGTGCTCTCCGATGTGCAGCTCGCGCTGGAGGCGGCCGAGGCCACGGTCGAAGTCGATGCCAACGTACGGCTCTACGCGGACGTCGGCCAGATCCGGCAGCTGCTCAATCACCTCGTCCTCAACGCGATCAAGTACCGCCGGGGCGACATTCCTCCGTTCATCCGAATCCATGCCTGGATGGAGGACGACCCGGGCGGCCACAGTTGCCTCATCACAGTGGAAGACAACGGGATCGGGTTCGACATGCGATATCACGACCGCATCTTCCAGCCATTCGAGCGCCT
>CBFGRV010000020.1:0-57864 GCA_965651265.1 uncultured Rhodothermales bacterium
TACCAGTTGCTCCAGAACCAGATTCGAGTCACGAATCCGTCCTACTCCGCCATTCAGTTTCCGGAGCCGGTGACGATCGCCGACGTGCAGCGTGATCTTATCGACGACGAGACCGTCCTGCTCCAGTACGCTCTGGGCGACAGCAGCTCGGCGATGTGGGTCGCGACAAGGAAGAGTCGCGCATTCATATCCTTGCCTGCACGCCCCCAACTGCAGGAGAAAGTGGAGGTGCTGCGCTTCGCGCTGGAGTCACCTGATGAGCACGGCGTCGAGCTATACGCGAGCGCGGCGAGGGACCTCTACGAGATGCTCGTTTCACCGGCAGAGGACTACCTCGACGAGGGCCACCACCTCATTGTGATTCCGGACGGCTTCCTTTTCCTGGTGCCCTTCGAGGCCCTGCTTATGGAGCCGGTCGTTGACGGCGCTTCCTTCGCCGACCTGCCGTACCTCATCCGCCGGCATTCCGTGAGCTACGGCCAGTCGGCGAGCGTGCTCCACCGTATTCAGACGGCACGTGGCCAGTCGCCCGAGCCGGATCGCGACCTGCTGGCCTTCGGCGATCCCATCTTCGATCTGGAAGAGACCGAAAGCGGACCCGCAGCGGCCGATCTGCGGAGCGGTGCGCCGAGCGACATCCTGAGGGGTACCGCTCTGAAGCGTCTTCCGTATAGCGGCGCCGAAGTGGACGGGATCGCCTCGCTGTTTCCCGCCGAGCGCGTGCGGGCCCTCACCCGCGAAGAGGCGCGAGAAGAAGAAGTCAAGCGGGATGGCGCCTTGCTCGGATTCAGGTACATCCACTTTGCAACCCACGGTCTCATCGACGAACGGCGGCCCGACTTTTCGAGCATCGTGCTGACTCTTGATGACGACCCCGCAGAAGACGGTTATCTGCAGGCGGCCGAGATCTTCAATCTTCGCATGAATCCCGAGCTCGTCGTGCTCTCTGCTTGCGAGACGGGCCTAGGGAAGATCGTGCAGGGGGAGGGCATCGTCGGCCTGACCCGCGCCTTCATGTACGCCGGCGCGCCGTCCGTGCTGGTCAGTCTGTGGAGTGTGGCCGACGAGTCGACGTCGGCCTTGATGCAGAGCTTCTATCAAACGCTGGCCGTTCACGGTGAACGGAAGGTCGATGCGCTCAGAGCAGCCAAACTCGAGCTGATTGGGGACGCATCCCACGCGCATCCTTTTTACTGGGCCCCATTCGTCATACTTGGGGACGTCAACTAACCGAGGAGGACCTTGACGAAAATGAGAATACCTGCTCTACGTGCTTTCGTGCTCATCGGAGCGCTGAGCATGAGTTGGATGGTGGTATCGGCATCCGCGCAGGTGCAGCGGATGAACCTGGAGGAGCTTACTCGAGCTTCATCAGCCATCGTTGTAGGCGAGACCGATGCACCTCGGAGCTTCTGGAACGACAAGGGCACCCAGATCCTGACGGAAGTCCGTGTTCGTGTAAGCGAGAGTGTAAAGGGGTCGGTTGGGGACGAAGTCGTGATCACCGTCCCGGGTGGGCGCGTCGGTAACACGCTGTATGAGGTCTCCGACATGCCCGTCTTCGTCGAGGGCGAGGAGATACTCGTGTTTCTGTGGGAGCATCCTTCGGGCCGGCAGCTGGTGACGGCCGGCGTCACGGGGAAGCTCGAGATCGCGCAGGAGGGAAGGGAGAAAGTGGTGCGGGGTGCGCCCGCGCTGCTGCGGGACGAGCGCCCACTTGGCAAAACGAATGCGGAAGCGGGCGAGGCCCGCACGTCTACGGGTTCTATGTCCGTCGACGATCTGCTGGCCCAGATTCGCAGCTACGCCGGCCAATGACGGCTCTGGCGCATCCACCTTCGACCCTCATCCTTCGACGTTCATGTTCATGAAATACAGGTTTGCATCCGGCATCTTCTCGAATCGGCGCGCCGTTGCGAGTTCGAGCTCACGGAATTCATTCCCCGGTTATGCCGCTATCCTCGTCCTCATACTTCTGACGAGTGGAATGGCGCGGCAGGCGAGTGCGCAGTCCATTACTGGGCGCGTGAGCGATGCCTGTACACTGTCCCCGATTCCCGGCGCGACTATATCCGTTAGTGGTACTGAAATCATGGCTCTCACAAATGAGTCAGGTATGTACCATCTTGCTACCCCGCTCGCACCGGGCGAGTACCTGGTCAAGGCTACCGCACCCCCGTGGAGAGAGAAAGAATTCAAGGTTGTCGTCGGTGCGACGGGCGATACGACACAAGACTTTCCGCTGACTCAATTTGGAACTTGTCTCACCGTCACGGTGACGGAGGCACCAGGCGAGGGCACGCTGAACACCCTGTCCCAGATCATCGAAGCCGCCAACAGTATCCCGGGCAAGGACGTCATCGACTTTGCCATCCCGGGAGATGGCCCGCACATCATTGAACTGACCGAGCCGTTGCCGCCCATCACCGACCCCGTGATCATCGACGGGTACACGCAGCCGGGCGCCTTCGCCAGTTCAAGTCCGTTTGATGCCGGCACGAATGCCAGAATAATGATCATCATCGACGGGGCCGGACTGCCCGACGACTCAAACGGATTGATCGTCTCGGCGGGGCCAAGCGAAATCCGCGGGCTATCCTTCACCAGGTTCTCCGGAGGGGCGGGAATCTTGATCAGCGACGGCGAAGGCACGGTGATCGAAGGCAACTTCCTCGGTGTTCGGCCCGAGCCTGTGGATGGCCCATTCGCCCGCAATCTATACGGGGTACGCGTCGTGAATGCCTCGAACAACACGATTGGTGGCGTCGATCCGGAGGCCAGAAACCTGATCTCGAACAACGAAATTGGCGTTCTGATCGAGTCTACTGCGGAGACGGCTCCTGCTGATTCGAATGCTGTTCTGGGTAATCTCATTGGCCCCGATGCCACAGGGACAACCGCGATCCCCAATGAGACCGGTATTCTCCTGTGGGATGCCTCGGCTAGCATAATCGGTCAGCCGAACGCAGGAAATGTGATCTCCGGAAATAACGGGGTCGGTGTCTCCATGATCGGCCAGAGGAGCCGTTACAATACGGTCTACGCCAACCGTATCGGGACAGATGTGACGGGCACCGACGAACTGGGGAACGAATTCGGTGTGGCGATCGACGACGGGGCGAGCGAGAACGAGATCGGCCGCGACGGGCTTTTGTCGGGGCTGGGCAACCTCATTTCTGGGAATCTCGACACAGGCATAAAGCTGGCCGGTGGTGCCCGAGACAATCTGATCAGTGGCAATCTCATCGGGCTCGATGCGTCCGGAACGCGCTCCCTGGAGAATTTCGCGGGCATCATGATTAATGGATCGAGCGAGAACACGATCGATGACAATCTGATCTCGGGAAATAGCGCCGACGGCATCCGGATATTTGGCGTCACGTCCACGGAGAATAAGATCCAGAACAACGGCATCGGTATGGGGGGATCGCGGCAGGGGATAGGCAACGGCGACCATGGGATCGCCATCGGCACGGGGTCACCCTCCGAGAATACCATCGGCCCTGGGAACCAGATCGCCAACAATGGAGGTGCCGGTGTTGTGGTCCGAGACGGGCACCGCAATCGCATCACCGAAAACGCCATCTTCAACAACGGCCAACTCGGAATCGCCTTGTCGCCATCGGGGGGTACACCCCGCCCGAACGATCCAGGTGACTCGGACGAAGGGCCGAACAACGGCCAGAATTATCCCGTCATCCAGAATGTGGATTTCGACATCGGATTCCTATCGGTTTCCGGCATACTGGATGCCGCGCCGTCGACGGACTACACACTGGAGTTCTTCGTCAGCGACGTATGCGATCCATCGGGTTTCGGCGAAGGCCTTTCCTTCGCACATTCGGAGAGCGTGACGACGGGCGCCGACGGACGAGCAACCTTCGACACATCCTTCTATGCGCCCATTGAATTCGGTGAGATCGTGACGGCGACGGCCACCAGTTCCGATGGCAATACATCCGAGTTCTCAGCCTGCTTCACCGGGGAGATCACGCCTCCCGAGATCACGGTGTCGGGCGACTACCTCTTCAACGTATTGGCAGAGGGTATCCAGGATGCCGGCGGGCTCACGACGGATGCCGGTGGAAATGTCTGGGTGGCGGCCACGGGCAGCGGAGAGGTGCTGCGCATCGATCCGTCCGGGGCCACCACCACGATGGTCGAAGGGCTGATCGAGCCGGCCGACGTGGCGTTCCAGGAGGATGGGGACCTGTTCGTCACGGATCGCAATGCGAACACACTCTACCGAATTCCGGCATCACTCCTCGAGAATCCTCCAGTAGATGTCAATTCTGAAGGCATCCTCAGCCTACCCGGACTCGTCGGTGCGCGCTATCTGACGCCGGCTCCCGGCGACGGCGCATTCTATGTAGGTTTGGACGCAGAAGCCGACCGCATAGTACTCGCCACCCTCAACGCATCACAGGCGGATACGGCGGGCGTCGTCGATAATCCCCACAATCCGACGGGCATCGCGATTAATGGGGAGACGCTCTATATCGCGTATGCTTCAAACCTGGGCCAGCTCCGCACCTTCGACCTGACTGGTGCGAAGCCCGGAGATGGAAATGCGTTGCCGGCCATGTTCACCGGTCTAAACGGGCCCGGCGATCTGGCCTTCGGCTCGCGCGGCCAGTTGTTCATCGCAACGAAGGATGAGGTTCAGGTTCTTGAGCCAGGCGCAACTGAACTGTTCGACTTCCTCAACGGCCTGAGCGGCGCTGATGCGAATTCCCTGCACTACGACCCGAGAGGAGTCCTCTACATTTCCGACAGGAGAGCGGGAAGGATCATCGAGGTGGCCATCCCGCAGCAGCAGGTACTTCCAACAAGCGATCTCACGTTCCACATCAACTCGGGTGGACATCCCCACATCGAGGACGGAAGTGATATTCTCGCCATCCAAAATGCGATCGCAACGTGGGCCGCTGTGGAAACGGCCGACTTGACGCATACCTTTGGCGGCGAAACCTCGAGTCGACTGGCGTCCGGCACCGACGGGTTGAACCTCGTGACGTTTGCGGACGATGAGTTTTTGTTCGCAGATGGCGTGCTGGCGGTGGCAGCGAAAACGATCGTTTTCGGAGAAAATCCAGGAGAAGCCCACATCGTCGATGCGGACATCGTTTTCAATCCCTTCTTCGTGAACAACCCATCCCGCTCTCTCCGGCTCGGCACGGAGACATTCGCGGGCGGATTTGACATTCAGAGCATTGCGACCCACGAATTCGGGCACGTACTCGGGTTGGTGCATAGCGGCGTCGAGGACGCGACGATGTTCTTTGTCCTGCAGCCCGATCAGGAGGCCCGGACGCTGACCTTAGATGATCGGGCCTGGGTGAGTGCGCGATATCCAGGTGCAACCTTCGGCACACTGGGCGCCATCGAAGGCGTGGTGTTGAACGGGGATGCGCCGGGCGAGCCGGTCCCAGGCGCACTCGTGCTGGCGCGCCATACGGCGACCAACGAGCTCGTACATGCCTATACCGACGCGCAGGGCCGGTACCGTGTGCCTGGCCTTCCGCCCGGTTCCTACCACGTCTCCATCGAACCGCTCGACGGCGATGTGCACGGCTATCCGCTTACGCCCGGGCACATCAGCCCGTATTTGCGCGAGTTCACGACGAAGTTCGACTATCCGTTCGAGTTCTGGAACGATGCGCGGGAGTCGGAGAATCCTGGGACGGACGACCCCGCCGATATCGAAGCCGTGACGGTAGCATCCGTGACTTCCGGCGTCAACTTCATCACGAATCTGGATCAGACGCCGCCGAGCGTGTTGCGCATCACGCCGGAGGACGGTGCCACGAATGTGAAGCGCAGAGCGGACATTCTCATCGCTTTCTCCGAGCCCGTTGAAGAGGCCACCGTCGCCTCCGCCATCTCGTTCGGCATATCGGACGGAGCAGACGGGATAGCGACGCCGATGGGCGGAACGGTGACGCCCGTGGAGGGCAGGCAGATCATGCTCTTCTCACCGGCCGCAATACTCAGTCCCGAGACAGAGTACACTTTTATCGTCGGTCCCGGGGTCGCTGATCTGAAGGGCAACGTTTCGAGCCAGACGCGCAGCGTGACCTTCACCACGGAACCGCCGGATGTGGGTGCTCCCACCGTCGTAGGCATTACGCCGCAAGACGGCGCTGCGAATGTTTTCCCCAACTCGACCATCACTGTGTTCTTCTCGGAGCCTATCGAGCCGGCAACGATATCGACCTCGTCGTTCATTATGACGAAGGGGAGCGACGTCGTTACCGGAGGCACTTTCACACCTAGCTCCGACAACACGATCGTGACGTTCACGGCGCCGCTGGAGGAAGCCAGCGTGTATACGCTCACCCTCACGTCCGACATTATGGACCAATCGGGCAACCCGCTGGTGCCTTTCGAAGCCACCTTTGCCACGGTCGAAAGTGCGCCTCCCACGTTGGTGTTCTTCGGCCCCACCGGGGAAGGGGTCTCCGTGACGACGCCTGTACTGGTCGATTTTTCCGAGCCGATCGACCCGGAGAGCATCGACGAGGCGAGTTTCGTCCTGTCGACGGGAGGGGACGCGGTGCCCGGCACCTTCGAGTTCCTGAATCAGAACTCGCGCGTGATCTTCAGGCCAAGCGCGCACCTCGCGGACGAAACGGTGTACACCGTCACGCTCTCGGACGCAATCTCGGACGTATCACCTATCAGCCAGACCTTCGGCGGGACGACGTGGACGTTCACCACGGCCCCCGGCCCACAGGAACCGGAGATTGAAAGCGTTTCGCCGCCGAGCACGTCCATCGGTCAGATCGTCGTGATTAACGGGAGGGGATTCGATCCGGACCCCGACGCGAACATCGTCACCTTTGGGGGCACCCGGGCCATCGTGACGGAGGCATCGTTGACGAGTCTGACGACCGTCGTTCCAGATCTGGCCACCGAAGGGCCCCTGCGAGTAGAAGTCGACGGGCTGGTAAGCGACCCCTTCAACTTTACCGTGGTCACACTCGGCGAGCTGGACAACACGGTCATCGCTCGGACGTCCACGGAGGGCGGTCCAAAACATACGGCCATCACGCCGGATGGAGCGCTGGCCTACGTCACCAACTCGGAGTCCAACTCCGTTTCGGTGATCGACCTGGTGAATCTCGAGACGCTCGATGAATCGATTCCGGTTGGACAGCATCCACTTCGGATCGCGATCCATCCCGACGGCACGTACGCGTACGTGACGAATTTCGAATCGCACAACGTTTCCGTGATCGATCTCACCACGAACGAGGTCTCTGAAATCATTCCGGTGGGATTGAACCCGTATGGCGTCGCGATCACTCCAGCGGGCGATCGAGTGTACGTGAGCGAGTATACATCGCGCGGACTGAGCGTCATCGATGCGGATCCGGGAAGTGGCGCATTCAATCGCGTCGTCGCGCGAACCAGTACGGAGGGCGGCCCGAAGGTCACGACCATTCGGCCTGACGGTGGCCTGGCATTCGTTGCGACGGATCTCGGGTACGAAGTATTCGACATCGATCCTGCCTCGCCGATGTACAACGCGGCGATTGCAAGGACCAGTGTCGAGGGCGGGACAAACCACGTGTCCATCACTCCGGATGGTGCATTGGCCATACTCACCACAGGTTTGGGTGAGATCATAGTGGTCGATGCCATGCCTTCAGACAACCGTAGCTTCCAGGTCATCGCACGAACGAGCACTGAGGGCGGCAAAAAGGAGACGACCATCACGCCTGACGGCACACTCGTCTATGCCACAAACTTCGATTCGGGAACGGTGACCGTCTACAGGCTGACCGTGGGATCGAGTAGCGTTCCGGATGGAGTCAAAGTACCTCTCGAAGAGGGTACGCTCGGCGGCGGATTGACAGCCACGCTTACGGAAATCCAGACGATCGAAGTCGGCCAAAATCCGGAAGGCATCGTCATCGATCCGACGACCCTGACGGCGGTTGTCGTGAACTCCGGTTCGGACGATGTCAGCATCATCCGCATCTCCGGAACCACGGCAGAAGAATTGCTGCTGGTCCTGCAGAATCGAGTCACCGAGCTGGGTGGATCCGGCGCGATCAAACACGGACAGGTCCAGGCGCTCTCGGCTTCGATCAACACGGCGCTGGGTCACCTTTCGCGAGGTAAGATCAAGCAGGCGGTTCAGGCTCTGGATGTGTTCACCACGAAGCTGAACAACTTTGCGAAGAGCGGGCATGTTACTCCGGCCGCTCGCGATGAACTGCTCGCCCTGGTGGAGAAGGTGAAGGCGCGTCTTGTTGAGGGAGGTAAATCGGGGCTGCACAGCGTCGAAGAACTCGCGGAGGTCCCCACCGAGTTTGCCCTGCGACAGAACTATCCGAACCCCTTTAATCCGACTACGACCATCGAGTACGACATCCCCGGTGGTCTCGGCGGTCCGGTCCACGTGCAACTGGAAGTCTTCAACGTGCTGGGTCAGCGGGTCGCGGTGCTCGTAAATCAGGAGCAGGGAGCGGGCAGCTATCGCGCCGTGTGGAACGGTCGCACGTTGGACGGTTCAGAGGCGGCGAGCGGGGTGTACCTCTTCCGGATTCAGATGGGTGGATTCCAGGAGGTCAGGAAGATGACGCTCCTGCGATGAGCTATTCGTCGAGATGGCGGCGCGCCATTTCCCGCTTGCCGGGATCGGGTTCGATCTCGAGATAGCGCCGCCACATGGCACGCGCCTCCTCGCGTTGGCCGACCTGTCGGTAGGCCTGCGCGAGGAGGGCCGTCGTCTCGGGCCAGTCCGGATTCGCATCGAGGGACTGGCGGAGATACGGCAGCGCCTCATCGGCACGGCCGGCGGTCAGATGGGCCTTCCCAAGGTTCTTATGGATGAGGAAGAGCATCGGGGAATCAGGGGTCTTCTCGATGGCTCTGTTCAGCACGTCAAGAGCCTCGGCCGGCCGATCCAACGAAATCAGCAGATTACCGAGTGCGCTGTACGCCTCCGTAAAGGACGAGTCATACCGGATCGCCGCCGAATAGGCCGCGAGCGCCCGTTCACTCTCGCCGATCTCCTCCAAGGCGTAGCCCAGATTGTAATGTGCTTCTGTGTTCGATGCGTCCAGGGCGACAGCTCGCTCGTTCTGAACAATTGCCTGTTCGAAATCACCGAGGCGCGCGCTGATGCCGGCCAGGAGACTCCATGCGCTGGAGGTCTCACCTTCCTCCGCGATGGATCTCTGGAGGGCTTCCTGCGCATCCCGATACCGCTGCACTGCGCGATTCGCCTGATTCGTCACCTCCAGCTCCTGGGCCTCATTCCAGTGCGAGACGGCCAGCGCGTAGTAGCTTTCAGCCAACGGCGATTCGCCGCCCGGCACACGGCTGCCGTAGGTCATCAGAGCGATGGCCGCAGCCGCCGCGACCGCGATCATGGGCGCGCCGATCTTGACCCAGCGTCGCCGCATCAGCGCGGGAAGCGCCATCCTATCTCCGACGGGATGCCGGCTCACAGGGCCGGAACTCACCGCAGCATGTCCATTCTGTGTTCGTATGCCCGTGATGCCTCCAGGCACCTGCGTCGCCGCCTCCGGCACGGCCGCCAGAAGGGCCTCCGAGAGATCTCGGCACGACGCAAATCGATCCTCGGGCGCCTTCGCCATGGCACGCGAGATCACGTCACTGAGCGCTTCCGGAACGTCAGGATTCCGCTCCCGCGCGGGGATCGGCGTCTCATTCGCCACCGCATACATCACGGCGAGGTGATGCGCGTGGGGGAAGGGCGTAACGCCCGTCGACATCTCATAAAGCACCACGCCGAGAGAGTAGAGGTCACTTCGGGGCGTCAGTTCCTCGCTGCGCACCTGCTCGGGCGACATGTACGCCGCCGTGCCGAGCGTCGCACCGTCCTGCGTGATGAACGAGCTCTCCGAAAGCTTGGCCAGGCCAAAATCCATCACCTTGACGCGACCGTTCACATCGATCATGATGTTCGCGGACTTGAGATCCCGATGGATGATGCCTTTCGCATGCGCGGCCTCGAGAGCATCGGCAATCTGAATCCCAATCGCGGCGACTTCTCGGGGAGTGAACTTGCGCTCCTTGATGTGGTCTTCGAGCGTGGCACCCTCCACGAATTCCATCACGATGAAATTCCGACCGTCATCCTCTCCGAAATCATAGACGGTCGTGATGTTGGGGTGGTTGAGCGCCGCACAAGCCTTTGCCTCGCGCATGAGCCGCTCGCGTCCGTTCAAATCGGCCCCGATCGATCCGAGAACGAATTTCAGCGCCACGGCGCGACCGAGCCGCATATCTTCCGCCCGGTATACGGCTCCCATGCCGCCCTCACCCAGTTTCTGGGTGATCCTGTAATGGGCGATTGTCTCTCCGATCATTCGACGTCAAAGTGGGTGTTGCGAACCGCTCGGATCAACTCCGAGCCTGGTCGCTCATAAACTCTCAAAATACGCCCGTCACTCGAGAATTCCGTAGGTAGATTGCATATGTGCAGCGGCTGGATGTACTCTAATCTTGCCCAATGTGCGTGCTGCCGGAGAAGCGCTGCCGATTTCGGGTTCGGGCTTCAGTGTAAGGGGTAACTTGAACGTTCACCTACGAGGGCACGCGCCGGTGAAACGATCATTTGATCGAACGTACTCAGAGCTGAGCGAGCTCTTTCGCTTTCTCGACGAGTGCCTGGATGCGCAGCATGTGGAAGAGAGTGCTGCGTTCGCCGCTCGACTGGCCCTCGAGGAAGTGTTTACGAATATGGTCAAATACAGCATCTCCCCCGTCGATACGGTCTCCGTCGCCATCGATACGGGCGACGGTGACCTCATCCTGCGCCTCGCCGACCACGACGCGGAGCCCTTCGACCCCACCTCGCATCCGGAGCCCGACCTGCGGGCCCCCCTTGCCCAGCGAAAGCCCGGCGGGCTGGGCCTCCACCTCATCCGACATCTGGCCGATAGCTTCGAACATGAATACGTCGACGGTAGCAACGTCGTGACGATTCGAATAAGGATGACGGGTACACACGAATCTCCAGCGACGAACCACCAGCAGTAACAATGCTTCAGATCGACCAGAGCGAGCCCGGAGTGATCAGGCTCGCAGGGCGTTTCGATGCCTCCCAGGAGCAGAAGGCGCGTCAAGTATTCACTCGAATCCACACCAGCTGTGTCATCAGCTTCGAGCAGCTCGAATATATCTCGAGTGCCGGACTCAGCGTCCTCCTTGAAACTCAGCGACGGCTAGACCGGGACGGACACACATTACGCCTGGTCGCCATGCGACCGCCTATCCGCAACGTATTCATGATTGCCGGCTTCGACGCAGTCTTCGAGATCGGTTGAGTGACCCTACTACATCCCGTTAGTACCGGATAGGTTGATTCGCGCTCAATCTGGGGATCGAAGTTGCGTCCCACCAACGTTTCGTCAAACCGATTGTACTTCAGACAGAGGATCAAATGACGCAGCCTGACCACGATGTGGAACTCGTCAATCGATGCCTCAAAGGTGACAAGCGCGCCTTCGGTGCACTCGTCGAGAAATACCAGAAGGTTCTGTTCAATGTTGCCCTCAAAATCGTGCGAGACGCCGATGATGCGGCCGACATAACACAGACCGTTTTTGTGAGAGCCTACGAAAAGCTCGATCGCTACAATCCGAAGTACAAATTCTACAGCTGGATTTACAGGATGACGGTGAACGCGGCATTGAACTTTGCAAAGAGGCACAGCCGGCTGACTCCGCTCGAAACACATACGATCCCGAGCCGGATGAATCCGGCAGAGGATTTCGCCGGCGCAGAGCTCTCCGAACGCCTCGACGATGCCATGTTCACGTTGCCCCCTGAAGACCGGGCCCTCCTCTCGCTGAAGTACACGGCAGAGCTGTCCTATCGAGACATCGCCTACGTCTTCGAAATCCCCGAAAAGACAGTCAAGTCCAGGCTCTACTCAGCCCGACAACGGCTTAAGGACATTTTGATGGCAGGTGGCTTCGATGAATACGGACGCGCTTAATCTCATACATCGCGAGCTGGACGGCGAAAACTCCGCCGAAGACAGCCGTCGATTGCAAAACCTGCTGAGAGAGCAACCAGACTTGCAGCGAGTGTTCGATGAGCTCTCCGAGGTAGATGCGACCTTGAAAGCTTCGGATGCCGTCGAGCCCCCGGTTTGGCTCAAACGCAGCATCATGGACGCACTGCCCGAGCGAGGGAGCAGCCGCAGCGTATTTGCGGGTCTCAAGGAACTCATTGGCACGCTCTGGCAACCCGTGCACGCCCGGCCCGCGCTGGCGTACGCCTACACCTTCGCGATAGGCCTCGCCGTCGGGCTCGCCGTCTTCGCGATCGCCCTCAAGGACGCTCCAGCCACTGAGGAGCACCTCTACGGGACCCTGGCCGATCGCGACGCCCTGGCACGGTTGGAGCCGTCGGGGCGCGTCGACATCCAGCTACCTGAGGTTGCAGGAACGGCCGAGCTGATGTCGTCTCGGGATCTGTTTACGATCGAGCTGCTGATGCAATCCGACGAGCCCGTCGAGTTGCGGCTCGTGCCCGATCCCGCTCTCGAGCTCCGCGGCATTACGCGAACGTCGGATTCGCCTTCTGACATGAGAGTAGACGCGGATGCCGTGCAGGTCGAAATCGAGGGAGCCCAGAGTTACACCGTGCTCTTCGACCGTGTGGATGCCGGAAGCGCCGGCGTGCGCCTGCAAATTTATCGAGATGGTCGTCTTCTCCACGAAGAGCTTCTTCAGGGAGGATAGCCGCTCACCTGCGCCTCCACCGATAGGAGGTGAATCACCGAGTCATTCGTTCGCTCGAACCCAGAACCCAATCTAGCTCACCTAAGAACAGGAGGACGTCATGAAAAACAGCAAGTATATGATCGTAGGAGCCGTGGTCGTAGTCGGGCTACTCGTTGCCTACTTCGCCATCTCTGGCTTCCCGCCGGGAGAAAAAGTAGCCGGAACGATCGCCGGAGGCGACGACGACATCGCCGGGGTAGAGGCGGCCGAACGTTATCGGGCCGATGCCATTACCGACGCCGACGTGAGCCTGGATGATCAAACGATCAACGATCTGCTGCAGGATCCGGAAGTCGTGGCCGTGCTTCGCGATGAGGATTTTCAGAATGCACTTACAGCCGGCGCACTAGACGACGCATACCGTCAGGCGAATTTCATGAACATGCTCAGGGAAGGCATCCTGACTGATGCACTCCGGAAGGACCCCGAATTTGGCAAAGCGCTGATGGAGAACAACCTGCAGGTGTATCTTTCGCGCAAGAACATGCTGATTCCGGCCGACCAGCTCGACAAGCTTCGCACGGTGTTCGAGGATAAGCTGGTGCAGAACGCGCTGGCCAACCGATCCTTGCGTAATTTCCTGGCGAATGCACCCACCACGAAGCTCGACCTCTCGCTGGCCCATGCGCTCGACAAGAATGCGAGCTTCCGGTCGGCGATCAACGACGGGGTTCTCAAGTCGGCGCTCAAGGATGAGAACTTCCGAATTCTGATCGGCAACACCATGCGCTACTAGGCCTCGAAGTTGTACATCACCCGATGATCATAAGGCTGCTCTTCGGCGCATTCCTCTGCGCGGTTTTCCTCTCCCCGGAAGTACGCGCCCAGTTCAACCAGATCGAAACGGACCGCATGCGCCTCGTCTACTACGGCGAGGCGCATGCATATTTGGTGCGCCACGCAGCACGCACGTTCGAGAACGCCCTCACCTTCCAGCGATCGCTCTACGACTACGAGCCCGACGAGAAGGTGACCGTGCTGCTGCACGACCTGTACGACTACGGCAATGCCGGCGCCGGCACGGCGCCCAGAAACATGGTGGCGATGGCCATTGCGCCATTGAGCTACGTCTTCGAAACGGCTCCCGGCAGTGAGCGGATCTACGCAACGATGAACCACGAGCTCGTGCATATCGTCACCAACGATCAGTCGGCCGGCTCGGATCGTGTCTTTCGGGCCCTGTTTCGGGGCAAGATTCTCGAAACCGAAGAGAATCCCCTCAGCGCCGTGTATTCGTACCTAGCCGCGCCGCGACGCTCATCGCCTCGATGGTACCGAGAAGGAATCGCCGTCTTTCTCGAAACCTGGATGACGGGCGGGCAGGGCCGGGCCCTTGGCGGCTACGACGAGATGGTCTTCCGCGCGATGGTGGCGGACGGCCGCCCGTTCTATGACCATGTCGGGCTGGAGGCGGAGGGCACGCAGATCGATTTTCAGGTAGGCGTCAATGCGTACCTGTATGGAACGCGATTCATGACGCACCTTGCGCTCACGTATGGTCCCGAACGAGTGATTGAGTGGACTCGCCGCGGGCAGGGTAGCCGCGCCTATTTCGCCACGCAGTTTCGCGAGGTGTTCGGGCTCCCCCTCGGAGAGGCCTGGCAGCAGTGGATCGACTTCGAGCGCGACTGGCAGCTTGAGAACCTGGCCTCCGTCCGCGCCAATCCGATTACGCCCTTTCGGCCGATCACGCGACGCGCCGTCGGATCCGCATCGCGCGCCCACTATGACCCGGAATCGAATAGCATCTTTGTGGCCGTCAACTACCCGGGCCAGGTCGCTCATATCGCGCGCATCCACCTCGATAGCGGCCGCATGGAGCAGCTTGCAGAGATCAAGGGGGCCTCGCTCTTCGATGTTTGCTCCCTCGCCTACGATCCGGATGCCGGCGTGCTGTTCTACACGACCGACAACAATTCCTGGCGAGACCTTCGCGCCTACAATCTCACAACCGGCTCCACGAGGACGCTTCTGGACGACGCCCGCATCGGTGATCTCGCATTCAATAGAGCCGATCGATCCATCTGGGGAGTCCGCCATTTCAATGGCATATCCACTATCGCTCATATCCCACATCCGTACGAAAGGTGGATCCAGGTTTACTCGTGGCCGTTTGGCCGCGACCTGTACGACATCGACATCTCTCCCGATGGGAAATACCTCATCGGATCTCTGGCTGAGGTCAGCGGACGGCAGTCGCTCATCCGGATGCCGATCGACAGCCTACTGGCTGGCCGGCACGATTACGAAACGCTCTTCGATTTCGACCGAAGCATCCCGTCGAATTTTACGTTTTCGGCGGATGGCCGGTATCTCTACGGCTCGTCGTATTACACGGGCGTGTCCAACATCTTCCGCTACGACCTCGAGAAGGGCAGGATGGAGGTCATGAGTAACGACGAGATCGGCCTGTTTCGCCCATTCCCGATTTCGGACGATTCGGTGTTCGTATATCGGTATTCGTCGCAGGGCTTCGTGCCGGGTCTGATCCCCAATCGACCAGCCTCCAAGGTCACGGCCATCCGATTCCTGGGACAGGAGCTAGTGGAGCGGCGACCCATCGTGCGCGAGTGGATCGTCCCGCCGCCCAGCACCGTCGATCTCGAGGCGCTGACCCAGGGCCCGAAACCGTATCATGGACTCCAGGCGTTCGGCGTGGAATCCCTCTATCCGGTTGTGGAGGGCTACAAGACGACGGCGGCCTTCGGATTGCGTCTCGACCTGTCGAGCCCACTTCGCCTTCATCGGGCAAGCATTACGGCGGCGTATAGCCCGGCCTCCGAAGCGGACGAGCGGTTTCACATCAAGGGCGCTTACCACTACCGGAGTTTTTCCCTGGAGGGAGGATACAATGCCACCGATTTCTACGATCTCTTCGGTCCCACACGCAGTACGCGTAAAGGCTACGCCGTCCAGGCATCACACCTGAAGACGTTCATCAACGATCCGCCCAGATCGCTCGAGCTTTCCACGATGGTGGGCGCTTTCGGTGGCTTCGAAGCGCTGCCCGACTACCAGAATGTAGCGGCCACCTTCGACGAGATGCAGACGGCCCGCGTCGGGCTGCGCTACCAGAACTATCGCGCCTCGCTCGGAGCCGTCGACTACGAGAAGGGATTCGGATGGAGCCTGAACGCAAGCTCAAATCTGGTAAACGGCCACGCCTATCCTCGCGTCTTCGTCACGGCCGATCAGGGATTCCTCCTCGGTGGGCACGTGTCGACCTGGATCCGGGCGTCGGCCGGCGCCTCATTCGGTGATCGCGATAACCCATTCGCGAACTTCTACTTTGGCGATTTCGGCAACAACTGGGTGGATCGAGGGAATGTGAAGCGTTTTCGGTCGTATGCGAGCTTTCCGGGGGTCGAGTTGAACGAGATTGGCGGCACGCGCTTCGTGCGCGGACTCAACGAGTGGATCTTGCCTCCACTTCGGTTCAGACGTGTGGGAGGATCCGGGCTCTACCTCAAGTGGCTGCGACCCGCCCTCTTTACGTCTATTCTGGTCGCGAATCCAGACAGCGACGAATGGCGCAGCATACATTCCAATGTGGGCGCTCAGTTGGATCTCCGACTGGTCGTGTTCTCACATCTCTCGTCAACACTTTCTGCGGGCTACGCCGTTGCATTTGGGGATGTGAGGGGAGATGGCTGGATGGTATCGCTTCAGCTGCTCTAGAAGGAAAGCTCTTGGTGATGGGGTCACCGCGCACTTCGGCATCGCTACGTTCTATTCCAGGCCGGTAAGTTGTCTGCCGATCTGATCAACACCTTCGCCCACGCTGCGGCGGCGCTCGTGCCGGTCTCCGTGTTCCTGGGATCGCTCGTGCTCCTGGATAGCTACAAGCTCGTTCGACCGCGTTGGGTGGGTTACGCGCTCCTCGCCGGCGCAGGCGCGGCGTTTGCCAGCTATCTCATCCAGACCCAGGTCATCGCGGGTACGGCCATCGACTTTGCCGATCTTTCACGATACGTGGCGCCGCTCGTAGAAGAGGCGGCCAAAGCCATTTTCATCGTCCTCCTGATACGAAGCCATCGCGTCGGCTTCCAGGTGGATGCCGCCATCCTGGGTTTCGCCGTCGGTACCGGATTCGCGCTGAGCGAGAACCTCTATTATCTGGCGACTCACTCCGGCATGAGCCTTTTCACATGGCTGCTGCGCGGCCTGGGCACGGCCATGATGCACGGCGGAACCACGTGTCTATTCGCCATCATCGCAAAAACGCTTTCCGAGCGCGCGATTACCCCGCGTCCGTTCTTCGTTGCGGTCTGCACCGGACTCGTTGTCGCTTATGCCGTGCACTCGGCATTCAACCACTTCATTCTTCCGCCGCTCGCAATGACGGCGCTCATTCTGGGCGTTCTGCCCGTCCTTATCGTAATCGTCTTCCAGCAGAGCGAGAAGATGACTCGAGGCTGGCTGGGCACGGGCTTCGATACCGATCAGGACCTACTGGCGGCACTCACATTCGACGATGTAAGCTCCAACCCCGTCGGCAAGTACCTGCAGAATCTGCGCGATCACTTCCCGGGTGAGGTGGTCGCCGACATGTTGTGTCTGCTCCGACTGCGGGCGGAATTGGCGATCAAGGCGAAGGGTATCCTGATGATGCGCGAGGCCGGATACCGCGTCGAACCCGGCGACGACGTGCAGGGGATGCTGGATGAAATCGAGTACCTGAAGAAAAGCATCGGTCCCACCGGCATGCTCGCGCTGACACCATTTCTGGATGGTTCTGCGCGCGAATCGTGGCAGATTCACCTGCTAAAAACATGATCGCCTAGAGGGCCTTCGACGCCCCCTCATCCTGGTCTCCCATCCCCGGGTTGCGGCGTCCGCGCCGATATCCGAGCAAGAAAAAGATGAGTGCGGACAGAGGCAGAGCAGCGAAAAGCAATCGTCTTCCGGATAATCCTGAATCTGCCGGCCCAACGGCGCTGGCTACCGTTCTCGCCGGCGTGCCGGCGATTTCGTCCTCTGTCTTGGGAATCTCCTGAACCTCCGGCTCGTCGTTGAAAACAAGAGCCGCCGCGACGGCTTCCGGCCCGATCAATTCCTCCACGTAGGCCCTGTACGAATTGGGGAAAAGCGCCACATGGTAATGCGGCGGCCAGCGCTCCCTTGTGACGTCTAGAACCTTCCGATTCTCGAGCCGCAGGAGGACAGACTCCAGCCATGCACGAGCACGCTGATTATCGCTGATGCGCAGATCGATGGCGATGCCGGCAGGGTGTACGGACAGCTCATGTGAATTGCGTGGCTGCTCCGATCGTGGCCGGGTGAGGCTGGTCACGACGAGCTGCTCACCTGTTCCTTCATGGTACTGCCGGGCCAGCCGCTCGATGAACATCCGTACCTCCGGCCGTGCGTACGGATACGAAACGCTGCCCAGTACTTCATAATGATCGTTTCCCGGAAGCGCGACGAACTTGCCCGCCTGGATGAGGGTGTCTAGATCTTCCGGGGTATCAACGAATGTGTAGCCCAGCTCCTTCGCGATGTTGTTTTGACGCATCATGGACGTCGGCGAGCCGCGAAGAGACACTTCGACACTCAGGTCGGCGGCCCCAACGGGAAGGGCGAAGAGCGTCAGCGCCATCAGGGCGCACAGGATAGGCCTGGATCGACTCATTTCCTCATCTGGTCACAACCCCGACAACTACTCAGATGACTACAGGAAGCAGATCGAGCGTACGGGCGCTCACCTCGCCTCGCAAATGGACACCACAATATCTCAACGCATCGATGGCGTCACAGTTCGGTTACAATGGTAACCTCTTATGATTCGACGACTTACATGCTCAAGAGGGTTCATACAAGAATGGATCGAAAACCATTCCAATCCGATCGTCGCGCCTCATGTAGGTTGTGAATATCGGCGTGAGTTGCTACCGTAGGGGCACCTTCGACGATCAGGCCAATTCTGTATCATGAAGTACCGCTACGCGGCCGTCTTGCTGATCTCCCTTGTCGCCTGGATGGCATGCCGATCACCTCGTGACACGGCGCATCCGACACCGGAATCCTTTGAGGAACCTATCAAAGCGACGGAAGGGCAAGATGCCGCCCTGACCCTGAGCCCGGAAGAGGCGGCAAGCTTCGCCGCACGCATCCAAGAGCAGGTGGATGCTCGGGCGCCGCACGGCCTGGTGCTCACGCTGTGGGCGACCGAACAGCTCATCGAAGATCCGATCGCGATCGATGTCGACGAGCGCGGCATGGTGTTCGTCACCGGCTCCGGACGATCCGGCGGCCTCCTCGACATCCGCGGACATCCGACCTGGGTCGCTCCGGCCCTCGCGATGCAAACGGTCGAAGAACACGAGAGCTTCCTCAAGCAAGAGCTCGCGCCGGAGCGCAGCAGTGAGAACGAGTGGCTACCCGACTTCAATGCCGACGGCTCTCGAGACTGGCGCGACCTGACCGTCAATACAGACAGGGTGTACATCATATCGGACGCCGATGGAGACGGCCTCGCCGACCGAGCCCACATTCTGATCGAGAATTTCAACCGGGTCGTGACAGACGTAGCCGGCGGGTTGTTGGCCTTCAATGGCCATCTGTACGTGTCGGCGGCGCCGGATCTGTGGCTCATGGAGGATGCCGCAAAGACCGGCCGCATCGCCGACAAGCACATCATCAGCACCGGCTTCGGCGTCCATCCCGGGTTCTTTGGACACGGGATGTCCGGAATCGCGGTCGGGCCGGAGGGGCGCATCTACTGGTCGGTGGGAGACATGGGCTACAATGTCACGGGTACGGACGGCCGCCAGTGGGTGAATCCGAATGAGGGCGCAATCTTCCGTGCTTTCCCGGACGGCAGTGGCTTCGAAGTGTTCGCGACCGGCCTCCGAAACACGCACGAATTCGCGTTCGACGAATACGGGAATCTGATCAGCGTCGACAACGACGGTGACCATCCCGGCGAAGAGGAGCGCGTCGTCTACATCGTCGAAGGGTCCGACAGCGGGTGGCGCACGAACTGGCAGTACGGCAAGTACACGGACGAGCGCAACAACGCCTACAAGGTGTGGATGGATGAGGAGCTCTTCAAACCGCATTTCGACGGCCAGGCCGCCTACATCCTCCCGCCGATCGCGAACTACCATGCGGGCCCGGCCGGCATGGCTTACAACCCGGGCACGGCACTCAGCGAGGACTGGCTCGACTACTTCTTCGTGGCCGAGTACACCGGCACGCCCGCGACGTCGAACGTCTATGCATTCCGGCTGGAGGAAAAGGGAGCGGGGTTCGAGCTCGCGGATGACACGGCCGCTGTCAGCGGTATTCTCCCCGTAGGCATGGCATTCGGTCCGGATGGCGCCCTTTATCTCGCCGATTGGATCGATGGGTGGGGATCGAAAGGCGCCGGTCGAATATGGCGCCTGGCCGCCGAGGGCGACCCTTCGCCGATCCGCAACGAGACGATGGAGCTTCTGGCGGCCGACTTCAGTTTGCTTCGCGTCAGTCGGCTCACGTCGCATCTCGAGCATCCCGATCTGCGTGTGCGCAGGAAGGCGCAGTTCGAGCTAGCCGCACGAAGCGAAGCCGATGCCCTTCGTGAAGTCCTGCGGCGGAGCGAAAACCGGCTTGCCCGGATCCACGCGCTGTGGGGCCTCTGGCAGCTCGCCCTTGACGATGCCTGGGGTGCCGATCGCCTCGTGCCGTACCTCAGTGATTCCGATCCGGAGATCCGCGCGCAGGCCGCGAAGATTCTGGGTGACGTCCAATACTATCCCGCCGCGAGCGCACTTGTCCCCCTCGTAAGCGACTCCTCGGCGCGCGTTCGCTTTTTCGCGACGGAGGCCCTCGGAAGGATGGAGCACGAGGAGGCCTTCGAGCCGATCGTGCAGATGCTCGAAGCGAATGCAGGTAAGGACGTTTACCTCCGGCACGCGGGCTCAATTGCGCTGTCCCGGCTTGACGCAGCCGCACGCCTTGCCGGATTGAGCCGGCATCCATCCAAACACGTGCGCCTCGCAGCCGTAGTCGCGCTACGCCGCATGGGCAATCCGGCCGTGACCGCCTTCCTGGACGATCCCGACCAGGATGTCGTGACCGAAGCGGCGCGTGCGATCAACGACGACGGGGGCATCGTCGATGCCATCCCGCAGCTGGCGTCCATCCTCACAGAGACGCCGCACTCGTCCGAACCTCTACTCCGTCGCGTGCTTAACGCGAACCTGCGATCCGGTACGACGGAGGATGCCGATCGTGTTGCGGCGTATGCGCTTCGCGAGGATGCACCGACTCCGATGCGCGTGGAGGCCGTGGACATCCTCGGTGTCTGGCCGGATCCGTCGCCGTTTGATCGGGTGGATGGATTATACCTGGGCCCCGCGCCACGGACACCCGAACCGATTCAGGAGATCGCTACTGCGGCGTTCACGACCTTGCTCACCGGCACCGCGCCGGCGGAGGTGAAGGTCGCAGCCGCGCGTGCGGCATCACGCCTCGACCTTAGTACTATCACCCCGACACTTGCCGATCGCCTCAGCAATGATAAGGCCCCTGCCGTCCGCGCGGCCGCCCTCTCCGCGCTACAGGATCTCGGCTGGCCTCAGATGCAGGAATCCATCGAGCTCGCGTTGAACGATTCCGAGGCTGAAGTCCGGCTGATGGCCCTCTCGGTCCTTCCCGACGCCGGCCTCGCCGCCGCGACGACCGCAACGCTTCTATCCCGGGCCCTGGATGGTGGCACCGTCGCCGAGCAGCAGAGTGCGCTCGCGTCCCTTGCCGATATCGACGCCCCGGAGGCCCACGACATCCTCGAAACACAAATGGAGCGCCTCGCCGCCGGTGCCGTGCCCGAGGATGTGCAACTCGACGTACTCGAAGCCGCCGTTTCGAGCTCATCTGACCGCCTCCGGGAACAGGCCAATGCCTTTCGGGCGTCGACCTCCCCGTTCATTGGGATCGAGTACGGTGGAGATCCCCGCCGTGGCTCCCGTATCTATTACCAGAACCAGGCAGCCCAGTGCACCCGCTGCCACGCTATTTTCGAGATAGGCGGAGCGGTAGGGCCAAACCTGGAGGGCGTCGGTTCGAGGCTTACGCGCGAAGAGCTGGCCGAGTCGCTCATCGATCCGAGTGCGCAGATCGCGGTCGGCTATGGTGAAGGGGTGTCCGCTATGCCCCCGATGGGCTACGTTCTGACACCCATGCAGCTCCGAGACATCGTGGCCTTTCTTGCCTCACTCGAATGAGTGCTTACTGACGCTTTATGTTTTTTTGAGATGGAGGTTATGTTTCCGGGCTAGATGTGTCTAGATACATAGGAATCAGTACATAGGGATCAATTTGCGCAATTAACGTCCTTCCACATGCCCGACACCAGAGTAGCCCGAGTCAGTCTCACCGAGATACGCGATCGCGCCTACGGCCTGATGCACCTACTTGGCCGCGATGTCCTTGGCTTTCCCATTCAGGCGCTCGGGTGGCATGTCGAATTCGATCGCGCGAAACGCCGGCTCGGGATCTGTAAATGGAAGGTGAACGGGCGGAAGGTGCGCATCATCTCCCTCTCACGCTACTATGCGCTGGAGGGTGGATGGTCACTCATGGAGGATGTGGTCCGTCACGAGATCGCGCATGCCATCGATTTCGAAACACGTGGTAAGAGCGATCACGGGCCTAGATGGCAGGAGATCGCACGTCGTGTCGGCGCCGATCCCACGCGCCTGTACGATGGGGACGATGTGAATAGTCCTCCGTCGAAATACGTCGGCATTTGTCTACATTGTGGAGCCGAGCAGCCATTCTACCGTAGAGTCAGCCGCGCGTACGCGTGTCCGGCATGCTGCCGAAAACACGCCCGCGGTAGGTTTTCCGAGCGATTTCGGCTCCGCATCGTCGAACGGGCAAACAATCACGATGTAAAGCCGCTCCAGAAGGCGGCATCGGCCCGATCTGCAAACTCGTCGTGATCTAATAACAGCGCTCCACACCTATGGCCTGGGACGTACGGCAAACCTACTACTACCTCGTCTGCTTCGCGACGCTGATCATGATCATCATCGGCATCGTGGGCGCCGTTCGGAACGCGCTCGACCTCGCCCTCCCTGAAGTGCCGCATCGTCCGAGTGCAGCAGACATGTACCAGCGGTATCCCCGGCCGGCCGCTGAGCAGGGAACCGAGTTACCATTTACGCGAGAGGAGCTCGAGGCCATGGCCGAAGAAGAAGCCGAGACCTTCCGTCGTCAGGCCGTCCGCCGTGCCATTCGAAGCCTCATCGGCAGCCTGGCGCTCGTCCTCGTGGCCGCGCCTGTATATCTCTACCACTGGCGTCGGGTCCGCGGGGACGAGCGCTCGGCCTGACTCTCCTAGTCGCCCCCTCCGCTTTCGCCTACCAACTCCGCGACGACAACAGCTCCGCCCATCTGGGGTAGCGATTGTTCTGTCCGGACGATCTCGCGGCTATCGACGTCGATCCAGAGTATGGTGGACCCGGGAGCTCCCTCGGCAGAGGAGATCTCGACGCGATGTGCATCGAACGTGCCCGCGGGAACCGTCACGCTCTCGGTACCCTTGACCTCGAGTCGCATGCGCTTGACCTTTTGGGTCATCAAATCGAACGTCGGATACGTCACGGCATACCCATCTTCAAGTGGGAGGGACGCCACAACTAGATCTCCGCCTGCACCATCACTGTAAATCGGACCTTCCAGATCCACGGAGACGGGCTGCTCGTTCCCCTGCATATTGAAGGTGCCCTCGATGCGCGAGTCACTATACGTGAGATCGACCATGACGGGCCCCTGCTGCAGGTGGCGCTCACGCGGCTGAAGTATCTCTTTGGCGAGGATTTCAACATCCTGTACCTCGCCCATAGGTCCGCGGGTGATCTCCGTGATACGCCAACCCTCTGTGGTCTCCTCGACGGTGCGCGTTACGTCCATGGTCATTTCCTGCTCCTGCACCTTGATGGTCGCGACATAGGCATCCATGTCCGGCTCGAGGTCCCGAATCGGCGCGGGTAGGTCCGCCGAGAGTTCCGATTCATCCAGAGGCTTGGGAAGCTCAACCGTAGCCGGATCTACGGTGATCTCTTCCAGGCGATTCGCGATGTTCTCGGGTACATCCTCCTGATGGCGCCCACCCAGGTGCTCGGCAAGGAACCGCTCGATGGACACGATCATCGCGAGGCGATTCTCTTCGCCGCGGAAGCCGTGTCCTTCATCCGGCGCCACGAGGTACTGGACAGGAAAGCCACGATCTCGAAGGGCCACCACGATCTGATCACTCTCATGCTGCTTAACGCGGGGATCGTTCGCACCCTGAATGACGAGGAGAGGATCCTCGATTCGATCGGCCGAGAATAGTGGGGATTGCTCGCGAAGCCGCTCGGCATCGGCCGGGTTATTCGGATCGCCCATTCGCTCGTGGAACATCTTGATGGCCGGCTTCCAGTAGGGGGGCACCGACTCGAGCAGCGTGAACAGATTGCTGGGTCCAACGATGTCTACCCCGGCCGCGTAAAGCTCAGGAGTGAACGCAAGGCCGGCCAGCGTCGCGTATCCGCCGTACGAGCCACCCATGATGGCGACGCGATCCGGATCTGCATAGCCCTGCTCGATCAGCCACTTGACGCCGTCCGAGATGTCGTGCTGCATCGCCCCCGTACCCCATTCCTTGTTGCCCGCGTTCAGGAATTCCTTACCGTAGCCGGTCGAGCCGCGGAAATTTGGCTGAAGCACGACATAGCCTCGATTGGCAAGGAACTGTGCGAAGGAATCATACCCATACACGTCGCGCGCCCAGGGTCCTCCGTGCGGGAATACAATCGCGGGGAGATTTTGAGGTTCAAGGCCCTTCGGGAGCGTCAAATACGCGGGAATTTCCAGCCCGTCCCGCGCTGTATAACGAACCGCCCGCATCTCGGAAAGGTGCTCTGTGGGCAGTTCTGGACGTGACTCGTAGAGCTTCTCGATCGTCCGTGCGTCGCGATCAAAAAGGTAGACGGAGCCGGGGTCGACATCGCGCTGGACCGTTACCAGCATCTTTCGCTCGTCCTTCGTCATCCCCCCGGGGTAGATGTCCCCCTCGGGCAGGTTGGCGCGGAGGAACTCGAGATCGGCCGCGAACTCCTGGTCACGTGCATAAATCCGCACACGGTCGCCGATATAGTAGGTAGCCAGCAGCTCGTCGGTCAGATCCGTGAAGATGGCGCCGGCAAAATCGGACTCGTCATCAGGATCGCGCTCGACCAGATCCTCGTCACCGGATTCCAGATCGAACAGCACGAGCTCCACGAGATCGCGTTCGCCCTTGTTCGTCATCAGAAACACCCGTTTGCCGTCCGGATGGAAACGCAGGACGCCGCACGCCTCCAGAATCGTGCAGGTGTAGACGACCTCGAGGGAGCCATCCTCCTTGATACGGCTGATCTCCATGTCCCCGGTGTCCGGATCCATACGCGATGCAAGGCGGAGATTGCCATCCAGGTCGAAATCCCATCCTACGATGTTCTGCTCGTTCTGGAAGATGAGTTCACGTTCGCCCGTTCGGATGTTCAGCCGATACACGTCGTGCAGTTGTGGGTCACGATCGTTGAGACCGACGTAAATGATCTCTGGAAGATCGTCCGGGGTGTATAGGATCTGTGCGCGGACATCTTCGAGTGGAGTCAGATTGCGCGCAGAAGGCACGCCGGTGCCGGCGTCCGCCTCGTCGTCAGGATCGACGGCGTACACATTGAAATTCTCGTTGCCGCCCTTATCCTGCACGTAGAGAATGAAATCGCCATCCTCGCTCCAGAAGTATCCGGGGACCGGCCGTTCGTCTGCGGTTAGGGGGCGAGCCGCGTCGAATGGCTCGTCGGCGGCCTTAACCCAGATGTTCATCACGTCGTTATAGGGCTTCCGAAAGGCGATATACGCCCCATCGGGTGAAATCTGGGCACTGGCAATCTCGGGATCGCCGAAGAACAATTCGCGATCGATGAGAGGTGGCTGGCCGGTGTCCTGTGCCTGAACGTGGTTCGAGGTGGCGGCCAGAAGGAAAGCCCCAAAGAGGAGGATTCCGTAGAGCGGTGACAATGTGCGACGTAACATGGGAGAAGTGGGTAGATGGAGATTCACGTTCCGCCAGGTGATGAGACAAGGGTGACAGAATACTGGGTAGGATCCACTAGTTCCATCCCCTGCAGGCGGATATTTCGTACCATCCCGTACGGCGGATTTCAAGTTGCGTTACATCATTGCCGCGTTATTCCGGGTACGGCGGGAGAACTCAACGTCATCCTCACCACATGGCACGCTTCAAGATACTTTCGATCGATGGAGGAGGGATCCGCGGGATCATACCCGCCGTGGTCCTTGCCGAGATCGAGCGGCGTTCGGGTCGTCGCATTGCTGAATCATTCGATCTGATTGCAGGGACCTCGACGGGCGGAATACTCGCACTCGGGCTCACCCGCCCGGGAGAAGCCCAGGCTCCGTTGTACTCGGCTTCGGACCTGTTGAAGCTTTACGATGAGGAAGGCCCGAGTATCTTCAGCCGGAGCCTCTGGCATAAGCTGCGCGCCATCGGAAATGCCCTGGAGGAGAGGTACCCAGCTGCGCCCCTTGAGAAGATTCTCGAGCGATACTTTGGCGAGGCGAGGCTTTCTGAGGCCGTAACGAATGTCATGGTGACGGCCTATGAGATCGAGCAGCGGCGGCCCTTTTTCTTCAAGAGCCACAACGCCAAGAACCGGCCGGAGGATGATTTCTTCATGCGCGATGCTGCCAGAGCAACATCGGCGGCGCCCACCTATTTCGAGCCGGTCAAGCTGGACGTGAATGACCCCCTCGGGCGCGTCGTGCTCGTCGACGGCGGTGTATACGCAAACAACCCGGCGGCCTGCGCGCTCGTCGAGGCCTTCTGCAAATTTGGAGCGGCCCCCGAGGATGTCGTGCTGGTATCGCTGGGCACGGGTGAGCTGACGCGGCCCATTCCGTATGAGGAGGCGAAGGATTGGGGACTCATCGGCTGGGCGCAGCCGCTACTGAACGTCGTGTTCGACGGAGTCAGCGATTCGGTGAACTACCAGCTCAAGAATCTCCTGAACCGGGATGGGCGGCGAAACTACTACCGGTTGCAACTGAAGCTGGACAAGGGCAGTGACGACATGGATGACGCCAGTCGGACCAACCTCTGGGCCCTCAAGCTTCTCGCGACAGAGCTCGTTCAACTCAACGACGACCTCATCGATGCCATCTGCGGCGTCTTGACAGAATAGAGAGTCTCGTACCGATGCCGGCTTGGACCGTACCACAATCGCCCTGATGGCTCGCCTTCGTTCCCTTCTTGCAGGATGGACGGCGGTGGCCGTGATGGTGCTGACCGTGATCGCCATCGCGCTGATCGCCGGCACGATGTACCTGATCAGCGGGCGTACGGCCGGGATTGTGGACGCCTTCCGGCCGACCGTAAAGTCTCACGTGGTGCTGCGCGGCACCATCGAACGGATGCGCGAGGAGGGAAAACTCGTGGTCCTCACTGCCGACGTGACCGCTGTCTCGGAAAGCAGCACGGACAAGCGCATCTTCTTCGATCTCATCGACGCCGGCCGGACCACCGTCATGGTGCGCGCACCCGCGCGCGTGCAGTACGTCGTTCCGCTCGACGCCGTCTCTCGGGACGACTTCTTCTATGATCCGGAGACACGCCGTCTCCTGTTGACGCTCCCGAATCCACGCCTGGATACGGCCATCGTCGAGGTATCGACCGACCCCTCCCGGGTCGAGGTCTTCCGCGAGATCGGCTGGCTCCGGTTGGATGCCTTCTCCGGCCGCTACAACGAAGATCGCGCGCGCCGGCTGCTGCGCGAGGCCGCCATCGGAGCGGGCCACTCGGGTGATGTGTTGACTCGAGCGCAGGCTGCGACCCGAGAGCGTCTCACGGCGTTCCTCGAGCCGCTCCTCGAAGCCCTAGATGACGAGGTCCGCTTTGAGATTGCCTTTTACCAACCGAGGGAGATTTCTGAGGAGACGGAAATCCTACCCACACCGTCCCGATAAATGGTGCCCGCCCCGAAGACCTGCCTTTCGGACGAGCTTTCCTGGATTCAAGGGCGCAGAAGAACGCGGAGCTCAGGCGCGACCGGACGTCGGCGCATGGCCTTCTTCAGATCGTGCGGCACCTCTCTACCGTTCGTTAGGTACCGCACCTCGCCACTCTCAAGGACCAGCTCCGGAATGCCGCCGCGAAAGCCGATCCGATTCGTAGCATAGCTTGTGATTCGGGCCCCCGCAGTTACTATCCCTGTCAAATTCAGTGGATCGGCGGCACTGAGCACGATGAGGTCCTGACTTGAGTCGTTCCGAAGTTTTCGAAGGAGGGCGAGTGCCTCCGGAAGTGCGAACTGCTCGCCCGTGAAGCCGGCCACGAACCGGCCTCCACGAACCTCGCCTCGAGCTTCCATCCTCCAGAAATATCGGAGGAGGTCTCTCCACGCCGGAGCATTGGGCTCCCGTTGTAAGAGTCGGCTCATCACCACGCCGTAACGCCGCAGGAGCAAGCGAGCCCACCGCTCGATCTCGGCCTCCGACGACTCTGACCCCGATCCGCGAGCACTCGAATGTGTCCTGGCGCTCTCTTCGGATCCATCCCCGGCGCCGGGCTTCTGAAGGAGACTCCATCGACCCGCCGAATGCATACCATACGGCGATGTCTTCCGACGCCGCGATGCGCGAGTGGGGACATGCCGCTGATCGACGGGCGTGAGCAGCGCACGCAGCCCGGAAAAGCTATCCGAGGTCACTAGCCCGAAGGCCACGAGCTCTCCCAGTCCCTGCTCGACCTGAGTAGGCAGCAGCCGCGTGGCCGCAATCAGGTCCTGGAAGAACGATGCGCCGTTCTCCGCCAGCGCAATGTACACTTGTCGAGCATAGGTCGTGAGGGCCAGTTGCGATGCGTCTGCGAGGTGGCGAAGCCAGAAATCGGCATGCTCACGCGGCCATAGCGCAACAGGAGAGGACCGGATTGGCCCGGTCGCTCGAAGCCCTTCGCCACCCATTGGAGGCGAGAGCCGCCCCCACATCACCCGCCCTGTGTTACAGAGCGCATCGAGGTCCTCGGGGGCGTAGGCATCACACCGCGCCGGGAGTATGTCCGTTTCCCACGAGACCGCCGGTAACTCGATGCCCTCTAGCTGCTCGATCAGCGACATCACACCCTCCGGCCCGACCACACGATGCTCAGGCTCGGCTCTCTGCCACCGGATGAGGAAACGCATGAAATCGGACTGGCTAACCGGGCTAATTTCGGAGCGAAGCCGCTCGATCGTGTATCGATGAATGCGCGCCAGAAGGCGACGATCGCACCATTCCTCCGCCGGCTGTCCATTGAGGATGTCGACATAGCCATCGCCCGCACCAGGTTCATCATCGAAGGCCGCGTTCGTACGTCGGCGTGACGCGTCGGTGAATCGGCCACGGAGCACAACGCCTTCTCCCTCCAACGCGAGCAGACTCTGCTGCACACGATGCCTGGCTACGCCAAGATCGACGGCGAGTGCATTGAGCGCGATCGGTCCGGCAAGCGCCACTCGGCCCCGCACGACCTCACGAAGAGCTTCTGGTTCCGTCAACGTTCTTCCCTGGTTCCGGAAAGGCGTATCTGGTATCTCAGCCGGTTCAATGGCGGCGTCCGGCCAGATGAGACGGCCCTCATGGAGCCGCTCTGCGGCCATCCACCGGAAGGCACCCACTCGAGCGGCACGGCCATCGGCAACAAGGCTTCTCGTCCACTCATCGATGTCCGACGGGGCAAATCCTTCCGCCATCTGAGCTATTTCGGCGTCCGTGAGGTACCCAAACGTCATCAGAGCCTCATGCAGCTCATCGGCAGAAGAGAGTGCCGGCTGTGCTTCGCGGCGCACCCGATCTATGGCCTCGTGATCAAGGGCGCCCAATGCGCCGGCGCTCGATGGCTCGAAGCTGCGCCGCGTGCGTACAGCATGGGATCGGCGTTCTTCGAGCGGAGCATCATCCAGAAAGGCATACGGCCGGGCCGAGAGTAGCTCGTGGGAGAGGGGAGAGGCCTCCGGCGTGTCGCGCGCGACCAGACGAAACTCACCCGCATGAATCCCGCGCAGAATGTTCTGCAGCCTCGGCAGGTCCATGACCTCCGTCAGGCAGTCATGAATCGTCTGGCGCACGAGCGGATGATCCGGTACCTCCCGGTCGCCGACGATGGTTTCCAGGCAGGCCGCTGCATCGGGGAATACGGACACGAGAAGGTCTTCGGATCGCATGCGCTGGATCTGAGGCGGGACCTTCCGCCCGCCGCTCCACCGCAGCAGAGCCAGCGCGAGCGTGGCCGTCCAACGCCAGCGTGTCTGGAACATCGGCGCATCGAGCAGGGCCTGTACAAGGATATCCTCGACGGAGTCCGGGTGCAGGTACTTGAACACATCCTCCAGAGGGAAGGAGTGTTGAGGTCCAAGAGAGAGCAGGATGCCTTCCTCCGTAGCGGCGGCCTGGAGCTCGAAGTTGAACTGACGACAGAATCGCTTGCGCAAGGCCAGTCCCCACGCCCGATTGACGCGGCTGCCGAACGGGGAATGGACAATAAGCTGCTGGGCGCCGGCTTCATCGAAGAACCGCTCCAGAATCAGTGTGTCGAGGGTCGGCAGCGCACCCAGAAGGCGATGGGAATCACTCAGGTAACTCAAAATCTGAACCGCGCCGGGGCCGGATACCCCCGTCTCCTCCACCAGCCACGAAATGATCTCATCGGAGGGCACTCCATCCTCCAGAAGCCGCTCGACCTCAGCTCTCAGTTCGGAAACTGCGGCGGAGAGCTCCTGACTCCGTGCGGGAGCTTCACCGAACCAGAAAGGAATCGACGGCGGCTCTCCGGAGGCATCGGCCACGCGAACCGTACCCGACTCGACTCGAAGTATGCGCCAGGCCGTGCTTCCCAGCTGAAAGATGTCGCCTGGCATGCTTTCGACAGCGAAATCCTCGTCCAAGGTGCCCACGAAGACACCCTCAGGCTCGAGGACGACTCGATAGTCCGCATTATCCGGGATTGCGCCTCCAGAGGTGATCGCGATCAGACGAGAGCCCTTTCTGGGCTTCAGCCGACGGTTCACGGCATCATAATGAATCCGCGCAGCCCGGCGCCCAACTTGCGTGGTGAAGCCCGAGCCCAGCATCTCCACGATCTCGTGGAAGGCCTCGAACGTCACGTTGCGATACGGATGGGCTCGGCGAAAGCATTCAAACAGCGCCTGCTCGTCCCATTCTTCTGTCGCGACTTCGGCGACGATCTGCTGCGCCAGGATATCCAGCGGGGCCTCGAGCATCTCGAGACGGTCCAGCTCGCCGCGTCGCACGGCTCGAAGGAGGGCGGCGCCTTCCACCAGCTCGTCGCGCGTAAGCGGGAAAAGTCGCCCCTTCGGCGTACCGTGAACGGTGTGGCCGGAGCGACCCACGCGCTGTAGAAAAATCGAAATGCGCTTCGGCGACCCAAGCTGGCAGACCAGGTCCACGTGTCCGATGTCGATCCCCAACTCGAGGGATGCTGTTGCTACGAGCACTTTCAGCTCGCCGGACTTCAACCGCTGCTCCGCCCTCAGGCGAGCCTCCTTCGAAAGGCTGCCATGATGGGCAGCAACGGCGTCTGCACCGAGCCGCTCGGCCAGTCGATGCGCCCCACGCTCCGCCTCGCGCCTCGTGTTGGCAAAGACGAGCGTGGTCGTATGCTCGGACGCGAGCCGGGCAACGCGGTCATAGATCTCCTCACGGACTTCGCCCGAAAGCACCGCCTCGAGAGGTGAACCTGGCAACTCGATCGCCAGATCGAGATCGCGAATGTGGCCCTCGTCTATGATGTGACATGCTGCCTGGCCGACGCCGGCTGCATCGGAGCCCGCGTCTGATCTACCATCCCGATGACCGGGATCGACTCCCCATCCAACCAGAAAATGAGCGACCTCCTGGATCGGCTTCTGCGTGGCCGAGAGGCCGATCCGCTGCACCCTCCGCCCGGTCACGTGATCTAGCCGCTCCAGCGAAAGCGCAAGATGCGAGCCTCGGCGAGACTCGATCATTGCGTGGATCTCATCCACGATCACCGTGCGCACGGTTCGCAGTGCCTCTCGGCTCTTCTGCGAAGTGAGTAGCAGATACAGCGATTCCGGTGTGGTCACCAGGATGTGGGGCGGGCGGTCGATCATGGCGCGCCGCTGAGACGCCGGCGTGTCGCCGCTGCGGACGCCGGCCGTGACTCGCGGCGCCTCGAGTCCCATTTCACGCGCAACCTGCCGAATCTGGCGGCGAGGCTCGGCCAGATTTCGGTGGATGTCCACACCAAGAGCCTTCAAGGGAGAGACGTACACGACGCGTGTCTCGTCAGGAAGCTCACCGTCTGCGGCAATCCCTTCCTTCAAAAGCTGGTCGATGGCATGCAGAAAGGCGCTGAGCGTCTTGCCCGAACCCGTCGGCGCGGCGATTAGCGTGTGCTCGCCGGTGCGGATGGCTTCCCAGCCACGTTCCTGCGCGGGTGTGGGTGCGGAAAAGGTATCCATGAACCATCTCTGAATACCTTCATGAAATCCACCAAGTGATGGGCTCACCCTTCTAGTCATATCTCCAGACTCCACCCTTCTTTCCGGAAATGGACACCCGTTCCGCTCGAATTGCGTCCGCCGTGAAAGGTTCTACGACGCCTCATTAAAAGAGATCACGGGGACGTCGGAAAGCAATTTGGAGGATACCCGGGACGAGTAAGCACATCCGCACTCCTCCTGGAGTCGCTACGTAGACATGCAGATCTTTGGATTGCAGCACGGGTCGCCTTTCGTGTAGTAGAGATATGACAGACGACGAATTGCCTGGGTCCGAATTGGAAAATATGGGCTGATAAAGATGGCCGGTGGTATTGCGCTAAATCTGTATGATGGTAGTGTCAAAAGACGTTAGTCGGACTTGTCGTTCGCGGCTATGTTTGTCGTGCAAATCATCAGAAACGATGCGCATGCGAAGGATCGAGGCGGCTCGGGACTCTGTGCGGAATCCGGATGCTGATTTGCACAAAAGTACGCCAACCCGTCTGTACCACCCACCGCAAACCTGGCATCACCACTGCAATTATGGAGCTAGACGTGACGCAGAGGTACGCGCACATCCGTTCCTCCATTTGATGTAGCTGCTGGCTTGTATCTGACCTGACTGCGGGCACGTGGGAACGCATGGACTCCCAATCCTCGCGATTGGCCAAGTTAGTAGGTGCACTTCCTTCCGGAGCTTGCCTCGACCCGCTCCACCGCATGCCGGTCCAAAACGGGTCATCTGGCAACGGCCGATCACCCCTGCCGACGCCGCCATGATTGCAGATCCTCGGGACTGTGACCGACGTGGCGGAGCCCTACTCGATCGTGATTGGCACAAGCAAAATTCATTATGCTGAGGAAAAGCTTTCAGCCACTCTTATAATGATATCCTTGTGACGAAACCAAGACAGAGCGGTGCATCATTCTTCTCGACATCGTGATGAAGGCGAGCCGATGGCTCGCCTGGAGTTTCCGCCCGAGCGGAGCATGACTGAACGGGTCGAGCAAGGCCTCGATATCCTCTATCGGAGGAAATGGATCGTGATCACTTTTCTGGTGATCAGCGTCGCGATCGTTGCCACCCTGACGTTTATACAAGATCCGCTCTATGAAGCGCGTGGCTATCTCCTGGTCAACGTCGCCGAACCTATCCCCTCGCGCTCGGGCGCAAGCGCGGCCGATCTTCTGAGGGGAAACGGTGATGTCTTCTCCACCAACGAGCGATCTCTGCTGGAAGAGCTCGTTGTCCTTCAGGTAGCATCTCCCCTCGTTCACAATGTTGCTGAAAGACTGCAACAAATCCAGGTCACCGAGGCCGGGACACCTATAAGCCTGTTGTTCTTGTCCTCGGGTGAGAAGTTGGGTATGGTCCAACTGGTAGAGCGGCTCCGCGAGACCATCAAGCTCGCTCCGGAACCGGGAAGCAATAACATTATCCGAATTTCGGCCATCAGCAAGGACTCCCAGGAGGCGGCCCTTCTCGTCAACCTATTTGGGGAGGAATACATCTCGTTGACGGAAAAAGCTCGTAGCGAGCGACTCACCGAGACGTGGGCATTTCTAGAGGAGCAAGAAAAGAAGCGCCGGGAGGAATTGCGTCAAATTGAAGATCAGATTCGAACCTATGTCCGCACCAGCGGAGCCGTCGGCCTCGATCAGGCGGTGACTAATCTGATCGGGCAAATTGCGGAGCTTCAGGCAAGGCGCGACGAAGCCCGCGTCGAGCTCCAGATGCGGCAGCGCACACTGACTGATCTGGAGAACGATCTGGAGAAGGCGCAACTGCAACTCGTCGAACACCTTGCCTCAGGCGCCGACACGCGTCTGCAACGCATGCAGGATCAGATTGCTTTGCTAGAGACGAAACGCGCCCAGATCACCCAACGCTACCCCGAATCGCAGCGAACTCCGACTATCCAGGAGGAACTGAAGCTAATCGATGACCAGATAACCGTACTTCATGACGAGACAGGCCGGATCGTTCAGCAGTACGTGACGGAAGGCTTCGTTCCCGAAGGAAGTGCTAATTCGCAGCAGTACATCACTACGCTTAGAAGGCGGATTTCGGACGAGAGATCGGCCATCGAAGGCTTGAATGCTCGAATCGCTTTGCTTGAAGAGCGCCTGAATCTAGCGCAATTGGAATTGCGCAATGTTCCTCAACAGTCGATGGAACTCGCTCAACTGGAACGTTCCCGTGCGTACGCCGAACGCATGTACCAGCGCATCACCGATCTGATGCTCGAGCATCGCCTCACCAATGAGCCTGATCAAAGCAAGGGATACGTTCGATTCATCCAGAAGGCCGATGTGCCTACCGAGCCCCTCTCCAAGAATCCCATCCGAAATTTGATTTTGGCCACTTTCCTCGGATTGTCGCTCGGACTGGGTATGGCTGTTGTGCGCGACAAATTCGACAACCGCATTTACAAGCCGGATCAACTCAGGCAGCGTGGCTACAACATATCGGGCGTTATTCCCGACTTGAGATCGTTTATCAAAGACCAGTTCAACGGCGAAACCCACGTTACGATTAACGACCGGCGCGTGCCGACGACGCTTACCGCCCTTCTCGATCCGATGTCACCCATCGTTGAGATGTACAGGCATCTGCGCACAAACATTCAGTTCGGGTTATCAGGCAAGCCCCTGCGCACCCTGGTGGTGACGAGCTCGAACATGGAAGAGGGTAAATCGGTGACATCAGCGAACCTGGCCATCGTAATGGCCCAGGCGGGCCGACGTACGCTCCTGATCGATGCCGACCTTCGACGGCCGCAGGTGCATCGAATGTTCGACATAAAATCGGCGCCGGGGCTCGTCGAGTTGATTTCGGGCGACACTTCGAACTTGATGGAGCGAACGAAATCACGAGTCGAAAATCTATATGTACTGCCGGCCGGGAACGCGGCAACCGATTCCGCCGAGTTACTGGGAAGTACACGATTCAAGTCGACTCTGAACGCCCTCCTCAACCAGTTCGATACGATAATCCTGGATACTCCGCCTATACTTGCTGCGACCGACGCCGCACTGATCGCAACTCAGTGTGACGCCACGCTTCTGGTCGTCCGTGCCGGGCATACTCGGGAAAAGGAATTGGACGCCTCGATGGAGGCCCTGAGCGACGTCGGCGCGACCGTCATAGGTGTCCTCTTGAATGGATTTAATCTATCGATGGCGTATGGCCACAAGTATCAATATCAATACTTCTCCAAGTATGGCCACCATTCCGACTACGGATACAAGATTGATCCCGGCCAAAAGAATGGTAAGATTCTTCGGCGTGCAGCGGTATGAACCTTATGACCCATTCCGCCGCCCGTCTTAGTTCTGGCCGCACGATGCCCACACCTGGTTACATCATCTTGATTCGGTACGTCTGTTCCGTAATCATCCTGCTGGCTCCCGCTGCGCATGCACAGGAGATTCTCTCTCCGGGAGATGTACAGAGCTCCGGGACGGCCTACCGTCTTTTCACCCATGCAGGAGAGCCAACCATAGAAGTAATGGTTTTGGGTTCGGATGGAGCAGACGGTATTTATGGAGTGGGTGTTGACACGGAGCTCGATCAACTCCTGGCATTGGCAGGCGGGGCCGCGCTCGGGTCGCGCCCTCGTTCTACTCGCCGCAGCGTGACGATACGTCTATTCCGTACGGAGGGGGGCGAACGAAGACTGATCTATGAAGCCCCTCTGGAGCAGATGCTTCTTGAACCGGAGAAGTATCCGAAACTTCAGGAGCAGGACGTCTTCGTGATCGAGACGATCGAGCGCACGGGATTCAGCTGGCGCGATGCGCTTAGCGTTGTTACGACTCTCACTTCCGTCGGACTCCTCGCCGAACGACTCATTCGGCGCTGAGTCACATTCTCCGCCACATCGTTTCTTGACGCCCGTCCGCGCCGATCTGACTTCACCGACGGAGCGATAGGATCTTATACGTAATCAAGTGGACGTGAAAAGACTACAGATGAACGTGCGTGAACAGGGCACGAAGCGGGTATTGGTTACTGGTGGCGCCGGATATATAGGATCCGTTCTCGTCCGCCAGTTGCTCCGCAGAGGTTATTCCGTCCGCGTGCTAGACATACTGCGATCCGGTGGCGAGGCCATCATCGATCTACTGGATCATCCAAATTTCGAGTTCATCAGGGCGGATGTTGGCGATGCCGAGGCCTTGACGGACGCGACAGAGGATGTCTGGAGTACGGTGCATCTCGCCGCCATCGTCGGGGATCCTGCCTGTGCTCGAGATCCCGAGCTCGCCCGGCGAGTCAATCTGGATGCATCCAAACTTCTCTACGAAACCTGCGAGGCAGCCGGCGTGGAGCGCTTCGTTTTTGCGTCGACGTGCTCCAATTACGGAAAGATGGAGGGGACGGATGCATTCGTCACGGAACGCTCTCCACTACGTCCACTCTCGGTATATGCCGAGACGAAAGTCGCCTTCGAAGAATACCTGTTGGGCCAGCCCGAAACGAATCACTGCAAGCCGACCTGCCTCAGATTTGCGACGGTCTACGGTCTGTCGCCGCGGATTCGTTTCGATCTCACCGTAAACCAATTTACCAAGGAACTGGTGCTCGGGCGCGAGCTCGTGGTATTCGGCGAACAGTTCTGGCGGCCGTATTGTCACGTACAAGATCTCGCTCGCTCGGCGGTGGCTACGCTGGAGTCAGAGCTCGACTCGGTGGCATTTGACGTATTCAATGTTGGAAGTACTCCTGAGAACTATCAAAAGAGAGATATAATAGACCTTATAAAGACGGAAGTGAGCGATGCGAGGATCAAGTATGTGCAGAAGCAGGAAGATCCGCGCGACTATCGGGTAAACTTCGACAAAATTAAGGGTAGGATTGGGTTCACGACGACGAAGACAGTAATTGACGGGATACGCGAGGTAAAGTATGCTATTGAGAATGGGGTAGTGTTGAATCCGGATGACCCCAAGTACTATAACGTAGTCCCCACGGAAGTCAATGCTGCCTGAGAAGATTTGCCGAGCATTGGCGACTGCAGTCTCTGCGAACGGACGTCCGATTGCATTGCACGAGCCCAAATTCGCGGGCAATGAGTGGGCCTATGTGAAGGATTGCCTGGATTCGGGCTGGGTTTCGTCCGCAGGCGCCTACGTCGATCGATTCGAAAGACAGCTGGCCGAGTTCACGGGAGTTCGGCGTGCGGTAGCCGTCGTCAACGGCACGGCGGCCCTCCACATCGCCTTGAAGCTGGTCGGTGTGGAGGCCGGCGACGAGGTGCTCGTCCCGTCGTTGACCTTTGTAGCCACTGCGAACGCGGTGGCATATTGCGGCGCCGTACCTCACTTCGTGGACAGTGAAGAACGGACTCTCGGACTCGACCCCTTCAAGCTCAAAGAGTATCTGGACGACCACGCTCGAGTTACGGGGGGCGTCTGCTACAACCGCTACACCGGGCGTCCCATTCGTGCCGTCGTGCCCATGCATGCATTCGGCCATCCCGTCGATCTCGATCCACTGATCGACGTGAGCTCCGAATTTTGCCTCGCTGTCGTCGAAGACGCCGCGGAAGCTCTCGGATCGTTCTACCGCGGGCGCCACACTGGGAATTGGGGCCGGGCCGCAATCCTGAGCTTCAACGGAAACAAGACCATCACGACAGGAGGCGGAGGCGCCATCCTCACGAATGATGAAACGCTGGCTGATCGTGCCAGGCACATCACGACGACGGCGAAGCTGCCGCATAAGTGGGACTATTTCCATGACGAGATCGGCTACAACTATCGAATGCCGAACTTGAATGCGGCGCTGGGTTGCGCACAAATGGAAGAATTACCGGGGATTCTTGAGAGAAAGAGAGTGCTTGCCGATCGGTATGTTTCCGTTTTTGGTCCGCTCGAGGGCGTGACCTTCTTTCAGGAGCCACCTTTCGCGCGCAGCAACTATTGGCTCAATGCACTTCTTCTCGATGACGAGCTGTCCGATCAGAAAGAACGCATCCTCCAGGCAAGCAACGACGCGCATTTGATGACCAGGCCGGCCTGGACCCTGCTTCATAAGCTCCCCGCCTTCCAGCAGGCACCGCGGATGGGACTCGAGGTCGCCGAAAGCCTGGAACGGCGCATCATCAACATTCCGAGTAGCGCATTTCTGGCGCCTGCTCCAAGTCGTCCAGAGGAATTCGCCGGCTCCATCGAGGGACGATAACCGGGAAACGTGGTAGCTCACGACAGGGAACGAGAGGGATCGTGCATCGCGATTATTCCGGCTCGCGGCGGTTCCAAGCGCATTCCGAACAAGAACATCCGGCCGTTCGCCGGCGCTCCCCTGATTGCACATTCGATTGAGGCGGCTCTGCAGAGTGGACTCTTCGAGCGTGTGATCGTCTCCACCGATAGCGAGACTATCGCCGACGTGGCCGAGCGGCATGGTGCCGAAGTTCCATTTCTCCGTGAACCCGCGCTGTCCGACGACATCACGCCGGTTTCAGCCGCGACGGTGGATGCACTCGAGCGACTCGATCCGCAGGGACTGCGGTATGAATACGTGGCACAATTGATGGCTAATTGTCCGCTTCGAACGGCGCACGACATCGTCGAAAGTTTTCAATGCTTCGTGTCCTCAAAGGCCGAGGCTCAGCTTTCGGTTGCGTCGTACGGTTGGCAAAATCCTTGGTGGGCCATGCACCTGGATGCATCGGGTCGAGTCCTTCCCGCTTTCCCTGAGAAGCTTCAAGAGCGCAGCCAGGATTTGAAGGAGGTATTCTGCCCCTCTGGCGCAATCTGGTGGGCTCTCACTGGAGTGCTCCGACGACATCGAACCTTTCACGTAGAGGGTCGCACAGGATGGATTCTTCCGTGGTCGCATGCGCTCGACATCGACACCGAGGAGGACTTTGAGCTGGCCGAGGCGCTCTCGCGGCACGTATGGCAAAGTTAGCTCTGTATACGACAGTCTATCCCGGAGTCGAGCCGTACCTTCCCGCCTGGTACGAATCCGTTCAGGTACAGTCCGATCGCGATGTCGATCTATGGATAGGGGTCGATGCGCTCGGGACATCCTCCCTCGAGGCCGTTTTCGGGGGATCCGATCTTACCTGGGTGCCCGCGAGAAAAGGAGGTACGCCGGCAGAGGTTCGACAGAAGGCACTCTCGCGAATGCTTGATTCCTACGATGCCGTCATCTTCGTCGACAGCGACGACGTGATGCATCCCAGCCGGGTGGCCGGAGCAAGAGTCGCCATCGAGGATTGCGAGCTCGGAGCCTGTGCGATGAGGCTGATCGATGATCGTGGGGGAGACCTTCAGCAGACATTCGACCTGCCCGCAGGCGTTGATGTGGATTCCGTGCTTCCTCGAAACAACGTGTTTGGGCTCTCGAATTCCGTAATGACGACGGATCTGCTAAGGAGATGCCTGCCGATCCCTCCAGAGGCAATCCTCGTGGATTGGTACCTGGCAACGCGCGCCTGGCTATTGGGTGCACGGTTGGGATTCGATCCAACCGTTCGGATGTTCTATCGGCAACATGGGTCCAATACGGCACGACTTCGAAGGCCGTTCTCGAGGCAACAGATTGCCGAGGACGCCGAGCGAGTGAGGATGCACTTTCGGCTCCTTCTCTCCGGCGACGCCTCCGGCTGGCTGCCGGAGCGGCGTGAACGGGTCGAGCAGATCGCGGAGGACGTCGAGGTCTTCTGCCGAGAAGTGGTCACGCGACCGGACAAACTGGCGAGCTACCTGGAGGCTCTGAACGCACTCGAGGAGGAGCCACTCTGGTGGTCTACCGTCGCAAATCCCCTACTGAGTAGATTCTGGACGTCCCAGGTCGAGTTTGTTTCATGAGTACAGTTGAGCTCGGGGGCAGAGCCGTCGGAACCGGACATCCCCCTTATATCATCGCGGAAATTGGGTCCAACCACAACGGTGACATGGACCTGTGCCGCCGGCTTATCGATGCTGCGGCCGCTGCCGGCGCAGATGCCGTGAAGTTTCAGTCGTGGACAGAGCGATCGTTGATCGCCGAGGCCGAATACCAGGCGAATCCCCAGTACGCTGACAAGAAGAGGCATTTCGGTTCGCTTCGAGAAATGGTCAGGGCCTATCAGTTCACGACTGAACAGCACGTTGAGGCGAAGGCATACTGCGATGAGCGTGGCATCACCTTCTGTTCATCGGTCTTTTCCCCAGAAGAGGCCGACCTGCTCGAAAATCTGGACGTGCCGTTCTACAAGATTGCGTCCATGGATGTCGTACATCTACCGCTCTTGCGATATGTAGCGCGCAAGCAGCGACCCATCGTGCTATCCACAGGCATGGCCACTCTGGCGGAGGTAGAGCGCGCCGTCCAGGTAATTCGAGATGAGGGCAATGAAGACATCGTATTGCTCCACTGCGTCTCGATCTATCCGCCACCCTATCCATCCATTCATCTTAGAAACCTTTCGACGCTGCAGCAGGCTTTCGACGTGCCGGTGGGATTTAGTGATCACACACTGGGTACCGCGATCCCAATTGCCGCGGTGGCCCTGGGGGCTTGCATCATCGAAAAACATTTTACCCTCGACAAGGACTTGCCGGGATGGGACCATGCCATTTCCGCTGACCCCGACGAGCTCCGCGTACTTGCGCAGGAGTGCAAGAACGTTTATCAGGCTCTTGGGAGCAGCGTCCGTACGGTTAGCGAGGCGGAATTCGAGAAGCGCAAGAAGTTTCGACGGAGCCTCGTAGCTCATCGATCTTTACCGAAAGGGCACGTGATCACCGAAGAGGATCTGGATGCCAAGCGGCCGGGCACGGGCATCTCACCGGATGCTATGGACTATGTGCTCGGGCGAACATTGGCGCGCGACGTCGACGAAGACCAGGTGCTCACCTGGGACGACCTAAACTGATACCGTCGCCAGACGGAATTCGATGCATCTTCCCCTACTTGTAATTGGCGGCGGCGGGCATGCAAAGGTGCTCATCGACGCATTGCTGGCTCAACATAGGCGGGTGCTGGGCTTTACGGACCCGGACGAAAGTCGGCCCGACATCCTCCGAGTTGCGCGATTGGGCGGAGATGAGGTGGTGTCACGATATCGGCCCGACCAGGTACTCCTTGTCAATGGAATCGGAACGACAGGTTCGTCGGCACGGCGGCGGGAGGTCTATTACCGCTATCGTTCACTGGGCTATCGATTCGAGAAGGTCATCCACCCATCCGTCGTACTGGGAGCAGGGGTCGTTCTGGAGGAGGGGGTTCAGATCATGGCCGGCGCCGTTGTGCAAACCGGAACGAGAATCGGAGCGAACTCCATCGTGAACACGCGCGCCTCCGTCGATCATGACTGCGTGCTCGCCGCTCATGTGCACGTAGGACCCGGGGCAACCCTTTCGGGAACCGTCCGGGTAGGTGAGGATGCCTTTGTTGGCGCCGGTTCCACCATCATTCAAGGGCGCACGATTGGCGAATGCAGCCTGATTGCCGCCGGCGCTGTGGTAATCAGAGACGTGCCGGCTAACGTCTCGGTGGCCGGTGTACCCGCTCGAGAAATGTACGTCGCGAGCTGGGTGGTCGAATAGATTGGCCACCACGAACCGATTCATTCAAGCAACTCAAGGATCGTGAGCCGCACCGTATACGTCGTTCACGCCATCGATACCGAAGGGCCGCTCTACGAATCCGTTGACGCAACGTTTGCGCGATTGAAGAGCATCTTCGGAATTGATCTGGAGCCGAGCCGAAAAACGTTGCGCCAGTTGCAGGCCGGAGAGATCGATTTGGACGGCTTGGAGTCGGCCGTTCAGCGAGTGGTCGCGTCGCATCTATTGAACTACAATGACACGTGGGACAAAGTCGATGGGATGCTACGCGACGCCCTCGGGGAGAAATTCCGCACGAGGATTCCTGATTCCCGGGGTAGAGGCTGGGTCTTTAACTGGTTCTGCGTCGATCATATTGATTACGACGTCAATCCACGGCGCCGCGACATAGGATATCACAACATCTTCGATCACTATAGGAGCATCCTGAAGGAGACCGATTCGGCAGAGGATGGGATTCACTTTCACTACCATCCTCATCCGCACAATAGAAACGCTCATCACTGTGCAACACACTGGTGGGCTGCATCCGACAGCCTCTACCAGATTTTGACGCGACGCGTCATCGACAGATTGTGGTTTCCCGCGGCGAACCGACCAGGCTTTCATGTGCTCCGCCCCGATAGCCACTGGTTCCTGGAGCAGTACATCCCCTTCGACTTCTCCAACCAGGCGATGGAGGCTTCGGCCCTGGACAAGTCCCAGTCGGGACTGTCCGACGGCCGATTCGGCGACTGGCGCCGTGCGCCGAGTACCTGGGAGCCCTATCACCCGGCTCACGACGATTACCAGGTTCAGGGAAGCTGCCGGCGGTGGATCGCTCGATGCCTCAATATCGGGACGCGGTACCTGCTACTAACTGAGCGGGAGGTGCGGCAGGCTTTTGAGGAGGCTCGAGAGGGCAAACCTGTCGTGCTCGCCTTCACGAATCATGACTTTCGAGATATCCGCCCGGATGTCGAAGAGACGCGAGCACTGATCGCGAGGGTCGCCTCCGACTATCCAGAGGTGTCGTTCGCGTATTCTGAGGCCGTTGAAGCCATGCAATCCGCACTACAGCTTCCGGCTCAGCGCCCATGTGAGCTGGATCTGGAGCTCGAGGCCATCAATGATTCGGCCCACGTGATCAAGGTCGCGTCGACCACCCCGACGTTCGGGCCGCAGCCGTGGTTGGCCATCAAGACAGTGGATGGATCTTATTACCACGACAACTTCGACATCGACCTTCCATTTCATCGATGGCAGTATGTCCTCGATGAGCAGACATTTCCTCTCCGTGCTGTTGAGGCGATCGGAGTAGCTGCAAACAATTCATCCGGTACTACGACGGTCACCCTCTTGAATGCGCGCACCGGCAAAGTGGTGAAGGAGCATTGGAATGGCGAACGATCGCATCGTGATCAATTAACCCCTGACGCGGCTGCCACCGCTTGAGCGCCGCTATTCTGACGGTGCGCGCTCGCAGAAGTCTGCACCATACCAAGAAACATTCCTGACGGCGGGACACGGTTGACCTGGTCAACCCTGGTCGTGACTCACTCGTAGCGATTCTGAAGCGCCGTGAGTCCGCCGCTCCCTTCTAGTTTGCTCCATAGAGGAAAACCTGGCTGGAAAATGGCTGACTGGACTCTGACACTCGCATCGCCTGACGCAACGATCCGCGAGGTTATCGGACGAATCGATATGGCCGAGCTCCAAATTGCCCTCATAGTCGACGAAGAGGGAGTTCTGCTGGGTGTTATCACGGACGGAGACATCCGAAGGGCCATACTGCGCGGAGTAGCCCTCGATGAGCGCGCCGATCAGATTATGTGCACGACGCCTACGGTTGCAGACAGGCGCGCTGATCGAGAGACCTTGCTCGCATTGATGCAGCAAAAAGGGCTCCATCAGATCCCCATTGTGGACGAGCGGGGGAGAGTGCAGGGTCTGGAAGTCATCGACGCTCTCGTGAAGCGGGCCGAGCTCTCCTGCCCGGTGGTGATCATGGCGGGCGGTCTGGGAACGCGGCTTCGCCCCCTCACAGAGGATTGTCCCAAGCCCCTATTGCGCGTCGGAGACAAGCCCATTCTCGAAACAATCCTCGACAATCTCATTGCGTACGGTTTCCGTCAGTTCTACTTCTCGGTCAATTACAAGGCCGCGATGATCATGGACTATTTCGGGGACGGTCACAAGTGGAACGTACGGATCGAATACCTCCATGAAAATGAGCGCCTCGGTACAGCCGGTTCCTTGAGCTTACTTCCGGAGGTACCCGCCGAGGAAATCGTTGTCATGAATGGGGATTTGCTCACCAAGCTCAACTTCTCGCAACTGATCGACTTCCACAGGTACCACCAGGCCGTTGCAACGATGTGTGTGAGAGAATATGACGTTCAGGTGCCATATGGCGTTGTAGAAACGGATGAGCATTGGATAGTAAGTATCAAAGAAAAGCCTGTTAAGCGATTCTTTGTCAATGCGGGAGTCTATGTGCTGGACAATACCACATTGCAATTCATACCCCGTGGTCAATACTTCGATATGCCCGACTTATTCGAGGTGCTCGGCAAAGAAGGTCATGATACAGCAGTATTCCCAGTTCGCGAGTACTGGAGAGACATTGGTCGAAGAGACGACTACGATAAGGCCCTCATGGAATTCGGCCAACTAGGTACATAGGGCGGTGTGCCACATACTGTATGCGACACACAATGAACACATTTTGAGAACAAGTCATGGCTAACCAGATCGTAGTAGTCGGCCACGGTTATTGGGGGAAAAACATCGCCAGGAATCTCTTCGAGTTGGGTCACCTCTGTGGAGTTTGCGACGTACAGCCCGAAGCCCTTCAGAAAGTAGCTTCGCTTTATCCCGGCATCAGGCTCTACTCGGATTTCGAGGATGTATTGGCCGACGAGGCCGTGGACGCCGTAGCCATCAGTACTCACGCCTCCTCCCACGCTACGCTCGCGATACGAGCGATGCAGAGAGGCAAGGATGCCTTTGTAGAGAAGCCCCTCGCGCTGCACTATGACGACGCGCTGCAGATGGTCAAGGTGGCACAGGCGACCAACAGGATCCTGATGGTGGGGCATTTGCTCGAGTACCACCCGGCCGTTCTCAAGTTGGCTGAGCTCATGGAGAGGGGGGAATTCGGCCGGCTGCAGTATCTCTATTCGAACCGCTTGAATCTCGGGCGATTTCGCCGCGAGGAGAACATTCTGTGGTCGTTCGCCCCACACGACATCGCCGTGGCCCTTCGACTGGTGGGAGAGCGGCCGATCGAGGTCCTGGCCACGGGAGGCGCCTATTTACAACCCAATGTGGCCGACACAACGGTCACTAGTCTGCTCTTTGACAACGGTGTGCGAGCGCACATCTTCGTTTCATGGCTACATCCGTACAAGGAGCAGAAGCTCATCGTAATGGGCTCCCAGAAGATGGCCGTTTTCGACGATAGTGCTCCACCCGGCGAAAAGCTGATTCTGCATGACAAGGGCGCCAGCTGGGTCAACAACATACCAGTGCCTCGGAAGGGGGACGGCACCCCGGTCGCCTACCAGCACGATGAGCCGCTTCGTCTGGAAATGAGTCATTTCATTTCCTGCGTCCGTACGCGCCAACAACCGAGAACGGACGGCTGGAATGGCCTTCGAGTGCTGGAGGTGCTCCAGGCGGCACAGCACTCGCTGCAGACCGGCGGCAGCAGGGTTCCCCTCTGGAAGCGCAGCCCCGCGCTCAGCGCTATCTGAATCGAAGCTGTAATGGTAAACGCCTTACGACCCGTGAAGTCCAGTAAGAGTAGGAGGTAAGATTCGCTTCATGTCCGAGCTCGCCCGGAAGCTGGCTGTAATATTAGATCGACGTGATCAACGGAGGATGGCTCTGCTGTTTGGGGCTATCCTCGTCATGTCGGTATTCGAGGTAGTGGGAATAGCATCCGTGCTCCCGTTCATGAGCATAGTCTCGGCTCCAGAGACAATCTTTGAGAATGAATGGCTGCACAAAGTATATCAACACTTTGGCTTCACTGGCGAGCGGCAGTTCTTAATCGCGTTTGGAATAGCCGTATTGGTGACCTTCGCATTCGCCAATCTATTCTCGCTCTACACACGGTGGATGCAGCATAAATTCACGTGGGACAGTGCGTACTCATTGGCCCAGAGAATGTTGGTCGTCTATACATCCATGCCGTACTCATTCTTTCTTGCCCACAACACGTCAGACATGGGCAAGCAAGTCCTCAATGAGGTATCGGAGTTCATAAACAACTTCTTGCTGCCCGCCACCGAGCTATGTGCACGTCTACTCGTAGCATTTCTGATCTTCGTTCTGCTCGTTGTTGTTGATCCCCTTCTGGCGACTATCGTACTCGGCGTACTCGGTGGAGCATACTTTGTGATATTCGGAGCTGTAAAGGCCTACCTGACGTCCATTGGAAAGTCGCGTATGACGGCTGTTCAGCAGCGGTTCAAAACCGCCAACGAGATGCTCGAGGGGATAAAGGCCGTTAAGGCGCATGGAGTAGAGGATCACTTCTTGACCAGGTTCGGCGCGGCATCGCGTACCTTTTCGACCGTCCAGGCGAGGTATCGAATAGTCAGTCAGGCGCCGAAATTCCTCGTCGAGACGCTCGCATTTGGAGGAATTATTTCGGTGGTGCTCTACGTACTATCGACCGGGAAAGGCTTCCAGGAGATCGTTCCTGTTCTAAGTCTCTATGCACTAGCGGGCTACCGACTCTTGCCATCCCTTCAGAAGCTCTTTGATACCTTTTCGAGCGTTCGCTTCAACTATCCCATAATCGATGCGATTTATGAGGATCTCCGGATGGAGGACGAGATCGATCAGTCAGAGCGAGAGCGAGATGATGCCGAGCCTTTGGAGTTTACTTCCGGGATACACATAGATGATGTCTCGTTCAGATATCCGAGTAGCGATGATTATGTGTTGAGGAAGATTTCAGCCACCATCCGGAAAAACACGCACGTCGCATTCGTTGGGTCAACAGGCTCCGGCAAGTCGACATTGATCGATATTATCATGGGCCTGCTCACACCCGAGCAAGGCCGCATTCTGGTGGATGGCCAGGAGGTCTCCGGGGCCAGAATCCGAGCGTGGAGGCGTCTCATAGGGTATGTGCCACAAGACGTGTTCTTGCTGGATGATACGATCATCAGCAACATCGCTTTTGGCGTCGACGAGGAGGACGCGGACTTGAAGAGAGTGGAGAGAGCGGCGCGGATTGCGAACATGCATGACTTCATCGTATCCGAACTCCCGGATGGCTACCACACAGTGGTCGGCGAACGAGGAGTCCGACTGAGTGGCGGGCAGCGGCAGCGATTGGGTCTCGCTCGCGCCCTGTATCACGAGCCGAAAGTTCTCGTGCTGGATGAGGCAACGAGTGCATTGGACGGCATAACGGAAGATGCAGTGATGAGCTCGATCAGCGGTCTCACCGAGGACTGCACGGCCATCATCGTGGCCCATCGACTTACGACCGTGAGGCACTGTGATCGAATTTACCTGCTCGAAAGGGGTACGATCACGGACGAGGGTACATTCGACGAGCTTATCGAGTCCAGCCGCACCTTCAGGGAGATGGCACGACTTGCGTCGTGATCCGCGCGTGACCACCGCCAGACGTCGTCGCGTCGGATTCTGCGATTCATAGGACTTCGTTTTATGTCGGTACGAAAGCTCAGAGATACCCGGTTTGGCGCAATCCTGTACCGGTCGATGACTGCGTCAGGATTTCCCCAAAGCCGTGCAGGCAAGGTCATACTCAGATGGTATGGAGAACTCCGCTTCGTCCATCGGTTATTCCGCCGCCGCCATCTATTTCGGTTCTTTGGCGACCAGAGCCGCTCGATGCCTGAGAGCGGGCCTCGCATTGTCCTGAATCTGGCAGCCAACTATGAATACAGGAACCTCCTCTTTCTCAGCTTCCTGGCGGTTAAGCTGGCAATCAAAGGCGGTCGTCCCTATGTACTCGTCGATGACAATGTTCTGGAACAACACGACTTGGGTCACTACAGTGGACGAAGTACGAAGAATTCATTTCGTGATTGGTATACGCGCCAATTCCTGAAGCACATTAGCTTCTACCGCGGATACTCAGAGTTCATCACAGACGAAGAGCGTGAACGAGTCGACCGGGATGCTGTGTCCCTTTTTAAAAGTCAGGATTTTACGATTAATGGCATCAATCTCTGGCCGGCCGTGGAATCGTCCCTGGTCAGGTACTACTTGTCGTCGGCAGGACTCGTACAGGATGAGCCTGACTACGAAGAGATGGCGCTCTCTTTTATACGCAATGCATTATTGAGTTATCGGATCGCCATCAACGTACGAAAGAAGCTCAAGCCCGATGCCCTGGTTATGTACCACGGCATTTATTCTACGTGGGCGCCTTTCGCCGAGTACTATAAACAACGGAACGTGCCTGTCGTAATTTATGGCCTCTGGGGGTTCCGAGGGAATAACGTCAGATATGTGAGCAGTCAGACCGACCTTCTATTTAACGCATGCAAGGATCAAATAGATGTTTTGGATGCGGCTAAATCGGCATCAGAGCTCATGGATGCTCGGTTCGCTTTTCGGTCCAGGGATTTGACTCGGTATGGCAAGTATGGCCATGACCCGCACGTCATAGAGCGATTGAAGGTACATCAGGCGGATCGCAAAGCATTTGCCCTTTTTACCAACGTCCTGTGGGATACGAGTCTGGCCGACGGCCATACCATTTTTCGCACGCCACTTGAATGGATCCGGGAGACAATCGAATACTTCCTGGATCACCCGGAGCTCGTGCTCCTGATCCGTGCTCATCCAGCGGAGACGTCAACCATGAAGCCCAGGGTGAGCGTGAAAGACATCGTATCGCGTGAGCTGGGGACGAAGCTATCCGACAACGAGCTGACCTTCGTAGAGAACATCGGGTTCATTCCGTCGGCGCTCAAGCTTAAGAGCTACTCACTCTTCGACATCATCGATGCCGGAATCGTCTACAATGGGACTCTGGGTCTGGAAATGATGTATGCGGGTCTGCCGGTATTGGTGGCCGGACAGGCACCCTATCTGAATACGTCCTTCGTTACCCGGTTTACGAGGAAGGAAGAGTACTTTCAGAGTGTCGAAGGACTCGAGGGGATTGTGGCGAGGCAGGAGGCTCACAGGGCAGAGCTCCTGCAGTTTATCCACTACTATTTCGATCTGCTCGAGATGCCGCTTCGTCACCTCGGAACAAAGAGAGACCTGATTGATCCCCCGGATGTCATATTGCAGGAGCCGGCATTCGAACGCCTTGCCTCGGATATCATGGAGAAGGCCGGAGGCATGAAACTGCTCCTGGCGAACGCATGATTGGCTTTGCGGCGGCGCAGAACGACTTCCACTGCGCATTGGAAAGAGTCGTTAATGCGTCTCCTGCCGGCCGCGCGGATCTTCTCCGCTCCATGCTACGGCCGAAAACCTGGTACCAGAAGCGTGCGGCCGATCTAGCGCGTCGGTACAGGTCGCTGAACCAAGAAAGCCACCTGGCTCGAGAAATATCCGCGGACGAACAAGATTCCACCAGCATTCCTGTGGTGCCTTACAGCGGAGAATGCCATCATGTGCATGCGATGTCTGCATACCTGGGCGAGCACCTGTCAGATGATCTCTATGCAGCCTTCGTACACGGTAGTCTGGGGAGCTACGAGGAGATGTCGTATAGCGATTTCGATGCCCTGGTCATTATCAAAGACGAGGTGATGCGAGATCAGACGCGGCTCGCACGAGTTGCGCGTGACCTGCATCGAGCGATTGGGATAATGGTTGACTACGATCCACTTCAGCACCATGGCTGGTTTGTCCTGACGGAGCTCGACCTGCGTTACTACTGCGAGGCCTACTTTCCAAGCGTATTGTTTCGATACTCGAAAGCGCTCTTACCTGACCAGCCCGGTACGATCAATCTTCGGCCGCGCGATGCGCACAGGGAGATGAAGCACGCCTTCCTTTCGCTTTCGTCCACCGTTCTGAGGCAACTCAAAAGGAAAAATTACCCGACGACTGTTTACGGCCTCAAGAGCTTGCTGAGTCGCTTCATGCTACTTCCGGCACTCTACGTGCAGGTGCGCGACGGGGAAGGTGTCTGGAAAGCAGATAGCTTCGACAAGGCCCGGACGGACTTCTCGGCGGCGGCATGGTCAAGCATGGAGATCGCTTCCCGGATTCGCTTGAATTGGCAGTATGACTTGTCCGGACTCCGTCGATATTTCTTGACGCGCGGAGGTGCCATCGGTACGATGCTGCGCCGGAAGGCAAGTCCTCCGATACCTCCATCCATTGCCCGGTTGCTCAGTGTAGAGGTGTTTGCAAGCATGGAGGATCTCGTTCGAGCCATGCGAAGCAATCTGGAAAAGGTCACGGCATCCGCCGTTTCGCAGCCGGCATGAGGTTTCGGCAAACGACCGGGCGTAGGGTGTACTCCCTGTAATGGCTTACAGGCTTATCGACCACCCCGTCGCCGTGTCGCTCGGAATATACGAGGAGGCCGTCAGCCGGATGGTGGACCGGCTAGCTCGGCAACCAGACGTCGTCGCCATCTACCAGATCGGAAGCGTCAGTACACCGGGTATTTCAGATTTAGACCTGGTCGTCGTCTTCGAAGATGATCGTTCCTGCACCTACAATCCCCGCCAAGATCTATCAGATGCAGAACGATACTTGTTCATTCATCAATTATTTGGTGTACCGCGATCTCTTTTTGTTAAGGCCCAGCAGTACTCGTTCTTTCACAATTACAAGCTGCTTTGGGGTCGGGAGCTTCGGTCAAGGAAGGGATCCGAGAACCCTGGATGTGAGCGTTTGCTGAAAGTCCAGATCGCACTCGAGTATCTGGTAAGGATGTATATGAGTCTGGTGCTACAGCAAACGTACAAAGTGGTACGGTTGCGAGACTTTATGCTCCATGCTCGGGCTGTACAATACGATCTGGAATTTCTCGACCTATCATCGGGGCCACTTCATGAGCTTACACATCGGGTAATTGGATGGCGCGAAAACTGGTTCGGACAAGACATTCGTCCATCAGAAGTGTGCCTATTGATAGACCGATTTGCTCAGGAGCTCGAGAATTTTCTTCGATGCGCAGTTCGCGAGAAGCGGCTTTATTTTCCCAGGGATGAAGAGTACCGCCCTGCTCGATGTTTGCGGCTTCGCAATGGAAAGGAACTTGCGTTTCAGCGGGAGGGATGGCTGATTCCTGCGGCATTCAGCCTCTTGGGCCGTCGATACGTCAAGCTTCAAAATCGTCTGAATCGATTTACCTTTTCTTTGCCCATCCAATTCGAAGACGTGCCGGATCTTCTCGAAGCTCGATTCCAATTCGTCGAAGACGCACATCACTACAACCGGCGCCACCTCCCGCACTTCGAACCCCTCGTCTCAAGCCCCCTGATAAGGCCGCTTCAGGCAGGGTAATCCGATATTTCAGTCGTTCGGATGAATCGCAGCGATCGCAATATGCGCTTCGGAATCTTATGTGATGGTCCGAAGCTTCCGAGATGGCAGGTGCGCTGTATCGATCAGCTCCTTGGCGTGCCCGGAGTCGAATGCAGTGTTCTCGTTGTAACAGATCGCGGTGCAAACAATGGGCAACAGGTAGAGGAATGGGTCGATCTCTCGTTCAACGGCAGGCCCGTTGATCAAGTCACTGGATTTCCGGGCGGAGGTAAGCAGACTATTGAGAGCTTCGACCTCGATTTCATCTTGGCATTCGACCATCGCTATGTCCACCCGGATCTCTTGAGTATCCCGCGGTACGGTGTATGGGCGTTCAACTTTGAACTGCCTTCAAACATGAAGGGTGTGGAAGCCGATCGTACGAGCAGGGCACGGCTGGTTAGAATGACTGACGCGGCGTCTGGTGTCATAATGAGGGAAGGCAGGTTCCTTGCCTTTCCACACTCTGCGCCGAAGACGCTGAGTGAACTTCATCAGGCTACGTGCAAATGGCCGGCGGAGGTATGCACGCAATTGCTCGCGGGTGATGAAATATTCAGCGATGAGAAGGTCCATGTGAACCTTTCGAGGTCTACGGACACAATGGTGTCGGCGACAAAGTGGCGATCGCTGCAGGATAAAATCTCGCACTGGAATAATGCACTCTTGAAGGATGACATCTGGAACATTGGTGTCGTCGATGCTCCGATCGAATCGCTCCTCCAGAATCCCGTCCCCGATGTAAGATGGTTACCGGCACCGCCTAAAGGTCGCTACTATGCAGACCCGTTTGCCGTTCGGGCCGATGGGAGGCTTCACATTCTATTTGAGGACTATTGCCTGAGCACGAAAAAGGGTGTCATTTCGGCGATAGAACTCGACGGCGGTCCGGCGACGGAGGCCAAAATGGTGATGGAGCAGCCGGGCCATATGTCATACCCGTTCCTGCTCGAGCACGATGGGGAAATATTCTGTATCCCGGCTACTGCAGATGCGAACGAGGTCGCCCTATACAGAGCACAGAAGCTCCCCGATGTCTGGCAGAGGGAGGCGGCGCTCCTCGAGAGTTTCGAGGGGGTTGATAGCTCCGTGATTCAATTCGATGGCTTGTGGTGGCTGTTTTGCGGGGACCGAAGAAATCGGCCGAATCTCAATCTCTACATCTTCTATGCGGAGAATCTGACGGGTCCCTGGGTTGCACATCGCAAGAACCCCGTAAAGTCAGATGTGCGATCGAGCCGCCCTGCAGGAACTCCGTTCATTCACGACGGCTGCCTGTTTCGACCCAGCCAGGATAGCAGTCGCGGATACGGCTCGGGGATCGTAATCAACCGGGTAGTCGAGCTCTCACGCGAAGCGTTCCGCGAAGAAGAGGTCGCACTCCTCGAACCGGATTCGTCCGGTCCCTACAAGCATGGCCTGCATACCATCTGCAAGGTGGGGGATAAGACGATAGTAGACGGGAAGGCACGGGTCGTCCGATTGGCGAGCATGCGGAACAAGCTCGCAAAGATCGTCTCCTGACGAATGCAGAATGGCATAGAGATTACAAATCCGAAGGGCAGGAAGATACGTGTACTTCAAGTCCTTTGGACCGCGAACTTCGGAGGAGTTGAGCGACTGGTTTGCGATCTTTGCGGAGGCCTTGAAGAATCTGGATCTATCGAATGTGGAGTCCTATTCGCCAAAAGTCAGGGGCCTCTCTATGCCCAATTTGATAAGCTTGCAATCGAAAAGCACGTAGATAATCTTCGCCATGGCGTAAGCCTCTCTACTAAACGATATAGGCGGTTCACAGAGACGTTTCGCAGATACGACGTACTACATCTTCATTTCTTCAATCCATTTATTGCTTTAGCAGCCAGGGCATCCAATCGACTCATTGTCTATACCGTACATGGCAACTTCCATTTTAGAAAAAAACTGAAGATCGGCGATGTTGCCTACGCGGGCCTGCAAAGGAGATTCCTGAACCATGACGTCAGCTACATGACGTTCAATTCTCAATTCGCGAGGCACACCGCGGAAGATCGTTTCGGACTAGAGGAGGTTCCCCGAAGCGTAGTTTACAACGGGTCGGACTTGAACAGGATGAAAGCCTCGGGGCAGATTGAGCCGCCGTTGCTGGAGGCTGTCCGGGATAAGTTCGTGGTGGGCACGGTTGGCCGATTCGCCGAGATCAAACGCCTGCATCTTCTAATTCAGGCATTTGCAGAATTTCAGGAGCATAAGCCCGCAATGTTGCTCCTGGTGGGGGATGGTCCACTCAGAACGAAGCTGGAGAGCCAGGTCGACCGCCTCGGTATTCGCGGCAAAGTGATCTTCACCGGATATCGGGAAAACGTAGCCGATTTTCAGGAGCGGATGGACCTCTGCGTCTTTCCTTCCTACAACGAATCGTTCGGCCTCGTGGCTGTCGAAGCTCTCGCACTCGGTAAGCCGGCCATTGTAATGGAAGATGGAGGAGGGATTGTCGAAGTGGTAGGAGAAGTCTCGAGGGAAGATGTGGTTCGCGACGTGCCTGCTCTCGTCGATCGAATGGAATACTATTTTCGCCATCCGGAATATTTGCAGGCATTGGCGCAAGAGCGGAGATCTCGGGCCGAACACTTCAGCATCGACCGAATGGCCAGTCAGTTTAGCGAGATCTATCAGAACCTTGCTCTGGAAAGGATTCGATCTAACGCGATTAGCACGCCGCACGAGGTGCCTGTCACGAACCAATGAACCCGAATTTGCGACTGGTGGAAAAGCCGGCGGTAGCCGCAACGCCGAGAAACAACGGCTACACCGCCCGGGATGTAAGGAAGAAGGTGTTGCTCGTCACGAACATCCCGACTCCATATCGCATACCTCTCTTCGAGGAGCTGAATCGCCAGCTGGCCGCCGTGGGAATAGAGCTCCTCGTCGCATTCGGAGCGATGGGCTATGCGCGCCGCAAGTGGAAGATAGACCTGGATCGGATCACGTTCAGGTACACTCAGCTTCGATCCAGGCACATCGTGCTTGGTAAATCCACCGAGCACACCCTGTTCACCTACGGTGGATTGATCCCTCTGATCAGGAAGTATCAGCCGGACATCATCATTTCAGCAGGCTTCTCAATCTCAACGATGAAAGTATGGATGATGTCTCGCCTGACGGGAGTCAAGTACATCATCTGGTCCGGCAGTCTCGGTCTCGATGCAAAAGGCTGGCGCTTGTTCGTGAGACGGATACTGGCTCGACGAGCCTCGAGGGCCATTGCGTATGGATCGAGAGCAAAGGCGTACCTGAACTCGCTCGGTATTCCCGAAGGTCACATTACCATTGCACTGAACACCGTGGATACCGAATACTTCCGGAAGCGGGTTGAGCGCTTGCGAGCTGCCAATCGCAATGGAGCAGCCAAGCGCCTGACCTATATAGGATATCTGACTCGTGGCAAGAACGTCATCCGCATCCTCGAAATGATTCGTCTCCTGCGCCAGGTGCGCGATGACTTTGTCCTGGACATAGTGGGAGATGGAGACGATTTCCCTCGGCTAGCCGAGTATGTGGAGCGCCATGGCCTTCAGCATACGGTCGTTTTCCACGGCTACAGGCAAACCAGGGAGATTCCCGAGTTTTTGTCGCGGAGCTACTGTCATTTATTTCAAACGGATCGGGACGTCTGGGGGCTGGTGCTCGTTGAAGCGATGGCTGCCGGAGTGCCCTGCCTGTCCTCCATTCACGCCGGGGCGACACATGACTTGATCATTGACGGACAAACGGGTTTCGCAGTCGACTTCGAGAACACGCAAGACGCCTTCGACAAAGTCATGTGGCTGTTGGATCATCCGGCTGAAGCAAGCCGGATAGGGAGGAATGCCCAGATGTTTGTTGAGCAGCATTTGGGGATGCCGTCCAGTGCCGAAAGCATGGTCGATTCCATCCGTCAAGCAATCTAGGGCAGGAAGGCACGGATCATGACCTATTCCGATTGGAGAGAGTGGCTTCGAGCGTTGCCGTGGTCGCTCAAGTGGTTCGTCCTGCTGATCCTGATTCGGCCGGTACTGGATATCTTCTACTTCGTCAAGGAAATATCACCTCTGCTGTCACCCTTGAACATAATCGGAGTTCTCACTCCGATCTTGATCCTGGGAAGTATGCTCTCGTCCAGGTTTCCGGGCAGGATCAAGTCGAGCTCCGATATTTTTATGACGCTGTGGGGAATATGCCTCGGGTTGAATATTCTTGCAGTTGTGACCCTTGACGTGGCGATCGAGTCCGTTGAAATAGTGACTAAGATAGTCACACCATTCCTGCTATACTGGTTTGTTCGCCATCTGGTACGATCAAAGAGAGACTTGCTTGGAGTAATTACGACATTTCTATACTCCACGATAGTGCCGTTCGGCATGCTGATATATGAACAGCTAGTTTCGCCGCTATCTTCTGTTGTGTATACGAGGGGATACTACCGATACGAAGGTTTGTATGCGGATGTGGTTAGTTACGCGATCTACATCATCGGCGCGTGGCTAATTGTAGGCTATTTTTTCCTGGAGAGAGGGAACAGAGCAACCTTCGGAAGAAGGGCCATTCTACTCGTAGCCGTAGGCTCGCTTACCGTTGCAGGGTTGCTATCGATGCATCACACGGCAAGCTGGGGTGTGGCGGCCGCAATACTTGCTTTGCTAGCCTTCCACTCTCTTGGCAAGTCTAATTATCCAGCCTTCTTTCTCATTCTGGTGCTGGGCGTGGCGGGAAGCTATGTCGTCGGCGACACCATTGGAGAACGGATCGAAAGCGCCCTCGCGACGGACATTGCCGTCATAGAAGGAGATAAGAATGTTGACCGCGCATTTCATGGACGGGTGTCGCGATGGAGGGGCTATATAGAGACCTGGACGGAAATGCCCCTGCATGCCAAGTTGGGCGGCGTTTCACTGAGCATCGACAAACCCATTGGAGCGATGCTTCTCAGCGGGATTCACAGTGACTACCTCCGCATCACATTCTCCACAGGTCTCATTGGTTTGATTTTCTACCTGATGTTCTACATCGGGATCTTCGCCAGAAGCTGGAGGAGCTCCAGTGCTGACCGATTCCTGATACAGGGCGCGATGGCGATCATTCTGCTGTACTCTATTACCACAACGCCCACCTTATATGCGCCATTGATGTATCTGGCAATGTCAATTCTCGCTTACGGAGCTATTCTGGACAAACCGGGGGCGAAGCGCGTCGTCGAGGCATCTCGTTTTCCCGTTCGAACGTCGAGGCCGTTCGAAAGGCCGAGTACTCTCGCGGCTCGATAGATCGCACGGAGGTGCGTGTCCTCATATCTCAAGACCACAATCGTCGGATGCCCGACGTATCTCAACAGCCCGGGAAGCCAAAGGTCTTGCTGCTAGGAAAATTGCCTCCGCCCTACATGGGACCCTCTGTGGCAACCCAAATCTTGCTGTCATCATCGTTGAAGGATCGTGTCGTCCTGCACCATGTGAACACGAACGTACACGAGACGATGGATACCTTGGGTACGTGGAATACGGACAAGGTATGGGCCAATCTCAATATCTATCGTCAGTTTGTTCGTAGCATCAGGGCGACATCCCCGGATATTGTCGTCGTACCCATTAGCCAGACCACATTAGGTTTCGTCAAGGATTCCATATTCCTTATTGCGAGCAGACTATTCCGCATCCCCGTGTTGGTTCAACTCAGGGGAAGCAATCTGCAAAACTGGCTAGCGAGTGCTCCAAGTCCTGTCAGGTGGTATGTCACCAAGGTTCTAAGGTCAAGCCACGGGGCGATCGTCCTGGGAGAGCGGCTGCGATACTTGTTCCATGGCCTGGTTCCGGAGGACAGGATATTCGTCGTGCCGAACGGCGCAAATTATCTCCTTCCAGAAAGTCGAAACGGCAGGGCTTCGCGCCCGCCGCATGTAAACGTGCTATGCCTCACCAACCTCCAGGAGGCGAAAGGCATCTACGACGTCATCGAAGGGGTTCACCTGGCACTCCGCCATGGTACAAAGAACTTCCATCTGGACATGGTCGGTGCGTGGGACAACCCCGAGACAGAGAGGCGATGCAAAGGATACGTCGCAAAGCACAGGCTTCCCGTGACATTCCATCCGCCCGCGGTCGGCGACGAAAAGTTTCGGCTGCTGGCTGGGGCGGATGTTTTCATCTTCACGCCCCGCCAGCCTGAAGGCCATCCATGGGTCATCGTCGAGGCATTGGCCGCGGGGCTGCCCATCATCTCTACCGATCGCGGCGCAATCGCCGACTGTGTTTTGGATGGACACAACGGGTTCATCGTCGATGGTGCTCACCCCGAGCAGATCGAGCAAAAGTTGAGCCTTCTGGTTTCTGACGTGAAGCTCCGAGATCGGTTCGGAAGAGCCAGTCGACAACTCTACTTAGAGAAATTCACAGAGGAAAAAATGGTGGAGCGAATGCATCATGCCATATGCAAAGTACTCAACGGCCATTTGCAGGGCTGACCCGATTGGGATGATCGATTAGTGA
>CBFGRV010000021.1:0-57205 GCA_965651265.1 uncultured Rhodothermales bacterium
GTTGCCCGGGGAGGATTCGAACCTCCACATACGGCTCCAAAGGCCGCTGTCCTGCCATTAGACGACCGGGCACAGTGAGTCTGCTCTTGACCTTCGATGGATGCTCTTTTCCAAGACCCGGAGTCTGGAAAAATAAACGGCCCTGGCGCGCCAATCAACGAATCGGCCAGGGGCGGGTTTCGCCCTGGGCGTCGCCGGCCCGGATTTACAAAGACTTAAAAAAGTGCTCATTCGAACGTCTCCCTGATGGCCTCAAGTGGTATCGCCTCGACGGTGCCCCGATGACCGGACATGGATCGGGCTTTGAAGAGGGAATTGTATACGGCCTCTTCCGTGGCCTCCACGGCGGCCTGGAAGAGCGGCGACATCTGATCGTTCGGTAGAAGGGTGACGGGCGATGCGCCGGCTCGCCGATCGGGCGTGCGTCGCACTTCCTCGGCTGTCGAAAAGGCGATCGCGTAGTCTCCGGAGCCGTTCGTCATGGGCGATCCCGTGCGCGCGATGCCGAGGAGGGCACGATAGGCCAGCCGTTCCAGGTTGCGGTCGGATAGAGGCGCATCGGTGCCCACGACGATCATCACGGACCCGTCCCCCGCCTCGTCGTCGACGGAGTCTCGCAAATAGTATTGTCCCAGCCGCTTTCCGACGGGCATACCCATGACGCGAAGCACGCCACCGTAGTTCGTCTGTACGAGCACGCCCACCGTATACCCGCCCAGCGACTCGGGCAGTCGCCTCGAGCTAGTCCCGATGCCGCCCTTCCATCCGAACGCAATCGTTCCGGTGCCGGCGCCGACTGCGCCTTCTTCGACCGGGCCCTCCGCCGCCAGTTCGATGGCTTCGAGAACGTGATCCGGCGTCACGACGCGTGCCCGGATGTCGTTCAGGTAGCCGTCGTTCGTCTCCCCGACTACCGCGTTGACCGATCGCACGTCTTCGTTACCCGGCTGCGCCAGGGTGTATTCGATGATGGCATCGGCGGCACGCGGAACGGAGAGCGTGTTCGTCAGGACGATGGGCGTCTCGATTTCCCCGAGTTCCCGAATCTGGGTGACCCCCATCAACTTGCCGAACCCGTTGCCCACCGCGACCCCTGCCGGCACCTTCTCCTGATACAGATTGCGGCCATGAGCCAAAATGGCCGTCACTCCGGTTCGGATGGCGTCCCCGTCTATCAGCGTGAGATGTCCCACCCTTACCCCCGGGACATCCGTGATCGCATTGAGAGTACCCGTGGGCAGCACTCCGGGTCGGATACCCATTTCTCTGGCGCGCGTCCGGTCCTGCGCCTTTGCGCTGTCGGCCATGGTCGATCCCATCAATAGAATCAACAAAAAACAATGTAGAGGAAACCGGATGTGCATGGAGTTGCTGTAAGGGGCGCTAAACACACCTGCTAATATTACGGCGATTCCTCGACGTCATTTCGGTTAGTGGCGATGATCTGCCTCTCCGAATTCGAGGGTGCGTGCACATAAAAATATGGAGCAAGAGAGAATAATAGGCGTGATCGGCGGAATGGGCCCATACGCCGGCCTGGATCTCGTCCGTAAGATTTTTGACCACACCGCGGCATCGCGGGATCAGGACCACCTTCCTGTCGCGCTGCTTTCGTATCCGGGGCGCATCCGCGACCGAAGCCTGTTTCTGTTAAGAGCTACCGGCGAGGACTCAGGCGTAAACCCGGCAGAGGCAATCGCAGGCATCGCGCTCGAGCTCGATCGCCTGGGAGCGACCGTGGCGGGCATTCCATGTAACACGGCCCACGCACCCGCCATATTCGACGTCGTGCAGCAGCGCCTCCGTGAGGCCGGTGCAGCCGTGCAGCTCCTCAACATGATCGACGAGGCCGTCAACCACATCCGAGCGCAAACCGACCGCCTCGAGCGCATCGGCCTGCTCTCAACGTCGGCTGTATATCGATTCGGTATCTACAAGAATGCGTTACAGGATGCCGGCCTCACTCCCATCCTGCCGGATGAGACTGTGCAGGAGAATATCGTCAATCGCACGATCTTCGATCCATCTTACGGCATCAAGGCGCAGGCCAATCCTGTCTCTCAGATCGCACGGCAGAGCCTTCTTAGCGCCATCCACCACCTGAAGGAAAGGGGTGCCGAGGCCGTTGTGCTCGGCTGCACAGAGCTGCCGCTCGCCGTCCCGGAACGTGAGATTGAAGGGTTGCCTCTCATCGATCCGACGGAGGTCCTGGCCCGTGCGCTCATCCGCGCAACCTACCCCGATCGCCTGAAGGAATGAGGATCAAGTCGGCGTGCTTCCAAGTTGAGGCACGCAACGATACGCCGTTCTTGTCGCCAACTCCATGACGACGGTGCTCAGCCAATCCGTAGAAGACTACCTCAAGACGATCTATAAGCTGCACGACCGCAGCGATATAGTCTCCACCAGCGACATCGCCCGATCACTTGACGTGTCCGCGGCATCCGTCACGAATATGGTGAAGCGCCTGGCACAGCTGAAACTCGTCGAGTACGAATCGTACCGCGGCGTCTCCCTTACCGAGACCGGCGAAAAGGTGGCGCTCGAGATCATTCGCCACCATCGGCTACTCGAGTTGTATCTGCGCGAGGTGATGGGCTACCCGTGGGACAAGATTCACGAAGAAGCCGAGCACCTGGAGCACCACATCTCGGAGGAGTTTGAGGACAAATTGGACGAGATGCTGGGCTATCCAACCCACGATCCGCACGGCGACCCGATTCCGACACGCGATGGCGAGATAGCGGAGGCCATCACCGATCCCCTATCCGACATGCAGGCGGGGCAATCCGTGTACATCCAGCGCGTATCGGATGAGGATCCGGAGATGTTGATCTATCTCGAAGAAATCGGTCTGCTGCCCGGTGCGTCCATCGAGATCGTGGAGAAGGCACCCTTTCACGGGCCTATAACGGTACGCGTGGGCGATGGTGAGCAGGTGCTCGGTTACCGCGTGGCGACGAACATCTTCGTGAAGCCGGGTATCGACATGCCGCCCGACGGGCATCTCTGAGATTCGGGTCCGTAATCAGGCGCGGCGCCGGAGATCCGAACCGTCCCTTCGCATCGCCTCTTTGCAGAGGCGGGTTTGCGCCTCGATGACCGCAGCCACGCATTCGTCATTCGATTCGACGAACTTCCAGTCGCAATCCGGAAAGCGGGCATCTCGCTGTCTGCGAGCCTCGCTCTTCAGCAACCAGTAGGCCGCATTCCAGGCCAGTTGAGCATTGGGGTGCGCGTCCATATAGCGATACAGAACTGATTTCCACGCGCGTTCGCCAGGGAGCCACCATGGCCGCGTCGCAGCGTTATCGACTTCGTGATGGCGAGGATATCGGCCGCCGGGCGACACCGCTTAAGCGGACCTGGCCAGGATCACCGGCTCCCGCGCCAGAAGGTCACGGGCTTTTTCATACATGTAGCGCGTGTTGATCTGCAGGCGCATGCTACCCTCCGGCATTACGGCCACGCGGACAGGTTGGCGCTCCACCAGGTAGGATAGGAATCCGGCCAATCGGTGGGGACTCCCGGCTCCCGCCAGGTAGTCATCCACCAGATTTGCGGCGTCTGGCTGCAGAAAAAGGATGTTCGGACACACCCACTGGGCCGGTGGATGCTCGGGCTGATCGTGCACGCCCGTCAAGTGCTTGCTGTCGTCGAACTCGATGACCGTGTGCTGCTGCAGGACGGCGTGATGCGTCTCGGGAAAGGCCAGAACGAGCGACTCACCGGATGCCCGAGACTCCTCCCATAGCGGTGCCAGTGGAAACCGGTATATGTTGTAGCCGGCGGAGACGATAGCCCCATTGGGCGCGCCCGCGCGACGAAGCACGAAAGCCAGGTCGCCCACTTCGCCTAGCTTATGCTCCTCGTCGGTGGAGCCGTTGATATGCAGGTAAATGGCAACCTCCTGCTCCGCGCAGCGGTCTCTCCACGCCGGCCACCATCGGTAAAATTCCGATGCAAATCGGCCGTTTGCCACGACGTGCACCTCTGTTAAAGCGGGCACATCCAGGAGCAGATCCATCTGATAATCCACCACGGGCCGACCGGCGATGTCCAGGAGGGCATTCGGCCGATTCTTTGTGATGGGATAGAGTCGTGTACCGAAACCGGCACACAGAAGAATCGCGTTCATCTTTGTTGTTCGATGGGATTCGATTGTATCCTGGCGAGCACCTCCAGGATACGGTCGTGGAATCGTCCATTCGAGGCTACGATACCCACGTTTTTCTCGAGGCGGGGGCCTCTGCTGAAATCGAGTCGCTCGCCGTTCAGATCCGTCAGCTTCCCGCCGGCTTCCTCGACCACGAGTGCGCCCGCCGCGTGGTCCCAGATGTTCTCGACGTAGCCGGTGTGCCGCGTCAGGCGAAGGTAGATCTCCGCCTCACCGGCCGCGACGACCGCATACTTCGCCTGGCTGTCGAGCCGGTATGGTTCGCGTCGGATGCCCAGCTCCTCCGCGAGGGCTACGGCCTCCGAATGCGACGTGTGCGCTGATTCGACCGACTCGCAGAAGCGTGCTCTGGACGGATCCGCAATCTCGCTTACGCTGACAGCGGTCCGATCCGGCTCGCCCTCGATAGGCTCGCGAAAGGCGCCCTGTCCGGCTACGGCGCCGAATACATTGCCCACCGTGCCGGAAACCTCGAGGTTCGGGCACGCCAGAGCGGCCACCACCGGCTCACCTTCGACGATGAGGGCCAGTGCGATGGCATATTGCTCGCTCCTCAAAAACCCTTTCGTTCCATCGATGGGGTCGAGTGTCCAGAAGCGCCTGCTATACGTCGCCGCATTGCCGCGATCGATCCAGCTCGTCACCTCTTCGGGGCCTGCATCCGGCACGACCTTCCGCACCTCCGCAACCATGCGATTCAACACGGCATGATTCTCCGGCTCGCGCAGCGCTTTCGCGTCTTCCTCAGCCATGATGGGATCGCCGGGAAATTTTTCGCCGAGTTTCCGGCAGATCAGGGCCTGACTCCCGTAGTCGGCAACGGTTACCGGAGATCGGTCGCGTTTTTCCATCGCTCCCCGGTCGAGCGACGACTGTACGGACCGGCACAGCAATGATGCCTCGCGAACGGCCTCGAGCGCCGTCTCAAGCTCGTTTTGATACGTCATGTGGATGTCTCGTGGGGAGGTACACCATTTAGAAACTCATACGAACCGGATTCCGGGACCACGCGCCAGCAGAAATGCTTGAGTCCATTGGTTGCGGCCAGGAAACGCGCTCCTACTACGCGATTGTACCGGGAGACCTGGTCGAACGTAGCCTGCCCGATAGGCACATCCGGCGCTTTACACTCGACCAGCAGAAACGGTCGGCCACGTCTGTCGTGCGCCAGGATGTCCGCACGCCGGAGCATGTCCTGGTACCGGAAGCCCATTTCCACAGCGATAAGCGAGGCCGCATAGCCCCGATGGTCGATAAGATATCTTAGGAAGTTTTGCCTGACCCATTCCTCCGGCGTGCAACGGACGAACTTCCGACGAATAGCATCGAACACCTCCAGCTCACCCCCGGCATCACGCAGCGACAGCTCACATCGTGGGAGGTTGAGAGGCGTCAGAACCCCAAGGCCGCCTGATTGCCGTGTGACCTGCTTGCCGCTCATCGACCTCGAAGACGCCCCTCCGAGTCACCACATCCCGTGAGCTCGGCGTAGCCGTATCCGGTAGACGTCCCCTCGATCCGGACGGCCCCCTCCCAGTACGTGACGACCGCCGCAAGCTCTTGATCATCCATCAGAGCCTCGAGGCGCAGATCGACGTTTTGATCCGGCACCTGAAACCGCCACGCCACCGGGTAAGCATAGCCGCTTTCAGGGTTGCGCCAGTATCGAGAAGGCTCGAGCAACACATCCCCCCACGCGAGTGGTGTCACGTCACCCTGCAGATCGATCAAGCTGCCGCTGCTGAATTCGCTCACGCCGCCATCGTCCAGGCGCAACTGGTAGTACATGATCTCCCGGCCATCGTCGAGCTGTAGAGAAAACCAATCCCATCCGACCTGGTTTTCACCGAGCGCGCTCGTGCTCCATTCGTGATCCATCCAGCTCCATCCCGAAACCTCATAGGCCGCGCCGTCCATCGCGATCGTTCCGTTCGTCGCCAGCCTGGTCATCGAATAGTAGTACGAAGCGTTTCCGGGCTCCGGTCCCTTGACGTCGAGGCCCCCATCGCCGTGCAAAACTACCGGCTTCACGCGCATTAATCGCAGGTCGATGGAGAGTGATTCTCCGCCGGCGCGGAGACGCACCGAATCGGCCGTCGGGCCTGACGTCGACCAGTCCTCGAGCCAGATGCGGAAGGGCATCGACTGCGCGCCGGCAAGACCGGCGGCACCTCGGCTGAATCGTTCGGATGCCGCGAACCGGTTGCCCGTGGGATCGGTGACGGCGAAGTGGGCCATGTAGAGCTGATTGGTGTTCCACGCGGAGTCCGTCGCAGCCGCCGTGGTGTCCGCCCGTAGCTCCGTCCTGAAGAACGTCAGCTGGTACCCAAAACGCCGCCCATCTTGCGAGGAAACGTTTCCCGTGTAGTACCACCATTCCGTCCGATAACCGGGGTGAGGGCCATGGTCGGATGGAAATTCGATGGCCCGCCGGCGGTCCGCCCGCAGAAAACCGGCCGTATCGGCCGCCAGTGCGTCGGCGACGCTCAACTGCGTGCGGATCTCCGGATCGTCCCGCGAGAGAAGTATGAGCGCAGAAACCGCAGCCGCCGTCAGCAGGATAGCGATCAGAATACGAGTCGCTCGCCCCGAGACATTCGAATAGGTGCCCGATGAATGCACTACATGAGCGCGATCCTGCGATCGCCTGTCGGAGTGGCCGCGCGTCTATTTCCGGCCGATGATCGTGGTGCGGCGAAGCTCCTCAGGACGCCGGTAGAGGGCACCCTTCGATCCGCTGATCGAGACGTTGCGGTGCACGAGCTCCCACTTTTCCTCGATCTCCGACTCGTCACCGCTGAAAGGTGCCGATCCCGTCCCGGACCGGCCGAAATCAAAGACGAAAAGATTGTTGGGATTCCCGAGTAGTACCTGCGTAGGCATCGGCATGAGGTGCTGAATGGTTGAACCTGGCAAGCTGGGGACTGCTTCGACACCGCCCACTTTGCTTCAATCCCGCATCTTCGTAATAGGGAACCCAACGAAAGTTTCACATGGACGGACCTATTCCGCCCTGAGGCTCTCTCCCGGGGCACTTCTCGAGAGCCTCCATGATGGATACAAACCGGCGATGATAGCGGCCACGATGGCCACAACGAAGGACTCGAGCAGGGTTTCCGGCGGCACAGTGAAGCTGAGCGACCACCCGAAGGATCGCTTGTTGATGACGTAGACAAGGATGACGGCCAGTACGAGTCCCAGGGGGATGGAGAGCGCACCTGCGATAGCGCCCATCGTGCCAGTCTGGAGCGTGAGCAGACGCCGGAGCTGTCCCGGCGTTAAGCCCTCGGCTCTTAGCACGGCGAACTCGCGCGACCGTTCGATCTGCAGCGCCATGAGCGCGCTCACGATGCCGCCGAATGCAACGATGAGCACCAGCACGCGCAGGACGACTGTGATGGCGAATGTCCGGTCGAAGACCTCGAGCGAAGCCTCGCGCAGGCCGCGGTTCGACCGCACGGCGATCCGCCCATCGGCGACGTTTCGGATGCGCTGCTCCAACTCCGACAGATCAATGCCTTCGGCAGCATAGACGGAGATCCCCGAGTAACCGGGCGCATCATAGTACCGCTCGAATGTCGGACGCGTCATCGAGACGATGCCCGCATCCGAAGAGTAGTCATAAAAGACTCCGGCCACCTGGAAACGCGCCGGCCCACCATCGGTGGGAAGGGTGAGGCTGTCTCCGCGGGTGACGCCATGTCTGAACGCGAAGGGTTCGGACACGAGCACGGCACCGGAATCGACGAAGCTTCTCCAGCTGAGGGCAGCGTCTCCGCGGGCGAACTGTATCGACGACTCCGCACCGGGCCCCGGCTCGATCGCAGAAAGGGTCGCGTGTCGTCCGTCCACCACGAGATCCAGCCTGCGCACGGTCGAAGTCGCGCGAACGCCCGGCAGATTCTCGATGCGATCGCGCAGCTCCTCATCCAGCCGCGCTCCCGTGAGCCGTGCCCCGGCTCCTGGAGCCTGGATGTACAGATCTGCCTGAAGGGTGTACTCCAGCCAGATCGAAACCGTCCTACGGAAGCTCTCCACCATGGTCCCAACCCCGATGGCCGCGGCGACCGCAATGGCCAGGGCGGCGATCGCAACGGATGTCCGGCTGAGATTGTGGATGATGCCCTGGGCGGACATCCGTCCGATCAGGCCGAATAGCGCACCGAGAACTCGCCGTCCTGCCGAGGCGAGCAGGCGCGTAGCTGTCGGCGTCAGTAGGGCGAATGCGGCGATGACGAGCACCAATCCGGCATAGCTCAGCGTCAGGTTTCGGCCGGAGACGAGCAGCACAATCGTTCCGGCAACCGCCGAGATCGTGCCTCCGACGAAGAACTTGGGCAGGCGCCGCGCGATGCGCCGCTCCTCCTCCGAACGCTGCAGTACGACACCTACGGGCGCCCCGGCTGCTTCCCGCGCCGGCACCACAGCCGCCAGCAGCGTTGCGCCCGTGCCGAGCAGCAGACCTTTGATTATCGTCGAGGTCCCGAACACGGCCGACCGCACCTCAAGCACGAAATACAGATCATTTATGGTCTGCGTTACGAGGCGCACGAGGCCCTGGGCCAGCCAGGTTCCGAGCGCAAGACCCACCACCGACCCGGCCAGCCCCAGCACCGCGGCCTCGATCATCACGCCGGCGAATATTTCGCGCCGTGTCACCCCGATCGCCCGGAACCGGCCGATCAGGGTTCGCCTCTGTACGATGGAAAACGTCATGGCGTTATAGATGAGGAAGGTGGCCACGACGAGCGACAGCAGGCTGAGCGCGGTCAAGTTCAGCTCAAACGCATCCGTCATCTGTTCGAGCGTTTTGGTGCGAGCGCCTGACTCAATGACTCGCACACCGGGCGGGAGCCGCCCGAGCACACTATGTGGGCCTTCTGCATCCTCCAGGATCAGATCGATGCGCGAGAGTCGGCCCCGCATGCCGAGAAGCCGGTGCGCCGTGCCGATGTCGGCGATGATCAAGTTGGCGATGGCATCTCGACTCGTTTCGTCCACAGGGACGAGCAACCCGGCTACCTCGACGGCCTCATGCCTGCCGGCAATTTCAAGATGAAGCGTATCGCGGGCGGACAAGCCAAGTGACGACGACACAAGCACAGAGGGCGATTCTCCGAGAAATGCCGCCTGATCGATGTCGGACAGCTCGCGCGTGTACGGCCGAAAGTCCCGATCGGCAAACGGGTCAATGCCCAGCAATTGGAAGGATCTTCCACGATAGCTCACATGGCCCTCGACGATGGGGGCGGACGGCCGGATGCCGTGCTCCACACGTAGTCGCCGATATAAGTCCGCATCCAGGTCGTCGGGGCCGACAATGTGGTGCGTTGCGCGCCCGGCGACCCGCTCGGACGACATGTGGAAGGCCCGCATGGCGCCGGCGTTCGCCATATCGATGGAGACCACGACCGAAACGCCCAGTGCAATCCCCAACACGGAGAGCGCCGTCAGCCATGGGTGCTGCAAGAGATAGCGAAAGGCGGCGCGCAGCGCGATCGATCGGCTCATCCTTCCGGCTGTGATGGGCCGACATCCGCCGGAGGCGCAATCTGCCTGAGCTCGCCATCCATCATTTCCATGACACGATCGGCCCGTAGGAGAAGATCACGATCGTGCGTGGCCACAATCATCGTCCTCCGCTCCTCGCGGACGAGCCTCTCGAGCAGGTCCATCACCGCCGCACCCGTAGTATAGTCCAGGTTGCCCGTGGGCTCGTCTGCGAGAATGAGGATCGGATCGTGCGCAAGCGCACGAGCGATGGCCACCCTCTGCCGCTCCCCTCCGGAAAGGCGGTCGGGGAAGGTGGCCTGTCGATCCGCCAACCCCACCCGCTCGAGCAAATCGAGCGCCCGCTCGCGGTTGAGAGTGCCGCGCAATTCCATCGGGAGCAACAGATTCTCGAGGACGGTGAGCGTGGGAATCAGATTGAAGGATTGAAAGACGAAGCCGACGTGATCCCTTCGGAAGAGGGTTCGCTCTCGCTCGCCGAGCGTCGTCATGTCCTCCGACCCGACGAGCACCTTCCCGCTATCCGGTTGGTCGATGCCGGAGATGAGATTCAACAACGTGCTCTTGCCCGACCCGCTTCGCCCGACGATTACGGTGAGCTCGCCCTCCAGAAATGACGTAGTTACGCCGTTCAGCACCCGCCGGAGGCGTCCGCCCTCCTCATAGGTCTTGTGCACCTCGATGAGCCGCACCAATGGACGAAGGGAATGTCCGATACTTTCGCTTTCGCGCCTTTCGCTTCGCTCGGCTTCCTCGGCTCCGTGCATTTGAATCCTCTACTACTGGCCCTCGCGCGCCCGTATGCCGGAATGCCGGGCTCAGCCTCCCTCGGCCAGTTCGCCGGGCCGCCCGGAGAGCAGATAGAGCACTGCCATCCGCACAGCGACGCCGTTGGTCACCTGGTTCAGGATGACGGCGCGCTCGTGATCCACCACTTCGCTGGCCAGCTCGACGCCGCGATTGACAGGCCCTGGGTGCATGATGCGCAGATCAGGGTAGCGCTCCATATGCTCCATCTTGATCCCGAATCGCTCGTGGTACTCCCGGAGGCTCGGAAACAGCCCGGCCTCCTGCCGCTCGAGTTGGATGCGCAGCGCCATGGCCACGTCGCATCCCTCCAGAGCTTCCTCGAGGCGATGGACCACCCGCACCCCCATCTTTTCCACCTGAACGGGCATCATCGTCTTCGGGCCGCAGAGCGTGACGTTCGCCCCGAGCGCCCGCAATCCGTACACATTAGAGCGTGCGACGCGGCTGTGCGTGATGTCACCGACAATGGAGACATTTAGGCCTTCGAAGCTCGGAAACAGGTCCGAAATCGTGAGAAGATCGAGGAGCGCCTGTGTCGGATGTTCATGCGCTCCATCGCCGGCATTGATCACCACCGAATCTACACAGCGCGTCAAAAAGTGCGATGCCCCGGGCGATTTGTGGCGGATCACGACCATATCGATCTTCATCGCCTCGATGTTGAGCGCCGTGTCTTTCAGCGTCTCCCCCTTTGAGACGGAGGATCCGGATGCCGAAAAATTGACCGTGTCGGCAGAGAGCCGCTTCTCGGCCAGCTCGAAAGAGATTCGGGTGCGGGTCGACGGTTCGAAGAAGAGGTTTACGACGGTGATGCCCCGAAGAGTGGGCACGCGGCGGATCGGACGTTCGAGGACGGACCGGAACTGGCGTGCGGTCTCCAAAATGAGCTCGATCTCACCCGCTTCATAGGTCGAGAGACCCAGCAAGTGGCGATGTTTTAGCGACGTTAGCTGTCTCTTCTCTACGTTCTCTCCGTCGATGACCTGCATCGGAGTGGGTTAATCCTTGGGATGTTCGACGAGCCAGACTCCCTCACGGTCGTCGACCTCACGCAAACGCACGCGCACCTCCTCGCCGGGCAGCGTCGGCACTTCTCGGCCCACGATATCTGCGCAGATGGGGAGCTCGCGCAACCCCCGATCCACGATGACCAGAAACCGAACGCTGTCGGGTCTTCCGAGGTCCATCAAGGCGTCAAGCGCCGAGCGACCTGTGCGGCCCGTGTAGAGCACGTCATCGACAAGGACCAGGTGCCGTTCGGAAACATCGAACGGAATCTCCGTCCGGCGGATGACCGGTTGCTTCAGCCGCATGCGAAAGTCGTCTCGATACATGGTTGCATCGAGGATGCCCAGGGGGATCTCGATGCTCTCCGCCTCGCGAATTTTCGCCTGTAAGCGGCGAGCGAGGTACACGCCCCGTGTCTGCATGCCGATCAGACCAAACGCCTCTGATGCATCCTGTTCGGAATCGATGAGCTCTGCGATCTGCTGGGCCATCCTGTTCAGCGTGCGGTCCAGATCGCGCGCATCCATCAACTGCGCCTTGATACGGTCCTGTTGCTCCATGCGGATAAATTAAGCCTGGATCGGCCGAAGTGCGAGGTGCGACGGTGGGACGCTCGGGAAATTCTCGAGGTCCCGACTCCTCTCTGGCACACTGGCGCACCTGGCGGCAGCGGAACCCTCCAGGGTGGGCCTCGATCTAAACCGACGCACCTCCCATGAAGTTGGCCACCCATGCCGTCGGACCAGGATACCACCCTTCGATTTCTCGATCCCGCTGTCGTATCGCGCCTCAAGAACATGGAGCTGCGAGCGCGCATGATCGTCGAGGGCTTCATGACGGGCATGCACAAGAGCCCGTACCACGGTTTTTCCGTCGAGTTTGCGGAACATCGACCCTATAATCCCGGCGATGAGCTCCGGCACGTCGATTGGAAGGTGTACGCAAAAACCGATCGCCACTATGTCAAGCAGTTCGAGGAGGAAACGAACCTGCGGAATTACGTGGTGCTCGACACATCGACATCTATGCGATACCGCCACGGGGCCGCGTTGTCGAAGCTCGAGTACGGGGCGTATCTAGCCGGTGCGCTGCACTATTTGATGATCAGACAGCGCGATGCCACGGGCCTCGTGACGTTCGACGAGTCCGTGCAGCGGCTGCTCTCCCCGCGGAGCACCTCCTCGTATCTTCGCCAGCTGCTCCTTAGCCTGCAGCGCACGATCGACGAAACTCCCGAGCGCCGGAGAACAAGCGCGGCCTCCGTCCTCGGAGAGGTGGCCGAACGGATCGCCAGGCGCTCCCTGGTGGTTATCATTACGGACCTGTTCGAGAACGTCGGACAGCACGAGGCGCTGCTGAAATCGCTGCGCCACCTCCGGTATCGCGGCCACGAAGTGATCGTTTTCCATGTCCTGGAGTCTGAAACCGAGAGACGCTTCCGGTTTCCGGATGTACCCATGGTCTTCCGCGATATGGAGACGGGCGAGGAAATGTCCATCCAACCGGCCCAGTTGCGCGAGAACTACGCCGAGGCAGTCCGCAGCTTCTCGGATCGATTCAGGCGGAAATGCCTCGAGTACAATGTAGACTTCGTGGAGATCGACACGAATGAGCCCTACGACACGGCTCTGCTCGCCTACCTGAACAAACGACGTCGGCTGACTTGAGCATCCGAAAGATTCATCTCGACCCAGTCCTGATTATTGTGGCGGCTCTCGTTTCGACAGTCGTTGCATGCTCGGATGCTTCAGCGCAGGCCTCCGAGCCGACCATGCCGCATGCGGTGTCGCCGACGGTCTACGAAAATGTCAAGCTCGTGCAGCAGTATCAGGAAACAATCCGACCGCGCGAGCTCGCCGCGCAGCTCTTCTTCTTCTCCTCGGATTACTTCGAGGGGCGGGAGACGGCCTCGCGTGGTCAGAAGTTCGCCGCGGAATACCTGGCCTCGCAGTACCGGAAGCTGGGCCTGGAGCCAAAGGGCACAATGGCCGTCGAGCATCCATATGCTCCTGAAGCCTACTTCCAGCGTTTTCGTGCGTACGGGACACGTCTGCGAGAGGCCCGATTAGACGTCATGGTGCAAGGTGATACGGTGGGTACGAGCATCTTCTCGGCCCGCCGGCAGGACGATCTCGCCTACCTTCTCCACGGCTCGCTTCCCGAGGCCAGCGGTGGGGTCGTTTTCGCCGGATATGGCATCTCGGATGTCGATCTCGAATACGACGACTACCGAGCATTGGAAGACTACAGTGTGTCTTTCGGCGGGAAGTGGCTTCTGGTACTCGACGATGAGCCACTCGCCGATGCGGAAACCAGCCTACTTCCGACTCCGAATTCGCACGTTTCCGTGTGGTCGCGGAGCATCCACCAGAAGCTCCGCGCTGCCTTCCAGCGCGGCATTCCGAAAGGCTTTCTGGTTGTTGGCGATACAAGCCCGCGGGCCGCATCCGACTTCGCAGAGCGATCCAGGGCGGCCGCGGCCGCTCTCGAGAACAGGGGACGGCTTTCGGTGATGGAAACGGCCCATTCGATGCCGGTCTACATGATTTCCTCGAAACTCGCTGATCAGATCCTGGGCCCATCCGGCCGCTCCGTGCGCGAATTGAAGGCACAGATCGATGAATCCCTCACGCCGGTGGTCTTCGAGCTTCCGGGCGTGTCGGTGGCGAGCCGCCTCCGCCTGTCTTCCTATACGGTGGAGACGGAAAACGTGCTGGCATTCATTCCGGGGTCCGACCCTGAAGTGCGCGATGAGGTCGTTGTTCTTTCCGCCCACTACGACCACATCGGGATCGAAGCTGGATTTCGTGGGGATCGGATCAATAACGGCGCCGACGACAACGGCTCCGGCACCGTGGCCCTTTTGGAGGTCGCCGAGGCCTTCATGAAAGCCCGCGAAGATGGCCACGGTCCTCGCCGGTCCCTATTGTTCTTACACCTGACGGGGGAAGAGAATGGACTGCTCGGATCTGAGTACTACGCCGACGTCAACGCCGTCCTGCCCATAGAACGTACTGTGACGAATCTGAACGTGGATATGATCGGTCGCCACGATCCAACCCGAACGGATCCGGACTCGAATTACGTTTACATCATTGGGTCGCGCCTCATTTCCGAAGAACTGCACGAGATCAACCAGCGCGTGAACGAGCTCACCGGCACAGGGCTGTTCCTGGATGAGCGCTTCAACTCACGCCACGATCCCAATCAGTTTTACGCGCGTTCCGACCACTGGCATTTCGGTAAGCCGCGGCATGGAGTTCCCTTCATCTTCTTTTTCACGGGTATCCATGAGGACTACCATCGCCCAACGGATGAAGCCGACAAGATCGATTACGATCGACTCGCAAGGATTGCACGATTGATCTTCGCCACGGCGTGGCAGGTGGCGAATCAGGATTCGGCGCCCGCCGTATCCGGCGGCGGCTTTCACTGATCAGCCGGATCGGCCTATGACAGTGGCAACCATGCTCCATCGCATCCAGGCTCTCAACGAGGACATCGCCGGCGAGGTCATCCGGCTTCGCCGAACCATCCACAGCAACCCCGAGCTGGCGTATGAAGAGCATGAGACCGCCCGTCTGGTAACAGCGACGCTGGAGCCGCTGGATCTCGACATCCGGACGGGGGTCGCTGAGACCGGCATCGTGGCAACGCTTCGAGGCGCACGACCCGGACCCACCGTCGCGCTGCGGGCGGACATGGACGCGCTTCCCATCATGGAGGAAAACTCGTTCGAGTTTGCCTCACGCAATCCCGGCCGCATGCACGCCTGCGGGCACGATGCCCACACTTCGTCCCTCCTGGGGACGGCCACGATCCTCAGCCGCCTCCGCGACGAGCTCCCGGGGACCGTTCGTTTCTTGTTTCAGCCGAGCGAGGAGAAGCTGCCGGGCGGCGCCAAACCCATGATTGACGAAGGCGCCCTGGGCGAGATCGACGGAACGCGGCCGGAGGTGATCTTTGGACAGCACGTACAACCCGACCTCGACGCAGGTACGATCGGTGTTCGAGGCGGGATGTACATGGCGTCCACTGACGAAATCTATATCACGGTGGAAGGCACCGGCGGGCACGCTGCCGCGCCACATCGCCTCGAGACGGATGCCACGCTTGTCGCGTCTCACATCCTCATAGCCCTGCAGTCGGTCATCAGCCGCCATTGCCCACCCGACGTGCCAAGCGTCCTGACGATCGGACGACTGATCGCGGACGGGGCGACGAACATCATCCCGAACAGGGTTCGGATGGAAGGCACATTCCGATCGATGGACGAGGAGTGGCGATTCCGTGCCCATGACCACATTCGGCGCGTGGCGAGACACACGGCGGAGGCCCTGGGCGCTCGTGCAGATGTGAACATCGTTGTCGGCTATCCCGCGCTCTTCAATGACCCCGCGGTCACTGATTTCGTACGATCCGCAGCAGAGGAGTACGTCGGCCCCGAGCGTGTCATCGACCTGGATCTCTGGTACGCGTCCGAGGACTTCGCCTGGTACCTGCGCGAATTGCCCGGATCGTTCTACCGGATTGGTACCCGCAACGAAGCGAAAGGCATTGTGCACGGCCTTCATACGCCGCGCTTCACCATCGACGAGGACGCTTTGCGCGTCGCCCCGGGGTTCATGGCCTACCTGGTCTGGAGATATCTTACGAGGGCGACGGCATGAGACGAGCAGGCTACCTTCTGACGGCGTGTGCCGCGGTTATCGCCGGACTCGCCGGTTGCTCCGGCGCGCATGAGGTTCAGACCTCGCCTCCACGGCCCTATCAGCCCAGTGAGGAGGTTGCTCCGGATAGCCCTCGGCAAGCCCGCCTTCGGGTCTTTATCCAGAGAGGAGGCACCGACCTTCCGGAGCACATCCAACAACTCACCTTTCGCACGGCCGAGATTCGGCTTCGAGCTACGGATGGCGAATGGATCCGGCTTCCGTCGGACGCCGGCTCCGTGGAACTCGAACGCGGTCGATCGACCCCAGCGCGCCTTGTCCTGGACACTCGCATTCCGCCGGCTAGCTACGACTCGATGGCCGTCGCGCTGAGCCACGTCTTCGTTCGATTCAACGAGAATTCCGGCGGGCCTTTAACGACGGCGGCCGACGTGCCTCAGCGGCTCGGCCTTGACCTGACGGCGACCCTGGACGCCGCCTCCACGATTCACCTGCGGCTCGAGCCGGGGCCATCACTCCGTCGAACGCAGGATTGCCGCTGGTTTTTCGTACCCATTTACAGCCTGACGACGGTGAGCGACGCCGCAGTCGCCCCCTGATCGTACCGCTCTAGTACGCCGCCGGCGCGTTGACGGCCTCCACCCGCGAGATCTGCGGGACCGAGCGCTTCAGTGCCTGCTCGATGCCGGCACGCAGCGTCATGGTGCTCATTGGACAGCTGCCACAGGCACCCAAAAGTTCGAGTTCAACGACCAGATCCGGCGTCACATTCAGGAGCCGCACGGATCCGCCATCCGCCATCAGATATGGTCGGATCATGTCGAGCGCCTCTTCGATCTGGCGATGAAGTTCTGGATCTGCGCCGGGATTGAACTCGTCGGCCGTATTCCAGCGTTCGGAAAGGTCGGACATTGCTGATTCGCGATGATGCGCTCGCTTAAAATGTAACCAGAAAGCAAACGAACCAGAGCGGGCAGGGATCCTCCCTGCCGGACGCGGCCGTCTACCTATAGAGAATTTCGACCTTATGCGTCGGCTCTAAAACGGCATTTCGAACCGTCACCTGTTTGATCACCGACTCGGCCAGCGCCGTGAACGCCCCTGCTGACAGGCTCTCCGGTTCGGTAATTACTATCGGGGTTCCCTCATCGGCAGTCTCGCGGACCCTTTGCTCAATCGGAATCTCCTCGAGGAACGGCACCTGTAGCTCTTCGCTGAGGCGACGTGCCCCTTCCTTGCCGAATAGATAGTACTTCTTCTCCGGAAGCTCGGGGGGCGTGAAATACGCCATGTTCTCCACGATTCCGAGAACCGGCACGTTCACGTTCTCGAACATGGCCACGCCCTTGCGAGCGTCGGCGAGCGCCACTTTCTGAGGGGTCGAGACAACGATGGCCCCCGTAAGGGAAATGGTCTGGACGATCGTCAATTGGATGTCGCCGGTGCCCGGCGGCAGGTCCATCACGAGGTAATCCAGCTCGCCCCACTCACACTCCCCTAGGAATTGGCGCACGGCACTGGAAACCATCGGCCCACGCCAGATCACCGCCTTCGAGGGATCGACCATCATACCCATCGAAAGCAGCTTGATGCCATACTTCTCGGGCGGAATGATCTTCTTGTTTTCGTTCACGCGTGGACGAACATCCTCGAGACCAAACATGGTGGGCACCGAAGGTCCGTAGATGTCGGTATCCACGAGCCCCACATCGTAGCCGGCCTGACTCAGAGCAACGGCCAGGTTCGCCGCCACCGTGCTCTTGCCAACACCTCCCTTCCCTGAGGCCACGGCAACGAAATTCACGACGCCTGGAGGTTGCGCCTCCTTCGCGGGCCGTCCGGCTTCAGTAACCTCGCCCAACGAGATCATTTCGTTGTCGACCTCGGCATCCACGGACACCTGTTCGTTGGACGCGTCCTGGATGGCCGTGATACAGCGTTCCTTCACCTCGGATGCGAAGGGTGCACCCGGATTCTTCAGCACGATGGTGAATGAGACGTGATTACCCTCAACCTTGAGCCCTTTGACCAGGTTCAGGCGGAGCACATCCTTACCACGTTCGGGGTCCACGACTCGTGAAAGGGCACTGAGAACTTGATCCGTGGTGATAGGCATGGTTATGGGGATGGAATCGAAATCAAAACGTACGCGACATGCCGGCCTCTGCCATTGGCCCTGCGGGGTACGACAGAAGGGGTATTCCGTTGTTCCAGTTCCTTACGCGGAATCCCGGTGAAAGGCCGCCGCCCACCATTCGCCTTCCTCACGCTCGTCTCGTAGTCGCAAGCCGCGGCTCTCCGCCTCCTCGACCACTCGCCCGCGATCCCTGGTGAGTACTCCCGAAATGAGCAGCCGTCCGCCCGGCCGCAAGCGCTCGGTGAACCGAGTCAGGAGACCGACAATGACATTCAGATTGATGTTGGCCAGGATGAGGTCGTATTGCGCCGACGGTACGACATCGATGCTGCCCTCGTAGATGTGGATGGCCTCTTGCACGCCGTTCAGATAGACATTCTCGACGGCGTTTCGTTGTGACCACTCGTCGATGTCGAACGCATCGACACGGCCGGCACCGATCCGAACGCTTGCAATGGCCAGAATCCCCGTACCCGTACCGGCATCCAGCACGTGATCGGCCTCGTTGAGATGGTCGGGGAGAAGCCGCAGCATGAGCCGCGTGGACTCGTGGTACCCCGTACCGAAGCTCATTTTAGGATCGATTTCGAGCACGATCAGGTCGTTGTGCTCAGGAGGTACATCACGCCAGGTGGGCTTGATGAGGAAGGGAGGGACGGCCACGGGCTCGATGGTCTCTTCCCACGCCTTGTTCCAGTTCTCATCCTGAATGGTCTCCTCGGAAAGCTCGACGGGCTGATCGTGAGCCGCCAGCCACCGTTCGATGTGCTCCCGCTTCACGTTGTCCCAGCGCGAGGAGGGGATGTAGGCGACGAGATATTCCTCCAGGTCCTCAAAGGCCTCGAAGTCGAGGTCCGTCAGCTCCGCGATCAGAAACTCCTGATATCGCTCCTCGACCAAAATCTTCAGTGCGATAGTACGCACGCGGACCGGAATGTTATCGGGAGATGCGGATGCCCCAGGCTTGCGGCGTATGCGGTGCACGTCCGTCGAAATCGCCGAACGCGTGGGAGAAGTCCGTTCTAAAGCGCACTATGTAGGTGCCGGGTTCCAGTTCAACGGCACCGTCGAAGATCCGGTTGACGTCGTCGCCCCCTGCGGGCCTTGTATTCTGCCAGTTCATCTCCCAGACGATCTCGCCGTTCTCAGCGCGTTCGATCCATCCGTAGTCGTATCGCCCGCTCATCGAGACCTCCCCCAATGCGCGAATATGAATGGCGCCGGCCTCCTCGAGCTCGAACTGTTGTGATACCGTCTGCTCGTTGCCGAGTGCCGTCAGATCGACGATCTCCATGCCGGGTAGCGGCGCCAGGTCCCGCAGGGCAGGCTTCTCTGCGTCTTCCGGCTCCTCGGCGGGAGGATGATCCTCGAGGCCCTCAACCGAGTAGGATATTACGCGGACGGCACTGGTATCGATCTCTTCCTGTACAGGGAAGATGCTGACTCCCCAGCGCTCAGGATGGTTGGGGCGGCCGTGTCGCCACGATGAGAACGAGTGCGAATCATCGGTTTCATAGGTCACAGTGTAGGTGCCTTCCGGCAGCTCCAGAAAGGCCAGCGCGATGCGATTGTTGTGTCCTCCGGCCGGAGAGGTGTCCTTGTAGTCCATCTCCCACACCATCTCCTGCCGATCGTTACTGCTGATCCAGGCATAATCGTATCGACCCCCCGAACTCATCTCCCCCATTGCGGATACGGCTACCTGAACGGGGGTGGTCACCTGGAGTTGGGCGATGTGGCGCTCGTCGTCGCCCACCTCCATGATTTGCAGAATCGGCTTCCGTGATGTCCACGGATCGAATTCTTTAACGGCGTCCATGTTGGGTGAAAAGAGCGAGAGACCCCAGCCGGCGGGGTCGAATGGCGGATTCGCCACCCAATCCTTGAAGTCCTGACGTGGGTCCGTCACGAACACGGCCCGGTAAACGCCGGGGTCCAGGTGGAGCGTGTCGGAAAAGAGCCGGTTTACGTGCCATCCCCCGGCGGGCTTTGTGTTCTCGCGCTTCATTTCCCAGATGCGCTGACGGCTCATGGCATCCTCGATCCAGCCGTAGTCCATGGGACGGTCATCGATCTCTCCGACGGCGTAGACCCACACAGGGGAGCGTTCGGTCGTCACGAATACGAACTCGTCGTGATTTCCACCGCTCATGGGAGCCGAAGTCCAGATCAGATCTGCGCCGGCCGGCGCGAGCTCGGCATCGGCAGCCGGCTCAACCGCCCGAACCTGAACTTCCGATCCCTCGACGCTCGTGACGACGAATCGCCAATTTTTGGCGTCGTCGTGCCAGTTCGCTTTTCCGCCAAATAGACGGTCCAGGAACAGGAAATTAAAACCACCGTCCCTCGAATTGCCGATGCTCGCGAAGAAGGCATCGTAGGTGCCCGCCACCAGTTCGACGGTGTCGCGCACGGAGGCGAGGGTCCCCTCCGCTCGACCTGTTCGCTCAGGATCCATCCTCCAGACGATCTGTCGGTCCTCTCGGCGAAGGAGCCAGCCGTACGCGGCGAGCGCTGATTCGGGTTCATCGGATTCATAAGACCCCACGGCGTCGATGGCCACTCGCGCAGGGCCGCTGACGGCGAATGACTTGCGATACACCTCATTGCGCTCGATATCGTGCAGCACGATCAAGCCGGATGGTGCAGGGGGGCCCTCCATCACTCGATAGGCGAGGAGCACGGTGGCTATCGCGAGGAGCAGCAGCTCGAAACGTACCAACAACTTACGCTTCATCCAGAAAGGGGAAAAAGAGACAGGGCGGAGTCTACGTCACATCGTCAGAGAAGTTACCCGCGCTCGATGGGCTCGTTTCACAACACGATCGTAGGGCCGGCATGACGGAGGTGTAACATCTCAACTTGTCTTTAGTAGTATAGCCGATACTTCCGAGCCAGCGGCCGTCCACGAAATTCGCGGCCGCTCATGCGAACGATTCCCGCACACCGTCGAGGCTCCCGCCCGCGGTGCCTATGTTTTCAGATCTGATATCGAAAGCCCGTCGGGCCACCCCGATCTCTTCTCCACGGAGCAAAGGACGCCGAATCGCCCTGGCCGTCGTGGCCGCAGTGTGCCTTGTGGTGGGTTTCGGTTTCCATGTGATCGAGTGGCAGTCGGGGAGTCCGTTCTCGACCGCCACGGAGGTACTGTACCAGATCATTGTGCTGGGCGGATATGCCGCTCTGTGGTTCCTGCTTTCGGAATTCTTCCGTCAGCGGCAAGCGTCTCCGCTGAAAATCTTCTGGACCACGCTCGTTGTCGGTGTCTTTCTCATGGGCGCGGTGCGGCTCATCATAGGTATCGCCATGCCCTCCGACATCGAGCTGAGCGCGACCGCACTCGGATTTGAATATGGGACGGGCGTTCCGCTCACGGCAGCGACCATCGTCAAGATGAATGTGGTCGCTTTGCTGAAGGCGGCCTTTGCCTTTTACATCCTGCTGCGCTTCCGAGATCTCGTCCTGTTCAAGCGGACGCGAAAAAGCCTGCGCAACTGGTATCTGATGCTGGGCTTCATGGGCCTGGCGTCTCTCTCGGCCTTCCTGAAGGATCCATCGACGGACAGCACACTCCTGCAGGGAATTGCCGCGCTGCCGGCGGTGGTCATGATGGCCATCAACGCGTTTCGGGTCTCCTGGATCGTATTCCTGCCGTTCCGCGAAAAAGCCGCAGGAATCGGCCTGGCCGTTCTGCTGATCACCGTGCTCGGCATCACGCTCTCACCGGGTGGCCTGTTGGTGGGGATGGAGCCCTTCGTCGAGCATTACAGCTATTCGATACAGCTCTTCACGGACCTCGCTCTCGGCTTCGGGCTGCTCTATGTAGTCACGGCCTTCCTATTCCTCGTCTTCCACCTTCCGACGACGGGCGACTTTCAGCGAAAGGCCGGTGAGGTCACGGCCATGCACTCGCTCACGAATCTGGTCGGACAGGTTTTCGATCCGGACAAGCTGTACTACACCATTACGGCCACACCTATCGATGCCGGTACGGCGCAGCGCGCATGGCTCGCGCTTCCGGATGCCATGAGCGGCACGCTCCGTCCCCAGATCGTGGCGGTGTACAACAGCTCTCGCTCGTTTTATCTGCGATCACAGAGCTCCGATCGGCCGCGTATCGAGGAGGAGGTCGATGTGGCCGCCCTCTACGAGGAGGTGGAATCGAAGAAAGAGCCGATCATTATCGATGAGGCCGCTGCGGACCACCGCATCAAGGTCCGACCGGGCGGACCGCTCGGAAGCCTCCTGATCGCTCCATTGCTCTCCCGTCATCAAATGCTGGGCGCGTTGTTCGTTGCCAAGGATGTCACGCATGGATTCGAGAAGGACGACATCGAGGCCATCAGCGTCTACGCAGCGCAGGCCGCGCTCGCCCTGGAGAATGCACGCCTGTTCGAGGAGCAGCTGGAGAAGGAGCGACTCTCGCGGGAGCTCGACATCGCCCGCGAAGTCCAGAGCAAGCTCCTCCCGCAACGGCTACCTCGAGTTCGCGGGCTGACGATTGCCGCATCCAGTATCTCCGCACACGAAGTCGGCGGCGACTACTACGACTTTCTGCAGCTCGATGAGAACCGGCTTGCGTTCATCATCGGTGACGTTTCGGGTAAAGGTACCTCTGCCGCCTTTTACATGGCCGAGCTCCAGGGCATATTTCGATCGGTGAGTGGCCTGGTGTCGTCGCCCGCCGATTTCCTCGAGCAGGCTAACCTCGCCCTCGCATCCGCTCTGGAGCGCCATGTGTTCGTCTCCGTGATCTACGGCATCATCGACGTCGAAAAGGAGGAAGTGATGCTCGCGCGGGGAGGACATTGCCCCGCCGCGATGATCAATATCGAGGGTCAGGCCCGCTTCATCCGGACACAGGGGCTCGGCCTCGGACTGGATCGAAGCGGCCTCTTCCGGCGCTCACTCGTCGAGGAACGCATCAACCTTCAGCCCGGCGACGTGTTCGTCCTCTACACGGACGGTGTCGTGGAAAGCCGTAATTCGGAGGGCCAGGAATACGGATATGATCGCCTACTGGCGGCGCTAACGGAGTACAGACACGAGGATGCCCCCGAGCTCCACCGATCATTGCTCAGCGACCTTGATACATTTCTGGACGAGACGGAGTACGATGACGATCTTACGCTCGTGGTGCTGAAGTGGCACGGGCTTTCCATGGCCGACGTAGCCGACGTCGATGCGCGGCGGATCAAGTCCCGCCCGGCGACAACGACACGACTTCAGGAACGTATCGAAACGGACTAACCCAATGAGGCACTAATGAGCAATTTCTCCGTGGGCTTTCGCTCTCGTGATCACGTTCAAGTTCTCGACCTTAAGGGCGAACTCGATGCCCATACCGCCTCCGAGCTCGAAGCGGCTATCCAGAAATGCCAGTCTGAAGGAGGCTATTCCATCGTCGTAAACGGGGAGAACCTGCAGTACATATCCAGCGCGGGTCTCGGCGTGTTCATGGCCTACATCGAGGAGGTGCGTGAACACGGAGGGGACATCAAGATCGCGGCGCTACAACCAAAGGTGTACAACGTCTTCGATCTCCTCGGATTCCCCATGCTATTCGACATCCTCAATACCGAAGACGAAGCCGTTGATAAGTTTGTGAAAGATTCTGCAGAGAGCACATGATGCGTTCGAAATCCGTCCCGGCGATGCGCCCGTACTGTCGTGGCTAGATCCGTACACACGCTGAGCATTCCGAGTTCAACCCGCTACCTGGGGCGGGTGCGTCGGTTCGTTGAAACGCATACCCGGGATGCGGAGCTGACGGAAGAAGCGATCGAGCAATTCAAAATCGCTGTGGACGAGGCCTGCACGAATGTCATCAAACATGCCTACAGGGGAGACGACACGCAGCGCATCGACCTCGCCATCATCATCGAAGACGACCGCGTTACCGTGCTGATACGCGATGCCGGCCGTTCATTCCAGCAGGAGTTCTACCGAAGTCCAGATATCTTCGAGCTTGCGGAGAGCCGACGTGCCGGAGGCTTCGGCGTCCACATCATGCGCAGCCTCATGGACCAGGTGGAGTACACGAGTACCGGCGACACGAACGAGGTCCGCCTGACCAAATTCAGAAACGGCCGCGATTCCGCCTGAACCCTTCTGCGGGCGCCGCCTAGGCGGGCTTCGTTCCTTTGTAAAGAGACGCGATTCCGAACGTCAGCGGTTTCCAGCGGATCTTCTCATACCCGGCTCCCGCAAACCTCTCCACGAATTCGTTTCCGGATGGAAAAGCATCCACCGATGTCGGCAAATACTTGTACGCCGCGGGATGCTTTGAGACGAGGCGTCCGACCACCGGCAAGATGACGTGCGAATAGAAAGCATAGAGCTGCTTCACTGGAAACGCACTGGGCCGGCTAAATTCGAGTATGACCAGCGACCCTCCCGGCCGCAACACGCGACGGATCTCCTCGAGCCCGGCCCGCAGATTCTCGAAATTACGTACTCCGAAAGCGACGAGCGCAGCGTCGAATTGATTGTCCGAGTAAGGCAGCTTCTCGGCATCACCCCGTCGAAGCGTGATCCGCTCCGACTCACCGAGGCGCGCGATCTTGTCCCGTCCTCGAGCCAGCATCTCCTCCGACAGATCCACGCCGTCGACGCGCTCGGGATGTAGCTTCAGCGCCTTGATGGCGAGATCGCCGGTCCCTGTCGCCACGTCCAGAATTCGCTTCGGCTGCTCGCCGCGAAGCATTTCGATCGCCTGATCCCTCCAGAGCTGGTCGATGCCCAGGCTCAGCATCCGGTTCAGCAGGTCGTAACGCGGCGCGATGTCGTCGAACATGGCCTCGACGGCCTGCTTTTTACCCGGCGCTTCACCGGGTGGGGGCGCGGACGAAAAGAGCATCAAGATCAGCTCAGGAGTTGCGTTAGACGAAGCAGCTCGTAGTTAATGTTCTTCTTGCGGCTCCAGACGTTGCGCAACGGCGTCAGTTTCGTTTCGTTGTTGACGAGCCCCACCATTACGTTCTCGTGCCCCTCGAGCAGCGCCTCGACGGCCGCTGCTCCCAGCCTGCTGGCCAGGACGCGATCGCGGGCCGTGGGCGATCCGCCTCGTTGCGTATGCCCGAGGATGCAGACGCGCAGATCGATGGATTTGAACGCCTCGTCCTCGCGGAGGGCCGCCTCGATGTGCTGCGCACCTCCGTGCTCATCCCCCTCTGCCACCACGACGATCGAGGATCGGGATTGTGCCGTCATCAGGGAGAGGATGCGCGTCTTGATATCCTCCATCTCGGTGAACGTCTCCGGCACGAGAACGAGCTCCGCTCCGCCCCCGATGCCGCAGTTCAGCGCGATGAAGCCGGCATCGCGCCCCATGACCTCGACGAGAAAAAGCCGGTCGTGCGCATCAGCGGTATCCCGGATTCGGTCGATGTTCTCGATGGCCGTATTCAGGGCCGTGTCGTACCCGATCGTCTCATCGGTGCCGAAGAGGTCGTTGTCGATGGTACCCGGACACCCGACCGTGCAAACCCCGTGCTCATCGTAGAGCAGTGTCGCGCCGCGAAACGTACCGTCGCCCCCGACGCCGACGAGAGCGTCGATCCCCGCCGCTTTCAAATTCTCGTTGGCCTTCGTACGACCTTCGGGAGTCCGAAAAAGCTCGGAGCGTGCGCTCTTCAGGATGGTGCCGCCCTGCTGAACGATGTTCGAAACGGATCGACCATCCATCTCCACGAAATCCGCATCGATCATCCCCGCGTATCCGCGACGAATACCGACTACCTCGAGATCGTGGGCGATGGCCGTTCGCACGATCGCTCGCACACAGGCATTCATCCCCGGCGCATCGCCGCCACTGGTAAAGACCCCAATTCGTCTCGGATTAACCATTCCAATTTGCTGTTTGCGGGAACGAGTCCTCCGGCCACCACGATGCCTCGCGGAGCAGTGCCCGCACGAGTCGTGTCTCGTATTCGCGGCGCGAAATCTCGGCGACCCCGAACTGCTCGAGATGCGGCGTCGAGTACTGGATATCGAGCAGGCTGAATCCCCCTGCTCGGAGCTGCCTCACGAGGTGGACGAGCGCCACTTTCGATGCATCTGTCTCCCGAAAAAACATCGACTCGCCGAAGAAGGCGCCGCCGAGAGCAACACCGTAGAGCCCTCCTACCAGGCTCCCCTCCAGCCGGCTCTCCACGCTGTGGGCGTAGCCCATCCGGTGAAGCTCACAATAAACACGAATGATCTCCTCGGAGATCCACGTGGACGGCCGGTCGGCGCATGCCCGAATCACGGCCTCGAAATCGCGATCCGAAGTCACCTCAAACTTCCGGCGCTTCACCAGTTTCGCCAGGTTCTTCGGCACGCGGAATTCGTTCAATGGCAGGATGGCTCGCGGATCGGGCGCGTACCACGAGATCTCATCGCCGCGGCGAGGATTCGCCATCGGAAAGGCGCCCATACGATATCCCTGGAGCACGATATGTGGAGTTAAACTCGGCATGGATGCAAGCCGGTCGACAGGGTCGACGCGCTCGATGAGGTCAGCTGCCCAAAGAACATCGTCGGCACCTTCCTTGTAGGTAAGCGCGCGTCATTCGATCCGTCACGATGAGATGAGCGTGGAAGGAAGGAAAAAGTTTGAAGCAAACGTCGCCGATCGGAAGATCGACTTGCAGATCGGCAGCCGCACGGTTTGGATCGATGGACGTGCCCTCGAGTTCTCTGCGGAAGCGTTGTCGAGCTCCCATCTGTCACTCGTAGTGGATGGGGCCAGCTACTCGGTCCTGGTGATGGCCCAGGATGATGGCACCTACAGGGTTGTGGTGGATGGATGCGAGTTCGACGTACGTATAAAGGACGAGCGAGGTCTCCTCCTGGAGCGATTCGGTATAAACGAAGCGGCACGGAGCGGCGTTCAGGTAGTCCGCGCACCCATGCCCGGCCTCGTCCTATCCGTTTCGGTCGAGCCTGGACAGCGCGTCGCCCGAGGAGCCGGCCTTGCCGTGCTCGAGGCCATGAAAATGGAAAATGAGCTTCGCGCGGAGCGCGACGGCGTCGTAAAGGCCGTACACATCGCCCCAGGCGATGCTGTCGCCAAGAACGACCTGCTCATCGAAATCGAATAGCGATGGCATGTATCCTCGTGACGGGTGCGACGGGCTTCGTGGGCTCAGAGCTCGTCAAACGCCTATTGCGGGAGGGGGAAAGGGTCCGCATCTTTCACCGGGCCGCGTCGACCATGGACCTCATCGGGGATGCGATACGCGATGTCGAGCCTTTTACCGGCGACATTCGCGATCCAGCTGCACTCGACGACGCCCTGCGGGGCTGCGAGCTCGTGTATCACACGGCCGCCCGAATCGGCTTCGGCGGCCGTGGTGAGCGAAAGTTGCTGATGCGAACCAACGTCGACGGCACCGCCACCGTGGTGAACGCTGCACTCAGACAGGGCATTCGCCGCCTCGTCCACGTCTCGTCTATGGCCGCGTTCGGCCGGCCCGAGAGGCCGAACGGCATCATCGATGAAGAGAGCGAGTGGCAGCGCTCGAAGGCCAATTCAGCTTACGCCCTCTCAAAGTACCTCGCCGAGTTGGAAGTCCATCGGGGTGTCGCGGAAGGCCTGGATGCCGTGATCGTAAATCCCGCGCTGATCTTCGGCGTCGGACGAACCGGTGACAATACGAGGCGGATCATCGATCGGCTCCGCGCCGGTACCCTCCCGGCGATCCCCGCCGGCGGCACCAACGTAGTGGATGTCGAAGATGTAGTCGAGGGAATGATTCTGGCAATGCGAAGCGGCCGTTCCGGAGAACGGTACTTCCTTGGAAGTCAGAACTTGAGTTGGCGCACCATCATCCAGGAGCTTGCGGACGCGCTCGGCGTGGCCCCGCCCAGGCTTCGCCTGGGAGCGCGACCGGCGCTCGCAGTGGCCTACGCCAGCGAGGCCTTCGCCCTTGTTACGGGTGCGCGCGCGTTCGTTACACGGGAGTCGGTACGCGCGGCCTCAAAGACATATCGCTACAGCAACCGCAAAGCCCGCCACGAATTGGGCTGGAATCCGCGACCCTTCCACGAAACGGCTCAACGCATTGCCGAGGCATTGGAGGAAGCCTCCCAAAGCGCTAGCCGCTGAGGACCCCAGTCTACCACGCCTGGAGCCGCAAAGGTGATGTCTTTTCCGCCCCTACCGTTCGGATAGGCGGGTGGTCGAACTCAACGATGCGCTCGCGATCCCCCTGCGTGGCCAGCAGGGAAACATACCGCTGTCCGGATCCACTCAGGTGGAACCGGTCGCCCTCACCGGTAACGCGTCCAATCGTTAGATACGGATACGGGACGCCTGCGGCACGAACCATCGTCAGTTCCGGCTCATCCACGTAATGCGATGAAGGGATAATACGGGTCGGCAGACCGGATGCGGTAAAAGTCACTTCCCACGAATGCACGGGCTCCCCTTGATCGGCACGGGCCGACCAATCGATCAGCCACTCGTATCGGGCCATCAAGTCGAGGTCGCCGCCGTTCGGAAATGCAACCGCATATGCCGGCTCTGAGCTCATCACGAACTCTTCGATCGATAGATCAGGATCGTGGGCAAGAGCCAGATAGAGTCCGGCTACATCCAGGCCGGCCAGATTGACGCCGTTGAACACGTCGTGCCTGTTCGACGAGCGATAGTGCTTCGCGTACCAATCCCCAAAATTCCGGTTAAGGAGCATATTGATTTCGAAGTGCAGATGCGCCCGTTCACGATCGATGCCGCGACCCGTATATCCCAGTTTGCCGATCGGCTCTCCCTGACGGATGCGCTGTCCCCGTCGAACCGTCACCGAGTTCAAGTGAGCGTAAAGGCTATAGAACGGGGATCCACCCCACCAGTGCTCCACGACCACGTACTTACCATAGCTCGATTGGCGCTCGTAGTTGTTGACATACACTACGTAGCCATCGTCGATGGAAACCACCGTATCGGCGGGTTCGCCGCGGTGATCGCGGTAAACCGGGCGGATATCCACACCCTCGTGAAACTTCGTGTAGATGATGCCTTCGGCCGTTCTCAGGGGATTGCGCACGAAGCCGTACTGACCACCCTGCCACGGTTTAGAGCGCCGGCCCTCGAAGGTGCGGTGCGTATACTGGTAGAAGGACGGCCCATCACCCCTCAGAAGAGCATCATTGCGAGTGGGCAGGATGAGGCGAAGCGGATCGCCTTCGGCGGGAGTAGACGTGCCTACAAGAGCTACAACCGCCGCGAGCACCAGGGGGATTCGAACGCGCATCGACGGAGAACTACCGGGGTACATCTTGCGTCGGAACATCGTCAGCATCGCATACGGCGGGGCGAGTCTTCCGAACAGACGGGAAAATTCCCAACGCGACCGTTGCCGGCAATGATCCTGTAATATGCCGAAGGGCATCCCCTTCTGCCCACAGCCCGCCGGGGACCAAGCATGTCGCGTGGCCTTTGCTCTATGGATCATTACAACTCTCCATGACCGATAAAGAGACATCTACCTATCGTCCCGAACCCCAGGGCCGGCGTAATCACGGGGTCCGAATCGTGAAGTGGATCGCCGCCATTGCGGGGATTCTGTTCTTCTTTGCGGTGATTCGGCAGGCCGTGGATCCTTTCGGCGATCAGGACTACGTGGAGATCACGCACGGCGATCACGTGCATTACGTCCCCAAAGACCGTGATCCGAACGTTCCGGTAGGTCAGTTTCCCACGCGTGAACCCGGTCCGAACGAACGCATCACGCCCGAAGGAAGAATCGTTCCGAAATAGCCGCTGTGCCGAAGACGAGCGCTTGCAGGAGGATGATGCTCGCACCGCTTGGGATGTCCAGCCAATACGAGGCAAAAAGTCCCAGTACTGCGGTAAGAACTCCGGCGAGCACCGAGGCCAGCGTCATCCGATAGAACGTCCGGCTCACGAGCCGGGCCGCCGCGGCCGGGATGACCAGGAAGGCCGCCACGAGCAGAATACCCACGACCTTGACGGCGACAACGATGGTCACTGCGAGCATCAGTGAGAGAAGGGTGTCGTCGCGGCGGAGCCGAATGCCGTCGGCTCTGGCCAGCTCGGGATCGAACGTCGCATACGCCCACCGGCTCCACACCGGGAGAAGCGCCACGGCGAGCACCACGATGGCCAGCGTCACCCAGAGATCGGCGGCCGTCACCGCCAGGATCGAACCGAATAGATAGGCGAACGCATCCGCCGAGTATTCGCGGCGCATCGACAGGAAGATAATCCCGAGCGCCACGGCGACGGCGAAGACGATTCCGATGGCCGTGTCGCCGGCCAGGTTCGTTCGTGAGCGGATGTAGTCGATCCCGAGGGCGACGGCGACCGTAAACGGCACCGCTACGAACAGCGGCTCCATCTGCAAGAGCAATCCAAGCGCCACGCCGCCGAACGCGGCGTGTCCGAGACCCGCACCCAGAAAGCTGAGGCGCCGCTGCACGACGAACACGCCCAGGTAACTCGCCAGGAAGCCCACCAGGCACCCCGCAATCAGCGCGCGCTGCATGAACGGCATTTGCAGCAACTCGATCATTCCGCTCCTGCTCCACGGTCTTCCTCGGGGACCTCATCCTCCTCGGCATGACGCCGCGCGTCATCCGGATCCTCCCAGAACATCGCGTGTGCGTGCCCCACATGCCCGAAGGCCTTCCGCAAATTCCTCTCGCTCAAGACTTCATGCGACGGCCCGAAACTGATTTGCGCTCGGTTAAGGATCAGGGCGTGCGTGGCGTGATGGTAGGCCACGTTCCAGTCATGGGTCACCATCACGATGGTGGCGCCGTGCGCTTTCTGATAGCTCTCCAGCAAATCGTACAGGTCGCCGGCGCCGGCAACGTCAACGCCCGCCGTCGGCTCGTCCATCAGCAGGACATCCGGTTCCCGCGCGAGGCTCCGTGCCAGGAAGACGCGTTGCAGCTCCCCGCCCGAAAGAGTCGATAGCTGGCGAGGCGCCAACCGCGAGGCCCCGACGCGCTCGAGGGCGTCCGTGGCGCGCGCCACCTCCTCACGGCGCCGACGGGCGGGCCAGCGGCCTGTCACCCCCGAAATCACGAGCTCGAGGGCAATGGCCGGAAACCGCCGTTCGAGCGTCTTTACCTGCGGCACGTACCCTATGCGGCCTCGCTCGATGTCCGCCGGATGCATCCCGAAAATGCGGACCGTTCCGGACGCGCCCGGCAGGATTCCCAGGAGAGCCTTTATGAGAGAGGTCTTGCCGGACCCATTCGGCCCGAGAACAGCCACGAAACGCCCGGCCTCCACCTGAAAATTGATCTCCCGAAGCGCCACATGACTGCCGTATCGAACCGAGAGCTCGTGAACCTCCAATGCCGGATCGGAATGGAATGTCACCTGTGTGATGTTGTGGTCGCGAGGGCGTTCTGGATGCGTGAGGCGTTAAAGTACAGAAGATCGGCGTACCCGTCGACGCCGCCTCCGATGGGATCCAGCTCGACGACGGTCATTCCGGACGCCTCCGCCACGGCATGGGCTACGCGCGACGAATGCTGGGGCTGGGTGAAGATGACCCGTGCACCCGTCGACCTCGCCGCCTCGATCATCCGCATCAGACCTGCCGGCGTGGGCTCGCTGCCGGGAATCTCCTCGACGACACCCGCCATTTCGAGTCCGTAGCGCCGAGCGAAGTAGGACAGGAACGGATGGGCGGCGAGAATGGGCTCCCCCTCGAATTCCCGCATCATCACGTTGATTGAATCATGCAAGGCGACCAGGTGCTCGGCGAAAGCGGCGGCCGCTTCCCGATACCCGGCGCAGCGCTCAGATGCAATCGCACACAGAGTATCCGTAAGTGCCGGCAAGATGGCTCTTACCACAAGCGGATCCATCCAGAAATGTGGATCCGCGTGCTCCTCAGTCACCAAGACGAGAAGCGACTCAGGCACGAATGAGAGCAGGGCGACCTTCCGCGGCACGTCGAACGTAGCTGCCCATCCATCCAGGTCCGGCGAGCCGTACAAGATGATGGATGCCGAGGTCGCTGCGCGTAGGTCGGACGGTCTCGGATCGTGTGTGTGCGGCGATGCACCCGCCGGCAGGAGCTCTGGGACGTCCGAGCCCGTGACCGGCTCGACAATGAGTGCCACAGGCCGAATGGTCGCAACGGCTTCCACGGGGTCGCGTCCGTCTGTGGAGCAACCAGTGAGCGCCGCCATCAGCAAACAGATCGGCAGAAGAAGCGCGGTGCGATCGATCAAACCGTCCCTGAAATACCGACTAGAAATACAGCTTATAGAGTAGCTTGATATTGCGGCCAGGCTCGGGCATGACCGTCTTCACGCGCGAGAGATGATCCCGATAGGTCGCATTCAAAAGGTTCTCGGCTACCAGATCGATTGTATGGAGCATCGATCCAGCCGTGAAATAGTACTGCGCATGCGCACCAAATACCACGTAGCCGTCGGTCGGCTCCTCAAACAAACCGGTGCGCTTCTGCGCCGCAGCGCCGATCACCGATCCACCGATCGTCAGTCGCCGCAGGCTATATGTGAGATCCACCTGACTCCGAAGGGGCGGCATCCACGGCAACGGCTCATCGGAGTCCGTCAGCGTACCCTGCACATACGACACCGAGCCGCTGAGCTCGATCTGCTGGTGGATGCGTACCTGACCGCTCGCCTCTGCCCCGGTCAAAAGGGCCCGAGCTCCAGTCAGCTGGTAGATTGGCAGTAAGGTTCGTACGTGCACCACACCCGTGTTGCGCGGATAGATGTAGTTCTGGATGGCATTTCGAAATAGAGCAAAGGAAACGGACGCCCGCCTTCCATCGATCCGGGCGAAGATCTCCGTTCCGAAACCGAATTCCTCCTCCAGATCCGAGTTGCCGATCTCGAAAGAGTATGCCGCCAGATGTGGGCCTTCTGAAAACAGCTCCTCGATGCCCGGCATCCGCATGGATCGCTGGAGGCTGGCGCCTATAGCGATCCGCTCACGTGGATGAATCATTCCAGTGAGGGCCGCTGAAATCCCACCGAATCGACGTCGCCCCACCTCATGCTCCTCCTCGTCGTCGGGATGTTCAGCGGTATGGTCCGCATCGTGAATGTCCGTGGGCCGGACCTGCCGGTAATCATATCGCAGGCCTGTCTGGAGGGTCAAGGCGTCGAAGTGGATGTCCTGAAAGCCGAAGCCAGCGAGCGTCCACTCGATGGAGGCAGGGGTATGCGAATAGCCGCCTGCCGCATAGTCTCGATACTCGCTCCAGATCCCAAACGCGCCCTTTCTCCGGTGACCGTTCTGGTGCATGTGGAACAGAGCACGCCCGTGATAGGAGATGAGTCCGTATTCGATGCCCAGAAGGTCGTCCGTCTCGTACTCGCGGTGCACGTACCGCGACACGGAGCCTTCCAGTTCCAGTCGAGGAATCGCGGGAAGGGGGTCGAACAACTCGGCGCGGCCATCGAGACGGCTTCTGTTCAACTCGATGCTCACGCCGTGAGGGTGCGCCCCTACGAATCCGCCCGGGATTCCGTAGCTCGATGAATAGTAGCCACCGGCCAGACCGGCATGGCCCCACGGGCCCAGCCAGGTGGCACCAGCCGAGCCGTTCAATGTGGTCAGATCCGTGTTGTCCAGTATGCCGGCCGGCGTCGCCATGTCGCCGGCCGTCCGCAGGCTTCCATCGACCCGCACGGCGATGGGACCGACCGGAGCCATCAGCGCGACGCCTCCCGAGAGGCCATTATTGACGGACTGTCCCTGAATCCCGGCACCGAACTGCATCCGCGGGGGGCGCACCGTCGGAATTCGACCCCGCACCACGTTGACGACGCCGCCAAGGGTGTTCGATCCGTAGATGAGGGCCGCCGGACCCCGGATGATTTCGATGCGCTCGGAGGTGAGTGGATCGATGACGACGGCATGATCCGTCGACGTCGCCGAGAGATCGCCGGTCCGTGCGCCATCCTCCAGCACGAGCAACCGCTCACCCCCAAGGCCGCGAAGCACCGGGCGCGCAGGCGCCGGCCCCATTGACCTCATCGCGATGCCGGGCTCACGGTCGAGGGTCTCGGCAATCGTCGTTCCTAGCTTCTGACGAAGCCGCCGCCCCTCCATTTCCATGGCCGCGTCTACAAACTGCCGGGCCTCTGCACGCGCGCCCTCGACGAGGATCTCGCCCTGCTCGATCGGGGAGATCGTCATTCGAAGCGTCACGAAAAGCGTGTCGCCGGGAGGTACCCTGACGGTCCGGGTCAGCGGCTCGTACCCGATGCGGTACGCCCTCAACGTGTAGGCATCGGGGTGCACGAACCGGATCTCGAAGCGACCGTCGGCGTCCGCCGTAGCCGACCGACTTACCTCTTCAAGAAGCACCTGCGTGAAGCCAATCGGGGCACCTGTTTCAGCGTCGACCACACTCCCCACTACGGTCCCACCGTCCTGCGCGTAGACGAAATCCGGCAATAACCAGAACAGGGCCGCGATTACGATCGCGCGTGATATGGTCTTCATTGCACTACTACAGGCACTTCGCGGGGATGGAAATCGAAGTGCGCCGCCGGTAAATGCAGGAGGCCGATCTCAACGGCCGTGGATCCTGCTTTCAGGCCGACAAGGCTGAACATCCAGTTCGGAGCGGACAACACCTCGACGATACCGTCGTCGCGGTTCGTAATGTCCAGTGCGAAGTCATCCTCCAGCCTGGCCGAATCGATGACATCCCCGTGGTCATCCACGAAGCGGACCTCGAACCAGGCCGTATCGCCCAGATCGACCAGAAGCCTCCCCTCCACTTCGATGCCAACGGTCCAAGCCCGCTCCACGCCATCCCTGAGGACGATGAATCCCTCAGCGTCGGAGTGCTCGGGGTGATGACTCTTGATCGGATTCTCGCAGCCGGTCAACGATATCCACGCCATCGCGTACAACGCGACGACGGACGAACGCCATAACAGGCGGTCAATTGTTCTCATCGCTTACCTGATCTGATGCCTGGCTCTTCGGCCGGTACCTTGGCTCGGCCGACGGGTAGAGTCGAACTCCTCCCGCGCAGCGGCGGGATCAGATCAGGCGGGGTGGCCCTCGGATGGAAATGTCGCTCGACGCCCGTCGGGGGATCGCCGCATCGAGCACGTGAAGGAATGAAGCGGTGGCAAGCACATAACGAACATGTACGTCCGCTGCGAAGGCCTTAATCGAGAGACGCGCGCAGAGATCACAGTCCAACTCATCCGGCGGAGTTTGCTCCTCCACGAGAAACTCGCTGCCGTGCGCCGCCGACGTCGTTACATCGGCCGCCGCCGCACCATGCCGGTGCTCCACATCGTGGACGTGCCCGATTCGATGCACCATCGGCGCAATCAATCCGCCCAGGCTGAAAACGGCAAGCAGGCAAACGGATGTGAACTTTGCGCAGCGATTCATTGACGTAAGGCAAGATCGAACTGGGTCAGACGGGTAGTTGCAGCTTGTAGTCCGCTTCCACGTCTCCCTTGGAGATATCCCGTAGCTTACGGCGCAGAAGGCGCCGCCGGAAAGGGCTGATGTGATCGATGAAGAGCACGCCATCGAGATGGTCGAGCTCGTGCTGAATCACACGTGCAAGGACGCTGTCGACCTCGATCTCGCGCTCCACAAAGTCTCGATCCAGATAGCGGACGCGTACGCGCTCAGGTCGCACAACCTCCTCCCGGATGTCGGGGATCGAGAGACATCCTTCTTCGAACTCGACTTCTTCCTCGCTCTCCCAGGTGATATCCGGGTTGATGAAGACCATCGGCTGCTCGGGCAGATCCACGGTGTCGACCTCGGGATCCAGCATCGGCCTGACGTCGGCCACGAAAATGCGCTCCCGGCGACCTACCTGTGGTGCCGCCAGGCCGACGCCCTCGGCGCCGTGCATCGTCTCGATCATGTCGTCGATGAGCTTCTGGAGCTCCGGACTGTCGGACGTGACCGTTTCGGTCTGCTCCCGAAGGACGGGATCACCAAATATTCGGATTGGAAGAATCATGCCGCTAAAACGGTTTGAGCCCCGAAAGGTGCCGTTCAGGTGCGCATCTCATCCAGATACTCCTGCAGGATGATCGCAGCGGCCGCAGCATCGATCCGCGTCCGTTCTCTGCGACGCTTCCTCCGGACGCCCGCATCTCGAAGGGCCCGTTTCGCCCTTTCCGAAGAGTAGCGCTCATCCCACTTCACGACCTGCACGGAAGGAAATCGCTTCTTGAGCCGCGCTATGAAAGGCTCAACGAATCGTGTGGCCGGTCCTTCGGTTCCGTCTTCTTCCAGCGGCCATCCGACCACGATCACGTCGGCACCTGGATCGGAGAGCAGCTCGTCGATTCGTACGAGCGCGGCCTCGGCATCATACGTGCCGACCGGCCGGGCAAACATCCGAAAGGGGTCAGAGACCGCAATTCCGATGCGCTTCGTCCCGTAATCGATGCCTATTATTCGGGGACGCTCCATACTTTGGTGTCCCGAAACGGATGTGCGGGAGGCATCGTGTCCCTTCCGCGCGCTCAGCTCTCGGCCGCTGCTCCATTCGTTGCCCACTCGGGCAACCCGCCGTGATCGGCGCTCCCCTTCGGAACCTTGTAGTCGAGTTCGAGGAGCGGCGTTTGCAGCACTTCCTTCAGGCGCTTGCTCGGTTTGAAATGAGTCTTTCGGCGGCTCGGTATGAAGACGGTCTCATTCGTCTTCGGATTGCGTGCCTTCGGCTTTGCACGTGTCTTCTTGACCTCAAAGACTCCGAAATCTCGGAGCTCGATGCGGACTTCTGGATCGGCCTCCAGCAGGAGATCGCCGATGGCATTGATGACGGCAGTCACCCATGGCTCGCTTTTGTAGATGGGCTCATCCATCAGGTCCGCTACGCGACGAGAAACATCCTTCTTCGTCAACGTGATTGGCCGTTCAGGCATGATGACTCACGGGAAGGTAGCTAACGACAGACGGGTCTTGCGGGCAGGATGGGATGGGCGGTCGTATCCGGCGCCCGCGTGGTGGGAACTCGACGTGTCGTCGGCCTTGCTGAGCTGTATCAATTCGCCTATCCTAACCCTGTAATTCTAAGACTTTACCGCAAAACGCCGGTAAGTTTACAAAAAACGGTAGGCAAATACCAAATCTACACAACACACCTACGGCACGTGCATTATTCCTCGAAACGGTACACCCCGTGGATCCCATCGAGCCGTTTGATGCGCTCGATGACCCGCCGCAGGTGCTCGAGATCGGTTACGTAGAGCACGATGGTCCCCTCAAACACACCATCGTCGGAGTCGACGGTGATGGAGCGAATGTTCGTCTTCAGATTCTTGGAGATGACCGTCGTGATGTCGCTTACGATGCCGACCCGATCCTCGCCCATCACTCGGAGAGCCGAAAGGAACTGTACATCCTTCTGGCGGCTCCACTCCACCGGCACAATCCGATCCGGATGATTGATCAGTAAGTTGGGCGCATTCCGGCAATTCACGCGGTGAATGCGAATGCCGCTGCTTCGGGACACGTAGCCGAAGACTTCATCGCCGGGAATGGGATTGCAGCACGATGCATACTTGGTGACGATGTCCGTGTGGAGCTCGCCATCGATCTTCAGGGCCGGCTGTGCCGAGGCCTGCGCCGTGTCGATGAAGTTCTCGTACTGTAGGCGAAGTGCCTCCTCCTCATCCGGCTCTGCGCCGTCCGCTCGCTTCTCTTCCGGTCCGCCCTTTACAAACTCTACGAAATCCTGTGCGTCGTAAAGCCCGACCCCGATCTCATAGTACATCTGCTGCGGATTCGGGAATTTGAGCTTGGATGCCCTACGAGCGATCTCCTGTTCGTCGAGCTCGAGTCCCGCCTTTTGGAGCTTCTTCTCGAGCACGTCCCGGCCGAGATCTACGGCACGGCGCCGCTTCTCATTGATCCAGTGGCGGATTCGGCTGCGGGCCTTGTGGGTGACGACGAACTTCATCCAGTCCTTGTTCGGCGTCTGCTTTTTCGAGGTGATGATCTCGACCTGGTCGCCACTTTTCAGCTTATAGGATAGCGGGACCATCTTGCCGTTCACTTTCGCGCCGATGCAGTGCATCCCCACTTCCGTATGCACCTGAAACGCGAAATCGACCGGAGTCGCATTGTTCGGCAGCGTCATCAGCTCGCCCTTCGGCGTGAAGACGTAGATCTCCTCGTCGTACAGATTGAGCCGGAATTCCTTGACGAACTCCGTCGCCTGCTCGGGCCGCGGATTCTCGATGAGGTCGCGAACCCAGGCGAGGAACTGCTCCATCTCCTCATCCTGTTCGCTGAGTCCCTCCTTGTATTTCCAGTGCGCCGCGACGCCTCGCTCGGCGATCTCGTGCATCTCGGCCGTCCGAATCTGTACCTCGACGCGCCGCCCTTCCGGTCCGAGCACCGTGGTGTGCAGACTCTGATAGCCGTTCGATTTGGGTACGGAAATGAAGTCCCGAAAGCGCTCGGGCAGCGGCTTGTACAGGTCCGTAACGATGGAGTAGACGCGCCAGCAATCCTCTTTGCCTTTTTTGCCGGTACTCTTGAGCACGATGCGAAGGGCAAAGAGGTCGTAGATTTCCTCGAGCGGCTTGTTCTGCCGTCGCATCTTGCGGAAGATCGAGTAAATGTTCTTCGAGCGGCCGTAGATCTCGAACTCGAACCCGTCCTCCTCGAGGCGCGCCTGCAGCGGCTCGATGAAGCTGCGAATGTAAGCGTCACGCTCCTGCTTCGATGCACGCAGCCCCTGAACGATTCCGTAGTACTCCTCCGGATCGAGCACCTTGAGGGACAGATCCTCCAGCTCGTTCTTGATCGCGTGGAGTCCGAAACGATGCGCCAGCGGAGCGAAGAGATCCAGGGTCTCGCTCGCGATCTTAAATTGCTTCTGCTTCGGGAGCGAGCTGAGCGTTCGCATGTTGTGGAGACGATCCGCAAACTTCACCAGGATGACGCGGATATCCGTCGCCATCGACAACATCAGCTTGCGCACGTTCTCTGCCTGGCCCAGCTCGCGGCTCGCGAAAACGTCGCTGATCTTCGTCAGCCCGTCCACGACGTTGGCCACCTCGTCCCCGAACTCCTCCCGGATGAAGTCGAGCGAAAACTCCGTGTCTTCGACGGTATCATGCAGCAGCGCGGCCGCTACACTGATGTCATCGAAGCAAATGTCGCGCGCGACGATGGTGGCAACCTCGATGGGGTGTGTGATATAGCGTTCACCGCTGATGCGTCTGTCGTTCCGATGGGCCCAGTATCCCAGCTTGAAGGCGCGCCGAATCAGGTCCTCGTCCGTCGTCGGCAGCCTCTCACGGCAGACCTCCAGGAGTTCGTTGAGGCGCGCCTCGAACTCCGGCTCGATCTGCAGATCGGTATTCTTGAGAATGGCGGACGCCTGTAGCATTGGGTAACGCGAAGCCCTCGATATGCGTATCTCGTGGAATAACAGCGAGTTACCGCTGTTAAGATGGATACTCGTTTAACTCTGCATGACGGGCGGGTTTCCACGCGTCGGCGGGCAGAGCGCATCCATCACGTCCAGTATAGGTACAAAAAAGGTGCCGTGAGAATATCTCCGGCACCTCTGTCATGACGTAGCTCGTTCCGATCACCGCCGGCGCTGCCAGAAGCTGTAGGCGGCAGCGTCCATCAGGCACTACTCCGGCTTTTCGTCGTCCTCCGAATCGGACTCGACGGCCGGCTCATCCCCACTGTCAGCCTCATCGGGCTGTTCGGCCGACGCCTCCGCTTGCTCAGGGACATCCGCCTCGGACGACGCCTCGGCCTGCTCAGGGACATCCGCCTCGGACGACGCCTCACCTTCATCGGCGACCTCCACCTCCTTGGCCTCTGCCGATGCCTCTGCGGCCGGCGCCTCGTCCGTCTCGCCGGCGACCGCCTCTGGCGCCTGCTCTTCGGCGACCTCAGTAACCTCCTCCGGCTGATCCTTGGCCACCGCCTCATCGACCGAGGCCTGCTCCACTTCCTGATCGGTCTCGGCCTGCTTCTTCTTTGCAGAGGTCTTCGTCTGCTGCTCCTCGACCGCGGCGGTACCTTTCGGGCGTCCACCGCGACGGCCTCTGCCACCCCCTCGGCGCGTGCGTCGCTTCCCGCCGGAGCCTGTGTCGGGCTGGACATCGTTGTAGTCGACCAACTCGATGACGGCCAGAGGCGCACCGTCGCCCGCGCGGCGCCCCAGTCGAACGACGCGCGTGTACCCGCCGGGCCGATCACCAACCTGGGCAGAGATTTCGTCGAACAGCATGCTGACGGACTGGTTGTCCTGCAAATGCCTGAATACCTGGCGACGATTGTGCGTCGTATCCTCCTTCGCCCGCGTGATGAGGGGCTCGATAAAGACGCGGAGCGCCTTTGCCTTCGGGACCGTCGTCGTAATCCGCTTGTGCGCGATCAGCGATCTGCTCAGCGCGACGAGCGTAGCCTTGCGGTGCGACGCCGTGCGGCCCAGTCTATGTCGCTTCTTTTGATGTCTCATGCTAAGTGTTGCACCTTACAGGTTCAGGCTAGGCGATTGCTCTTTCGTTGGGCGCGTAACCTGCACCTCGATTACGCCTCTTCCATGTACTTGTCGACCTCCATCCCAAAATGGAGGCCGCGCTCCTCGAGGACCTGGATAAGTTCCTGGAGCGACTTGCGGCCGAAGTTTCGGAACTTCAACATCTCCGACTCTTCGCGGCGAACGAGGTCACCGATATTCTTGATGTTGGCGGCCTTCAGGCAGTTGTGGGCACGCACGGAGAGATCCAGCTCGTCGACCGGCTGCGAGAGGAGCTCACGGATGCGCTGCACCTCGGCATCGACCTCCTTCTCCTCCTCCGTAGGCTGGGGCTCGCCCTCCATCGAAATGAAGAGATTGACGTGGTCGCGAAGTATGGAGGCGGCCTGAGCGAGGGCATCTTCCGCCGAAATCGAGCCGTCCGTCTCGACGACCATCTCGAGCTTCTCGTAGTCGATCTTCTGACCCACGCGTGTGGGCTTCACCGTGTAGCGGACGTTGCGGATGGGCGTGAAGATGGCGTCGATGGCGATGACGCCGATCGGATCGTCCTGGCGCTTGTTCTCGTCGGCCGGCACGTAGCCCCGCCCCCGCTCGACACGCAATTCGACGCTCAAGTTGGCGTCCTCAGAAAGCGTGGCAATGTGGTGGTCCGGGTTGAGTATCTCGTATTGACTCGTGGCGTCGGCGATGTCCTTGGCCGTCCACGTTCCGGGACCGCTCAGAGTCAGGTGGATGTTGTTGTCGGCACCCTCGTTGGCGCGAAATCGAACGCCCTTGAGGTTGAGGATGATATCGGCGACGTCTTCGGTGACGCCGGGAATGGTCGAGAACTCGTGCTGAACGCCGTCGATCTTGACGGCCGTGATGGCGACGCCCTCCAGCGACGAAAGAAGAACCCGTCGAAGGGCGTTGCCGATGGTGACGCCGTACCCTCGCTCAAGCGGCTGCACGGTAAACTGTCCGGAAAACTCCGAGGCCTCCTCAACCTGGATGCCGTCGGGCATTTGAATCGCGTGATTGCTCATGTCCATCTGAAATGTCAAGGAATCTTAGCAGGAATGGTGGCCTCGCGGCGACGCCTGAACGGATGGGGCGCCGCAGGAGTGAGCCCTCTACTTCGAGTACAACTCCACAATGAGCTGTTCGCGGATATTCTCCGGGATATCTTCTCGAGCAGGATAGTCAAGGAATTTTCCGCGCAGGTCGCCTCTATCGACCTCCAGCCACGCGAACGTGCGACGGTTCGACCGGACGGACTCCACGATCGCCTCCAGATTGCGGCTGCGGGGCCGAACTGCGATGATATCGCCAGGCCTCAACTGGGCCGATGGGATATCGATGACCCTGTCGTTGACCATGATGTGTCCATGGTTGACGAGCTGACGGGCCTGACGACGAGTGCGTGCGAATCCGAGTCGGTAGACGGTGTTGTCCAGTCGAGCTTCCAAGAACTTCAGGAGGTTCTCGCCTGTGACGCCCTTCTTACGTGATGCCTTCTCGAACAGATTGCGGAATTGCCGCTCCAGAAGGCCATATGTATACTTCGCCTTCTGCTTCTCCTTGAGCTGGAGCGCATACTCGCTCTCTTTCGTACGTCGACCGCGGCCGTGCTGGCCGGGTGGATAAGGCTTGCGCTCGAGCGCCTTGCTGGGGCCGAAAATCGGCTCCTTGAAGCGCCGAGCGATTTTCTGCTTCGGGCCTCTATATCGGGCCATAGTGTGTGTCTCTCGTTTGTCTAATCGTTATGAACAAACGTACGAGCGTCGAGGCTCGTAGCCGGGCTTATGTCCTCGCGCTGCGCGCTTGACGTTGCTGGTCACTCGTTGCAGGGTCCTCAATGAAGATGACCCCACGTGCAACTCGAGCTGCAACTCAGACGCGGCGGCGCTTAGGAGGCCGGCAGCCGTTGTGAGGAATTGGCGTTACATCACGAATCGAGGCGATGTCGAGGCCGGCGCTCGCGAGTGCGCGAATAGCCGACTCGCGACCGGAACCGGGGCCCTTCACGTACACATCGACACGCCGCAGACCCAGATCGTGCGCTTCCTGAGCGGCGGCCGTTGCGGCCACCTGAGCGGCATACGGCGTGTTCTTCCGGCTTCCCTTGAAGCCCATCTTGCCGGAGCTCGCCCAGGAGATCACATTCCCGTATTGATCCGTAAGGGTGACGATGACGTTGTTGAAGGTGGCCTTGATAAACGCCTGTCCGTTCGACTCGACGATTACATTCTTCTTGCGAACAGACCTGCCGCCTCGACCAGTTCGTTGCCTCTTTGCCATATAATCTCGTTGCGTGTGGATCGTCCCGACGCCGCACGCGCGGGCCGAGAACCAGATAGATTACTTCCGCGGTGCCTTCTTCTTTCCGGCCACCGTCTTTCGGCGACCCTTCCGGGTGCGCGCATTAGTACGCGTACGTTGACCGCGAACGGGCAAACCACGCCGATGCCGCAGACCACGATAGCAGCCGATATCCATCAGCCGCTTGATGTTCATCTGCACCTCCGAACGCAGCTGGCCCTCGACCTGGTAATCGTCCTCGATGATCCGGCGCACACTCCGTGTAATCTCTTCCGACCAATCGTCCGGGTGCGTGTCGTAATCGACTCCGGCACGATCGAGGATCTCGCGAGCTCGCGACCGACCGATTCCGTAAATCGAGGTCAGGGCAATCTCGCCGCGCTTGCGGGGGGGTACGTCTACTCCAGCTATTCGTGGCATGTGGTCCCTGAGGGCTTAACCCTGGCGCTGCTTGTGCTTCGGGTTCTTCTTGTTGATAACATATATGCGTCCTTTGCGGCGAACGATCTTATCGTCGGCGCTACGCTTCTTGACACTTGCCTTGACTTTCATGGTATCACTCCTGAATGATCGGTCGTTGCAATCCGTCGCCTTTGGTCGTCGGTCCGCAGAGCCGACGCTAGTTCGCGTCCCTTATCAGGCTGAATTCACATCTCGACCGTGTAGCGTTCGTACGCCCGGATGCGCGCATCGAAAGCGACGGCCTCGACCACGCCCGGTCGAGCGGGCTTCGCCGGTAAAGCCTTCAAATAACGCGGCCCCTGGCCATAAGTTCGTAAATTTTGTATGGAGCGGACCGTCACCCATGGACGGCTGCTTCCTGGTAAGGCGCCTCGACGACGCGCTCGATGTACTCAAAGGTGCTCAGCACCTCCGCCTGACCCTTGCGCACCACCACCATATGCTCATAGTGCGCCGAGGGTAAACCATCGGCCGTTCGAATGGTCCAGCCGTCCGCATCCGAGACCACATCGGACGTGCCGCGGTTTATCATCGGCTCGATACAGATGGTCAGTCCTTCCCGCAATTTCTTGCCGGTCCCCTGACGCCCAAAATTGGGTATTTGAGGATCCTCATGCAGCGATCGGCCGATGCCGTGACCCACAAGGTCACGCACGACGCCATATCCCAAGCCCTCACAATATGACTGGATGGCGTACGAGATATCGCCGACGCGGCGTCCGGCCTTTGCTTGCTCGATCCCGCGCATCAACGCTACATACGTGGCCCGGCATAACGCCCGATTCTCTTCGGAGATCTCGCCGACGGCGAATGTGTAGGCGCTATCCCCGTAGTAACCGTCGAGCACCACTCCACAATCAACGGACACGAGGTCGCCCTCCCTGAGTTGGTCCTCGCCCGGAATACCGTGCACCACCACCTCGTTGATGGAGACGCAGAGCGTGTTCGGAAAAACCTCCTGCCCAACCCGATATCCCTTGAAGGCGGGCTCGGCGCGATGGTCGCGAATGTACTCCTCGGCCACGGCATCCAACCGCGCCGTCGTCACTCCGGGCTCGATAAGAGCTGCGACCTCGGCAAGCGTCCTCCCGACAAGGTCGGCGCTGGCCCGCATGAGTTCGATTTCTCGCGTGCTCTTCAGGTGGATCATGACCTCACATGTATCGCCCACGAACCCGACCGCTCTTCATGAAACCGTCGTAGTGACGCATCAACAGATGGCTTTCGATCTGCTGCAGCGTGTCGAGGGTAACCTGGACGAGAATCAAGAGGCTCGTTCCACCAAAGAACATGGCAAAGCCCTGGGACACCCCCGCCTGCATGGCGAAGGCAGGCAGAATGGCCACCAAGCCGAGAAAAATCGACCCCGGCAGGGTGATCTTCGTCAGGATGTTGTCGATGAATTCGCTCGTCTGCTTGCCCGGACGGATTCCCGGAATGAATCCTCCCTGCCGTTTCATCGTGTCCGCCATCTCCTTCGGATTCACCGCGATGGCCGTGTAGAAGTAGGTAAAGAACACGCAGATCAGGAAGAATACGAGCGAGTAGCCGAATCCGGATATGTCGGAGAACCATCGCCCGAATTCCTGCATGAAGGCGCTGTCCGGGAAGAAGGACGCGACCGTCGCCGGGACAAACATGATGGACTGCGCGAAAATGATGGGCATCACCCCGGCAGCGTTCACTCGCAACGGCAGGTACTGCGTCGTACCACCGTAAACCTTGCGGCCGACGACGCGCTTCGCATACTGCACGGGGATTCGCCGCATCCCTTGCGATACGAGCACGACCCCCAGGATCACGACAGCCCAGATTCCGATCTCGAGCAAGAAGATGAAGAGGTTGCCCGTCAGTGTGTACTCGTTGAAGAGCGAGGACGGTAGGAATGCAATGATGCCGATCATGATGATGAGCGATATTCCATTCCCGATGCCGTTCTCCGTGATGCGTTCACCCAGCCACATCACGAAAACCGTTCCCGCCGTGAGCACGATGACCGTTGTGATCATGAAGAAGGTGGGATCGATCACGATGGCCTGACCCGTCGCGCCATACTGCAGGTTGATGGCATATCCAATCGACTGGAACGCTGTTATCCCGACCGTTCCATAGCGGGTCAACTGTGTGATTTTTCGCCGGCCTTCCTCTCCCTCGCGCTGCAGCTTCTGGAAATACGGCACCACGGCCCCGAGCAGCTGAATGATGATCGATGCCGTGATGTAGGGCATGATGCCGAGCGCGAAGATACCGGCCGCGCTGAAAGCGCCGCCGACGAAGAGGTCGAGGAAGCCGAAGATGTCGTTGGGATCGCTGGCTGCGTTCACGTCCGATAGAATGCTCGCGTCCACGCCGGGGAGGGTGACGTAGGCGCCGAGGCGGTAGATGAGAAGCAGGCCGAGCGTATACAGAATCCGACGACGTAGCTCGTCGATCTTCCAGATGTTGCGTACGTTCTCGGCGAGAGTCGCCATAATCTGCGTGCGATTGTCGGGCCGAACGACCCGCGTTGTCTATTCTATGACAGTGACGGTCCCACCCGCCTCTTCGATTTTCTTCCGCGCCGAGGCGCTGAATGCGTGGGCGCGCACCGTCAACCCTGTGGCGAGCTCCCCGCTTCCGAGGATCTTGACAAGGTCACCTTTTCCCGCCACGCCGGCCTCGACGAGGACATCCGGAGTGACTTCTGTCCCACTATCGATGGCACCCTCTTCGAGCAACTGGGCGAGTCGCGACAAATTCACCGGGCGGTACTCCGTCCTGAACTTGTTCTTGAATCCGTACTTCGGGATTCTCCGCTGCAGAGGCATCTGTCCACCCTCAAACCAGGCGGGGATGCTCGCGCCCGAGCGGCTCTTCTGACCCTTGGTGCCCTTTGTGGAGCTGTGGCCGCCTTTGCCGGAGCCCACGCCCCTGGCGATGCGTCGCTTCTTCTTCGTCGAACCCTTCGCGGGTTTCAGATTGCTGAGATCCATGAAAGTGTCTGGCTAATGCGCCCGCCGAAGGGCGGACTCGCTGTTATCTTCTCGCGCGCCGTCAAGCGGCTGCGCTACTCCCGTTTGTGTCTCCGGCGAATAGACGGACACGAAGTCATCTATGTCTCGCCAATGCACAGCCGCTTCTCACGTCTACGCGGCCGGTGCCGTTCAGCTTTCCTCGGCCACCTGGACCAAGTGCTGTACCTTCCCGATCATGCCCCGAATCTGAGGGCTATCATCGTGCACAACGCTCTGGTGGATGCGACGAAGCCCGAGCGCCTCGAGCGTCCTTCGCTGTCGTCGCGGCGAGTCGATTACCGACTTAATCTGTGTGATCTTGAGCTTCTTGGCCATTATGGTCGTTCATCGTTGCCCGTCCCGGGATGCCCGGCGCTCATCTAGAGCCCACTCGGATTTCCGCGGGCAAACGCCGGATGGACAACGCTTCAGTTGCTATCCTTCAAAGACTTTCTTGAGCGAAACGCCACGACGTTTCGCCACTTCCAGAGGATCCTCGAGCTGTTCGAGCGCATCCATCGTCGCAGCCACCTCGTTGTGCGGATTGCTCGATCCGAGGGACTTCGATAGGATGTCCGTGATGCCGGCACACTCGAGCACAGCACGTACGGCTCCACCCGCAATGACACCGGTACCAGCGGAAGCCGGCTTGAGCAGGACCCGCCCGGCATCCTGACGTCCTACGACAGGATGGGGGATCGTTCCGCCCTTCAGTGGGACCTGAATCAGGTTCTTCTTTGCGTCCTCGGTACCCTTTGCGATGGCATCCGCCACCTCATTGGCCTTTCCGAGACCCGTCCCGACCGTGCCCTGGCCGTCTCCGACTACGACGACGGCATTGAACGAAAACCGCCTGCCGCCCTTCACCACCTTGGCGACGCGGGAGACGGAAACGAGCCTTTCCTGCCAATCCTGCCCCTCGGCCGCCTGGCGCTTACGCCGATTTCTTCTTCCTTTTGCCATGTAGGTTGTCTGTTCTAAATCTGTTCTAAGGCCTCAGAAGCAGTCCGCCAGCTAAAATTTGAGCCCGCCTTCACGTGCGCCTTCGGCGAGCGCCTTCACGCGTCCATGATAGCGATAGCCGTTGCGATCGAAGACGGCGCGCTCGATTCCGTTCTCCTTCGCTCGCTCCGCCAGCTGTTTACCCACGGCAAGGCCAACCTCCACCGGGGTCCCCGATTCGACATCTACGCCCAGGCTCGAAGCCGCGGCCAGTGTGTGGCCCGTTCTGTCGTCGATGAGCTGTGCATAGATGTGCCGATTGGATCGGAAGACCGTGAGCCGGGGTCGTTCCGACGTCCCGCCGATCTTCCCGCGGATTCCGCGCTTTACGCGCTGTCTTCGAAGTTGCTTTTTCGTTTTGGCCATCGTTCTCATTCAAAAATCGATCGGCGTCGTTGCCCCGACCGCCATCGAATAGTCATTTCGTCTCACTGAATCAAACGGCGGATTGCCGGCCGATCCAATGCACTCGAACATTAACGTGCGGCCGTCTTCCCGGCCTTTCGCCGTACATACTCATCCATGTAGCGGACTCCTTTCCCTTTGTAGGGCTCCGGCGGCCGAAGGCTTCGAATCTTCGCGGCCACCTGACCGACCATCTGCTTATCGGTGCCTTCTACGATAATGACGGGGTTCTTTCCGCGCTTGGCATCCACTTCTATCGTCACACCCTTCGGTGGGACGAAGTAGATGGGGTGTGAAAAGCCCAGCGCCAACTCCAGGACACCGTTGTTCACAACCGCCCGGTAACCGACCCCGATCACCTCCAACTCCCGCCGATACCCATCGGTCACACCGACGACGGCATTGTTGATCAACGAGCGAGTCAGCCCGTGCAGCGACCTATGCTGGCGCTGGTCGCTGGGCCGAGAAACCAGCAGCTGCCCGTCCTTCTTCTCGATGATCAGCGAAGGATCGATCTGAACGGACAGTTCGCCCTTGGGCCCTTTGACGGTCACCAGGTTATTGGCCGCCACGTCGACGGTCACATTATCGCCGATCTCAATCGGCATGTTTCCAATACGGGACATCTTCTTTCCGGATATATATCGTCGATGGAGACGTTGCGAACCGGGAGCTAGTACACGTATGCAAGCACCTCGCCACCCACGTTCACGCGGCGTGCTTCCTTGTCCGTCATCATCCCCCTCGATGTCGAGAGGATAGCAATGCCGAGCCCATTCATAACACGAGGCAGATCATCGGCGCCCACGTACTTCCGCAATCCTGGCGTCGATACGCGCTTGAGCATCCGGATAACCGGCTCACCGTCCACATCGTACTTGAGGTAGATGCGAAGCAGGCCCTGCTTGCCGTCATCGATATTCAGGTAGTTGCGGATATAGCCCTTCTCGAGCAGAATTTGCGTGATGGCACGCTTCTGCTTGGAGGCCGGCACGTCGACATGCCGGTGCCCGGCCTGAAGGCCGTTCCGAATACGGGTCAGGAAATCCGCAACCGGATCGTTGATAGCACTCATACTCGTCCTAATTCTGTGTTGCTATATTCTGACCTCCGACTTCCGACATCCGTTCGCGCTAACGCGGCTGGAGTTCAGAGTTCAGAGGACAGATGTCAGGGCCTACGCCCAAAAAAATCTACCAGCTCGCTTTGCGCACGCCGGGAATCTTGCCTTCGAGCGCCATCTCGCGGAATACGATGCGGGAGACGCCGAAATCGCGCAGGTAGCCCCGTGAGCGACCCGTGATCGGGCAGCGGTTGTTCAACCGCACCGGGCTTGCGTTCCGCGGCAGCTTCTGCAGTCCTTCCCAGTCGCCCTCCTCTTTCAAGCGCTTGCGCTTGGCGGCGTACTTTTCCACCATGCGACGGCGCTTTCGCTCGCGGGCCATCCAACTTTTCTTTGCCATTCGTCTACTATCTGATTCCTTAATTCCAATGGATCACGGCTAGGCGGTCTCCGTCTCCGTCTCCACGGCAGCCGTCTCCCGACGGACGAAAGGCATTCCGAGCTCCTGTAGAAGCGCGTAGGCCTCCTCGTCGGTCTTGGCCGTGGTGACGAACGTCACGTCCATGCCGTCGATTCGATCGACCTTGTCAACGTCGATTTCCGGGAAGATGATCTGCTCCCGGATACCGAGCGTGTAGTTGCCTCGCCCGTCGAAGCTTCGATCGGGTATGCCGCGGAAGTCGCGCACGCGCGGCAGCGCCAGCGTGATGAGGCGGTCCAGAAACTCGTACATCCGGGCGCCACGCAGCGTGACGTAGCACCCGATGGCCATACCCTGACGAAGCTTGAAGTTCGAGACGCTCTTCCGAGCACGGGCGATGGCCGGGTGCTGGCCCGTAATGAGGCGCAGCTCCTCCACGGCATTGTCGAGGGCCTTCTGATTCTCGACGGCGTCGCCGACGCCCTTGTTTATAATGATTTTGACGAGGCGCGGCACCTCCATCACATTCTTGTAGCCGAAGCGCTTGGTGAGCGCCGGAATGACTTCCGTCTGGTACCGCTCCTTTAATCTGGGGGTGTATGCCATCGCTCTAGTTTAGCTCCTCGCCCGTCGTCTTCGCGTAGCGGATCCAATAGCCCCGGCCAGTCTCCGCATCCTCGATGCGCTTGCGGCCGATCCGGGTCGGATTTCCGTCTGAATCGAGAGGCTGTACGTTCGAGACGTGAATGGGGGCTTCCTTTTCGATTCGGCCGCCTTGAGGGTTGGCCGCGCTCGGCCGCTCGTGATGGAAGCGCATGTTGACGCCCTCCACGATCACGCGCTCCTTCTCCGGGAAGACGACGAGCACGCGGCCTTCGGCACCCTTGTCGTTTCCCGCGATGACGCGAACGCGATCGCCCTTCTTCACGTGCAGCTTTTTCTGCTTGTTGTTCTTTCTTGGCATGTCAAATCGGTTGCTTCTGACTCGTCGCCGCTTACTGATTAGCCAACGAGCCGGGCATCAGAGGACCTCCGGTGCAAGGGACACGATGCGCATGTACTGGCGCTCTCGAAGCTCACGGGCCACCGGCCCGAAAATGCGGGTTCCGCGCGGTTCATCCTGAGCATTCAACAGGACCGCAGCATTCTCGTCGAAGCGGATATACGAGCCGTCCTTGCGCCGATATTCCTTCTTCGTCCGCACAACCACAGCAGGCGAAACGTCTCCCTTCTTGACGGCTCCGCCGGGGATCGCCGACTTTACGGTGACGATGATTTTGTCCCCCACGCGCGCATAGCGGCGGCCGCTGCCTCCGAGCACGCGGATACAGAGCACCTCTTTTGCGCCGCTATTGTCGGCGACATTGAGTCTGGATTCCTGCTGAATCATGGCGGATTCGTTCTATTTTGCGCTGCGACGCAGCGTGATACTGATATTCGTCCGGTAAATGAGGTCTACTTCGCGCGCTGGACGACCTCGGCAAGCCGCCACCGCTTCTTCTTGCTGAGCGGTCTGGTTTCCGTGATGCGCACAACATCACCCTCGCGAGCGTCATTCTGCTCGTCGTGCGCGTAAAGCTTCGTCGTCTTCTTGATGAACTTCCCGTAGATCGGATGCTTGATCTGACGCTGGACGGCGACGGTGATGGTCTTGTCCATCTTGTCGCTCACCACGATACCGACGCGCTCTTTCCGTAGGGCGGTGCGCTGCTGTTCTTCGGATGCTTCCATGTGGATCTAATTCAATCTGCAATTCGCGAACGGACGCCGATCACGCTCCTGTGTCGTCTGCGGCCTTCTCCGCTCCAATGGTCTTTAGCCTCGCAATCAGCCTTCTTTTCTGGCGCAGGAGGGTCGGATTTTCAATGTGCGCGATGGCATGCTGGAACTCGAGCTGACGCAGCTGCTCCTGCTCCTCCGCGATCCGCTTTTGGATCTCTTCGAGGCCGAGTTCACGAATTTCCTTTGCCTTGAGCATGATGTCTGAATCTCTCTATGCTGGCCTATGTCAGAACCACATCAAACGTTCACCGCCCCCCTTCAGCCGGCTCGTAATCCGGACGGACGACAAACTTCGTCTTCACCGGAAGCTTCTGTGCTGCCAGTGAGAGGGCCTCGCGCGCAAGTTCCTCCGAGATGCCGCCGCCGATCTCAAAGAGGACGCGTCCGGGCCGTACAGGAGCCACCCAGTATTCCGGAGACCCTTTGCCTTTACCCATTCGGGTTTCGGCGGGCTTCTTCGTGATGGGTTTGTCCGGAAAGATGCGAATCCAGACCTTCCCGACACGCTTCATCCGACGCGTCATGGCCACGCGGGCCGCTTCGATCTGCCGGCTCGTGATGCGGCCGGGCTCGAGCGTCTTGATGCCGAAGTCACCAAAAGCAATGCGCGTACCGCGGCTCGCATTCCCTTTGATGCGGCCTTTTTGATACTTGCGGTACTTCGTGCGCTTTGGCATTAACATGGGCGTACCCTCACAAACTCAAATCGATTCTTGTGGTCGTCTGAACAGCTCCGTCAACTGCGCTTGGCTTTGGCACGGCCGCGTGCCCGGCGTTTGCGTGCCGGCGGTTGAGTCTGCTGTTGCATCTGTTGACGCTGCGCCTGCACGTTCGGGCTCAAATCGGGTTGACCGAGGATCTCACCGCGGTAAATCCAGACCTTCACGCCGATAGTGCCGTAAATCGTGTAGGCCGTTGCCTGGGCGAAATCGATGTCGGCGCGGATCGTGTGCAGAGGAACGCGACCCTCGAGGTACTGCTCGGTCCGTCCCATCTCGGCGCCACCCAGACGGCCGGCAACGCGAATGCGGATGCCCTCGGCGCCCATGCGCATGGCGGCCGTGATGGCCTGTTTCATGGCACGACGGAACGAGACGCGTCCTTCCAGCTGTTGAGCGACGTTTTGCGCGACGAGGTTCGCATCGAGCTCCGGGCGCTTGATCTCGCTGATGTTGATCTGAATGTCTTTGTTCGTGAGCTTCTTGAGCTCCTCGCGTAGCTTCTCCACCTCGCTTCCGCCGCGGCCGATGACTACGCCCGGACGGCTCGTGTGCAGAGTGAGGATGACCCGCTTCGGCGTCCGCTCGATGACCACGCGACTCAAGCCCGCGCGGCGCAGTCGGGCAGTGAGATAGCGGCGAATCTCTTCATCCTCAACGAGCTTCTCCGGCATATCCTTCTCGGCATACCAGTTGGAATCCCAACCGCGAATGATGCCGAGCCGAAATCCGACTGGATGTGTCTTCTGACCCAATGTCTTACCCCTTACGTGTTTAAACTTTCAAATCAATTCTATGTCCTGAGCCGATACCGTCATGTCCTGGGAAGTCGGAGATCGGTAGTCGGAAATCCGTCCTCTGAATTCTGATCTCAGACTCCCGTTCGATCATGCTTCGGCCTCCTCCAGTTCGTCCGCCGTACTGACGACGACCGTCAGGTGGCACGTCCGCCGCAGGATCGGATGCGCTCGGCCGCGTGCAGCCGGACGGAATCGCTTAAAATGCGGCCCGTCGTCGACGCGAATCTCACTCACTACCAGCTCTCCTTCATCGTAGCGGGTGTCCGGATCCTTGTCCATCAGGTTATAGACGGCGGATCGAATGGCTAGCTCGATGGCGCGCGTGACCTTCATGGGCTCGTAGTGGAGAATATTGAAAGCTTCGGCCACGGTCTTTCCGCGCACCAGGTTCACCACGGGGCGCATCTTCCGGGGCGATGAGCGAATGTATTTTCTGACGGCGCGTGCTTGCATTGTCTCACTCAAGTGATCACTTGTCCTGACCGAGGCGGAAATTCAGAATCCAGAGTCTCACCTCGGACCTCGTACGTGTTCGATCTACCGTTTCCCTCGCTTGTCGGACTTCGAGCCGGCGTGGCCCCGGAAGGACCGCGTGGGAGCGAACTCGCCCAGCTTGTGACCGACCATGTTCTCGGTCACATAGACGGGGATAAACTGCTTCCCATTGTGAACGGCGAACGTATGGCCTACGAAGTCAGGCGTGATCAACGAAGAGCGGCTCCACGTCTTGATCACTTTCTTCGAGTTGGCCTTGTTGAGCTCGTCTACCTTCCGCTGAAGCTTGTAGTAGACGTAAGGTCCTTTCTTTAGCGACCGTGCCATGTGTTATTGGTTGAATCTGATCTTCTAGTCGCCGCCCCTCGAGATCTACTTCTGATCGCGACGGCGGACGATATACTTGTTGGACTGCTTCTTCCTCTTCCTGGTCTTGTATCCCTTCGCAGGCATTCCCTTCGGCGACCGAGGATGGCCTCCGGAAGCCTTGCCTTCGCCACCTCCCATTGGATGATCCACCGGGTTCATCGCCACGCCGCGCGTTTTGGGTCGGACGCCAAGCCAACGCTTGCGACCGGCCTTGCCCAGATCGATGTTCATGTGATCGGGGTTGCTCGTGGTGCCGATCGTCGCTGAGCAGGCGATGGGGATGAGTCGCGTCTCGCCCGAGGGCAGTCGAAGCGTCGCATGCTTCCCTTCGCGAGCCGTGAGCTGAGCGTACGTTCCAGCCGACCGCGCCAGCTGGGCGCCCTTGCCAGGCCGCATTTCGATGGCATGCACGAACGAACCAATCGGGATGTTGGCAAGCGGAAGGCAGTTCCCGGGCTCCGGCGGCGCATCGGGGCCGTTCTGGACCGTCATGCCCACGCGAACCTCGTTCGGCGCGATGATATAGCGCTTCTCACCGTCAGCGTAGACGAGCAAAGCGATTCGAGCCGAGCGGTTCGGATCGTACTCGATGCTCGCGATCCGAGCCGGAACGCCCACCTTGTCACGACGGAAGTCGATGATCCGGTAACGGCGCTTGTGCCCGCCGCCCTGGTGGCGTGTGGTGATCCGCCCGTTGTTGTTTCGCCCACCCTTTTTCTTCAGCGGAGCGAGGAGCCTCTTCTCAGGCTCCTTCTGCGTCAGATCGGCGAACGACTCGACGGAATAATGACGTCGTGCGTTCGTGGTAGGCTTGACTTTCTTAATAGCCATGGTATCGATAATTCTTGCGTTCGCTCACCCGAGCGGAAGTCGGAGGTCGGAAATCGGAAGTCCGCCTGTGTTTGGCCGTCTGATCTCTGATTTCTGACATCTGACCTCAGATCTATACTTGCTCGAAGAAGTCGATTGGTTCACTGTCTTCCGTGAGAGAAACGAGGGCCCGCTTGTGGTAAGCCGTGCGGCCGGTGACGATGCGGCGGCGTGTCTGCTGATTGCGCCGCTTGCCGCGCACGATCATCGTACGCACCTTCTTCACTTTTACACCGGGATACCGCTCTTCGACGGCCTTCCGAATCTCCACCTTATTGGCCTTCATGTTCACCTGGAACGTGTAGTGACCCTCTTCCATCAGACGGGTCAGCTTCTCGGTTACCAGCGGCCGGATTAGTACGTCCTTGCTCATAGTTGCATGTCTTCTGTCGGTACCGGCGTCATCAAGCCTCGGCCGATGCGGATTCGCCCAGTTGCTGCGAGATGGACTCCAGGGCCGCCTCCTCGAGCACGATGACATCGGCCTTCATGATGTCGAGCGTCGACGCACCCATTGCATTCTTGACACTCACATTGGGCAGATTTCGGCTCGAGTTGTACACATGGGGCTGGTGTCCATTCGTGAGGAAGAGCACCTTTTTGTCGGCAAGCCCCAGGGCCGTGATGAGCGCCAGGAGCTCCTTCGTCCTGACCTTGTCGATGCCCAGCTCGTCGATCACGAGGCACGCCTCTCCACGAGCCTTGTAGGTCAGCGCCGACCGGCGCGCGAGTCGCGTCTCCTTCTTGTTCAGCTTGAGCCTGTATTGCCGCGGGCGCGGACCGAAGATCGTACCGCCGCTGCGCCGAATCGGCGACTTGGCGTCACCCGCGCGAGCGTAGCCGGTGCCCTTCTGCCGGTATAGCTTCCGCGTGCTACCACGAACCTCGCTCCGCTCCTTCGCCTTGTGGGTCCCCTGCCGGGCGTGCGCCTGAATGCGCCGCACGTCAAGCCACACCACGTGGTCGTTCGGCTCGATTTCGAACACGGCCGGATCCAGCGTCGCCTTGCGCTTCGTGGCGTTGCCGTTGGCGTTATAGACTTTGACTTCCATCGTGTCTCGTTATTCAATCAAACCGTCCGTGTGGACGGGAGACCGGGACAGCGACGGGAGACGGAACTTGCATGAGAGGTCCGACCCCGTCGTCTGTCCACTGCCCCTATTGTCTTTTGTGTATCGTCACAAATCCTCCCTTCGGCCCTGGAAGGGCGCCCCTGATCAGGATGACATTCTGATCGTCGAGTACGCGAACGACTTCCAGATTCTTGATCGTCGTTCGTGCATTGCCCTTCCGGCCGGCCATGCGTGTGCCCTTGAAGACACGCGATGGATCGGAGGACGCACCGATCGAACCGGGAGCTCGCTCGCGGTTGTGCTGGCCATGGGTACGAGAACCGACGCCGCCGAAGCCGTGTCGCTTAACGACGCCCTGATAGCCCTTGCCCTTCGAGATGCCGACCACATTGACGCGATCGCCCTCTCCGAAAACGTCGGCCGCGCGGAGCTCGTCTCCCAGGGACAACTCACCCTCAAAGGGAGTCCGAAACTCCACGACCTTCCGCTTCGGCGAAGTGCCCGCCCGCTTGAACTGCCCGAGCTGCGCACTCGAAACGCGCTTCTCGCGGGCCTCCCCGGCGGCGAGCTGAATGGCATCGTAGCCATCCTTGCCGTCGTTACTCTTCAGGTGCGTGACTACATTCGGCGAGACCTCGACGACGGTGCACGGGATGTTATTCCCGCCCTCGTCGAAGATGCTGGTCATGCCGATTTTCCTTCCGATCAATCCGCTCATTGTAATCTCTTCATGGCACGTCGATGGACGCACCGGATTAAGTTAAGCGCGTGTGTTTTCTCTATTAATCGAGCCGCACGACTACGATAGTCACCGTGCCTTCGTATGGAGTCGTCGGATTGAAGAGGCCATTGATAAAAGCCGCCGCGACGTGCAGCGTGATCGCGTCCTCGTTCTCAATCTCATATGTGAAGGGAGGGCTCGGTCCGCCACCGATGCTCAAGATCAGACTGTTGATGTCGGCATTCAGGGTATACGTACCCGGAAGGTTCAAATCGTCAATCCCGGCATCGTCCCGGTAGTTGAGCATCAGCAAGAAGGTGGCGGCATCCGTGAAGGTCACATTCAAAGACTCGACGAGTGCGCCGAAGGCGGCCGTCTTGTCCCCCGTGTCATCGCTTATCCCCGTCACGACCCAGTCACCGACGAAGATTTCGGCATCCGTCAACTCATCATCATTGCTGTCACTGTCGCAGCCGACCATGACGAGGGCCAGCACGAGCGCAAAAAAGATCGATGAAAGCTTTCGCATGAGTCCCCTCGTTTTCGTTTACACCTTGATTTCGACATCGACACCGCTCGGAAGCTCGAGCTTCATCAGGGCGTCGACGGTTTTGCTGCTCGTCGACAGGATGTCGATGAGGCGCTTGTGGCTGCGCGTCTCGAACTGCTCGCGGCTTTTCTTGTCCACGTGCGGACTGCGCAGCACCGTGTAGACCGACTTTTTAGTCGGTAGAGGGATGGGTCCGCTCACTACGGCACCAGTCTGCTTGACAGTTCGCATGATCTTCTCTGCGCTCTTGTCGATCAGCCGATGATCGTAGGATTTCAGCTTGATGCGGATTTTCTGACTTACTGCCATCGTTTAGGTCTGGCCATTTAGCCTGGTTTGTAAGGAAGCCAGAAGTCAGTGGTCGGAAGTCAGACGTGCTGACATCTGACCTCTGATCTCCGAC
>CBFGRV010000022.1:0-56779 GCA_965651265.1 uncultured Rhodothermales bacterium
GGCGGAAGCGAAGGCTCCGACTCGTCAAACGGCGGAAGCGAAGGGTCCGACTTGTCAACGTGCCGATGTGAGGGAGGTGCCTCCTCCATCGGAACGGGCGGAGGGGCAGGCCCTTTCCATCGCGATGAATCCGGCGTCCGCACGGATGCCTTCCGAACGGCACGCTCCAGACCGCGCCTCACAACGGGGCTGTTCGGGATGATTTGCTGTGCATCGCGCCAGGCCCGCAACGCGGGCTCCCACTCGCTCAGCCTCTCGTACGCCCGCGCCAACAGAACGCGCGCCGTCGCATACCCCGGCATCTCCTCGGCGAGCTGCTCGAGTAGATCGGCGGCCTTGCGCGGCTCACCTGCTTCGATTAGTGAGATGGCATCCTGGATGTCAGGCACGACGTAGGATTCTGGCCCGATGAATGCGTCAAAGTAACGACCTCACGCAAGTACAATCAACTCCGATGGGCCGTAGCCGATCCGCTCTCAGATCGGATGCGCGGCCGGCTGCATCTGGAATCGGGGCGCGGCAAAGTTCGACATCACGACGAGCGCGAAGCCTGTCGCAAAGAACAGCTGGAAGGGTACGCCTCCCCACTCGCCCGCCACTAACAGGGCCAGCAGACCGGCAAAACTGTAGGCGCACAAGCCGATTTCGAGCCAGGCATCGAGGCCAAGGCGCGGCCGAGCCTCCGGCTGGAAGTGCGAACCATACTTGGGTGTACGGAGGAAGGGCGTGCGCCGGCCGAGCAGGCCTTCTATGACGGCTCTCGAGCTGTTCAAAGAAAGGCCGATCGTCCCCACCATGAACGCGGGAATGATCGACAGGCGATCAACCCAGTTCGCATAAAGACGGCGCTGCGCCAGAACCTGCGCGAGCAGAAATCCGACGAAGCCGGTCAGTCCGAGAGACATCCAACCGAAAAACTCCCGGCTGGGACCCGACTCGGCGTCTGCCTGCAACAGCAGGGGCGCGTGAAGGAGGGCGGCCAGCATCACGAAGGGATAGACGAGGTGGGCGCAAAGGTGGATCGTGCCCTGGGTCTTGGCGCGGGCGCCGATGCGGGTGCGTAGAAATGAGGGAATGAGCTTTCGGGCGACTTCGACGGACCCTTTCGCCCAGCGAAACTGCTGGGCTCGGAGTGCCTCGATGGTCGAGGGTAGCTCGGCGGGAACAGCAAGATCGTCGAGGTACCGAATTCGCCACCCTCCCATCTGCGCGCGATAACTGAGGTCGAGGTCTTCGGCGATTGTGTCGCCCTGCCACCCTCCTGCCGACTCGATGCAGCGGCGACGCCAGACGCCCGCCGTTCCGTTGAACGTCAGAAAGCAACCGGTCAGGTCGCGCACCTGCTGTTCGATGGCGAAGTGCATGTCGAGGCCGACGGTCTGGAGGCGTGTCAGCCAGGAGGCGGTCTCGTTGAGGTGCCCCCAGCGTGCCTGGACGAGGCCGAGCCCGGCATCGGCATTGAGGACGGGGATGGTGCGGCGGAGGAAGTCTGGCTGCGGCACGAAGTCGGCGTCGAAAATCGCGATATAGTCGCCGCGGGCCATCTGCAGGCCGTTATGCAATGCCCCGGCCTTGAATCCACGGCGTTCGCTCCTGCGCACGTGGACGATGTCGACGCCTTGCCGCTGCCAGTACGCGATCCGGCGCGCGGCAAGTCGGGGCGTTTCGTCCGTAGAATCGTCGAGGACCTGGATCTCGAGCTTTCGGGCAGGATAATCGAGCCTGGCACACGCGTCGATGATCCGCTCGATCACAAGCGGCTCGTTGTAGACCGGCAGTTGGACGGTGACCTCGGGCCAGGTTTCGGGCGCCTCGGGCGGTTCATCCGGCTCCGGTGGCGGGCCCGGCCGGAGGCGGTCGTGACTCGCGTGCGTCGCGGCCATCCAGAGCAGATTCCCGCCGTAGATCGTCAATACGAGAATCGCGACGGCATAAAGGAGTGCCAGCATGGACTACGGCGAGTGCTCCGGGAGTGAGGGGTTGAACGCTTGCAAAAGCGAAGACGGTAGGGCTTACCAGTTCGAGGTTGCGGCCGTGAAGATGTCCTCGGCGATATCGTCGATGACCTCACGGGCCGCCGCCTCCTCATTGGTCAGATCCTGGGGATCATACTCGACAGAGGCGCTAAAGGTGCGCTCGAAGACCTCCTGCCCGTTCTCCTGGTCGACGTACCGTGCGAGAACCGTGATCGTCAGCCGGTTGAGCTGCGCCGTATTCTGCCCGCCGATGGCGGCTGGCGCGATGGCATAGCGCTGAATCTCCGTGCTCAGAAGCGCGTCTGCCTCCGGCTCTACCGTCTCGAGGCGCAATCTCGTCTGCCCTACGAACCGTTCGACGAGCCTTCGCGACATCTCACCACCCAGGTCCGTGAAGGGATTGGCGCTGAGGTCCTCCGTGAGCGGGATGGCGATGGTCTGGATATGGTCTGGGATGGCAGCGCCGGTGAAGGAGTAGTAGGCGCAGGCGGCCAGGGAAAGAGAGGCGCAGAGCAACAACAAGTATACGTTAACCAAGCCGAGACCGGAGATCGGACGTCGGAGCTTGGATGTCCTTGATGCACCGCCGGCGACAACATTCTGAATTCCGACCTCTGACTTCTGACCTCTGACATTCGTCCGATCAGCCCTGCTCCTTCGATTGCTGCCGGCACGCTGAGAAAGCACGCTCACGTCGCCTCCTCCACCTCCTTCAGCTTCCGATACAGCGTCCGCTCGGAGATTCCGAGGGCACGGGCGGTTTGCCGTCGGTTGCCGTCAAACCTCTTGAGTGCTCGGGCAATGAGCTCGCGCTCGGCATCTTCGAGGGTGGGAAGCGGCTCCTCATCCTCATCGCTGCCGCCATTTTCGGCCGAGGTTCCATTCGCTGCACGCCGGACCTGCTCATCCCCCTCGATCTCGTAGGCCACATCCTCCACCACAGCGGCGTAGTCGCCCTTGTTGTCCTCTCGGACGATCACGAAGTCGCGTCCGCGGGGCGGGCCGTCTTGATCGATCACTTCTCGCGGCACGACAATGCCGCCTGCACTCGTGAGCTTATCCAGCTGCTGGCGCATTTCCCGGACCTCGAGTCGCAGCTCGATCAGCGCGCGATAGATCAGTTCACGCTCGCGCATCTCATCAGCCGGGCCCTGTTCGCCGCGCGAGACCGGGAGCAGGTCCATCCCTCCGTCGCCCGCCGTGACACCTCGCAGCAATGGCCGCAGGTCGTCGGCCGTGATTTCGTCGCCGCGAATCAAGACCTGGGCCTGTTCGGCCACATTGCGCAGTTCGCGGACGTTGCCCGGCCAGCGGTACCGATGCACGAGATCTCGCGCGTTCTCGGTCAGCCGCTTTACCGGGCCGTTGTACTTTTGCGCAAAGCGATGCAAAAAGCTTTCAAAAATCGGGAGGATGTCCTCCTTGCGGTCCCGCAGCGGCGGAATATCGATGACTACCGTGCTCAGCCGATAGTAGAGGTCTTCGCGGAAGCGACCTTTCCGGACTTCCTGGGCGAGGTCCTTGTTCGTCGCGGCAATGATGCGGACATCCGAGTGGCGCACTTGAGACGAGCCCACGCGCGTGAATTGACCCGTCTCGAGCACCCGCAGCAGCCGTACCTGGGCAGCTTGCGGCATTTCGCCGATTTCATCCAGAAAGATGGTGCCGCGATCCGCATCCTCGAAGTAGCCCGTGCGGCGCTCGACGGCACCCGTGTAGGCGCCCTTCTCGGCACCGAACAGCTCCGATTCGATCAGTCCCTCGGGAATTGCGCCGCAGTTGACGATCACGAGCGGCTCATGCCTACGTGAACTCAGCTCGTGGATGGCATGCGCGATCAGCTCCTTGCCGACCCCGCTCTCACCCTGGATGAGGACGGTGATATCGGTTCTGGCCACCTGACGCATCCGATCGATCACGTTCCGGATGGCCGGTGAGGTGCCGATGATCCCGAATCGTTCCTGTATGGATTCTCTGTCCATCCTGATGAAGGCTCGCTCTATTCCCTACGCGGCAGCGGCGGCTTCCGAGAGCGACGTCCGGCCCAGCGCGTGCCCCAGGAGCGTGGCGGAGGTGCATTCCTCGATGCGCACGCGGACGTATTCGCCCTTCCGGTAGTCGTGCCTGTCGAAGACGACCATCTTGTTCGTGTCCGTGCGGCCGCAGAGCTGCTCGTCACTGCGTTTGCTTGGACCCTCGACGAGCACGACGTGCTCCGACCCGATTTCGGCGCGATTGTTTTCCAGCGAAATGCGGTTCTGCAGCTCGATAATCTCACCCAGCCGCCGCTTCTTGGTCTCGTCCGACACGTCGTCCCGATACTTGCGCGCGGCATATGTGTCCGGCCGCTCGGAGTACATGAACATGTAGGCGTGATCGTAGCGCACGAGCTCCATCAGCGAGAGGGTGTCGCGGTGCTCATCTTCCGTCTCGCCACAAAATCCGGCGATCACGTCCGTCGAAAGCGAAATGCCCGGCACGATGGTGCGCGCCCGGTCGACGAGTGCCAGGTACTGATCGCGGGTGTACGTGCGGCGCATTCGCTTCAAGACATCCGAATTGCCGTGCTGAACAGGCAGGTGGATGTAGTTGCAGACGTTGGGCCGCTCGCGATGCACGTGGAGCAGATCGTCCGAGCAGTCTTTTGGATGGCTCGTGGAATACCGGATTCGCAGCTCGGGTGAAATCAGGCTGACACGGTAGAGCAGCTCGGCAAAATCGACGGCCGTCCCATCCTGCTCAAAACGGTACGAGTTGACATTCTGGCCGAGCACGGTGACTTCTTTATAGCCATACTCGACGAGCGCCGAGCATTCGGCGAGAATGCTGGTCACGGGACGGCTGCGTTCGCGGCCTCTCGTGAACGGCACCACGCAAAAGGCGCACATGTTGTCGCAGCCGCGCATGATCGAGACGAACGCGGAGACACCGTTCGAGTCGTAGCGCACGGGGGCGATATCCGCGTACGTTTCCTCCCGCGAGAGCTGAACGTTGACCGCCGCCTGCCCGGTTTGGTCCGTTTCATACAGGAGGCGCGGCAGATCACGATAAGCGTCCGGACCGACGACGAGATCCACGAGCTTCTCCTGCTCGAGCAGCTTCGTGCGCAGGCGCTCGGCCATGCATCCGAGCACGCCTAGCTTGATCGGCCGCTCGCGCTTTCGGGCACGGAAGTCGTCGAGCCGGTGCCGAACTTTCTGCTCGGCATTTTCGCGGATCGCGCACGTGTTGAGCAACACCACATCGGCCACCGTCGGATCGCGCGTAAGGCCATATCCATTCTCGCGCAATACGGACGCCACGATCTCGGAATCCGAGACGTTCATCTGGCAGCCGTAGGTCTCGATGTAGACGCGCCGGTGGCCCGGCATCTCCTCCAGCGAGCTCACGACCGCTTCGTCGACCCTTTCCGACAGGGCGCCGTCATGGCAGCCGGCCCCGTTCAGCGGCGACTCTGCATCATCAAAAACAGGAATATCTGGAATGAGCTCCATACTGAAATTCCGGGACGAGTTCTGCAGAACTCTAGGATAAAGGCGTGTGCGGATGGGGGCGCGCTCTAATGCACGCCATTTTGTCAGATGTGATAAACGCGACTCACTGTGGTTGGTTCAGGAATCGGCCGGCTCGTCGGGCTCCACAGCGCGGGCGACGATAATCCCGATTTGCACGCGATTACCCTGTACGTAATCCTGCAGATCCGGCGAAATGATCACACCGCCGTTCGTCGAAGCGTGAAGCAAGCCCGTCGATCCGTCTTCGCCCTTGTACACCATGCCTGTGTGCGTGACGTCGAGCCCATCGATGTGCGTCGCGGTGGCAATGAGGTCACCGGGCTGCAGACGATCGTAGGAATCGCGGATGCGATCTTGCGGGATGTAAAACAGGTTGACTTCCCGATTCAGGCGGGCCTCCACATCCTGAATGCACCGGTACATGTCGTCGTCCTCGGCGAGCGCCGCGTATTCGCTCCGGTTCGCGCTCATGAATCCGTATTCCTTCTCGAAAGGCACGCCCCCGACCTCCCTTGTGACATCGCGCACGAGCCCCTTCTTCTCGTTGTCATAGATCCACTCCGTGTAATAGTGGAGGCGCGAGCAGTAGTCGCCCATCTCGCCACCGCGATATCGCTGCTCCTGGGTACGCTGCACGTAGGCATCGAACGAGTAATCTTCCACGGCCACGCCTCGCGCCGCCGCCAGCATGGCTTCCAGGAAAGTGAAGCAGTCAAAGGCATCGAGCCGGCAGACGAGCACTTCGCGGCCGAAACCGTCGAGCGGGCCGACGACGTAGGGCCTACCGCGAAACTGCAGGCCCAGGGCCATCAGGACTTCGCCGATCGGTCGTTCGTGCAGATTCTGCTCCCGCGCAAAAGCCATCAGCTCCGAATAGCGGAGGGCCGTCTCGCCGGTATCGGGCATCGCTGCTGCAACGATCTCGGCATCGTTCTGCGCTTGGGCCTGCGGAGGCTCCGCCGGTGCTCCGGGCGAGGGATCCTCGCGCGCCTCGCACGCGGTCAGCAGCGTAAAGAGGAAGGCAATCAGGCCGATGAACGTCGGATGCAACATAGACATCGTGCATTCGCACGGAAAGAGATGGCAGGTCGAGATGCGTGAGACGACGCGCAGGAAGCAGGGTTCTATCGCCTCGACTCCATCCAACGGGCGACGTACTTCCCGATCACGTCAAACTCGAGGTTGACGGCCAGGCCCGGCTTCCACGTCCGCGCGGTCGTGTGCTCGAGGGTGTGAGGAATGATGGAGACGGTAAACGCGTTGTTGTCGAGGCGCGCAACCGTCAGGCTGATACCGTCGACGGCCACGGAACCGGTGGGAACGAGATACGGCGCGAAGGAGGGTTCATAGCGGATGCGGACGCGCCGGCTATCGGCGAGCTCCTCTACGGCCTCGATGGTGCCGGTCGAATCGACGTGGCCCTGCACGATGTGTCCATCCAGCCGCCCGGCCGCGGAGACGGCGCGCTCCAGATTGACCGCATCGCCTTCCGAAAGCCCGCCCAGCGTCGTCTTCAGGAGCGTCTCCTCCACGGCGACGACTTCGAACGTGCGATCATCCCGCGCCACCACGGTCAGGCAAGCACCGTTTACGGCCACGCTGTCGTCGGGCTCGAGCTCGTGCGCAAACGCCGATCGAATGGTGAAACGCCTTCCCCCCTCGAGCGACCGTACGTCCTCGATTCGGCCCACATCTTCGATGATACCGGTAAACATGACGCTTTCCATGGATATCGGGACACTCTTCGATGCCGCCTGCCCGCGGATCGTCTCGAGGCAAGATAGACATTCCGCGGGCTCACTCTGATCCGGATCCAGTTAAGGTTTGATTCCTCTTGACGATACCTCTTTCAACGAGATGGAAAGCCATTTCGGGGTTTGTCGTGGGCCTTCGGCGAGGCCGCAAACCCGTGCACGTGCGACAACCCTGATTCTCGAGAAGCAAGCCAAGCATGCGAGTACTTATCGCCGATGCGGATCCGGCCATACACGAGACGCTGACGAGCCGTGTAGCCAGCCGCGGACACGAGGTCATTGTTTGTCATGATGCGGGCGAGGCATGGGAGCGCTTCCGCGCGCATCGTCCCTCCATGGTCATTGTCGACTGGTCGATGACGCACCAGGGAGGGCCGCTGGGCGTGCGCCTCCGGCAGACTCCCGAGGCCGATGCGACGGTGGTGATCGCTCTGACGAGCCAATTCAGTGCCGCCGAGCTCGAGCAGGTCATCTCCGCCGGAGCCGATGACTACGTCACGAAGCCCATCGATCCGGACGAGTTTGAAGTCCGCGTTGCCATAGCGGAGCAGCGAGAACAGGAAATCCGGCGCCGGCTGCAGATCCAGGAAGAGCTCAAGCAGGCCAATGAGGGTCTTTCCCGAGCGATTAGCGAGCTCCAGGAGGCGAACGAAAAGCTCAAGAACAATCAGACCCAGCTCGTCCACACGGAGAAGATGGCATCGGTGGGGCAGCTAGCGGCCGGAATCGCTCACGAAATCAACAATCCTGTCGGCTTCGTGAAGAGCAACATCGGCATGTTGAACGACTACATCGGCGTCTTCAAGAATCTCCTGGGCGAGTACGCCGAGCTGGCCGATCACGTTCGTCGGGCGCCGATGAATGGCCAGGCGGAAGTTCTCCAGCGAATCGATAAGATCCTGGAGGAAGAGAACCTTGATTTCGTATTGGAGGATGTAGACAACCTCCTCTCGGAGTCGCTCACTGGGGCCGAGCGCGTCCGCGAAATTGCGCAGAATCTGAAAAGTTTTGCCCGCCTCGATGAGGCGGAGATGCAGTATGCGGACCTGAATGAGGGTCTCGAGGTGACGCTGCGCATGATCCATAATGAGATCAAGTATCATTGCCAGGTGCATCTGGACCTCCAGCCGCTACCGAAGCTGCTTTGTTATCCCGGCCAGCTGAATCAGGTGTTCATGAATCTCCTCGTCAACGCTTCGCAGGCGATCAAAGGCGAGGGCGAAATCTCGATCGAGACCCGCGCGCTGGAGGACGAAATCCTCATTCGAATTTCAGACACGGGGGAAGGCATCCCGAAGAAGAACATCCCCAAATTGTTCAACCCGTTCTTCACAACGAAACCCATCGGTGAGGGCACGGGGCTGGGGCTGTCGGTTTCTTACGGGATTATCAAGCGACACAACGGGCGCGTTGAGGTCGAAAGTGAGGTGGGCTCCGGAACCACGTTTAGCATCTACCTGCCCGTCAACGGCAAACCGCATGAGTGAGCCGACCCTCCTGCTGGTCGATGACGAGCAGCCCGTTCTGAACGCGCTGATACGGCTCCTGCGGAAGGAGCCGTTCCGCGTATTGACGGCGGCCAGCGCCGACGAGGCGCTGCAAATCCTCGACAAGGAGGAGGTTCAGGTGGTCATTTCGGATTTTCGGATGCCGGGCAAGAGTGGGATCGAGCTGCTTCGAGAGGTCAAGCAGCGGTATCCGGCAACGGTGCGCTGCGTGATGTCGGGGTATGCGAACGGCCACGTGATCATGGACTCGATCAACGTGGGCGAGGTTTACCGCTTCCTCCCGAAGCCGTGGGAGGATGACGACGTGATCGCGACGGTTCGCGAGTGTTTCCGACATCACAGGCATGCCTCCGGCGTCGAGGGCCCCGTAGCACAAATCCGGGCACAGTACGAGGAGCTGCGCGCCATCAACGAGCTCCTGGAGAGGACGGTCGAGCGCCGCGCACAGACGTTACAGCTTTCGCAGGACGTCCTCGACAAGCTCCCCATCCCCATTCTGGCCGTTGGCCACGATGGTACGATCGTGCTGGCCAATGAGGCCGTCTGCGGGATCGTGCCCGAGGGCAGCCGCAGCCTGCTCGGATATCCGATCTCCGAGTTTTTCCCGCCCGATGTCGTCGAGCGGGTGAAGGCCTGCTTGAGCGAGGGTGAGTCGGGCTCGGTGGGGCTATGCACGTTCCTCGGAGAGCCCTATCGCGTCGACCTTCGCATCCTTCGTGAGGGCAGTTACGTGCGCGGATGCACCCTCGTCCTGGATGCCCTCCATCAACAGGAAGCCGCCCACATTCGAACCGACTCGGCCGCATGAGTACGGCGATAGCATGAGTTTACCCAGGGTTCTATTCGTAGACGACGAAGCCAACATCCTGCAGTCGGTTCGGCGGGTGATGCGGAAGCTGCATGTGGAGGTCGAGACCACTACGGAGCCGGAACAAGCGATCGACATGGTCAAGCAGGCGCAGTATGCCGTCGTGGTTTCGGATCAGCGGATGCCGAGCATGGGCGGCGTGGAGGTGCTCGAGCGCATCCGCGCCATCTCTCCAGAGACGGTCCGGATCATTCTGACGGGCTACGCTGATGTCAAGGCGTCGGTGGACGCCATCAACAAGGGCGCCGTCTGGCGCTACCTGAACAAGCCGTGGGATGACGACGACCTACGCACCTGTGTGATGCAGGGCGTGAACCATTACCTGCTCGTCCAGGATAATCGACGCCTACAGGAGCTCACGCAGCAGCAGAACGATAGGCTGCGCGATCTCAACGAGAACCTGAAGCAGCGCGTGCTGGAGCGCACCTGGGAGGTGCACCGGCTCAACGAGCAGCTCGAGGCGAGCTTCCTGGGCGCGGTGCAGGCGATGGCGCGCCTCGGCGAGATGCACAGCCAGGACGTCGGCAGTCACTCGAAGCGCGTGGCGCTGCTGGCACGGCGCATCGCGCAGCGGTTTCAGTTCGAGGGACGCGATCTGATGCAGGTCGAAGTGGCCGCGACGCTCCACGACATCGGCAAAACGATGATCCGGCCCTCCATCCTGAAGAAATCCCGCGAGGAGCTGACCGCCGAGGAGGAGCGCGTGTATCGGGAGCATCCCATACACGGGGAGTCGATTTTGCGTATGGTGCCCAATAACGACGATGCGGCGCTGTATGTGCGGCATCATCACGAGCGATTCGATGGCCTGGGGTATCCGGATGGGTTCTCGGGCGAGGCCATACCACTGGGTGCGCGCATCATAGCGGTGGCGGATGCTTTCGACAAGCACATGAATCACTCGGTAACGGCGACCGCGATCTCAGCAGTGGCGCTGCGGAAGGTCGAGGAGGGCGCGGGCGCCGCGTTCGATCCGTCCGTGGTGAGCACACTCCGGCTCGTGGTCCGCGAGATCGACAGCAAGATCAATGCGCGCGAGGAGGTGCAGATCGATTTCCTGGAGCTGGAGTCCGGCATGGTGCTCTCTCGCGACCTCAAGTCGCCCGACGGACGGCTACTCGCGCTGGCCGATCAGAAGGTGGATCCGGTGCAGTTGGCCGCGCTCCGGCACATCCACTCGAAGCAGCCTATCACGCAGGCCGTGTACGTATATCAGGAGTACGGGGATGGAGCGGTGCGGATGGCGGAGTTGCAGGCGTAAGGGAAGAAGGAGCGAGGTCAGAGGTCGGAGGTCAGAGGTCAGAGTTGGGAGGGGAGATAGGAGATGGGAGATGGGAGATAGGAGATAGGAGATAGTTGACCTGGGTTGCAGGTTTGAACGGTAACCGGCAACCAGCAACCTCAAATCGGTCTGCGGTAGCCGCGGAAGAGGGCATCCGGTCCCACGAATTCCCACGAGTGCTCGACGAACGTGAGCGCTTGCTCCATCTCGTCGATGCCGATGTCATCCACGGCCGGCGTACCCGCTCCGAGCAGCTTCGGGGCGATGAAGACATACAGCCGATCGGCCAGATCATCTTTAAGGAGCGATCCGGCAAGCCGTCCTCCACCTTCCACGAGCAGAGACTGCATCGGCCGTCCCTCCACCCCGCCCTCGCGACCCAGTACATCGAGAACGGATGCCAGGTCGAGGCCGTCTTCCACGACGGGCACCGGTTTGATTCGCCCTCCGGTTGCTCTCAGTCGGGCTTCGTAGGGCGGGTGGATACCCTCCGCACAGAAGACGATCGTATTGGGCGCGTATTCGTCCGCAAACACCCTGAGTTCAGGGTTCAGGCGGCCGCGCCGGTCGAGGATCACGCGGATCGGCTGTCGACCCTCCACATGACGCACGGTCAGGGCGGGGTCGTCGGCGGCCGCGGTCTCGGTTCCCACCATGACTCCATCCATGACGGCCCGCCAGTGGTGCACGAGGCGCCGCGACTCCTCGCCTGAGACCCACTGCGACCGACCGGATACGCCCGCAATTCTTCCGTCGAGGGTCTGCGCCAGTTTGAGGGAAATCAACGGCCGGCCGGTCCGCACATGATGGATGAAGGCTTCGTTGAACCGGTGGCTCTCCCGCTTCAGAACGGGCAGCGTGACCTGCACGCCGTTATCCCGCAGGCGCCGGATTCCCGCGCCCGCTACCTTTGGATTCGGGTCTTCGATTCCGATAACAACCCTCGGGATGCCCTTCGCGATGATGGCATCCACGCAAGGCGGCGTCTTGCCATGGTGCACACACGGCTCGAGGTTGACGTAAAGCGTCGCGTGCCGCAATGCGTCCTCCCCGTACCGCCGCTCCGCATCCAGAATGGCGTGCACTTCGGCATGCGGGCCGCCATATTCCCGGTGCCAGCCCTGACCCAGGACTGTTCCGTCGGTGCCGACGATGACCGCACCCACCATGGGATTCGGACTCACCTTTCCCGCCCCGCGCTCGGCGAGGTCCAGGCACATCTTCATCCACTTGTCGTGATCGACGTCGGTCATAGCATTCAAAAATAGTGAATAGAAATTAGCGCAAGCCGACGCAATATTCGGATGTCACCCCGGGTTTATGCGGTTGTCCGCTCTTTCACGTAAGATCGAGCCGCTCGCGAACCGGACCTGTTCGCACTCCTGACGAGTAGATGGTGCCTTTGCTTGGACAGATATGAGAATCATCCTACAGACCATTTATTTGATCGTGCACCTGGCCGCGCTCGGCATTTTTGCCGCGGCCCTCAGCGCGCTGTACGTGCATCCGGCGGCGGAATGGTGGCCGCAGATCCTCGGGATCGGACTGCCGCCGCTGGTCGTGATCATGCTGCTGTTTGCGGTCGCAGACCTGGTGATGCGGCGCTGGTTCCTGTTCGCGATCACCCTGATAGGCGTTCTCTTTTTCGCAGGACGCTACGCATCCGCGCTGACGCGCGATTTCGAGGAGGGCGGCACTCCGGTTCTCGTCGTCACATTCAATTCGGGTGGGATGGACGTCGGAGAGCGGGACCGGGCTGCGATAGCACCGCTCCTCTTGGATGTCCAGCCAGACCTGATGTGCATCCAGGAGTTGGGGCTCGGATATCGAGGTCCGGAGGAGCGTCCCCATGAGGTTCTCCGCCCCATTGCCGATTCACTCGGTTATGTGATCATTGCCCCGGAGAAGTTGCCGGATTATCGCGACCCTCCACCCATCATCAGTCGTTTCGATGTGCGTGATGTGAGCGTAATCGGTCTGAGCACGCGCCGCGACACGGGACCGGCCGGCGCGGTGGTCCGTGCCGTCTTCGACATAGAGGGCGCCGAGTTTGCCGTTTACAACGTGCACTTGCAGAGCTTCACGACGTACAGGCCATGGACGCGCGGCGAGTTGTTCAGTCCGCGCGCCTGGATCCAGTTCATTCGATGGACACGTTCCGCGTTTCTGCAGCGTTCATCGGAGGCCGAGGAAATCCGAGCGCTCATCGAGAAGGAGAATCGGCCCGTGCTGGTGTGCGGTGATTTCAATACAACACCCCATCAGTTCACGTACCGCCAGCTCGCGGATGACCTTCGCGATGCGTTTCGAACACAGGGCGGTCTCTGGGGTCCCACCTATCCAGCCGAGTTCCCGCTCGTCCGCATCGATTACATCCTGACGAGCCATCATTGGCTGGTGGATGATGTGGAAGTCGGGCCGAAGTTGCCACCGGATCATCGACCGGTCATTGCGAGACTGCGCTTGAAAGCGGACAGGTAGCTTGCCCCTGTCATTTCCTGTCGAACCGAGTCACCCTCCTGCCTCCGAGCCGGCGGAGGCCGGCACGGTCACGGCGTAGAGGCCGCGAAGGTCGCCGACCTCGAAGTCAAAGGCCCTATCATCGGGATAGCGCTCGATCACGAAGCGTGGGCGCGTATCGACCGGGCCATGACAGTGCAGGCAGGATGCCTCGACCGTAATCCGATGGAAGTATCGCACGCCTCCGTCGGTAGCCTGCCAGAGACTATCGAGGTCGGACTCTTCCTGAAACTGCCGGTAGACGTCTACAAGCGAGCTGTCGAGACCGTTGGCCGGATTTCGATTCCGCTCCGAGATCTGCCTGAACTGCCAGCCTTTTTCCTGCGCAATATCGATGATGCGGCGGCCGACCGGCTGGCAGACGCGCGCGAACGTATCGAAATCGACCAATTCCCCGCTCGTGATGGATGCCGCCCTCGCCGAGCGCATCGAATCGACCTCGTGGACGGCCTTTACGACCTCCTGCTGGATGGGTGTCAGGTCCGATCGTCTCTCTTCGCCGCAGCCGGCGAAGAGCAGGACGATCATGATAATGTGTGATGCTTTCATAGGTGTGCTCCGATCAAATCGCGCCCCAATCCGTAAGATAGCTCGTACGAGAGATCAATCGGAACCGCACCTTGCCCTGTGCATTGATGCGGTGGCCGTTCGGCGCGGCGGACAGGCTGATCACGACCTCACGTCGGTCAGCGATCTTGCGCTCGCCTCGAACGAACGCCTCGAACACTGCCCTGTAGCTCAATTGGCAGAGCACCTGACTCTGGATCAGGGGGTTCTAGGTTCGAATCCTAGCAGGGCAGCAACGAAAGGCCGTTCTCCCTGAGAGGACGGGCTTTTCTTGTTTCTGATGCGTTCCGGGCCCGTCGCGTTTGTGAAGCTCAAAGCATTCGGATCGTCTCGATCTCGATCATCGGCCCGACCCTCCTCCCCTAGATGAGCGCAGGTTCCATAAGCATCCGCCCGGAACGTACATCCGATTATGCCGAAATCCGCACGGTAAATGATCGTGCGTTTGCCGGACCCGACGAGGCCCGACTTGTGGATGCACTACGACGCAGTGCGCATCCGTTCATCAGCCTGGTGGCCGATTCGGCCGGCATTATCGTAGGGCACATCTGCTTCAGCCCTGTCCAGATCATTCGGGACAGGTCGCCCGGTGGCGGCAGCGGAACCGGTTCGGATCCTAGCAGGCCGCTGGTCGTCGGCCTGGCCCCCATGTCCGTGCTGCCGGAGTATCAGAGGCAGGGGATCGGCTCGATGCTGGTCAAGGCAGGACTTGAGGCCTGCCAGGACGAAAGCATCGACGCGGTAGTCGTGCTCGGGCATCCTGACTACTACCCGCGGTTCGGGTTTCGAGATGCATCGACCTTTGGACTTCGCTCCGAGTACGACGCTACGCCCGGCGCCTTCATGGCGCTGGAGCTGCGCCCAGCTGCACTCGTAGATTCCGCCGGGCTCGTCCGTTTTCATCCCGCATTCGGCGAAGTAGGATGAGCGCTCTGGCGCTCGTGCTCAATCAGCGACGATGATCTGGCGCGTGGCGGCCACGCCTCCCGCCTCGAGCCGAACGAAGTATACGCCGGAGGCGAGCCGGCGACCGTCGAGCACGATTTCGTGGCGGCCGGCCGGACGCACATCGTCGATCATCTTGCTTACCGAACGTCCGAGTACGTCGTATACGGCGAGGCGTATGGATGTCGGATGCGGCAAGTCGAAACTCAGTGAGATATCCCCTCCCGCGGGATTGGGATAGGGCGCGTGGAGCGCGAACTCGCCCGGCACGATCTCATCGTCCGTCGCCACGGAGGATTCGGTGAAGCCGAGATCGGACGCAATCCCGAGAAGCTCCGCATCGCTTCGCGCAGTGCTGGATACTCTGAGTTCATCGGCAATCCCGCCGGTATACGAGCCTGAGGCGGAATCGCTGTACCCGATCCAGGCGCGGAAGCTGGAGGTCTGCGTCTGGAGGAATACGCCACCGCCCGGACGGCCGTCGAGGAATGTACCGTCGCGGTACACACGCAGGGAGTCGCCATCCCACGTCATCGCATAATAGTGCCATAGCGTGTCAATGGCGGCCTCGGCGAATGCCTCATCGACGGTCCAGAGGCAGCTTCCGGCGGCCGTTGTCTTGATGCTGAATCGAACGTCGTTCGATCGCGGCCCCAGCCACCAGCCGTTGCCACAGGAATGGTTGACGAGCTCCGGCACGCCGCCGCCATCTATGCTGCGTGCAATGTATTCGATCGTCCATGCGGTCGTGCCCTGCAAGGAATCGCGCACCACGTCGATGTCGATCCGATCGCTTTCGCCATCGAATCGACGAGCCCCGCAGAAGCGGCCCTCAGTAACCGTCGTCCCGTCATCGATGGCGTGAAGCTGGTTGTCCGATGCATCGAACGAGGTGCCGGCGAGCGGTTCATCGAATTTGTAAAGGGCCAACGTGTGCTCGTCGGGCTGAAGACCATCCGAACACGTCGTCACGGGAAGAAGCTGCGCCGTTACTTCCTGCGCGCCGTATACGACCTCGGCGACGAAGCCTTCAGGCGCTTCCACCTCATCGAATTCGCCCACCACGGCGAGCGCCTGTACGATGGTGAAAACCTCATCACCTGTCGGTTCAAAGTCGTCCACGAGGACGAGGCGCAGCCGACCGCCCAAGTTCGCAATATTGGATGCGACGAGAACATCGTGATCGACGCCGGCCTCCGTGCCACCGAGCTCGATCTCGAGCGCGCCGTCAGGTTGAGATGCCGGAAGATTCCCTTCGATATGGAGGGTGCCGATCGATAGTCCGGGCGCGATCGTGCCGTGGTTGAGGATAGTGGCTCCATCCGAGATCTGAAGCGCACCCGTGCCTATCAGGGATGCGGTCTCCGTGAAGGTGCGTTCGTGGAGATTGAAGTGAAGCCTCGCCCCTTCTTCGACAATCCAGGTGCCGGTATCGGTGCTTTCTTCCTGGTTGCGAACATAGAGTGTACCCGATTCGACGCGAACCTCACCGTCATTGTTGAACACGCCGAAGGGATGTGCGATCGTGGTTGCACCGCTCCCTGCTGATTTTCGGATGAGGCCGCTGTTGACGAAATCGAGGATGCCGTTCGTCCGCGTCAGAGACACATCGTTCTGTATATCAAAGACGGCGCCTTCGAGATTATTGAATGTTCCGCCCCTGTTCACGACCAGGCGTCCGGCACCGGTCCACGAGAAGGTGGATGAATTATTGTACGTGCCGCCGCCAAGGACCTTGTCTTCGTCGCCCTCGGCGGATACGCCGCCGCGGAAATTGAGCACGCCTCCGCCGAAACCGAGGCGACCGCCGGTCCAGGTGAGCAGGCCGTTGATATTCTTCATCGCTTCGCCACTCAAGTCACCCCCGGAAATCGTGACATCGGCAAGCTCGGTCGCCGTGTTCGTATCGATGAAGCGAAGAATGCCGGCGGAGACATGGACGGGACCGGAGAGCTCCCCTGCTCCCAGCTCCACCACACCACTGGTCACCAGGAGCGTACCTTCTCCGCTTACCGCAGAACCTTCGTCGAAATCATACTCAGCCTGATTGAACCGAAGCGTTGCGCCGGAGACTATCTCGAAGTCACCGTCTCCGCTCGCATTGAAGGAAGAGTTGGCATTGTTCAGCATGAGCGTACCGATCTCTACCCGGACGCTCCCCAGGTTGTGGAACCCACCGTAAGGATAGTTGAAGGCCGTGGTGCCGCTGCCCTCGGACTTTACGATCAGTCCATTATTCTCAATGTCCAGGGTACCGTTGGTCCTTGTTATCGTCGCATCGGTGCGGATATCGAATTCGGCATCGCTTCCGATCTCGAGCAGGGTTCCCCACATGACCACCAGATTGCCCGTCCCTTCCCAGATCATACTACCCTCGACGAAGATGTCGCGCCCGCGCAACCCTTTGGTCTCATCTCCTGTGATGTGTAAGGTGGCATCCTGCGCGATGGTGAGGGCAGCGGTTTCGGCAAAGTTCCGTCCATCGAGATTGCCGGCGAACCAGTTGAATGTATCCGTCACGGTCAGATTCCCGTCGCCAGTGAGGGCGGCACCGCTGAAGTCCACGGAAGCCACGGTCGTCTCTTGAGTCAACTCGGGGGTGCCGACTTCGACGATGGCAGTATCGATGGCACCCGGGATTCCGGCGGGCGACCAGTTATTCTCGACAAACCAAGAGCCGGAGCCACCAGTCCAGGTATAGGTGGTCTGTGCGTTGGTCGTCGATACGCCGACAATGGAAAGCACCAGGAGGAGTGCAGCGGAGCGAATCGAATTCATCGATGGCGGGGGTAGGGATGAAACGGACGATCTCATTCCTACTATTAGAAAAAATCGGATTCCAGGGATCATTCACGAACTCCCGCCCCTGAATCTATTCCCGATTCTCCTCCTGAATTCCCTATCGCCTGCAGGCCGGCCCGATTCAGTTCCGTCCGAGCTCAGGTCGGCCCAATTTCAGGCCGGCTCGAGACTTCAGGGCAGCCTCTGCATCAGCCCCGTGATGCGGTCTTCCCGACGACCGGCAGCCTTTGCGAATACGTCCGCTTCGCCGATGATCGTCACGGACCGGCGTGCCCGGGTGACCGCAGTGTAAAGCAGTTCTCGCGTGAGATGCTCGGCCTCGTTCTCCTCCGGCAAGATGAGGACTACATCATCGAACTCCGAGCCCTGACTCTTGTGGATGGTCATGGCCCAGGCCAGTTCATGCGACGGCAACCGGCTGTAGGGAATTTCGCGAATACCGTCCCCGTCGGGAAAGCATCCGACGAACCGGTTGTCGCGGTTCCACAGAATGCCGACGTCACCATTGAAAAGGGAGACGTCGTAGTCGTTTCTGGTGATGAGGATGGGTTTGCCCTGGTATAGCCCCAAGCGGCCGTGGATTCCCTCCTCCGACAGCCAGCTTTCAAGCTCCTCATTGAGCGCTTCGATGCCGCTGGGGCCAACCCGGAGAGGGCTCAGCACTCGGAGTCGACTGAGAGCATTCAGCGCTTCCCCGGGCAAGGACGCACTGGTTAGCGCCAGAGCCATATCGCGAACGGAACGCCTCACGATCGCTCGCTGGTCCTCCCGCGGCGCAAGGCGAAGATCGTCGTATTCACCTGAAGTCAGCACGCGCAGGGCATCATCCGGGCGTCCTTCCCGAAGCGCAGCGGCCAGATGTCCAATCCCCGATGCCGGGCCGAATCGATACCCTCGTTTCAGTGTGACGACGGCATCGGATGCGACTGATTGGGACGTTTCGACCGGCGGCAGCTCACGCAGGCCGATCGCTTCAAGAAAGCCTAATAGTTCAGGACTTTTGGATGTCCCCGCACCCCATGTACACAGTTCACCAAAGACATTTCCCGCGTCCACGCTCGGCAGCTGATCCGGATCACCAAGCAGGATGAGCCGCGTCTCGTCGTCCAGTGCCGCGAGCAGCGCCGTAAAGAGGTCGTGGTCGATCATCGAAGCCTCGTCAACGATGACGACGTCCGCCTCGAGCTTCCGATTCTCATTGTATGCAAACGTGGCCCTTGAAGGGCGGTACCGCAGGAGCCTGTGGAGCGTTTCCGACGTCGTCGGGACTCGCTGCCTGACGTCAGCGTCTAGATCCAAACTCTCGAGTTGCTGTCGGATGCTTTCTGCCATGCGATTGGCGGCTTTGCCGGTTGGAGCCGCCAACCTTATCCGACAGGTAGAATCGGCCTGCATCAGGAGCGCCATGATCCGAGTCACCGTGGTGGTCTTGCCGGTTCCCGGTCCTCCTGCGATGCACAGGAAGCGGCTTCGCAACGCGGCGGCGGCCGCGACGGCCTGCCAGTTCACTTCTCTATCATTGTCGAGGTCGAATAGCCGCCGAAAGAGGGGTCGAATCGATCGCGGGTCCAGATCCAAAATCGGGCTCGTAAGGCGCCGCCGGATCGCCTCACTAATCCGGAGCTCGCCGTCAAAGAAGCGGCGAAAGAAGAGGAGATCTCCGTCAACGACCAGCGGGGTCAGATCCTGCGGAGAACCGATGAGACGACTTCGCCGGAGCACGTCAGAAATGCCTTCCGCCGTTGGAAGAGGAATTTCCAACTCGGCAAGCTCGGTCCTGGACTCATTCTGTTGCAGGCGCGCCAGATCGAGTGCCGTATGCCCATCGCGAACTCGCATGGACAGGATCATCACCAGGGCCTCCAGCGTGGGCGCGTGTTCGGGCTCGCGAGCCGATACCCAGTTCGCCAGCGCCAGGTCGAGCGCGTTCGGACCGTGTAACCGCTCCTCTGGAACCGGAGTTCGTTGGCCCACGCCTGCCACCTCAATCATAGCATTCATGCCGGAATCGGCGTTAGCATCTCCTCCATCGCCAGTATGAGGGCTCGCGGAGGGCGCATCATGTAGAAGCCGCGATCCGTCGAACCATCGACGCCTCGTAGGAACACGACGCCGGCTCCTCCGACATGTCGATCGTAATCGTAATCCGGCATTCGCGTTTGCAGATACCGGTGAAGACCAAGTGCATAGATGAGAAGCTGAAGGATGTAGTGGCGATCCAGCGCGGCCTCCTGCAGCTTCTTCCACTCGTAGTCCTCGAGGCGCGGCCCCAAATTCGTAGACTTCCAGTCGAGCACGAACCAGCGCTGTCGATGCTCGAAGGCAAAGTCGGCGACACCTGTAAGATAGCCCTCGAGAGTCCCCTGCTCGAGCTTGTGGAGGTGTTGCGGATAGCGTTCCGATATGGGCTCAGGGGCGTATCGAGCGATCGCGGATGCAATGGCCCCTGGAGAGATGTCACGAATGGGTACCATGAAACTCCACTCTCGCATCGTGCGATTCGGCTCGAGCGACGAAAGAGTGGCGCCGGCGAGGGGTAGCGGAGTCCGACAAAGCCGCTCGAGCAATTCCATGACTTCCCGAACGGGATTGTAGTCGGGACCCCCTCGATGAACATCAGGCGCATCGAGTCCGAACGCCTTGAGTTTACGTTCTATCAGCTGCCTGACGTTGTGCTTCGTGCCGTTGTCGGGCCCTCCCATCCCTCTCAGATCGGCCTCTTCAATGATCTCGTGAAGACAGCTTCCGGCAATTCTGCCGGACGCGAATGCGAGAATGCCCTCCAGTGCATCACTACGCTCGATCTCGAATAGAGGCTCATGAGGCTCACCCGCAGCGATCTGCGAGTACGAGGTGATGGACCAGGGGATCAGGTTTCGACGACCGACTTCGGACAACTCTCGGGGTTCGAGCCGCCGGGGAATTGCCGCCGCCGGTCGCGCTTCGGGTCCAACGATAGGCATTTCCACCATGGTCATAACGTCGGAATGTGCAGAGACCAGCTTTTCGAGCTCTTCACCAATGTCATCGCCATGCTTCTCCGACGCCTCGATTGCGGCCCCCGCGCGCTCCCCGAGATCTTTCAGCGTAGCGAAGCGGTGTCCAAACAATAGATACGCCGGAGCCGAGGCCTCACTCTGGGAAACATTTCCCCAGACGACATAGCATCTATGAACGGCGCGGGTGAGGGCCACATAGGCAAGGCGAAGATCTTCGGCCAGGCGCTCGGCGTCGTCTAGCCGCATCCTCCGGTCCAAATCCTCGGAACCCATGTCGTAGATGATCTCATCGCCGTCATGGACCAAGACGCATGGCTTCTCGCCTCGAAAGCCTCTCTTATTAAGCCACTTGTGCATCGGCTCCTTTGCGGACCACAAGGAGGGGGCAATCACGATGTCGTACTCGAGCCCCTTGCTCTTGTGTATCGTTACGACTTGAACGGCCTCTTCGTCTGTCTCGAGGCGGAGCTCCGCCATCTCGGGGTCGCGATTCACTCGCATTTTTCGAGCACGCAGCCATTGTATCAGCTCCGTGGGACCGCGATCGTGTCGGCTCTCCTCCTCGTGCAAGAGCTCCAGAACGTGTCGTACGTTCGTCATTCGGCGCTCCCCGTCGATGAGGGCGAGGAGTCGAGAGGTCACCGCTTGCTCTTCGGTGAATAGAGAAAGTGCCTGGGCGACTCCCCCGCGTTGCCAGAGTGACTGGTAGCGAAACAGACTATCGCGAATCTGTTCGATCTTCTCCTCATCCTGCCGAAACGCCATGATCATCGCCGCATCGAATCCCCAAAGGTTCGTAGCCAGCGCATTACAAACCGTCTTCATATCTGACGGCCTGTGTATCGCTCGAAGGATGTGCTCGATCTCGGCCATCTCGCTGGAACGCCAGATGTCACCGCTCTTGCTGACTACGGCAGGAATTCCAGCCTCTCGCAGAGCGTCCTGAATAGACACCCCCTCGCGATTTTCTCGTACGAGAACGGCAATGTTGGATGCTGAGACCGGGCGTCCATCGATGGTCACGCCGCTGCGCAACAGATGCTTCACTCCGGCCACCACTCCCTTGACGATTCTGGTTCTGGCCTCTCCTTTCCTCCAGCGGTTTCTCTCGTCAGGCGCCGGGAGCATCCACCAGACCAAAGGTGGAAGGCCGTCGTTTAGCTCCGCCTTGCCGTCAGCCTTTCCGGCCGAGGCCACTTCCTCGAAGGGCACATCGTCTAACAGAAACGGGTGGCGCGCCGCGCTGAAAAGCGCGTTCACTGCCCGGACGAGGTCTGTTGAGCTGCGCCAATTGGTATCCAGGCGGTAGCGAGATGCGTCGCCCCCCTGCCTTTCGGCATCGCGCTTTGCCCTCAAATAGGCGTGTAGATCTGCTCCCCGGAACGAATAGATTGCCTGCTTCGGGTCGCCGACGAATACGAGAGGTCGATTCGCAAACGCCGTTCGAAATATTCGATACTGCAGTGGATCCGTGTCCTGGAATTCGTCGATGAGGGCATGTGTCCATCGATTGCGGATGGACGTGATCAACTGATCCCTCATCTCCGACCCCTCCTCGAGGGCGTCCGCGACCAACTGGAGGAGATCGTCGAAGGTGAGAACGCCCGCACGTCGCTTGAGGTCATCGAACGTCTCGCGAACCTCTTTCAGGAAGGAGCCGCGAAAGCTCTGTCTGGCCGCTTCATGGGCATCGTGAACGCGTTGGCATAAATGGAAGAACGGTTCGCCTCCGATGGCCGCCTTCAGATGAGGTCGAGTATTGCTGTAGGCGTTCTCCTCGAGTGATGATGTACGGAGTCGTGATACTTCGTTCATGCACCCGTGCGGTGCACTGGGAAGATGTTCATCCAATACGGACAAGATGAGGCCGACATCCCTGTCTCCTTTGATGCCGACACCTTTCTTCCATCGGATAGCGCGGAGCAGAAATCCAACGTTCTCTCGACGTTCCGGCCAGAGCTCACACAATTCGTCAGCGGCGGCCTTCAATTCCTTCAACGCATCCTGCAATGGCGGCACCTCTGGCGCGAGCCGCGTCGCGGGATATCTATGAAACGCAAAGTAGTCCGCTCGCAGCTCTTCATCGGAAAGATTTGACGCGATCAGAGCGGTCCATTCATCCTCATAGGAATGAATCGAAAGAAAGTCGGCGACCGCGCGGTCAAATAAATCTGGCGCGTCTTCGACGAATTCGGGCTCGAAAGGAGCGCCACTCTCGAACGCCGACTGCTGCAACACCCGTTGGCAGAATCCGTGGATGGTGTAGACGGACGCCTCGTCTACCTCCAGCAATGCAGCCCGCAAACGGCTCAATCCAGCCGCACGCGCCTGCGCGTCTTGACCGAAGCGTTCGAGGAACATGCGGGCGTCCTGGCTGGCAAGGTCAGGTTGCTGAAACCCTATCCACACGTCGCGAAGGCGGGTTCGGATGCGCGTCTTGAGCTCGTCTGTGGCGGCATTGGTGAAGGTGACGACCAGAATTTTGGAGAGCTCGACGCCTTCGAGGATGAGCCGCACCACCACGCCCGTCAGGGCGTACGTCTTCCCGGTCCCGGCACTGGCCTCGATCAGTGTCGGACCAGCAGGCAGGGGAGTCCGGACGATGTCAAACGAGGGTGTGCTCATTTTTCAAAATGCTTCATGATCGGGCCCCAAAACGCCAGCGCTTCTCGCTCAAATTCCTCTCGCATATCGCGGATAGGATGATGATGTCTATTCAAAAGCACGATGTAGACGTCGGCGCCGTCGTTGGATTGGAAATCATCCGCATCCCCCTTCTGCCAACCGTCATAGGTGGAGATGGCGCCTCTCCACCCACCACGGTTTGCAAAGTCCCAGGAGCTCTCGGGGAAGAGTAGCTTTGGTTGCCGTGCCATCTCAAAATAGCCTTCCACGAGCGTTGTCAGATGCTGGAGAGGATCGTCCACCATCTTGATGTGTTGCTGTTCGAGGGTGCTGATGATCTTCGTCGGTCTCGCCCTTCCCGATGCAGCGAGAGCGAGATGGCCGATCCACGCTCGGATGCGATCCTTGGGCTTGATCGAAGAGGAAGGGCGGAAGTAGAGAGCGGCCGAATCGGTTACGTGCTCGATGCGGCCGACCAGACGTCGTCCGGCTATGCCGAGATCAACCTCAATCGGATGATGATCACCATAGGCTTCGACCTCCTGCCTGATCGTCTCTAGCCGACGTCGCTGCTCGGAGTAGAATATGCGACCCAGCTTTCCTGAAGGGAGACTCCCCTCCAGGCGCAAAATTTCCTGAATCCGCTCCTCGGTTTCACCGTCCAGAAGCAACCTGAGGATTCGATCACAGATCTTGTAGCGGTGTAGACCCTGCACGTTGAGCGGCTCGAGGTCCTCGACCGTTAGATCCTGGAGTCTCAGGTTCAGCCCCAGCTTTTCGCAGAAGAACCTGCTCGGGTTACTCCATGCCGCGACCAGGTCATTCAATCGGATGGGGCTATCGTCGTCTTCCTCAATATTCAGGGTCGTCGACACGAACGGGCCGATCGATTTCGGCCTGGAGTCACGTTGGATGCAGTTCGCGTCTTCGTAGCTGAACAGTCGCGGATCAGACCCATCGAAATACTGGGGACTGAATGGTTGGAGAGGATGTCGAACGACGAAATGATGGCGTACGGCGTGCTCGTCGGCAGCGGCATCCGTGTCGCCTGTTGTAAATGTGGTCACACAAGCATTCAGCAGGGCGTCGAGCACCACAGATGGCGCCCTCTCCGAATTGTCCTTTTGTGAACGACCGTTATATGTGAGGATCAATCGATCCTGGGCGGCCAGTAGAAGATCAAGGAAGGACTGCTTGTCGACGCGTCGTGGATCCGGGTCGCCTTGCCGGCGGCCCGAAGCAATCAGGTCGAAATCCGGCGCTGCTGCGCCTCTGGGAAATACGTCATCGTTCAGTCCGATACAGGCGATAACGCGTGCGGGGACGTGCCGCAACCTTTCGATCTCCGCCACGGTGATTTTGCCGGAGAGCAGCCGTCCACGGCCCTCGAATCGGCCAAGTACGTCTGCCAGATAGCTGCGCAAGCTTGCGAAATCGCAAATCAGCCCGGGCGTATGCGCCGCCATCTCCCGAAATTCGCTGAGGAGATGATCCTCTGCCATCTCCTCTTCTTCACTCTGCGCGAATAAGAATTGCCCGACCAGCTTTTCGAGCCATGTGCGCCACTCGTTTAGTGATCGCTCGCGTGGCGCATCCGATGCTGCAGCAGACAGCCGCTGTATCCAGAGGGCGAATCTGCCCAGAACCGACGCACGATCGAGCGTCGCTTCTCCGTATGGGAGAACGCCGTCTATCGGGGTGTCGCTAGGCCCCACCAGCAGGCCCATCAGGAGTCTATTCAGACCAAAACTCCAGGTGTTGAGGTGGTCGGCGGGGAGTCCGTACTCCTGTCGATGCCTTCCGTCGATACCCCATCGGATGTTCGTCGCACGAATCCACTCTCGAATCACTTCTACATCGTCGGCATCAAGTTGCGCCGCTCGGCCGATGGCGGGCTCAGAAAGCAGTTCCAGAACCGCGCCGGAGGTGATCCTGGATTCGAGCAACTTTATCAGCGACACGAAGCTCGCGAGATAGCGTGTCCCTTCCTGCCGCGGGTCACGCGCAATATCCACCGGCAAACGCTTGTCCTGTGTCGCCGAAAACACGGCCGCCACCAGCGACGCGTATCGCTCCAGATCCGGGACAGCAATGAGAACATCGGATGGACGGAGTCCCTCGATGGTGTCGAATGCATCCAGGAGCTGATCTCGGAGTACCTCGACCTCGCGCATAGGCGAGTGACAATCATGAACGCGAAGAGATGCGTCGTCTGTCGCAACGAGCACGCGTTCCGCACGGTCTACGTCGCGTCCTTCCCGAATCGCCCATTGAATAACGGCAAGCGCGGAGTCTCTGGCTTCGGCCGTTCGCGACGGCACGCTCTCGATCCTCAAATTCCCAAGATGCCGGCTTCGGAGTGCGGCGGCTTCTCGCTCATCTTCTCCGAGTACCCGACTGAGAGAATGCTCCGATCGATCGAGCACCACATACCAGGTGATTTCGGTGTGTCGTGACAGAGCATCCAGGAATGCCAGATACATCGGCGGCACGACCGTTTCGCCGAAAATGGTGATTCGTTCAGGAATCGCACCCACGTCGCCATGCGCGACTCGTTCAATGAGGCTGCGGATAAGAGAAGGCCTGTCCTGAAATCCAACGTTGTCCTTACAGGCGATTTCTCGCCACAACCAGGCCTGCCATGTATCGTGGCCATTGCCCGAGGTGCCGTTCCGCCAGCGTTCCAGGTGATCCGGGCGATACGTCTGGTACGAATCGAACAAGACTGCCAGCCGGCGAGCCAGCGGCATGGCCGCGCCGCCGGAATGCTGGAGGTAGGCGCGGAGCGGAGCAACCCGGGCATCCGCGGCGGGCAGGGATCGGAGTATGGAATAGATCTGCCACGTAAGGGATTTGCGATCTACCTCTGACGGGTCGACCGCTAGATTCTTTCGAATGAGCGCATCTGCATATTCGCGGATAGTCGGCATGTACAGGCTGGCGGCGCACCCCAGTCGATCCGCAAGCTTCTGCTGGAGCCAGGGGCGTAGCGCAGACGCTTGCGGCAAACACACCATCTCCTGCTCGTGAGGCGGAAGGGGACGACCTCGGACGACATCGACGAAGGCGTCGAGGAACGCGTGCGGATCCGAAATCACACGCACCTTTACACCTCTCGGCCTCGTTGGCGCGAATTCCTTCTCAAAATCCAGAATTAACTGTTCGTCAGGTACGCTTCGCATCCGTTTCCATCTCACAAAAAACGCCCAGCGTTGCAAGCCTCGCGGTTATCTTATTCTCTCGAGGAGAAGATAATCGTAGGCCTATGACAATTGTCTGTCACAGGTCTAAATCGAGTATTTGAGGAGCCTTCCTCGCAACCTAAAAGTCCACCACCGCACACGAGCTAATACTCGAGACTGGCATGATTTTGGATATGTCTCCTCAAGCGGCGCAATCGCCTTAATGTCTGACAGAGTTCGACGATAGCGTCTATGATAGGCATTGAGCAGCACGGCTCGGGTACGAACCTTCGTATCAAAAATTCTACTCGGAAACGATGTGGTGGCTCGGACTTTTGATTGGCATCTCCATCGCGACGGTCACCACGACGCCGGAGTGTAGGCCTAACATCCGCATTATCGAACAGGAACGGAAGGCCGTCGTGGAAGGCACCTGCGCGCCGGACGGTCAGGGTCACCACAACAGCGAGCTACGGTACGAGCTCATCGTCGAACGCATCGGATCCTCGGGGATATCGAGGACACGACAAGCCGGCACCTTTACTCCAGGCACCTCGCCTGCAGATACCCTCTCGCGCACGAGCATCAACTTTTCGACAGGCGATGCCCTTCACGTCCGCCTGCTGATCTACGCGGGTGACCGCATCATTTCCTCAGCGAAAATCGAGCGCAATCTGGAATAGCACTAATGCATCTCGTGGCCTCCGGCGCGATGGTCCGCTCGCTGGAAGGCAAGGAATTCATGGACGGCCTGCAGGGCTTCCGGATCGTCGGTGGTGATACGCACCTCTCCTCCACGCGGTAGCTCCCTGAATTCGTAGCGGATCACATCTCGCTTTGCCGCCATGGTAGCGGTGCCCGGCACCGCCTCCCGATCATGCACGAAGGCCGGAATTCGAAAATCGCCGGCAGCGAACGCGTCGGCAATGTGCCGCAAGTGAGATCGTATCTGCTCGATTCCGAGCGAATCATCTACCTGGCGCTGTAGCTCGATTCGACCCCCGTCCGGCATGTCATCGAATTGATGGATGGAAGTGTACTGATCGACCCCCATGGCCTCCGGAGATGCACCGCGTTCCTGCAGAGCAGCGAATGCGGAGTCAGGAGGCGCGGTGCTGTCTGCGGTCGCACCGGATTCGCGATCCGAATCGCCGGCGCACCCAGTAGTTGCTAGAAGTAGGACTAGAAGAAAAGCACGAGCCATCATGGATCTCGATTGCGGATGATTTAATGACGCACAGTGAGCAATAACCGTCTTCTTCAAATGACGGCGGGTTCAAGTAGGCGAATCGTTCCGGCCGCTGCATCCATCTCCGCTTCCACCCCCACGGGGACGGTGAACTTGTCGGCTATGTGCCCGATCATCGAGCCGTAGAAGCACGGAATGTTGAGCGGATAGAGGTGGTCGTGTAGCACCTCGTGGAGGCTCAGCGAGGGATCATCGGCATCGCACCTCGTGCACTTGCCGAAGACAACCCCGGCGAGCTGCGGCAGGATGCCTGCCAGCGATAGCTGGGTCAACATCCGATCGATCCGATATACATCCTCGCGCGTGTCTTCGAGAAACAGAATGTGCCCTTCCCAGCGAGGGAGAAAGGATGAGCCGATCATCGAAACGAGAACGCTGAGATTTCCGCCGACGAGGCGGCCGCGGGTTCGACCGCGCCGGATGGCCACGACTCTTGACTCACCGATCGGCCCGCGCGGGCCTACTCTGCGAGGATTCCGAAGAGTCGCCCTCTCCCCATCTATCAGCACACGTCTCACATATTCGACCGTAAAGTCGTTCCACGTTGAGATTCCGACAGGCCCATGGAAGGTCACGATGCCCGCCTGGGCATACAGAGCGATGAGCAGCGAGGTGATGTCGCTGAAGCCCATCAGAATCTTTGGATGGGCGCGGATGAGGTCGTAGTCGAGCAACGGCAGGATCCGATTGCACCCCCACCCTCCCCGCATCGTCAGGATGGCGTCTACATCCGGGTCGGTGAACATGCGATGGAGGTCGGCGGCGCGATCTTCATCCGTACCGGCCAGGTACCCGCGGCGGTCCAGCACATGCCGCCCCCGAACCGTCCTGAAACCGAAGGTACGTAGCGTCTCCTCCACCTGGAACACGTCGGCAGGATTCGTGATCACGCCGCCGGGGCTGACCAGACCGATCGTCGCCCCTTCGAAAAGACGACGTGGCTTGATCAGAGCACCCGAAGATTTCCCCTGCTGGATGTCACCTGATTCGAAGGGCGGCAGTGTGGGCGGGACATGGGGCGGTTGCGGAAGCGGCTGTGGGACTTCGCGAGTCGCCGAGCAGCCGAGCGGAAGCCCCAGAGCAGCAAACAACAAGAATTCCCGGCGCGAAATCCTCATCTCTTCGACCAAATCTCACCCTGTGGCACGCTGGAAAAGACTCACGACCGCAACTCGGGCGCCACCTGCTCGTCCCCGAACCATTCGGCTTTCGGGAATGTCATCCAGTATCCTGTGAGAAAGACGACGGCTCCGACCAGCAACACGGCGGTGGTATTCGTCAGCATGAACAACACCGCGGCCATCAATGCGGGGCCTTCGAGCAGCGCCCACGCCACGATCAGGTTCGTATATACGGCGGAGACATCCTTTTGGGATTGGTTGGGCGCGGATCCGGCCGTCCCCGCAGCGGCCGCGGCTCGTGATCGAAAGAAGAGGGCGGCTGCAAAAGCGCCCAGCGAAATAACGATCACGAGGAGAAGCGCGATCGTGCCATCCAGGATGGACTCCGATTCGTTCATGCCAGACAGAACGACAAAAATGACGATCCACATGAGGACGACCCCAAAGATCATCGCCATGTAGATGACACGAGCCCTCAGGAGTTCTGGTGTCGGCCGCTGCGCCATACTCTATGCCGTAATGAAAGCGATCATCGACGCGCCAATATACAAAGACGAGGATCACGGCGAAGGTTCGTCTGTGCAAAGGCCGACATCATGACGACCATCGAGCACCCATGCTTCTCTTGAAGACCCGATTTCGTGGCGGAGGCGGCGCCGCTAGCGTTCGCTACTTGATGCCGGTCTGGCTGGCCATCGCGGTGGTGGGGATGGCAGGCGCCGCGAGTGCCCAGGTGCCGCAGAATCCGTCTCCCATGGTCGAGAGCACGCGCGCACACGAGCGCATTCGGCCCGTCGATCATCCGGGATTTCGGTTGGATGTTGATGCAGGGCTGGGCAGGGCCGTGCATCTCTTCATCCCGAGCACCAAGACTTGGGATGCGCAGAGCGGACAGTCATCGCTCCTGATCCATTTCCACGGCGCGCCCTTCATCGTCGAGGATGCCGTCGCTCGGCTCGGCTCTCATCATGCTGCGGCCGTCGTGAACCTTGGATCGGGATCGAGCGCATACGGGCATCCCCTCCAGCACCCCGGGGCGTTCGAGCATTTGCTGGACTCCCTCTCGGCGGCCGCGTCGAACCTGCTCGGGCGCAGCATCCGATTTGACCACATCGACCTGAGTGCCTTCAGCGCGGGGTATGGTGGTGTTCGGGCCATCCTTACAGACCATCCGGACCGCATCCATGGCGTGCTCCTGTTGGATGGCTTGCACACGAGCTACTTCCCGGAAAACGTGCCGATGGCGCAGGGCGGGCGCCTGGATTCGACGCTCCTCGATCCTTTTCTAGACCTGGCGGCCGCGGCGATCCGCGGAGAACGAGCGTTTTTGTTTACACACTCCGAGGTGTTTCCGGGGACGTTCGCCAGCACTACGGAGTCCGCCGATTTCCTCCTTGACGCCCTGGATCTGCCCCGCGAGGCCGTCCTGGAGTGGGGGCCTGTCGGGATGCAGCTGTTGAGTCGTGCCGGCGCGGGCCAGTTCCGTCTGCTGGGCTTTGCCGGCAATTCGGCGCCCGATCACGTGGATCATCTCCACGGCATGTCCACGTTCTTGTGCCTATTACATTCTGCCGAATCCTCCGGAACGGAATGTCGATTTTCCGTACCGTAGTTCGTCCAAAATAGTCGACCGACCTCCTGGCCCAGCTTAGCATTGCGCATGCGCGAAGACACCGCCGCAGGACCAACTGCCGCAGGGGCCGAGGAGCTTATCCCGCCTCCGCCGCCCAGGAAGCCGAGGTACGACCGGTCAATTGTGGAGGGCCCTCTGTTGCCCGCCGTCTGGAAGATCGCGTGGCCGACGATGCTTCAGAACATCATCGGCGGGTTGCAAGGCCTGGTAGACCACGTCATGGTAGGCCAGTACGTCGGGTTCGCCGGTAATGCGGCCATCGGAGTGGCATGGCAGATCTTTCTGGTCGTCATCGTGTTCGTCACGTCGCTCTTTACCGGCATGAGTGTGTTGGTTGCGCGCTTCGCAGGCGCCGATGACGCCGAGAAGGTAGATCGCACGGTGCTCCAGGCGTTTCTGACGTCCGCCGGCATGTCGTTCGGCATTCTGGCGCCGCTTGGCTATTTCCTTTCGCCCTGGCTGCTCGATCTTGTCAATGCCGCGCCGAACGTTCAGGCGGAGGCTCTTCCCTATCTGCGCCTGATGTTCGTCTTTGGCGGCGCGATGATGGTGGTCTTCATGCTTGGCGGGGCGCTTCGGTCGGCAGGCGACGCTCGGACGCCGATGGTCCTGGGAATCGTACTCACGGTGCTCAATCTCGTCCTGAACGTGATTCTGATTCCGGGACTTGGCCCCATCCCCGCCTTCGGCACGCTGGGCGCCGCCATGGGTACGGTGATCGCCAGCGGTGTGGTGATGATCTATGCCCTGTACAGGCTGTGGGTCGGGGGTTGGGTGGTCGCCTTTCCGCGCCCCCTCGACCTGCGGCCCGACTGGGGGATTATCAAGGCTCTCTTTCGGTTTGGGCTGCCGACGGGCATCCAGGGCATCGCGATGAACGTCGGGGGCGTCTTTCTTCTCGCATTCATCGGCTCATTGGTGCAGAGCGCAGAGGCTCAGGCGGCGTACGCGGTCTCATACACGCAGCTCTTCTCCCTGGTGACGTGGACGTCCGTCGGGTTGATGGGAGCGGCCGCGACGGTTGCCGGTCAGAATTTGGGCGCACAGAATGCGGACCGCGCAGCCAGGGCGGTACGCCTGGCGGCCTATATGGCGATCGGCACGGCCACGGTGGTCGGGCTCCTCTTCTTTCTCATTCCGGAGCGCCTGCTGGCTGTTTTTGGGATGCAGGAACCCGTGGTCGTGGGCCTGGGCGTCGAGTTGCTCCAGATCCTCAGTGTGTCGGGCCTCTTCGTTGCCGTCGCTCTGACCTACACCGGCGGCCTTCAGGGCACCGGCGACACGAAGAGCCCACTCTACATCTCCATCATCTCACAGATCATCATCCCACTGGGCCTGTGCTTCGTCATTCAGCAGGCGTTCGTCCTCGATCCCATTGATATCTGGATCGCCATCCTGCTGGGGCACATCACGCGGTGTGCGTTGAGCGTGGTGCGCTTCAATCAGGGTCGATGGAAATCCATCGATGTTCGCATCGGGCCCGGTTGATGAGCCTCTCTCGGGCTACGGCTCCGGCTCCGGCTGCTCTCCGGCAGGTGAGACGCCCCTGCCCGTCAGCGCGCTCCATGCCTTCTGGCTTCGGTCGATCACGGCCCCGCGCATCACGTCCACACTGCTGCTTGCCGATTCGATGAGCTCTGTGAAGTATCGACGCGGCTTGGCCCACAATGCGGCCGCCACGGTCGCAGCACCCTCCCGCGCGATACCCCCCAACATTCGGGCGGCCTGTACGGCGGCGGCGTGACGAATGGTTCGCCTTTCGGGACGCACCAGCGAGCGGCAGTACTGGCGCGTGATAATGCCGACGCGCAACGTCAGGTAGGCATTACTCGCGCCCGTCGTGACCGAGTTCACGAAGAGTCCCGCCGCCGCGCTCATTCCGGGGATAGCCGCCACCGACGAGCCCAGGACGGCCGTGAGGACCGGTTGGATCTGCTCCGAAACGTCGATGTCGTCGAGCTCGGCGGCCACGAAAGCCGTGGCGGCGACGTTCGAGTACAGGTAGGTCAGGTCCCGGACGGTTGGCCGCTGATAATACACGCGCGCAATCTGCAGGATGAGCCGGCTCTGGGCCGCAAGCACGAGCAGGGCATCGAGGCTTCCATTCTGGGAGATGGCCGTCGTCAGAAATACCTGCGAGGCAGCCGCTTTGGTTCGCTCATCCGCCGTGGTATCGAGGTGTGTAAGGGCGGCATGGATGTCCTCGACCGTTTCCGGAGGGGACCCGACATACGGATTCCTGGCGAGCCTCGTCCTCAATCGCTTGATGTGCTCTTCGTAGTCGGGCCCATCGGCATCCTCAGGCGGCGCCAACGGCTTCGGAAGCGTCATGAGGATGTAGATGGGCACCCCGATCCCGAAGGCGAAAACAGCCACGATCAGCCAGAAAACGACGTCGCCTGCCATCGGATGGAGGCGCTCGGCGAGCGCGACGAGCTGAAAGCTCTGGTTGACCACGATGACCAGAAAGCTGATCATCGCGAGGACGGCAATAGGGATCAGTGCTGCGGCTAGGCGTCGTCTCATGGCAAACTCGTGCGACTTGTCCAAGGATCGACGAACCCTCGCTCTACGACCCGCACGTGAAAGTAGTTGCCTATTCCGACGAGAATACGCGCAGCCCGACGATCCCCGCCACAATCAATAGGATGCAAATCAGGCGCATCACATCGCGCGATTCATCGAAGAGAATCATTCCCAGAAGGGCGGTCCCTACGGCGCCGATACCCGTCCAGACGGCGTACCCTGTACCGACAGGAATATCCCGCAGCGCGCGGGCCAGCAGCACGACGCTTACCGCCATGGATGCGGCTGTCCATACACTGGGCCACAGGCGGGTGAGGCCGTCGGTATACTTTAGCCCGACCGCCCATCCGATTTCGAAAAGTCCTGCGATGATGAGATAGATCCAGGCCATATCCACTTCCTCGGGAACGGTGTCGGGCGTGGGCTTCAGTTCAGCGTGAGCATTACGGGTGCGTGGTCACTCGTCCCGATGTCTGCGAGCACGACGCAGCTTGTCGACCGCTCGGCGACGTCCTCCGATGCAAGCGCGTAGTCCAGGCGCCATCCGATGTTGCGTGCGCGGAGGTTGCGCCACGGCGCCCACCACGTGAAGAGATTCTCGTTCTCCGGGTCGAACTCCCGCCCGACATCGATCAGCCCGGCATCCAATAGCGACTGGAACAGGGCTCGTTCCTCCTCTCGCTGGCCCACTTTCCTGGGATTTCGCTCTTTTGGATGCACATCGATTTCCGCCCGGGCAACGTTCATGTCTCCCAGGATCAGCAGCGGGCGGCGCGCGGCGGAGTGCTCCCGAACCCAATCGATCATCGCCTGGATGAAGGCCAGCTTGGCGGCGTAGTCCTTGCCGCCATTCGGCACGTAGACGGAGGCGACCAGCAGGTCCCCCACCTCCGCCTGAACCATGCGCGATTCGATGTCGAAATCCGGATGTGAGAAGACGACGTCTTCGGCGAGCACGTCACGCCGCAGGTGGAGCGACACGCCCGAATAGCCTTTTAGTCCATGCCAGTAGGCCACGTAGTCGTCGAAGTGGCATTCTGTGGGAATCTGCGCCTCCTCGGCCTTGAGCTCCTGGAGGCAGAGGATCTCCGGACGATCGCGCTCTACCCATTCGCAGAGCTGCGCCGCCCGCGCGCGGATGCCGTTCACGTTCCAGGTCGCAATTCGCATGATGTATATGGATGGTGGAGGGATGGGTCGTGGATGGATGCGCGACTGAAATTCGAGAGAATCATGGAACCCTTTTTTGGGACACCAAGGTCCCAATAAAAGGGATCTCCTAGTTCGTGGTTTACCATCTTGGACGAAGCGGACTAGCGCCGGAGTTAGCTATGATCTTCCGACGCTTTAGCTCGAGCTCTGGAGGATCTGGATCCCCGTTTCAGGGATCGGTTATCGCGGATCTACAGGCTGTGGCCCGTTCCCTATCCTACGCGCACGACGGTGCCCCAGGGGTCGGCGGCTGACCAGGTGCCGTCCGACTCCGTGACGGAATAGCCGGCCTGTTCCAGGGAGCGCCGAGCGGCTTCGACGGCCGCTCCATCGGGCAGCTTGATCGTCCACTCGATCAAACGCGCCTCATCGAGGCGGGAAGGAGGCGCCCCGCGGGCCCAGATGTTGGTGCCCAGATGATGATGATATCCTCCGGCCGAAAGAAACAGCGCGCCGGGATAGCTCCAGACGACCTTGTCGAAGCCGAGCGCCTCGTGGTAAAACGAGGCGGCTCGATCGATATCTCCGACGTGCAAATGCACGTGGCCGATCGTCGTGCCTGCGGGCGCCCCGTCCCAGGGCTCCGTGCCGGCCGCCGCAATGAGGCTTCGCAGATCGATTGGTTCCGTCGCCATCTTGATCTCGCCCCTATTGCGTTCCCACGCGCTTCTCGGGCGATCGGCGTAGACTTCCAGGCCCAGGCCGTCGGGGTCGCTCAGGTAGACGGCTTCGCTGACGAGGTGATCGGCCATTCCCAGCCGGACACCCCTGTCTGCGGCATGCCGGATGAATCGCCCCAGATCCTCTCTGCTCGGGAGGAGGATGGCGACGTGGTACAGACCGAGGCGCGAATGGGGCTTGACCGGTTGCGCGCCGGGGTTCTCGACGAGCTCTACGAGGGGCTCCTCGCCGGCGCCCATCAAGATCGATCGGCCCGAGGCGCCGCGCCCGAACGCATCGGCCTCCCCCTGTAGCGGGTGGAGGCCGATGACGTCCTGGTAGAACCGCATCGAGCGATCCAGGTCAGCAATCTGAAATCGGACGGCGCCTAGCCGCATGCCGGCCGGCATTCGAAATCCCGGCGCCGGAATTCCGACTTCGTTCTCCGCGCTGTGCGCGTCAGGCTTCGTCATTCTGCAATACCGCCTGAATTTCGAGCTCCAGATCGACGTGCTCGCTTACCAGCACGCCTCCCGTCTCGAGTGCTGCGTTCCAGTTCAGACCCCAGTCTTTACGGTTGATGGTCGTGCGCGCCTCGAGGGCAATCTTATCGTTTCCGAACGGATCGCGCCCGGCGCCGAGGTATTCACCCTCGAACTCGACCTCCTTCGTGACACCACGCATCGTCAACTCGCCGATCAGCGTGAACCTGGAGCCATCCACATCCTTGACCCCTGTACTCTTGAAGGTAATGGTAGGATATTTGTCCGCATCGAAGAAATCGGCCGAGCGCAGGTGCGCGTCGCGCTTTTCATCATTCGTGGTGATCGACGCCGTCTGAGCAGTGCCTTCGGCTTCGATCGTCGAGAGATCGTCCGGATCCAGGCGCACGATGCCTTCGAAGTTCTCGAAGGAGCCACGGACCTTGCTGAATCCGAGGTGGCGCACAGTGAATCCGAGTCGCGAGTGCGAAGGATCGACGGCGTAGGTGTTTACCTGGATATCTTGAGCGGTGCTGTTCATGGTATTCCTCAGTCTCTTATTTCGGTTTTTGGATCGATTCCTTTCTCGAATTTGGATTGCCGGGGCAATCTTCAGATTGCCCTGTCAGGTGTTCTGTCGAACCTGGGACAGCAGCGCGATCAGCGTTTCCAGCTGTTCGGGGTTGAGGGTTCGAAACGGTCGTTGCTGTTCTGCCGCGACCTCATCGTCAATCTTCGCCAGCAGGCGCCTTCCCGTCTCCGTGAGGGTCGTTTGTACCATCCGGCGATCCTCTGTTGAGCGCTCGCGCGCGATGTAGCCGCTCTCCTCCATGCGATCGAGGAGCCGCGTCACGTCGGGCATGCGCGTGACCATGCGTTCGGCGATCTCGTAGCGGCACAGTCCCTCTTCTCCTGCACCGCGGAGGATGCGGAGGACGTTGAACTGGGTCGCCGTGATGCCGTGCGGCTTCAGCATCTGCTCGAAGGCATCCACGATGCGGGAGCTCGTTCGAATGATGCTGATCTGCGCGGCGTGCTCGAGGCTCGAGAACGGCGCCTTCTGCTTGATCTCCTGTGATAGCTCTAGACTCATGGTCTTCCTTTCAGTGAACGTCTCAATATATGTGTTATCACAACTATTGTTCGCACAAACATTATGAAGATTGTGTTACTCCGGGTTCGCCCATGGGGCCGCATATCCGAATGGAAGTCGCCCATTGATGAAAATCAGATGAACGGTGCGGGAAATGGAAACCCTGGACCATACTCCAGGCTGTTGGACGACCCACTACCGGCACCAACCGGACGTGCTATTTCCCGACCGACTGGAGACGTCATGAGCCTGTCGACTACATGTACCTCGCCCAAATACCGGCTGCTATTGAATGGACTCTTGCTGGGCGTGGGATGGACCGCCGCGCTTACCGGTTATGCTCGAATCGGGGCCACTCTGCTGATCGTCGTTTCCGCGATAGCCGGCTGGGGTATCGCCGTTCGCGCGTGGAATGCTCTCCGCGTCCGGCATGTCTCCATCGAGCTGCTCATCACGATTGCGGCGGCCGGCGCTCTCATCATCGGCGAGTATATCGAAGCGGCCGCGGTCACCTTCCTCTTTCAACTGGGCAATTATCTCGAAACCCGCTCCATGCGGCGGACGCGGAGCGCTCTCGAGAATCTGCTCTCAACGGCACCGGAAACCGCCCTGGTTGTGCGCGGTGTCGATATCGTTGAGGTGCCCGCGCACGCCGTGCAGAAGGATGACGTGATCCGCGTGCGGCCTGGAGCGCGGGTCCCGGTGGATGGAGTCGTGACCGGCGGCTTTTCCACGGTGAATGAGAGCCCCATCACGGGCGAACCGCTGCCTGCGGAGAAGTCACCCGGGGCGGCCGTGTACGCTGGATCGGTGAACAATTCGGGGCTTCTGGAGGTGCGTGCGACCGGCGTGGGTGCGGAGACGACGCTGGCCCGTATCGTGCGACGGGTCGAAGAGGCGCAGGAGACCAAGGTGCCGCTGCAGCGATTCATCGAGCGCTTCGCGAGGTGGTATACGCCGGCGATCATCGCCTTGAGTGCTGCGGCATTTGCGTGGACATCCGACATCCACCTGGCCCTTACGCTGCTCGTCATCGCGTGTCCGGGTGCGCTGGTGATCGCGACGCCCGTCGCCGTCACGGTAGGTGTCGGGCGTGCCGCCCGGCGGGGCATGCTGGTCAAGGGCGGCTCGTTCCTTGAATCGATGGGCCGTATTTCTGCGATCGTCTTCGACAAGACGGGCACGATCACCGAAGGCCGGCCGCGCCTGGTTAACGTAAGTGCATTCGCCACGCCGGAGCACGCCCGGCTCGCAGAAGCCTGTGGGCGCACCGGAGAGGAGATCGGACCTGCACAGGAAGTGCTCTGCTGGGCGGCCCTTGCCGAGGCCGATGCGAGTCATCCCATCGGCGAGCCTGTCATCGAGGCCGTGCGAGCTTCGGGCCGTTTGCCGCAGAGCGATCGATCCGAGACCATCGCCGGGCAAGGCATTCGGGCAAGCTGGCGTGGTCACGAGGTCGTCATTGGCCGGGCAGCCTGGCTGCGGGACCAGGGACACTCCATCCCGCAACAGGCGATAGCTTATGAAGCGGGCCATCAGCAAGATGGTCACGCGTCGGCGCTCGTCGCTGTTGACGGCGAGGTGATCGGAGCGTTCGCCGTGGCAGATCAGGTGCGCGAGGAGGCGCCGGACACCGTGCGCAGGCTGCGCCGCCTGGGCATCGAGCGCATCATCATGGCTTCCGGCGATAGCGAACCTGCTGCCACCGCCGTGTCACGGAATGTGGGGATCACCGAAACCTATGCCCGCCAGATGCCCGAGGACAAGCTGGCGCTGATCCACCGGCTGCAGGCGGAAGGGCACGTGGTGGCGTTCGTGGGCGACGGCATCAACGACGCCCCCGCCCTTGCCGCCGCTGATATCGGCATTGCGATGGGCGCGGCCGGCACCGACGTCGCCGTGGAGGCCGCCGATCTTGCCTTGCTGACCAACGACTTGCGACGCATCCCCGAGGCCGTCTCGCTCTCCCGGCGGACGGGCGGCGCCATCCGGCAGAACCTGGCCATCGCCCTCGTGACCGTGGCCGTTCTGCTAGCCGGTGTACTCGCCGGCGACGTCCACATGGGCATGGGCATGCTCGTTCATCAGGCCTCGCTACTCGTGGTCGTCCTGAATAGCATGCGCCTGCGCGCGCCGAAGATGAGTGGCGCGACGGACGCTGACCGCAGCACAACTATAACCACAACAAAGCCTCAGAGGTAGTACCATGAAAACGACCCTTCGAAGCCATGAATTGACCTGCCCATCGTGCATCGTAAAGATCGAGAAGCAGCTTCAACGCATCAGCGGCGTCGAAAGCGTAGACGTGCAATTTCAATCCGGCCGGATTGTCGTCGAGCATGACGAAGAGCAGGCCGGCACCGATGCGCTCGTCGATGCCGTCCGCAAGGTAGGCTACGAGGTCCGCGTCGCCCCTTTCTAGGGGCGCGCGGCCTCCGTACGAATCCGCACCATCAAACCGACATCATCATGGGAACCCTCACGACGAGCCAGGTCGCCGAGCGTGCCGACGTCAACATCGACACGGTGCGTTATTACGAGAAACGCGGCCTGCTCCCGGAGCCACCCCGCACGTCCGCCGGCTACCGGAAATACTCGGCGGAGCACGTCGCGCACATCCGATTCATCAAGCGTGCCCAGGAGCTCGGCTTCACGCTGGAGGAGATCGGCGAGTTGCTGAAATTGCGGGTGATCCCCGGAGCCGGCGCCGAGGTCCGCGAGAAGACTTCGGAGAAGGTGGCCGAAATCGAGGGGAAAATCCATGACCTCGAGCGCATCAGGCTCAAGTTATTGGAACTGGCGGAGGCCTGTGACCACCATGGTACTCCCGACAGCTGTCGGGTTCTGGATGCCCTTTCGAATCCGGAGGATGATTTCTGAGCCGAGCCCTTCAATTGCAGGCAATAAAGCTTCAGTTCTTATATAATTCATCCTGAGCTGTACTTGCCTCCTCGGCTCCGTTTGGAGCCATCCTTTGCCCAAATGCCCACCATCACACGTCCCCGTCCCCCGGAGTTTCGGCGGGCTGCCATTATTGCCGCAGCGGCGATGGCCGGAGTTGTGCTCATCAGCACACTCGCCGCCGACCGCTACCAATGGTTGTACAACAGCCGATCTCCCCGGGACGCCCTCAATTCGTTTGAGCTGCATCCCGGATTCCAGATTGACCTGGTTGCCGCCGAACCATTGATATCCGATCCCATCGACATGGAGATCGATGAGGATGGGCGCCTGTACGTTCTCGAGATGCACGGTTACCCGACCGATCAGACGGGCACCGATCGTATCGTGCTGTTGAAGGATTCAAACGGCGACGGCCGCATGGATGAGAGCGTCGTCTTCGCCGACTCGCTCGTCTGGCCCATGGGCATCATGCGGTGGAAGAACGGGCTGATCGTGACGGAGGCACCGGATGTTATTTATCTCGAGGATGTCGATGGTGACGGCCGCGCCGACATCCGAGAGCGCATCCTGACAGGATTTTTCGATCAGGATCCGGAGTCAGACGTCAACAACCCGGTTTACGGTCTGGACAACTGGATCTACCTGGCGAATACGCGTCGGAGTGACAGCGAAATCCGTTATGTCGACCGACCTCGTCGCCCGCGCATTCCGCATCACGCGACCAGCCGGAACGTGCGGTTCCAGCCGGATCGGGGCGGGCTTGAACCGCTTTCGGGGGGGACGCAGTTTGGATTCACGTTCGATCGCTGGGGCCGGCCGCTTTACGTGAACAACCGCAACCACATTTATCAGGAGGTCATTCCGGCGAGATATCTCGAGCGCAGGCCCGACCTGCTCGTCGCCAACGCCTCTGCCTCGATCTCGGACCACGGAGAAGCCGCGCAGGTATTTCCGATCACCGCCGATCCGAATCCACAATTGCTCACCGACGTGGGCGAAATTACGGCGGCATGCGGGATCACGTTTTATGATGGGGGTGCCTTTCCGGAAGGTTTTGGGAACGTCGTCTTCGTTGGCGAGCCGGCGCATAATCTTGTTCACGCCGACCTGCTCGGGAGCGCCGGTCCGACCCTGTCGGCGTCCCGTCTCGAGCCGCACGCCGAGTTCCTGGCATCCACCGATTCGTGGTTTCGGCCGGTGAACATGTACGTGGGGCCGGACGGCGCCCTGTACGTGGTGGACTATTACCGGCAGATCATCGAAGGGCCGGAGTGGCTGGCCGATGACGTGCTCGCATCCGGCGACCTCTACAACGGCTCCGACAGAGGCCGGATTTACCGCATCTCGCGGGAAGGCGCGCCTTCGCCCGACTGGACGACGGGGCTCTCGCTCGGGCAGGCTTCGGATGAGGAGCTGGTCACTTATCTAAGCCATCCGAACATCTGGTGGCGGCGTCACGCGCAGCGAATGTTGGTGGATCGGGATGCCGTCGCCGTCGCGCCGCAGCTCGTTGCCCTCGCGCTAGGCGGGGAGGCGGCCGTCGGGCGCCTGCATGCACTCTGGACGCTGGAAGGCCTGGAAAGGCTGGATGATGCCGTTGTGGCGGCCGCGATGCGAGATCCGGAACCCGGCGTGCGGGAGAACGCCATCCAGCTCGCAGAACCACGACTGGCGGCCTCCGCTGAGCTTCAGGCGGCGCTGCTTGCCATGAAGGGCGATCCGGATCCGCGCGTCCGCTTTCAGGTGCTATTGGCACTGGGCATCCTGGATTCACCGGAGGCCGCCGCGGCTCGGGAAGAGCTGTTGTTCGACCAGGTCGACGATCCCTGGATGCAGATCGCTGCCCTGTCGGCGCCCGACGTCAGTGAGCACGACCTCCTACGGTCCATGCTCGACCGGTATGAGCCGAAATTTGCGCCACTGGTTCGCCGCCTTACCGCGATGATCACGACGGACCGACCGAATGAGGAGCTTCAGCCGCTGCTCGTAGAATCGGCAGATCCGGGCTCGGCCGCGCCATGGCAGGCCCCCGTTCTGGAGGGCATCGCGCAGGGCCTCAAGGGCCGAAACGACTCCCGTGCCCTCCTGCGGAGCGAATCATCGCGGCTTGTGGATGCCGTATTCGAACACCCCGTCGACTCTGCACGACAGGCCGCCCTGCTTGTACTGGAGACAACCGGCCTACCCTCCACCGACGCATGGTTGGTGGAATACGCCCTGGCGATTGCCCAGGATGAGGCCGAGTCCGCGATGCATCGTGCGCTCGCGATCGACGTCCTCCGCCTGGCGGGTCCGGCCGCCCATTCCGCCGTGCTCCGATCCCTCATTGTGCCGAGGGCGCCTACTGCCGTGCAACTCGCGGCTGTTCGTGCGTTCGGGGCGGCCGCCGGCACCGAGTCCACGGAATTCCTGATCGAGTCCTGGCCGAACTTGACGCCTGAAGTGCGCGATGCCGCGCTCGCGAGCATTTTATCCTGGCCGCTTCAGTCAGAGCGAATCATCCTCCTGCTCGATGCGATCGCCGAGGGGCGAGTGCATCCGGCGGCCATCAGCTGGCCTCACAAGGTCACGCTGATGCGTGACATTCCCGATGCGCTTAAGCGGCGTGCGCGAACGCTAATCACGAGCGCCGAGGAGCAACGCCGGAAGGAGGTCGTCCGCTATGCAGACGCCGTAAAGACGCTCACCGGAGACCCTGAAAGTGGGCGTCCCCTCTTCGAGCGCGACTGCTCCACCTGCCACCGATTGGGCACCATCGCCGAGGGCTCCTCCTTCGGGCCCGATCTGATGAGCGTGCGAGGATGGAAGCCCGAGAATATCGTAGCGCACGTCGTCGAGCCGAATCAGTCCATTCCCTTCGGGTTCGACTACTGGCAGCTCGTGTTGAACAATGGCGAGACCTTCCAGGGAATCGTGGCAGAGGAATCGGCGAACGCCGTCACCATCCGCCGCCTCAGCCAGCCGGATGTGACCATTCCTCGGTCCGACATTGCTGCGCTTCGAAACCTGAACGTCTCCACCATGCCGTCGGATTTCATGGAGCGGCTGAGCCCTCAAGAAATGGCCGATCTGACCGCCTTCATCCGCACCGGACGCTAGGGCCGTTCACGCCTCCATTCAGCCATGCATACCGTTCCTGTGAACCATCGTAGGCCGACCCGCACCCGATCGGCCCTGACCATCATCACGCTCCTATTGTTGGCCCTGCAGGCCCCCGGCGCCTTCGCGCAATCGAAATTCGACGACGTAGACAGCTACTTCCGCGTCGTCACCCCGTTGCCGGACGGAAGCCTTCTCCTGCATGCCGAAGACGGCCGCGCTATCGGTGAGGAAATCGAGTACATGCCGGAGTGGCAGGCGTACGGCTGGTTCACTTCGACGAGCCGCGTCGAGTGGGACGTCGTCGTCGAGCGCGACCTTTCATACGACGTCTACCTCGAATGGTCGGTCTCCGATGAACAGGCCGGCAAACCGTATGCGTTCAGGGCGGGAGACGAGGAGATCACCGGCACGGTCGAGCGGACGGGCGGATGGGATAGATACTCCATCGCGAACATCGGTGAGATGCACCTCGCCCCCGGAAGGTACACGATGACGTTCCTTCCAACGTCCGAATTCGGCTCGGAAGATGCCCTGCTCGACCTGCGCGGCGTCTACCTCGTTCCGAAACCCGATTAGCCGGAGACCTTCCGCAGGGTCAGACCATCGAACGAGACCGTGTACTCCCGCCGCTTCTCGTCGAAGGTGATGCTATAGCTGGTCGGGTAATAGCCCGGCTGCGAATACACCGTCGGCTGCGAGATGGGGATGGTGTTGTCCATCCGCTGCTCCAGGAGGGCCTTCGTGATCATCGGCTCCCAGAAGATGATCCGGCCGTCGTGCGTGCCATATATGAAGGTACTCGTGAAGGGCTGCCCGTGGAACTCGTGCGAGCTCGGATCGGCCCAGTGGCCGCCCATGCCCGGCTCCTCGGCGCCGACCGCGTAAACGTATCCATCCGGAAGCGACCCGGAGACGGGCACCTTCTGGCACTTCGCGATATCGTCGCCGCGAGCCGTGATGAGGCTCCGCTGCTCGGGACTAATCAGATAGAAATGAAAGTCGAAGTGCGGGGTGTCATAGATCGCGCCAGGTGGATGGCCGTGGGGATTCCAATTGATGCCGGCGTGATTGAACGGCAAAAGCGGAATGTCGGATGGAAACTGAATGATGTACTCCACCATCCAGATCACGCCCGGAGTGGCTCGAGGCGGCAAGCCTTCCAGCGCGGCTTCGGTGAGGGTGACACCCAGCGAAACGGGCTGATCGGCCTCGTCGAGGCGCACCCACGTGCGCGCCGTGCCATGACCAAACGGTACGACCTCGCCCAGGACGGTGTGGCCGTTGATTCGCTCGGCTGTCGATTCGGTCGAAGACGGATCAGGTTGCGCGATCGCCGCACCGGCGATCAGCAGCGTCAGCGGCACGAAGACCGCAAGGAAACGGGAGAGCGGCGCCCAAAGCGCGCCCGAGATGGATGCATCCATAGGTTGCCTCCGAGATCATACGACCCATTGTGTGGTGGTGGACCGTCTGATCGGCGACGTTCTCAGTACGTGCTGGTTCGATCGCGTCTGGCGTGCGGAACTACCCGCACTGGTATCAGATCGATTCCCCCTTGTACGGATAGGAGCCGTCTCGTTGCGGCAGTAGAGGTGCTGTAGCGAGCCGTCAGAGTAAGCCACGATAATATTTCGACGATGCGCATCCGCGCAAGAGGCGCGATTTGGTACCAATAGATTTCACACTGGCGAGGTGCTCATCTTCGCGCGATGATCGCGGGTCGGATTCGGTTGGATGGGCATCCGAGCCGCGCTTCTCGAAGTGGTCCAGACGGACCCCGCTAAAGGGCGAAGGTGTGGGTGTACTTCACGAGCACCGTGCGGTTGTCGACCAGCGGAAGCACCGGATCGAACCTACGCCGGTCCGAATTCAGGCCTTCGTTGTAGACGATCCAGAGGTCGTTGCCTTCGCGCAGGTTGTATCGAAAACGCACGTTCGCCGAGAAGACATCCCGAAGGCTGTTGTATTGCAGGAAGATGTTGGTGGAGAGCTGCGTGTTGAGTGCCGTGCCAATACGTAGCCGCGCGACGTGCGCATCGAGGCGCCGGCTTGAATCAACGGCGCCGCTGTGCTCGGGGAATCGAATCCTGCTGTATTGATAACTGCCCGCCATCTCGAGGTGCTCGGACACGTAGAGCACGGGCGAAAGCTGCACGGTGACCTGGCTGCCGTCATAGAACGATCCGCCGTTGACGGCCGGCCGGAGCTGGAAAAGCCGCGTGTGCGTCTCGTGATAGGATATGCCGATGCGATAGAAGCGATAGCTCCCGGCCGGAACGAAGACGTCTTCGGACAGGGCAAACGGCACGAGCAGGTCCTCGTAGACGAGCTTGGCTTCCACGAGCGCACCGGCGCCCGATCGGGCCGCATATTCCCATTCCGGCCCCACCTCTGCCGATTCGATGCCACCCCCCGCGTTGCGTAGAAATGCGAATCCCCGCACGCCCAGCGTATGCCAGATCAGCGGCGACGGCTCGGCCGGGAGCCACGTGTAGGAAAGCGCATTGTCGAGCAATGTGAAGTCGTTCCGCTCGGAGAACCCGATGCCCGGGTCATAGTCGGGTCCGGCCCACGCGAGAATGGAATGATACTCCCAGGCTTCGCGCCGGCGTCGCTCCATCTCGATGGTAAATCGCCCGCCGTTCAGTGCGCGATAGCCGGGAGCGTCGATTCGGTCGCCATCGAAGGCGTGTGCCCACTGGACGGTCAGGTAGTCGTCGCCCCGCACGCGAAAGACGCCGTCCAGGCCATACGCGAGGTTGTAGCTCCCGTCGGTGCCGATTCGGCTGGTGAGCATTCCGCCCAGGTAGGAGTACGGGTTGATGACGCGCCGGCGTGCGCGGAATACGCCAAAATTCTCGGCCGGGATGGTGTCCGATTCGGCTGTCTGCATATCGAGCGCGCCGACGTCCCAGGGCCCGAACCGTCCCGCCAGCCTTGCCCCGCCCAGGATCCTCACCCTTCGGCCGTCCTCGGTCAGCCCGATGCGGCGGCTGTGAAAGAGGCGCGAGAATCCTCCCGTCCTGAAGTCGAAAATCCCGGCGCGCTCCTGGAAGAACTGCCGCTTCTCGGGGAAGAAAAGCGAGAACCGCGTCAGATTGATCTGCTCGTCGTCGGCCTCGACCTGCGCGAAATCCGTGTTGACGGTGAGATCGATGGTCGCATTGTTCGACAGGCTGTATTTGAGGTCGCCGCCGATTTCGCGGGTGATGTCCCGCTCGTGCCGATAGCGCAGGCCATCGAGCTCCGCCGACATGCCCGTGCCGGCGAGCGCATACGGCGTCACGTAGACGGGATGCACGGGTTGGATGCCATCCAACATCACCTTCTGAGCGAGAGAGGGCTTGAGAAAGGCCCAGTCTGCGATCGGCCTCACGGACGGATAGACGAGGCGCTCCGTCTTCCGTGCGATCTTTCGCTGCAGGGAGATCCCCATCGTAACCCGTCCCTCCGAATCCTGTTGGAATCTCAGGCTTGAGAATGGGATGCGAAGCTCCGCGAACCAGCCGCTGTCAGTGACGGCGGTGGCGACGTCCCAGTAGGTATTAAAATCCACATTGAGCCATCCACCCGAGGCGATGCCGCCGCCGCTGGCATCGTTCGACACGGCCGCATCCCGCCGAATCCCCGCAGGCGTGGTCGTGAAGAGGAGGCCCGTTTCGTTGTCGTTGTAAGTGTCGACGAGGATCTCGAAGTGGTCATCCCCGCTCAGCCGATCCCGGTAGAGGGTATTCGCCCGGATGCCCTCGCGGCCTCGATCGTAGGCGCGCAGGGCGAAGTAGAGGTAGTGGTCGTCGTACGCTACCAGGAATTCGGTAGGCTCGCTCGCCGGCGCGCCGTTATTGGGCTCATACTGCGTTGGGATGAAGGGATCGACATCATTCCATGCGGGCTCGAAGCTCACCCCATCGATGCGGATGGCTTCGTGGACACGAGCGAGCGGTATGACACCCTGCCCCTGGGCGGTGGTCGAGGGGGGTACGCCGAGCCCGATCAGCAGGCAGGCAATAAGGCAAATTGATCGAGGAAAAGAGAGCACTACAGCAGGGGTCATCTCGGCCGAACACGGTCACCATCCGAGAGGTCGTTCGGAGGATGGATGATCACCTCCTCGCCTTCCTCCAGACCTCTGGTCACCTCCGCACTCAGGCCGGATTGCCATCCGATCTCGACGTCGCGCCGTTGCGCCCGGCCGCCGTCCAGAACGAAAACGGCCCAGCCGGACTGGGTGCGGAAGAGAGCGCTGGTCGGGACGAGGAGCACCTGATCTCCTTCCCACAAGATGAATCGGGCCAGCACACGGTAGCCGGCGCCGAGTCGCGTCCACTCACTGGATGGCGCGTCTAAGGTCGCCACGATGGGCACGCGTTTCTCTTCGACGCCCAGGGAGGAGACGCGCGTGTAGCCGCGCGGATCGACCCTTCGGACGGTGGCGTTCAGCGTGCCCTCCCCACCCCACTCATCGACCAGGACTCTGGTCCCCGGTGCTATGCGGACGGCATCCTGCGAGAGTACGTCCACCTGGATCTCGAGGTCGTTGACGTTTCCGACCTCCACGAGCGGCTCGCCCGGCTGCACGAGGCCGGCACTCTCGCGATGGACCGCTACGACCTGTCCGGAAATCGGTGACGTCAGCACGTCGGAGACGGTCTGGTTTGTGGATCCGCCGAAAGAGCGTCCCACAGCGGCCCGCGCGGCGGCGAGCTCCGCTTCAGCGGCCGCGACGGCGGCGCGCGCCGACTGCACATTGGCGTTTGCCTGCTCGGCCGCCGTTTGGGCCCGGGTGAGCTGCTGCTGCGTCGCCGATCCCTGTTCGAAGAGCCCGGCCGTTCGATCTCGCTCCTCGCCGGCCTCGAGTGCGGCCGCCTCGGCGGCTTCCACGTTCCGCCGGGCCTGCGAGAGCGCCGCTTCCGCCGCAGCGACGCGTGCCTGCGCCTGCGTTTCCGATCGCGGATCCAGAATGGCAGACCGCGGCGGCTCGAGCAGAACGAGCGGCTGACCCTCCTCTACGAGGTCTCCCGGCTCCAGATCGATCCGTCTCACGAAAGCGGCCACTGGTGAGGAAATGATGTATGTGTCTGCGAGTCGGGTCTCACCCTCTTCCTCCACCGTCACCTGGAGCGGACCACGCTCCACGAGCGCCGTATCCACCGTCCGGGCCTCGGGCAAGAAGCCGTATACGAGGGCGGCCAGCACGAGTAGCGCAATGCCTGAAAGAATGAGCCGCTTCCGAGTGCGTCGGTCCATCGCGTCGTCTCAAAAAATGCTCGGGTCGGATTCTACTACTGGCGTCCTATTCGCGCGTCTTCAGGACTCCGATGAGATCCAGCCGATAAAGTTTGCGGAGGATGATGAGCGCCGAAACCAACGCCGATGCGATCACAACGAGCGCCGCATAGGCGAAGGTGGCACGGCTCAGGACGACGGGAATCTCATACAGGTCCGTGGCGAGCACTCCGACCAGCGCCGTGCTGAAGACGGCTCCCAGTGCGAACCCTACCGGTAAAGATAGAAGCATAAGGAAAGAAAGCTCGCCCAGCATGATGTACGACACCTCGCCCCGGGTGAAGCCGAGCACGCGAAGGCTGGCTAGCTCTCGATCCCGCTCCGAAAGCGTGATCCGCGCACTATTATAGATGACGCCGAAGGCAATCGCGCCGGCAAATAGGGTGAGGATGAACGACATCGTGAGCATCGTTTCGCCGCTCGTTTCATAGATGGATTCGATGATGCGAGTCTGCGAACCGATGCTCGCTACGCGAGGCCGCCTTTCGAGCTGCCTCGTCAATTCGTCCTCATGCCGGTCGTCGGTGGCAATCAGGACTCCAGAGATCGCCGGACCGCTGCCCGAGATTCCATTGAGCCGGTCGAGGTCCATATACGCGCCAAGACCGAAGTACTGCTGCGCCAGGGCCACGACGGGCACGTCGACAGTTCGGCGCGTACCCTCCAGCACCTCCACGATCACGATGTCGCCGGACCGGACGCCAAGTCGCTCCGCCAGTCGCTCGGTGAGTACGAGTCCATCCTCCGGAATGCGAATGGGTTGGAGATCGCGATCCAGCAAGCGCCTCAAATAGGGTCGATCCGGTATGCCGTTGATCGCCGTCTCATACGTTCGATGCCCGTACCTCAGGCGCACGGCCGTGGCTCGAAAGGGTTCGGCATATTGAACGCCGGGCAACGCCGCCACTTCGTACAGTGCCCTCATTGAAGCCGGTTCATTGAACGTTACCGTGAGGTCTGATCGCTCTGCGACGCCGTACTGGATGTCGACGATGTACTCGAATGAGTCCATAAAAAAGAGCCCCACGATCAGTATGGCGCACGCCATTCCCATGCCCACGATGCTGAGCAGGGCTTTGACCGGATGTCGCTCGATATTTCTGGCGATCATGCGTGTCGGCTGGTCGAAGTAGCGCTGCATACCGAATCGTTCGAGCAGCGCGGGCCGGTAGACCGCCGGCGGGGCCGGCCTCATGGCCTCTGCCGGAGGAAGCTTCACCGCGCGACGCACGGCGCGAATCACTCCGAGCAAGGATGCCGCCGTCGTGAACACCACCGCGGCGAGCAAGATGGGCCACCGAAGCGTGTACTCCAGGTACGGAAAGCGGAAGTACACCTGATACAATTCGGCCATTTCCGTACCCAGCCAGATACCGACGAGTACGCCGCCGACCCCGCCCAGCGCGGCAATCACCAGTACAAGTTTGAGATAGTGCAGGCCCACGGACGCATCCGAGTAGCCAAAGGCCTTCAGGACTGCGATCTGCTCTCGCTGAGTACCGATGACGCGCCCAACAACGATGTTCAGCAGAAATGCCGCGACGGCCAGGAAGATGAGCGGAAGGATGGTCGACATTCGTCGGAGCTGCGCAAACTCCTCGCTGACATAGAAATGGGAAGGCTGATCCCTCCGGCTCTGTATCCCAAGGCTGCCGTACGGCTTCAGAAGAATCTCGAGGTGATCCTCGATTTCCCTGATGTCCGCATCCGGTCCGAGCACGAAGGACAGGCTGTTGAAGGCTCCTTCCATGTTGTAGGCGGCCGCCACCGCTTCGCGTGCCATCCACATTACGCCGAATCGCTGCGGATCCGGAAATATGGCACCCGGCTCTACTTGCAGCAGATGCTCGGGTGAGAGTCCGACCCCGACGATCGACAGTCGGTCGCGACGGCCGTTGATGATGGCGCGGAGCTCATCGCCCGTGCGCAATCCGTGCGCCTCGGCAAAGGCTTCGTTGAGAACTACTTCGGCCTGCTGAGCCGACCTGGGCAGACGGCCCTCGCGAAGGAATAGCTGGTTGAGGCGGGGCTGGGATCCCTGGGGGATGGAGACGATCAAGCCGGTGACCGGCTCGTCGAAGCCGGCCACTTCCAGGTTTACCGGCGCGATGACGCGCGTCTCAACGTCTCCGATTCCGGGGATCTCGCGAAGCCTTTCCGCAAGTCGTTCGGGAGCCCTTCGAAGCTGTGCGAATCCGTCGGCAAACCTGTACTCCGCATAATAAGTCGCCAGCGTCCGTTGCAAAGAATCCATCGTAGCCGTCATGGCCACGAAGGTGCCCACGCCGCTAATGATCACGAAACCGATGGCCACCGCCTGACCCCACATTCCCTTCAGGTCGCGAAGCAGCTTTCGATCGATGGCTCTCATGCGGCAATTCGGTTGAAGTTGGGGCGGCGCCTTCCGACGTTACCAGGACAGCTCTTTGGCGGGCGTCGGACTAGGGTTCCGTTCGATCTCCGTCACCAGTCCGTCGCTCAGATGGATGACGCGCTCCGCCATGCGAGACTGCGCGACGTTGTGGGTTATGATGACGGTAGTGGTACCCAGCTCGCGGTTCACTCGCTCGAGGGCCGATAGCACGATGACGCCCGTCTGCGAGTCGAGGGCTCCTGTGGGCTCATCACACAGGAGCACGGCGGGCCGCTTGGCGATGGCGCGGGCGATCGCGACCCGCTGTTGCTGGCCTCCGGAGAGCTGCGCCGGAAAATGATCGACGCGATCGCTTAGCCCCACGAGATCGAGGGCGGCCTCCGGCTCCATCGGATCCCTCGCAATTTCCGTGACGATCGCGACGTTCTCGCGTGCGGTAAGGCTTGGAATCAAATTGTAAAACTGGAAGATGAAGCCCACGTGGAAGCGGCGATACTCCGTCAGGCGTCGATCATCGGCCTGCGTCAGATCCTCGCCGCGATAGAGCACCCGACCAGCGGTCGCCGTATCCAGGCCTCCGAGGATGTTCAGCAGGGTCGATTTCCCGCTTCCGGACGCTCCGAGCAGCACCACCAGTTCGCCGGCATAGAGATCCAGATCGATGCCGCGCAGGGCGTGGACGTGGACCTCGCCCATATCGTAGACCTTTGTTACCCCGCGAATCTCGAAAACTGTCTCGCGCTCGTGCTGCATCGTAGGACTTCTCACCAGATGCGGCCCGTCGATCTCAGGAGTGCTGCGCGTGCCATGGCCAGATCGGCGATGGCCTGCGCGCGCCGGGCGAGCGCCGTTTGGAGTGCCCGTTCGGCATCCAGCACATCGGAATTGAGCGCCGCGCCCTGGGCGTATTGCTGCCTCGTGACCCGTACGGCCTCGGTCGCCGCTTCGACATGTTCCTCTGACACCTGAACGCGTAGACCGGCCCGTTCGACGGCGAGCACGCGTTGATTTACCTCCAGGGCCATCTGGTCGCGGGCTTCTTCGAGCCGGGCACGGGCCGCCTCGAGACGCGCACGAGCTTCCTGGACTCGGGCCGATCGTTCGCCGCCACTCCATATCGACCACCGGAAGACCGCCCCCGCCTCCCAGGTCGGTTTGAACTCGTCCTGGTCCATGAAGAAATACTGATTCGGTCGCGCATAGACCAGGCGGCCATTCAGTGCGATGTCCGGAAACCACGAGCCCTCACTGGAACGAAGCATGGATTCCAGAGCCTGAACCTCGGCATTTAGTGCGGCCAGACCCGCATTCGCTTCCAACGCTTCATCCAGACTGGGCCCCAGCTCCGGCGCCACACCGGACAGCTCGTCAAGGTTGGGCGCAAGCTCTATGTGGGTATCCAGAGAACGGTCGAGGAGCCTGTTCAACTCGAACTGGGCAAGGGATGCGGCATCTTCCGCTTCGGCCAGTTGAAGCCTCACATCCAGTGCACGCGTGCGGGCGGCAAGGACGTCGCTTTCAAGCGCCGCCCCGGCATCCCGGAAGTTTAGAACATTCTCGAGATGCTCCTCGGCTTGCCGCACGGCCTGCGACGCGGCATCGACGGCCGCGCGCGCTTCGAAAAGTGACCAGTAGGCCCTTCGCACCTCGAAGGCCAGATCGGCTTCTCGCTGCTTCGCTTCGAGATCCGCGGCATCGGCACGGTATCGGGCTGCGCGGATCTGATGATGCAGTTCAAATCCCGTGAAAAGCGGCTGCTCAATGGTCACCTCCGAGTAGTAGCGATCTAAAACCGCGGGAGCCAGCGTGAAGGTGGTGTCCAGGCCCGGGACGAAGTCGGTATCGAAGGCGATCTCGGGGATGTTGTCGCTGAGTCGCGTATAGCTGGCCAGCGCGCTCAGCGCGGGAAGACGAGCTGAACGAACCCTCCGGTAGGCCGAACGCGCCGCATTCGCCTCTGAACGAATGGCTCGAACGACGTTGCTACGCTGAAGGGCCTGGCGCACGGCCTCATCGGGCGTGAGCTGAAAGCCTGAAGGTGAAGTGTCATCATCGCCGCTCTCCACTGGAGGAGCAGACTCGTGATCCTGCCCGCGGGCGACAGGCACGGCGGCCAGAGCGATCAAGACGACCAGAAGAACGAACGGGGAAGCCATCGGCACAGCAGATCGCGAAAAAATCACGGCAACTCGTGGACGTCTGGTGATCGAGTCCGATATTGAGAATAGCACTCCCAGATCTTGCCCGCACGAGGTCCAATCGGTGAGGCTCATTTCCCACATTAATAATAGCGTATCGAGGGGACGATCCCCCACACCGATGCCGACCCCTCCCTCGAGACACACCTGGATCATCCTGGGATCCATCCTGGCAACCGTCGGGTTGCTCGCATCCTGTTCGACGAGCGGCGATCAGACCCTGAGGAAACGGCCTCTCGATCGGGAGACCTTCTCGGGCGATCTTCGCAACTACAGCTATGAGATTCGGATCTGGTGGCGAGGGATGGAGTGCGAGCGGCGTGAGATCCGCATGAAGCGACGCTGCGGGCTGTGTAAGGACGAGGTCGCTCGAGCGGCATTCTACGACCACGATTGCGACGGTCGCGCAGAGCAGTTCTCGCATCGACTCGGTCAGGACGAGACGGTTGCCTACGCCGACCTCGAGGAGGAAGCGTGGCATGCCTTCTACCACATTGTGCCGCCTTCCAGAAGTGGCGAGACTCGAACGATAAACATCGCAGGAAACTGAGCCCGTCGAGACGCCACTTGAAATGACGAAACGGCGCCACCAGTCGTGCACATCCCGTGCGCACGCCCTACATTACATCCTGTGACACACGTATGTCCGTTCGGCGGGGTCTTCGGCGGCTTCGCGGAGCGGTGCGGTGATGCGATGTGAAGCCTCCCGCGCTACGGCGTCATCCCACAACATCATTCTCGAGACCATGGACGTGTCCTACGCACCCGACCTGAGCGTCAATTCCCTCTTCTCCCGCGCCTGGGCGATCTTTCGCGAGCATCTGGGCTTCGTGCTGGCCGTTTTCCTGATCTACGCACTCCTTACAGGCGGGGTGAACTACTTCAGCGATGACCTCCTCGGTGGTCTCGGAAGCCTGATAGGGATCATCATTGCCGGCCCTGTAACGGCCGGCGCGTATGCCGTCGCACTTGGTCTCGTTCGCGGGGAGCAACCGGAGATCGGCGAAGTCTTCGCTGGATTCCGGGAATTCGGTCGTGCGCTTGGCGTGTACATTCTTCAGTCACTCGCGATCGTCGTCGGGATGATCCTGCTCATCATACCCGGCATTTACATCGCGGTCGCGCTCGCTCCGGCAATGTATCTCGTGCTCGATGATAGTCTGGGCGTCACCGACACGCTCCGGAAGGCATACGCCATGACCGAGGGCTATCGCTGGCAGATCTTCATCGTCGGACTGGCACTCATTCTCGTCAACATCCTGGGGCTGATTGCGTTGATTGTCGGCATCATATTCACGGGCGCTTTCAGTCTTCTGGTGGGAGCCGTGCTATTCGACGAGCTCGACAAGGCCTACAATGCCGAGTCGGTCGAATACTCGATGTAGGCCCGGATAATTTCTCGTGCTATAGAAGTTCAGTTTATGAGGCTTACGGAGGCTGTCGCCACAGGCCGGAGTACGGCCGATTTCGAGGAGTTTCTGGAACGGTATCGCACCGATCTCCGCCATGCATTCCACGTGCGTGCGAATGCCGACCGCCTGGCTCTCCGCCGGGGCGTTCCGCCACACGTGATGCGCCATATCCGGGCATCCGACCCCTTTGTCGTCTACGTCCCGAAGGAATACGGCGGCCGTGGAGGCCACATCCATGAAGGCCTCGCCGTGCTGGCGGCGTCCTCCTACGAGTCGCTCGCGCTTTCGCTGACCTTCGGAATCAACTGGGCGCTCTTTCTGCAGCCGCTCGCCAAGTACGGGCAGGAGGAGGTCAAAGGCACGATCTTCCAGAGGTTCTTGCGCGAGAAGCACATGGGCGGCCTCATGATCACCGAGCCCGAGTATGGATCGGACGCCCTCAGCATGCAGACCTCCTTCATCGAAGAGGAGGATGTGTACCACATTCGAGGCACCAAACACTGGGGAGGCCTGACGGGCTGGGCTGATTACTGGCTTCTGGCTGCCCGGCGCGAGACGGATACGGGGCTGCAACGCGACATCGACTTCTTCATCTGCGACGTGAACAGCCCCGGACAACACATCGAGGTCGAAGAGTACTTCGAGAATCTGGGCCTGTACATGATCCCGTATGGGCGCAACCGCATCGATGTGCGCGTGCCGAAGACCCATCGGCTCGAGCCGAAGCGCACGGGCGTCTTGATGATGCTGGACATCCTGCATCGCAGCCGCATGCAATTCCCAGGGATGGGGATGGGCTTCCTTCAGCGGCTGCTCGACGAAGCCCTGCGCCACTGTAAGGAGCGCGTGGTCGGCGGCGCCCGGCTGTTCTCATACGACCAGGTTCAGCAGCGGCTGGCACGCCTGCAGGCCGCCTTCACCGTGTGCTCGGCCATGTGCACGTACAGCAGCGAGCACGCACATCTTTCGCGTGACTTGATGCGGATGGGCCTTGTGGCCAACGCCATCAAGACGGTCATCACCGATCTGATGCAGGAGGCGTCGCAGTCGCTCCTGCAGCTCGTCGGCGCGAAGGGATATCGAATCGACCACATTGCGGGCCGCGCCACGGTCGACAGCCGCCCGTTCCAGATCTTCGAGGGCTCCAATGACATCCTCTATCAGCAAATCACGGAGAGCGTGCTGAAGGAGATGCGCAAGGTGAAGGAGTCCGCCCTGCTGGCGCATCTATCCAGGCACGAGCTGACGAGCCGGGCCGCCGACTACTTCCGCGACGTGCTGAACTTCAAGATCGATTTCACGCTGCCTCAGCGGAAGCTGGTCGAGTTGGGGCGTGCCATTGCGCGCATCATTTCGATGGAGTTCGTGCTGGAGCTTGGGGAGCGAGGGTTCCGTAGCGACCTGATCCGGTCGGCGGTCGACGTGATCCGGCAGGATGTCGTCAAGCTGCTCAGCTCCTATCAGGCGTCCCACGCGGCCGACGTCGTCTGCGAGTATGAAGAGGAGAGCTCGTGGCTCCAGTTTGTGAGGTGAGATGCTCAGATCCCTGTGGGCGTGGAGCGCCGTAACGATCCTCATCGTTTGCTGGCTTCCGATGCTCGCCGTCATCCGCTTGTTCGACGGCGACCCGTCCCTCTACCGCACCGGCTACTGGTTCCGCCGGCTGGGGTGGATGATGACGAAGGTGAACCCCATGTGGCGCGTCCATGTCTCGGGGCATCGCGTTGTGGATCCGCGGCGGCCGTACGTGGTCGTCAGCAACCATCAATCGCTGGCCGACATCCCCGTAATCAGCTGCCTCCCGTGGGAGATGAAGTGGGTGGCGAAAACGGAGCTGTTCAAGATTCCATTTGTGGGATGGATGATGTGGCTGGCCGGTGACGTCGAGCTCGACCGGTCCGACCCCAAAAGCCGCACACGTGTGTTGCTCGGCGTCCGCCGCTACCTTCAGAATCGCTGCTCGGTAATGTTCTTTCCGGAGGGCACGCGGTCGCTCGACGGCTCAGTCCTTCCATTCAATGAAGGCGCGTTTCTCGTAGCCATCAAGGAGAAGGTGCCGGTGCTCCCGCTGGTGGTTGACGGAACGCAGGATGCGCTGCCGAAAAACTCCTGGCGCTTCGGCGAGGCACGCGACATCCGGGTCAAGGTCCTCCCTCCTATCGAAACCTCCGAAATGAAATCCTCTGAAGCCCGCCGCCTCACGGAGGAGGTCCGCCAGTCCATCGTTTCGCAGTTGGCGGAATGGCGACGAACGGCGCCGGCCGAGCTCGACGCCCGGCTTTCGGCCTAGCTCGAGACGCCGCTTTGGCCTGGCCGGCCACTCGATTTCCTAACCCTCTGCAACCCTGAACCGTCATGTTTATCGGTCATTTCGCCGCCGGCCTGGCCGCAAAGACCGCCGCAACGCGCCCCTCGCTGGGCACCTACTTCATGGCCACGCAATTCGCGGATCTACTCTGGCCTATCCTCCTGATGCTTGGCGTCGAGGTGGCTGAGGTCGATCCCGGGAATACCGTGGTGACCCCGCTGGATTTCGCCCATTACCCCATCAGTCACAGTCTCCTCCTCCTCGTGATCTGGGGCGGGCTCTTCGGGCTCGTTTACTGGATGATTCGCAAGGACGTGCGCGGCGCGGTGACCCTCGGACTCGTCGTGGTCAGCCACTGGGTTCTGGATGTGGTCATGCACCGGCCGGATCTGCCCTTGATTCCCGGCGGGGCGGAGTTCGGTCTCGGGCTCTGGAACTCGCTGCCCGCGACGCTCGCCATCGAATTCGGGCTCTTCGGCGCGGGGGTCTGGCTGTATGCACGCATGACACGCGCGAAAAACCGCACGGGGACCTACGCGCTGTGGGTACTCGTCGCGTTCCTCGCGATCGTCTACCTGATGAACGTCTTTGGGCCTCCCCCGGAGGACATCATGCTCGTGGCGTGGGCCGGTTTGTCGATGTGGTTGATCGTCGCCTGGGGCTACTGGGTCGATCG